>NZ_BAJV01000005.1 GCF_000613885.1 Asaia prunellae JCM 25354 | reverse complement strand
CTACGGGGTTG
Source organism: Asaia prunellae JCM 25354 (assembly GCF_000613885.1). Classification (GTDB taxonomy): domain Bacteria; phylum Pseudomonadota; class Alphaproteobacteria; order Acetobacterales; family Acetobacteraceae; genus Asaia; species Asaia prunellae. Next base: position 201,583 of record NZ_BAJV01000005.1, on the reverse strand, counting down.
CCTGCTGAGTCGGTTCCAGTACGGAATGTTTTCCATTTCCCCAGTGAAAAAACCCAGTTACCAGTGAAACTGACCACTTGCCCGTGCGGCTTGCAAGTACCATCCTGTCCATTATCGTCCTGACGTGAACACTGCGTATAATCGGCGTCGTTCAGGGGAATATAGACATTCGCATTCAGACGGGCTGTGCGCCCATGAACCTGAACTGACCCATCCACTCCCGATCTCTGACCTAGCTGACCAGTATTGACACTGTCATCCGGCGCCCCATGGGTTACAATATCAATATATTTTGTCTCGTTATCAGAACAGACTTCCGTGGAAGCCGATCCAATAATCTGCGACTCTGCCTGCGATCGTGAATTCTGGACAAATGCCTGTATTTCAGCAATACGCACAATGCCTGATGGGCATCGGATACTGTCTCCGTTTCCCTGATAGACTGCGCCCTCACCTGATGCCGCAAATGCAGCAGAAAGAGGCGCCACACCTAGCCCGGAACAGAAGACGACAGCACTGACACCAAACCGGGCTCTGGTGGATAAACTACACATGTCCGGCACTCGAGCCCCCTTGCAGCCATGTTTCAAACCTGATGACAGAAACGTATTGCAAACACGCCCGGACAGTAAGGCCTCTTGCACAGACCAGGTTTAAAATTGGTTTCCAGCAGGGCTCCGAAGCGTGTTTTTTCTATTTTTTTTTACCGCAACCGAAACATCTTGCCCGACACAGAGGATCACGTTACGAACAGCGCCACAAGGCGAGATGCTCTATCGCCTCCATCCAGACCTCATTTGGTGCAGGCTCATGATCAGCGACGTTACGACCCGCAGTTTCGATGCGTTGAATGCTTACGGCCAGACACAACGTACCCTGCAGACGGGCATTAATGAGGCTGGCAGGAACGAGACAGGTGAGGATAACATCACCAGCTTCAGCAATGTGCTGGGCGATGCCATGAAGAACGCCATCGAAACTGGAAAATCAACTGAAACAAAAGCCGCTACAGGCCTTTCCGGTGGTGGCGATCTGACCGATATTGCTACGTCGGTTGCCGAAGCCAAACTGACGCTTCAGACCGTTACCACCGTCCGCGACCGATTTGTACAGGCCTATCAGGACATTATGAAGATGTCGGTCTGATCACTGCAATACAATGCAGCCCTCTGTTGATATCCATGAAATCTTGCAGCAAAGTCTTTTCGTTGCGGTAAAGATGGGGGCACCGTCACTTCTGGCTTCTCTCGCGGCCGGTATCCTGATTTCCCTGTTTCAGGCCGTCACACAGGTCAATGAAGCAACGCTTTCGTTTGTTCCCAAATTCATTGCCGCCACTGCCGCATTGATGCTGACAAGTTCTTTCCTCTACGCGACGCTGCACAGCTACGCCATGCTCATCTTTGATCAGATGGTCATCGCCGGAGGATCATGACGCAGACTCATGCCATGAGACTATAGGAGCGAACCGCAATCATGAATGATTTTCCGGTCCTCCTTCCTACGCTCTGCTATGTGTTCGTTCTTACACTATGTCGTGTGAGCGCTCTGATCATGACGGCGCCCGGTTTTGGCGAAACGTCTTCGCCCATGATCGTCCGGGCAGGAATCGCCCTGACCGTATCACTTCTCGTCATGCCGATCGTACAGACACATCTCTCTTCTGTCCCAGCGCCTGTCCTTGCAAATCCGGCATTGCTGATTATCACTATTGGTGAAGAACTCCTGATCGGAATTTTCATCGGCCTGATCGCCAGACTCCTCTCGATGTCTCTTGTGATTGCCATGCAACTCATTTCGACTTTTACAGGGCTGGCAAGCGTTCTCCAGCCCGATCCCGATCTTGGCGCTTCAAGCACAGCCATCAGCCATCTCGCGTCTTTTCTGATCCCAGTCCTGTTCCTTACGACCGGGCTCTATATCCTGCCTCTTGCAGCTTTGACCGGCTCATATGATGTCTTCCCGCCAGGACGTCCCCTCCTGCTTGATGATATGGCCAAGGCAATCGTCACAACAACAGCTCTCAGCTTCAAGCTCGGCTTTCAATATGCTGCGCCTTTTGTTCTGATTGGAACCTTGTGGCCTGCCCTGCTCGGTGTCCTCAACCGGCTGATGCCGTCCATACAGGTCTATGGTATAGCCATGCCTGCACAGCTTCTGGGTGGAGTACTCCTGATTGCCCTACTGATTCAGGTCATCACAGGTGTCTGGCAGGAACGTATGCAGGAAACGCTATCAGCATTGCCTGGGCTGCATGCCCGGCCCTGAACAACAGCTCGCATCGCTCCGCAGCGTCTGGGGCGATCATATGACACAGCCAGCAAGCGGCATGTTTATCAGAGCGACGGGGTCATCTGATGGCTGAAGACGGCAGTAGCGAAGATCGTACACAGGCTCCGACGGGACGACGCCTTGCCAAGGCACGTGAAGACGGCAATGTTGCCCAATCGCGCGAAACCCAGATGCTTCTCGTACTGGGTGCCTTTCTTGCTGTCTTTTCTATTGTGGGCGCCAGTGCGGCAGTGCGTTTCGTGGCACACATGCATGGTCTCATCGAACATTTTTCCACGCCGATTGACGATATGGCTTCAATCGGTCTTGTTATCCGTCAGGCAATGACTGAAGGATTTCTGCTCATGGCTCCCTTGGTGCTGGTGAGCCTCGTCACTGTAATTGCTTTCAGCATGTTCCAGACGCAGTTCCTGTTTCGTCCTCAGGCTCTGATACCTGACCTGACGCGACTTTCACCATTCAACGGGTTCAAGCGCGTTTTCAGCCTTCGGAATCTGATCGAACTGTTCAAGAGCCTGATGAAATTCCTGGTTTTCGGCATCGTGCTTTACGTCATCGCTTCGGGGACATTGAACGTCGCCCCAGAGGCGGAAAGGTGGACAGTGCGTAGACTGACCTACGAGCTCATCTCCTGGTTCACTTACGCAACGCTCATCATTCTTCTGGTTCAGGCCTTCATTGCCGGTCTCGACGAGCTCTGGACAAGACACAGCCGGATACAGAAACTCCGCATGAGCCATCAGGACATCAAGGATGAAACCAAGCGGGAGGACGGAGATCCCAAGATCAAGGCGAAACGGCATCAGATCCGTATGCGGCGCGCCCGTCATCGCATGATCCAGTCTGTCCGCAAGGCCACAGTGGTGATTACCAACCCGACCCATTATGCCGTCGCCCTCTCCTACGAGAGTTCCGTAGCTGCTGCCCCCAGGATCGTTGCAAAAGGAACAGATGAACTTGCAGCACGCATCAGGGAAGCCGCACAGGATGCAAAAGTACCCGTCGTCAACAGCCCACCTCTGGCGCGTGGCCTCTATGCTCTCCCACTGGACACTGAAATCCCGCAGGAGTTCTTCAAACCTGTTGCAGCGATCATTGCCTATGTAATCAAGCTCAAGACCCCCCGGTCGAGAGCCTGAAATCAGCGTTACCCTGTACAGATCTCATTGAAACGCTCTGACAAAGCGGAGAGTCATACGATCCGACGAAAACGGATCAGACTTCTGGTCAGCTTGTCCGGAGCCCAGTTGGGCATATGACGCCACGGCGTGGTAACATTGGCAATATCGTCAATGATGGAAACAAAACGCTTCTGTTCGGAGCCGACCCATTCAGGTACCCAGGCTGTTTCGATCTGGGTAATCCAGGCATTTCCTTCAATACGAAAGCGCCCGATATAAGAGACAAGCGTCTGAAGCAGAGCTGCACGATCCTCATCAGTGTGAGCAGGAACCCTGCCCTCTCCTTCCAGATTGAACGCAACCCAGCCATCTGAGGTAAAGATAACCCTTCCGCGCGAGCCTCACCCATAGCGGGAACAAGACAGGCTGTATCCCGCTCCTCGACGCTGTACGAGACAAGTTCCAAGTGCCGATCAGGGCCTGGCGCAGGGCCTCGCCCGTCAGATCACCAGTCAGTGCGTATTCCTCAGTCGTCTCGTCTGCCATTAGTCCTGCCCAGATATATGATTGCCGTCACTTGGCACGCAACGACTCCTTGCCCCAGCATCTGAAAACTCACGAAGTATCCTGAGAAAGGCAGGACCGCAGCGCAACCCGAATCGGGGGGAGAGAAATAAGCAGATGTCAGAACCACATGCCAGTACCAAGAGAGCAGGCCTGCCATGAGGAAAAAACTATTGGCAGCTTTTTGGCCTCTTCATGAATCCGAAGTCACAAGTTCAGAATTGTCCATTCATGGACGTAGAAAAGGTATCTTATGAGCAGGGAGTCCGGCGGAAGAGAGAATCCGCCGGAAAAACAGTCTGCTAAACTCTTCCCAGAAGAATCAGAATGACCAGAACCAGAACGATCAGCCCACGCCACTGCCGGCGCCATAACCGGTCCAGGCTGTGCCATACCAGCCACCATAGCCACCAAAAGTGCCCAGAAGCAGAAGAACGATCACGATGATAACGAGGATATTCATAACGGGCTTTCCCCAGCGGCAGTCATGATTGCACCACCGTATGCGGTACACGTGCGAATCATCGCTGAGTTCGACAAAAATCCTCGACAATCCCATATTTTAGGATTCTGGGGTTTTCATGCCACAATCGTTACATTCCATCTGAATTTTTCATACGTAACAACATGAGATCTTCCAATTCTGTTTTCCAACTCAGAGAAGCGCAATAGATTGGTCACAGGTGATTTACTCACCGTACCAAAAGAAAAACCAACGAATTTCGATGTTTGTAATAGTCTCGAATAAACAAGCCAACCAGATTGGCGATATATTATTTATGTATGAAATTAATTTTTTTTACTTGAAATAAATAAGTTTGTATAGATCTTATTTATTAATCATAGATCGTTTCAATGAAATAATCTTATAATTTCTTCCATTCATGGAGTGTCTACAATGCCTTTTTCGCCAGGCACTTTGCCAACATCCGGCACTTACACTTTAAAGCTCTATGTTCTTGCAAATGCTCCCTATGAACAGGGGCCCGGATTAAAATTCCAGACTGTAAGTGTTACATATATCAAGGGCGGCTTCCAGATAGGCGCCACAACATATACGTACAAAAATGCCTGGACCTGGGGAGGTGACCCTACAGGAGATATCCAGAAGGGCGTCATACTCGATGTAGGCGGCCAGCCCTTCATCCTTGTTGACCCCAGTTTTCCTGCTGAGAACTACAAATGGACCGTTCAGAATCCGATAACCAACAACATCAGCGCTGAAATACCGGGTTCCTCAGGGACTTCAGACTATGATTCTCTTTATTTCGCCTATGATAATGCTATTCGATGGAGTGGAAAATGCTTTCTGAGAGGGACGATGATCTCAACGCCCTCAGGACATATCGCCGTTGAAGACATGCTTCCTGGAATGGATATTCTTGTTTTCAATCATGCGGGAGAAGCAATTACGCAGAAAATCCAGTGGGTTGGCAAGGGCGAATTACGCAGCAGTCATACCGAAGACAATATGGAAAAAACACCGGTAAGGATAATAAAAGATGCTTTTGCAGAAAATGTTCCTTTCAAGGATTGTCTGCTAACCCCGGAACACTGTGTCTATCTGGAAGGTTGCTTTGTCCCCGTCAGAATGCTGGTCAATGACAGAAGTATATATTATGATACGAGTTATGATAAGTATGAATATTTTCATATAGAATTACCAGAGCACTCTGTAATCCAGTCAGATGGCATGTTCTCTGAGAGCTATCTCCATACAGATGAAGCAGTTTTCTCCTTTTCAGAGGGAAAATCATCAGAACACTTCAAATCATGGCAGATCGACGCCGCAGCTCCCCTGCAGACAGATCAGGCATTCGTTGAGCCTCTGTATAAACGGTTTTCAACACGAGCTGATGAATTGAATGCGCCTCTTCAGAGAAGAAAAACTGTTTCTCCTTCAGAGCCATATATCACCGACAAAACGGGAAAGAAAAAATTCTCATCAATCATAAAAGGAAACCGCTATATCTTCGAGGTGCATGACAAATACGATGATCTGTTCATATCATCTGTCAGCGGCAAACCTTCTGAATTTCTGGGGCCATTTATTGACGACAGAAGGAACCTTGGCCTCTTGGTAGGTGAAATCACAATCATAACACCCAATAAGGTCATCACTTATACAGACCATCTCGAAGAGCAGGAAATAAATGGCTGGCACTCCATAGAGCAGCAAAACAAAAGGTGGACGAACGGAAATGCGCGCCTTATCAATATAGGAGAATATGAGATAGATTTTATCATCATAGAGATAATAGACAAATCTCCTTCCGTGAAATTTGACTATTTCATTAATGATTTTTCTGATGCTGCATAAATAAATTCATTATTTGATTTCATATTGAAGCAGAATTATAGACCATCATATCTGCTTCAAGCATCAGAAGCCCGGAATTTTGCGTCTCTAGGAACAACATTAGTAGACTATTCCTGATCATCACATCAGGCAGAGAAGCGACATACAAAATTCACCGGGCAGCCAGCGCAACCCGAGCTAATCGGAGCGGTTTTATGGCGAGTAGCTGTTTTAAGAATCACAACACCACCATTTTAACGGGACAGATCGCCACAAAGTATGTTCCTGAACCGGCTGCAATGGTTACTTTTTTATTAACGTCCCCTCGTAAATATTTAGAGCCAGCGTAGAACCGTGATGATTATGCCACATGAAATGCCATTCCTGTAGCAGGAGGAAAACACTGGTTTTCCTCCACGAAGGATAAGGAATAGGAGTGCCTTCGGATCCCAGCACGAAGGTAAGGCCGAACCCAATGATCCTCCTTGGAACAGTTACACCCCAGGATGATCACAGAAAGAGAACTCTTACGTTTGTTTCCTTTCTCCTTGGATGCTGCATCACCTCTTTTTCTTCAGCGTCAGCCAGCCAAGCGCCAAAGCCAGAAGCGCTACACACCAAGACGATACAACACTCCAAAACTCAACCTGGCCCCTCTTCGCCCGGCACCAGCGCGAGATCTTCCTTCCTCGCCAAAATCACACCCGAATTACCTCAGACAAGCGAGACAATTTACGTCACCGGAACCCGGTTGACCCAGTCTCGCCTGACAAATGTTATGGCGGGCTCCACTCTCGACGCCGCCCAATTGCAGCGCCGGGGCTATCTCGATCTGGGGCTTGCCCTGTTACGCGAAAATCCGGCGATAAGTGTGGGCGATAATTCTCCTATAGGAACACAAAACAGTTTCGGAGCCGGTCAATCCTTTGTAAGCCTGCTCAATCTGGGGTCACAGCGCACGCTTACCCTGGTTGATGGCATGCGTATGGGCGGCGGTGCATCCGCCTCGATCTATGGTGTCGGCCCTGGCTCCCAAGTCGACATAAGCGCGCTCCCAACCTCACTGATCAAGACCATAGATACACGTCTCGGTGGCGCTGGCGCCGCTTATGGTGCTGACGCCGTGGCCGGGGTAATCAATTACGAACTCGATGATCACTACAAGGGTGTATCGCTCAATGCGCAGGGGGACTGGTCGCAGAAACTGGATAATGCCGCGGAAAAAATTGCTTTGAAGGCAGGCACCAGTTTTGATCATGATCGGGGCGGGTTGGTTTTCGATGTCGAATATCGTCGTCAGGCCGGCATGCTTGCCAGTGACCGGCCTGACAGTTTTGGTGAAAACGCAGTCATCTACCATCGCGCCGCGCTTGGTCAGAACACGCCCTATAGTTTCGTCCCGGGGTCAGGGACGCGCTATATCCAGAGCACCCTCACCGGCATGCCAACCCTGACCGGAAATTATGGTGACTTGCCTGTCTATGGAGGTGTCTATGGATCGGCTTATGCGGGACTGGCCAATGCCGGGATTGCCAATACGGCCGGTACTCCCCTCGTGTTCAGCGGCAATGGACAAACCCTTGTTCCCTTCAATAGCGGCACCCTGTTGCAAGGCGATAACGTTCTGGGCATTGGGGGTGATGGTATAGCGCTTCGCAATTACATTCCGATCCGTACTCCTTCAGACAGACTCAATCTTACGCTACTTGGCCATTATGATCTGACCGATCACCTCCACGCCACATGGCAGCTGGTACGCCAGAGGCAGTTCAGAGAACCTTGTAGGTGACGGCATGTGGAGCAGCACGTCTTTTGACAATGCTTTGACACCCAACATCACCGGTTCACAAAACAGCAGCTATTTCACGGATGGTGTGACGAACGGCCCTCTCGCGCTCAGTACCGATAATCCCTATCTGACCAGTGCGGAGCGGACAACTATCAAACAGGCTCTTGCAGCCAATGGCCTGCCGACCAATCAGTTCTATCTGAACCGTCTCAATCAGGATCTCGATACAGGCTATTTTCGCACAACCCTGCAGATGTATCGTTTTCAGGGTGGTTTGCGAGGCGATTTCGGGATGCTGGGACGTCACTTCAACTGGACATTGCGCGGCGAATATTCACGCTACACCAATGTAACAACCGAACCTGCTCTGGTCGTGCCCAATCTGGTCAATGCACTCAATGCGGTAGAGACAACCGATGGTACAATCCAATGCGCTGCCGGCTACGAAAATGCGCCAATTGCCACGCGCAGCAGTATCTGTGCTCCGCTCAACCCGTTTGGCTACAACCAGATGACACCGGCCGCTCGCGATTATGTAACAGCGGTTGAACGATCAACGAACCGTAACAGTCAACGCGATCTGCAAGCCGAAATCAGATCAACAATATTCAGACTGCCAGCCGGAGATATACGCTGGGACCTGGGTTATGAACATCGTCGTGAGGCCTACCATTTCGATCCGGGTACTTATCTCAGCGGATGGAAACAGACAGACGGTACCGTACTGCAATATGGGAACGATGCCGTTATTCCTGCAACAGGTGGCGCCTATCATACTCATGAGGGCTTCGGCGAACTGGATATTCCCCTTGTTTCTCCGTCCATGCAGGTGCCGGGAGCCTATCATCTGTCTCTCACAGCCAATGGACGTCTGACGTATAACAGCATTACCGGACCTTACTGGACTTATATGGTCGGGGCATCCTGGTGGCCAATGCGTGATTTCGGCTTGAGCGGCAACTATGCCGTTTCAGTACGCAACCCCTCTGTCGGCGAACTATATTCACCACGCGCCTCAACCTATGAGAGTGGTGTTGATCCCTGTTCCGATGTCGGTGTCTCCTCCGGACCCAATCCGGCCCGGCGCGCTGCCAATTGCGCAAAGGCCGGTCTGACCCAGCCTTTTATCTCGAATTTCAATGCCTATTCCCTGCCTGGCACAGCGGGCGGTAATGTGCATCTGCAAAATGAACACTCAAAGAGCTATACAGGAAGTCTCGAATTCCGTCCCCACCTTATCCGTGACTTCGACCTGAAGACTTCTTTTGTGGATGTCAGGGTTGCCAATGCGATCACCTATCTGAGCGCCAGCAATCTGCTTGATGCCTGTTATGATTCAACCAATTATCCAAGCAATATCTTTTGCTCAACATTCAGCCGAGATTCTTCGGGCCAGATCAGCTCATTCGATTCAGGTTATTATAATATTTCCAGTTACGAGACACAGGCACTCCAGACCACAATCGATTACGTTCTTCCTCTCAAACGCCTCGGTTTCTCCGAAGAATCAGGCACACTTAACCTGCAAGGTAATTACGTTCATTACCTGAAAAGCCAGCAGAGCTATCTTTCAAGCACTTATGCTCTTGCCGGAAGCACCGCCTCGCCCAAAGATAATTTCACACTCAACACCACCTGGCAGAGTGGCGCCCTGACCGCACAATGGCAGACAATGTGGTACGGGCCGAGCCAGTTCATGTTGCAGGTTCCCTCAATACGTTATGAGCACAATAAACGTCCTGCTTTTGCCCAATTCAATCTATCGCTTGGCTATGCAGTCACCAGAAATCTCTCGACGAGTTTCGTAATCAACAATGTTACTGACGCACTCCCCAGAGATGCAGGAATCTACAACATTACCCGTTATTATGAAGCCCTGATCGGACGCAGCTTTCAGATGCGTATCGGCGCCAGCTTCTGAAAGTCAGGCGTTTGTACTTGCATTATCCCCGGGAAGAACGAGAAGCACAGCAGCCTTAGCCCTGACCTTGGCGCCTTTTCTCAACACGATGAAAGACAAGAGACAACATCCAGGCCAGAACGAATAACCCGATCACTATGAAGCCAATCTGGTTGAAACTATCGCTGACAAAAGAGACAAGACGCCAGAAACGCCCCTCGAAGCCGATCTTGTCGCCCAGTAATTTCAGTGTTTCGATACTGCCAATGCCAACAGCCACGATAACCGAAATCAGTGTAATGATGATATTGTAGCGTAACTTGCGGAGCGGATCGACAAAGGCCCATCGATACGCCCCCAGCATCAGCACACCATCGGCGGTATCGATCAGCGCCATACCAGCCGCAAAGAGAGCCGGAAAAATCATGATTGTGGCAAGTGATATCCCCTGACTTGCCTGTGAAGCTGAAAGCCCAAGCAAAGAGACTTCAGTCGCAGTATCAAAACCCAGCCCGAAGAGAAATCCGAGCAGGATCATATGCCAGCTGCGAGAGACCAGACGAAACAGGGGCATCAGCAGACGCGCCAGTATACCGCCCCTGCTCAGCATTGCGTCAATATCGATTTCCTCTATCGCACCACCGGCTTTCACGTGACGCCAGGCACGCCATGCTCCACGCAATACGATAAAATTGGTGATTGCCAGTGCAAAGAGAAAACCGGCCGAGATCAGTGTGCCCGCAATGCTGCCAACATTGCGCCAGGCCTCGAAACGAGACTGCATGGCTTGGGAGAGCAACGCTGTGCCAAGCGCTGCCAATACGACAATCAAGGAATGCCCAATGGCAAACCAGAACCCTGTCAGAAGCGGCTGACGCCCCATCTGGATGAACTTGCGTGTCACATTGTCGATCGAGGCAATATGGTCGGCGTCAACAGCATGCCGTAATCCAAAACCATAAGCCAGCAGCGCATTTCCCAACAGAAGCGGTTTATCGCGCAACAACATGAAGCTCCAGACCCAGAGCATGAGATTGGCCAGAACCAGACTCACACCAAGAAGCATGATACGTAGCTTCAGACGCTCTGACGATCTCCCGATTGGCGAGGCATATCGGATCATGATCGTCGATCCCTGTGTACATCAGTCAGAGGCAGGAGGAATAAGAAATCCAAGGTCGCTTCTCCGGCAGCCGAATTTTCCCGTCCGGTCGCCCTTGCAAAACAGACGAAGGCAGGTCTCCTGGCTCACGGGGTTTCATGTCCTGCGCCTTCCCGGGAAGCACTATCCCAGTGGCCTGAGCAGGAACTCGCCGTTCACAGTTGCGGGGACAGCTGCCGCCTGGAGCCCGATCCACCGGATCAGCCAGCTCATTCGACATTCCCTTTTCACTTGCTTGCGCAAGACCTTCGACAGGCAGGAACGTAACCACTTGCAGGCTCTAAAGCCAAGTCTGTTCATATACTCAGACCATGTTTTCTCTTTTCCAGATAGCGCAGATTACCATTTTGAAGCGTTTTCTTTAGTTACATTTCACGCAACCATCACGTCGCTACGTTCTTGTTAGACCATGCAGATCACCTGACTCTGGGCAGGATGATCCCCGAAAAGGAGCAACAGCAATGAGTATGTACCGGACAATTAATCCAGCGACGGGCAAGACGGAACGCGAATTCGAGCTGCATACCAAGGCTCAGGCTTTCGAGAAACTCGAGGCTGCACACCAGTTCTACAACAGTGACTGGCGCCATCGCAGCTTTGATGAGCGCAAGGCCATTCTCGCTAAGGCTGCTCAGATCCTTGAACAGAACAAAGAGAAATATGCGCGCCTGATTGCGATTGAGATGGGCAAGGTACTATCGGAATCAATCGCTGAAACCGAGCTCTCGGCCCATATCCTGCGTTACTATGCCGAGAATGCAGAGAAATTCCTTGCACCACGTGAAATCGAGGTCGCCACGGGCCGTGCTACTGTGCTGAGCCAGTCACTCGGCGTCATCTACTGCGTCGAACCATGGAATTTCCCCTATTATCAGCTCGCCCGTGTCGCTGGTCCCAACCTCATGGCGGGTAATGTCGTCCTTGCCAAGCACGCTCCCGGCGTGCCGCAATGCGCACTTGCCTTCGAAGCCCTGCTGCTCGAAGCCGGGGCTCCAAAAGGGGCCTGGACCAATCTCTTCATCGATAACGATGTCTCCGAGGAACTAATCGCCCGCCCTGAAGTGCGTGGTGTGGCCCTGACAGGCAGTGAGCGTGCAGGCAGCGCCGTTGCTGCACAGGCCGGCAAGGCGCTCAAAAAGACCACGCTTGAACTTGGCGGCTCAGATCCGTTCATCGTCCTCGATGACGCCAATCTGGATGAAGTCATTCCCAACGCCGTTGCAGGCCGCATGTCCAACAATGGACAGGTCTGCACCGCTGCCAAGCGCATGATTGTCCATGAATCACTTGCTGATGAATTCGTCCGCCGCCTCTCGGATGCGCTTGCCGAGTTCCGTTACGGTGACCCGCTTGAACAAGGTGTAACCCACGGGCCGATGAGCAGCGAAAATGCCATGAAGCTTGCTTTGAGCCAGGTTGAGAAAGCGGTTTCCCACGGTGCCACGCTCGTCACCGGTGGCAAGCAGCTGGACCGCGACGGCTTCTTCATGCAGGCCGGACTTCTGACCGGGGTCAAGAAAGACAATCCCATCTTCTACGAGGAGATCTTTGGCCCGGTGGCCATTGTTTATCCTGTAGCCGATGAGGACGCTGCGGTTGCTTGGCAAATGACTCGCCTTTCGGTCTGGGCGGTTCAGTTCACACCAGCAATGTCGAGCGTGGGCGCAAGCTGGCCGAACGCATCGAAACCGGCATGGTCTATATCAACGAACCGACCGGCACCGCACCCGAACTGCCTTTCGGCGGCGTCAAGAACTCCGGCTATGGTCGCGAACTCTCCTCGAACGGGATCGAGGAATTCATCAATCACAAGCTGATCCGCTCGGCCTGATCGACCCAGAGGATATCGGGGAATTTTCCCTGATATCCTTTGCCATGAAACTTAACCTCACGTTTTCGCGATGAATACAGGCAGGCCACGCGCCGCGCTCTTTCCTTCTCCCGCACGAAGGTGTTCACCGTGACAAATTTTCCAAAGCCCCCTTTCGATACCCCCCTCCAGGACCGTATCCCTGGCCAGACTGACGCCATGACGCCACTGCCCGATCACGGCGAAGGCAGTTACGAGGCTCTGGCCGTCTTGAAGGTAAAATTGCACTTATTACTGGCGCGGACTCAGGCATCGGCCGTGCCGTTGCTATCGGCTATGCCCGCGAAGGCGCAGACATCGCCCTCTCCTACCTCGCCGAGGAAGAGAAGGACGCAAAAGAGACAGCAAGCTGGATCGAGAAAGCCGGTCGCAGGGCCCTCCTTCTCCCCGGCGATCTCAAATCGCGTGAAGTCTGCAGATCCGTTGTCGATGATACCGTTGCGGCATTTGGCCGCATTGATATTCTCGTCAATAACGCAGCCTTTCAGGTTGAGCGCCTGGCTCTTGAAGATATTTCCGAAGACGAATGGGACGATACGTTTGCGACCAATATTGGCGCCACCTTTCGTCTGACACGACATGCTGTCCCGCATATGAAAAGCGGCTCATCGATCATCCATACGGTTTCGGTCAATGCGGACAGTCCCAAGCCCCGCCTGCTTGCCTATTCCGCCACCAAGGCTGCCATCCAGAACTTCAGTGGTGGTCTGGCCCAGCTTCTCGGCGAAAAGGGCATCCGGTCCAACACGGTCGCCCCCGGTCCTATCTGGACCCCGCTCATCCCTGCAACAATGCATGGCGATCATGTCGAGGTCTTCGGCGCAGACACACCCCTTGGTCGCCCCGGCCAGCCGGTGGAACTGATCGCCCCCTATGTGATGCTTGCAAGTGATGAAGCCAGCTATATCTCCGGCGCCACCATTGCAGTAACGGGCGGTACACCGGTTATCTGAGGCTTCGCCCCAAACCTCCGCCAAAGGGCAGTCGCCCTTTGGAACCCCTTCAATCGGGAAGAAAAGGGCTAGCCCCTTTTCGGGGCACGGGGCAGAGCCCCGCGCAATCTGCGGTCAGTGATGACCGCTGATCAGCTCATCAGCCAGATTGTCTTCGTGATAAACGGTTTTCAGCGCTGCAATAATCGCGCTCGTATCTGTCGCGACTGCACGGTTATTACTGATATCATAATAGAGGTCCCCCGCGAGACTGGGCAGGTTGCCGTCAAAAATCAGTCCAACCGCCTTGCCTTCACGGCTGATTACCGGGGAACCGGAATTGCCTCCCACGATATCGTTGGTCGAAACGAAATCCAGATGCGTGTCAGGGTTGAGGTCGGATTTTGCATCAACCCAGCGCTTGGGAAGGGCAAACGGCTCACTGCCGGTTGCGTGGCGATACATACCCGCGAAATCCGTAAAGGGGGCAACATCGACTCCGTTTTTACGCCAGCCCTTGACGGTGCCGTATGACAGACGCGGTGAGAAGGTTGCATCAGGATAGAGCGTATCAAGGCGTCCTTCCGCCTTGGCCTGGGCGAAACGGGCACGGGCAATATCGCCTTGCGCCTTGTGCAGGGGAGCGCCCACCTCATCACGCATGCGATCGCGCAGTGCGGCATAGCTGGGATAGAGCTTGCGCGTGAACACGACCAGCGGATCATTCGACGCTTCGACCGCTGCCAGGCCACCTTTCCAGAGAGCCAGACGTGCTGCGGGATCACCCATATGGGTCCCCTTGATGAGCGTTTCTGCCAGGGTATCGGGTGCATCCGAGCCCAGAGCCAGATGTACAAGAACGTCATCCGCTCCAACGGTCTGGCGCAGGCTCGTCAGGCGCAGGGCGAGAAGTGCTGTTTCAAGATCGGGATAGAATGGCTCTTTTGCACCAAGGGCCGTTTCAATCTCGCCAAGCTGGGCATCATGAAAACCGGCATGGCGCTTCGCGTCCGGCTTGCTGCGTTCATGTGCGCCCTCGACAAGGGCCATGACATTATCGAGAGCTCCACCGAAAACCATACCCAGAGCGAGATTACGGGCAAAAAGGTCTTTCTCGAGAGCAATCGCCTGATCAACTGCCCTGAAAGGCTCACCATAGGCGGCCTTTCGGGCGGGATCGGCATCAATCCAGCTCTGAAGCGCTGCATCCTCTTTGGCGCGTCGGGCAACGATATCGCTCGACTGCAAGGCAGCCTGCGTGCCGGAATAGGATTTCAGAGCGTTCTGAACGCCAAACAGTGTATTTTCGGCCTGTTTGGCATGATCGGCGCTTTCACGCCCATATTGCCACAACATCCCCTCTCGCACCGAATAGAGCCCAATAACTGTAGGATTGATCACGTCACGCTGAAACGCCAGGGCCGCAGCAGGAAGGCCGCGCTGGGTGCGTCCCGGATTACCAGAGGTAAAGACCAGATCGCCAGCCTTGGGGCCCGCAGGATCAAACTGGAGGAACGGCGTATGAACGGGCTTGCCATTTTCGTACACACGCAGCATCGACAGATCGATGTCATAGCGCGGATAATCGAAATTATCCGGATCGCCGCCAAAAAATGCGATGCCCTGCTCCGGCGCCATCACGACACGAACATCCTTGTAGCGCCTGTAACGGTAAAGTGCCGTTTGCCCGCCGTGATAGAGAGACACCATATCGCAACGCCAATGGGCATCATCCCCGCCGACGCAGTCTTTGGTCAGTTTGCTTTCAACCTCCTGAAGGGCTGAAGCATAAGCAGCCCCCTGCTTGCCCTTAGTCGCATCAGCTACCGGAGACGACACGTCTTTCATCGTATCGAGACGATCGAGCTCCATCCCGGGGCACTGACGCTCATCGGCAAGTACCTTGGTGTAGAAACCGTCACGGAAATAGTCGTGATTCTGGTCAGAAAGGGCCGCCAGGCAGGAATTGGCGCAATGATGGTTGGTCATAACCAGACCGTCACCTGAAACGAAGGAGGCTGAGCACCCCTCTGCCAGTCGTGCCGAAGACTGCACGACATGCTGTATCCATTTAGTATCGGGGGTGAAGCCATAGGTCTTCTGCAAGACAGCCTTGGGCAGATGGTCAAAAGTCCACATGCCTTCATCAGCATAGGCGGTGCTTGCGAATGCGAACGCACCGATCAGAGCGGAAGACAGCAGCAAGGGTGATTTTCTCAAGGCCATGGGCGGGATCTCACGGTTGAATGATGATACATTGTATCAATTCATATCGCGGCCCGATTTGCAACCGACGCAAGAGAGCTCTTTCCCGATCGATACACCAGCAGCATACGCTACCCAGACTCCGGGGAATAATCGGCAGAACTTATGTCGTTACCGCAATGTTAAGCCAAAGCCTCTGAAACGGGCTCAAAGGAAACATGACAAGTTCATGACACCTCAGATTCGGGACAAGATCTTGGTGTCCCTGTAAACCGGAATGAGAAACTGCTCTCGCAAGAATGAAATGAACTTCATAAAGTAGTTACATAAGGTTTCAAATTCATTCTATGGTTTTCGGCATAAAAGACAGGGAGCACAAAGAATGGCACCCTGCATAAAACATCAGAAATCATTTGTTCTTATCATATTTTATCAGGATTTTTGATTCAAGGTACATAAAATAGAGACATCTATCGATCAAATACTATAAAATATTTCAAGATAGAAATTGTTTACAGAAAAATAGAACCCCGGTTTTTTTACGATAAAATTTTCAGAAATATTGAATCAAATACCGGAAATAATAAGACATACTGCAATAAAACCTTAACTTTACTCCGGGCATGCCGGTAACAATTTTGCGACCCGTTACATCCAGACACGTGTCGGAGAGACCGGTGAAAAGACTTGCCCTGTTCTTTGTTGCAACAACCGCTTGCACGCCCTTCATAAGCTCTGGGGCTTGTGCTGCTGCCGCATCGGCATCGCAGGAAGCCGATCAGAAAAAAGCCGACAAAACGACCGCATTGACGAAGAAAAACAAATTTGTCAGCGCTTCGGACGAGACAGAACAGGTCGTCGTCACAGGCACACGTGAGAGCCACGTCAAGGCACGTCAGAGCATCAGTCCGGTGGTTGTGATCTCCTCCAAGACGCTTGAGCGATCTGGAGAGCTGAATATCGCCAATGCACTGACACGCACTTACCCGTCAATCACCATGAGTGCGCGTGGTTCGAACACAAATTCTCTGGTTTCATCCATTCAGATGCGCGGTTTGGGACCAAATGAGACACTGGTGCTGGTCGATGGCAAGCGTCGTCATTCCACAGCCAATATTGTGCAAAAGCCCGGCCCCCAGTTTGCCTCGTCAGGTGTCGATCTGAACATGCTTGCGGGCAATATGATCGACCATATCGAGGTTCTCGAGGATGGTGCCGCTGCAATGTATGGCTCTGATGCCATCGCTGGCGTGGTGAATATCATCACCAAGAAAAAAGACCATGGTTTGAACCTGAGCGCACAGGGCGGTGCCAATGCCTATCTGGGCAGCGGCGAGCAATATCAGCTTGATGCCGATGGAGGCTTCAAGCTCGGCAAGGACGGCTATGTGCATCTGGGCGCACAGTTCTACCAGACGCAGCATGCCATTGCCTGGGGTCCGGATCATGCACTGATGGGCTACTGGCCTGCTGGTGCCGATACGAAGAATTATTTCGTCGGCGTCAAACCCGGTTCTGAAAGCTGGCGCGGGCGCAAGACCGATTATCTCAGTACACCGAAAGAAACCCGCGAAACTTTCGCGCTCAATTTCGGAAAGCCTCTGGCAGCCGGGATCGAACTCTACGGACAGGCAACGCTTGGATATCGTCATGCAGAGATGATGGCGTATAAATACCCCTACGTCGTACCCGCTGCCGGCATTTCGGAACTGCGTCCCATCACAGGCGATGACGAGCTCGATTACGCAGCCGAACTCGGCCTGAAGGGTGAAAACCTGTTCGGCTTCGACTGGAATCTTTCGACTGTCTATGGCGGCGATAATTCGCGTATCAGCATCCGCGACGTGGTCAATCTTGGTGAGCTCGCCCGGACGGGCTACTCACCAAGCAAGTTCTGGGATTACACCCAGAAGAACACGCAGTGGACAAACAACCTCGATCTGCGCCGCGGCTTCAAGATCTGGTCCATGCCCGTCAGCCTTGCTTTCGGCGGAGAACATCGTCTGGACTCCTACCAGATCATTTCCGGCAATCCGGAATCCTATCTCGATGGCGGCCCGGTGGAACATGCCGGTATTCCGCCGCAATCAGCAGGCACCTGGTATCGTAATATCTACTCGGCCTATGTCGATGCCACCTTCCGTCCGACGCGCAAGCTCTCGATCGATGTCGCCGGTCGTTATGAATATTATACCGATACTGACAATACGGAAAACGGCAAGATTTCGGCGCGCTATGACTTCACGAAGCGCTTTGCGCTCCGCGGTACAATTGCCAACGGATTTCGCGCACCGACCCTGCAAGAATCTCATTTCAGCCGCCTGAACATCTTCGCCGGCACAGGGAGCGTCGGCGGGCAGCTTCCTGTCGAATCCGCAGCCGCACGCTCGCTGGGTGCCCAGGGGCTGAAGCCGGAACGCTCGGTCAATGCCAGTGCAGGCTTTACGATGGAGCCGGTACGCGGCCTGCATGTCGAGGCTGACGTCTATCAGATCAATCTGCGCGATCGTATCGTTCAGGGTGGCACGGTACGTGGAGCACAGGCGCTCGACGCCATTCGTTCCTTCGGCTTTGACGTCTCGCCTACAGCGACCAATGCCGCAGCCTCCTCGGCTTACTTCCTCTCCAATGGAGCCAGCACCAGGACGCAGGGACTGGATATCAAGGCCGACTATCTTCTTCATCTGCATGAATACGGCAATGTCGCGCTCATGGCGGCATTCAATCTCAACCGCACCCGTCTGCATCACAACGGCATTTCGACAATCGGCAAGCCGCTCCTGAATGAGCAGACGATCGGCTACATCACGACCGCAACACCGCGCAGCAAGATCATTCTCAATGCGCTGTGGACCATTGGAAAGTGGGATGTGAATATTCGCCAGAGCCGCTATGGCGAGACTACCAACATGATGACCTATCAGGACTGGACACCGGCTTCAGCCACCTGTGCGAGCGGCGGCGCATTGCGCTACTCCAACTCCTGCTTTGGCCAGTTCAAGAACACACCGCGCTGGCTGACCGATCTTGAAGTCGGCTACAAGATCACTTCTCGCGTTCATGCGTCGATCGGCGTCAATAACGTGTTCAATGTCCGCCCCCGTCGTCTTCCGGGCACTCTCGTTCCGGCAGGTGGCTCGATGTACGATCAGTTCTCCAATCAGGTCCCCTTCACCGGCGGATATTATTTCGGCCGCGTCAGCGCCAGCCTGTAGACCACTTCAGAAACGGGACCAGTCGAGGCCGAGGGCAGTAATCCCGCTTCTGTCAGACGTTGACATGATCAGCGTACCGGCATGATCCTCTGCGCCGCAGAGCGATCTGCCTTGATAAAAAGGAGAAATTCCATGTTCAGTCATATCGTGATCGGCAGCAATGATCTCGACGCGTCGAAAGCCTTCTATGACGCCACGCTCGGTGTTCTGGCTGTCCACCCGCATCTGCTGCTTCAAACGGACGCCTGTTCTATAACCATGACGGCGGCAGGCTGATCGTTACCAAACCGCTCGACGGGGCTCCAGCCTGCGGTGCCAATGGCGGAACAATCGGCTTTTCGGCCAAATCGGCAGAAGCCGTCGATGCCTGGCACAAGGCCGGCCTTGCCCATGGTGGCGTCGCTATCGAAAACCCGCCCGGCCCGCGCGAATCCCCAGTCGGCAAGCTTTATCTCGCCTATCTGCGCGATCCCGCAGGCAACAAGCTCTGCGCCCTCTATCCTATGGGCTGAACAGGCGTCTCCGGTTCCGGCTTGTCTGACGGTTCGCCAGTAAAGAACCGGGCATAGAGCAATGGCAGAACGAGGAGAGTTAGGAGGGTTGAGGTGATCAGCCCTCCAATCACAACGGTAGCCAGCGGCCGCTCAACCTCTGCCCCGGCACTCCCCGAAAACGCCATGGGGAAGAAGCCGAAACTGGCCACTGAAGCCGTCGCCAGAACAGGCCGGAAACGCGCCTTTGCAGCGGAAAATGCGGCTTCGGCAACCTCCATTCCGGCCAGACGAAACTCCCTTATCTGACTGACCAGCACCACGCCGTTGAGAATGGCCACGCCGAACAGGGCGATAAACCCGATACCGGCCGCGATACTGAATGGCAGCCCCCTGATCGCCAGCGCGTAGATACCACCTGTCGCGGCAATCGGCAGGTTGATGAATACCAGAAGCGCCGCACGCGGTGTGCCAAGTGCAAGAATCAGAAAGACGAAAATCAGGACCAGAGCGAGGGGCACCACAAGTGCCAGACGCTTCGTGGCTGATTCGAGATTACGGAACTGCCCTGTCCAGCTCAGCCGATATCCGGCAGGCAGAGCGAGACCCTTCAGCACTTTTTCCTGTGCCTCAGCAACAAAGGATTTGACGTCACGGCCACGTACATTCGCCTGTACAATGACCCGTCGATGCAGTGAATCCCGGTCAATACGGGCATTGCCCTGTTCGAGAGCAATATGCGTGACGTCCTTGAGCAGCACCCAGCCACGCCCGTCCTCACGACGAATCTGTAACCCCCCGATCCGCTCGGGAGATGCTGTTGCCCCTTCGCGATACCGGATCTGGGTCGGGATCAATGCGTTATCCTGAATAACAGGGCGACCGATATGTCCGCCAATCGCCTCGATCGTCGCCAGTATCTCCGGCACAGCCACGCCCAGACGCGCCGCTGCATCCCGATTGACATCAATATGCAGATAAGGGACCGAACCTTCGCCCTGCTGTGCGACATCGGCCGCGCCGGGAATACCGGAAATGATCCCAACCAGCTTGCCACCCAGCCGGTTCAGCATCGCGAGATCATCACCATAAATCGAAATGGCGAGCTGGCTACGTACCCCTGACAGCATGTCGTCCATCCTCATCTGGATGGGCTGCGTCCAGGAATAGGCAGCGTCAGGCAGATCATGGGCCAGCTTTGCGCTCATTTCA
Source organism: Asaia prunellae JCM 25354 (assembly GCF_000613885.1). GTDB lineage: Bacteria > Pseudomonadota > Alphaproteobacteria > Acetobacterales > Acetobacteraceae > Asaia > Asaia prunellae. The sequence continues at coordinate 180,531 of NZ_BAJV01000005.1, read as the reverse complement.
GCCACGAGTTTGGCCTGCGTCATGCCCGGGCGCCATGTATTCCGGGGCTTGAGGAAAATATAGCTGTCAGTCTCGTTCGTTCCCATCGGATCGGTTGGAATGGCCGATGTGCCAGTATTGCTCACTACCGTCTCAACCTCGGGGAAACTGCGAACGATCTGTTCCTGCTGCGTGGCCGAATACAGCACGGTCGGAAGAGAGGCACTGGCAGGCGCATCGAAATAACGACGAGCGCCCCTTCTTCAAGCTGAGGTACGAACTCACCACCAAGGCGCGAGGCGAGAAACAGGGCCAGAACAAAGACGGCTGCTGTTGTCCCGAATACGGCTTTGGCATGAGACGCACACCATGAAAGCGCAGGCTCATAGATCGCGCGCAACGTCACGACGACCCGCGTCTCACGGTCCTGCCGCGCCTTGCGCAGCGCAAGCGCAGACAGGACCGGCACCACCACGAAACAGTAAACAAGCGAGGTAAGCAGTCCCATGATGATGGTTTGCGCCATCGGACGGAACATCCGTCCCTCCACCCCCTGAAGGGTAAGAATGGGCAGATACACCATGATGATAACAAAAATGGCGAAACTCACAGGGCGCAAAACGGCGCGCAGCGTATGAACGGCAAGATGTTCGAGCATTTCACCCTGGGCGTTCCGGCTGCGCTCGACCATCAGATGCTCAACTACCACCAGCGATCCATCGACAATCATGCCGAAATCGATTGCGCCCAGACTCAGCAGATTGGCTGAAATGCCAAAGAAGCGCATCCCGACAAAGGCGGCCACGAGCGACACCGGAATGACCGAGATGATCACAAGCGTTGCCTGCCAGTTTCCCAGCACGACCCAAAGCGTCAGAAAGACCAGAAGCGCCCCGAGAACGAGATTTTCCTTGATCGTATGAACGGTCTCTCCGGTCAGGGTCGCACGGCTGTAGAAGGGTTCGAGAGTCACTCCCGATGGCAGGGAGCGGCGGATATCCGGCAGGGCCTTGCTGATGGCATCGAGCGTCGCATTCGAACTTGCCCCTTTCTGCATCAGTACGACGCCATTGACGATTTCGCCCTTGCCATCGCGCGTCACCGCGCCAAGACGCAATCTGGCTCCCAGAGACACCGTACCCACATCGCGCAGCCGCAGGACCACGCCATCGGAGCCCATCATCACCGGTATGGCCGCAAAATCGGCAAGAGAGGTGACAAGGGCACGCCCGACGACAATCTGCTGCTCCGCCTGATGCGCGATCCACCCGCCACCTGACGACGCGTTATTGCTCTCTATGGCGGCATAGATACGCCCTATCGGAATGTCATGGGCGCGCATGCGGGCCGGATCGAGGGTAAGTGTATAGGTCTCCTCGGCGCCACCATTAACATTGACTTCAGCCACACCCGGCACAAGACGCAGTTGTGGCGCGACAGACCAGGTCATGAGCCGATTGAGCGCAAGGGGGGAGAAACGCTTATCCCCCTTGATCTCGATCTGCATGATCTCACCCATGCCGGTCGCAAGCGGCCCCATGGAAATGCTGACCGGGACGGCAATGCTTTCGCGTGCCTTCTGCAAACGCTCATTCGCGCGGGCCCGGTCCAGATCAAGATCGGAACGCTCGTCGAACTGAAGGTAAACGACCGATACACCATTACGCGACACAGAGCGCAGATCGACCAGATCTGGCAGCCCGGTCAGGCTGGCCTCAAGAGGGAAGGTGATCTGTTTCTCAACTTCTTCAGTCGCAAGACCGGGCGCGGTTACCGAGACAAGTACCTGCTGTGGCGAGATATCGGGAACTGGCTCGACAGGCAGACCGGGCACAACAAACAGTCCAGCCAGAACGAGCAGGGCACAGAGCGACAGAACCGCCAGCTTGTTCCCTTGCAGAAAATACCACATGGCCCGGTCAGTCATCCGCCATGGTGGAGAGCAATGCCATGGATTTCAGGGTAAAACTGCCCGCTCCCACGATCCGGTCCCCTTCATGCAGCCCCCCGGCAATCAGTGCTTCCTCTTCATTCTGCTCGAGGACCTGCACCACAACAGGCAGAAAATGGGTCTCGTCACGGCGCTGGAACACGACATCATGCCCGTCAATATCCTGCAGTGCTGCTTTGGGAATGATAACGCCCTGTTTACCTGCACCCACCTGAAAAAGCGCATCAAGCATCATGCCCGGCCGGAGAGAGGCTGGCGGATGATCAAGCGTACAGACGACACGGACAAGTCCGGTCGATGGATCAGCAAGACCCGAGATTGTCTCGATCCGGGCTTTGAGAAGCGGCGATTTATCCTGCCCGGCCAGACGGAACCGCGCCTCAGACCCGACCGCGAGTTGGGCTGCATCCTCGGAAGAGAGATCGGCGATCAGCCAGAGTTTTGAAAGATCCACAACCGTAATCAGATTATCACCCGCCGTGATATCGGCTGCCACGGCCGTACGCACGGCCTGCACCACGCCATCGACCGGGCTGATCAGATCCGAAGCCTCATCCTGCACGATCCGTTCGGTCACCGAGGTGAACTCCTCGGTCTGGCGATGCTCGAGCGTTGCAAGATCAGCCTGACGCGCCGTAACAAGCCCACGCTGCTGTTGCAGCACCATAAGCCTGCGTTCGAGCTCTCCCTTTGACACCGCACTTCCGGCCAAGGCCAGACCGCGTTTGTAAAGCAAACTGGCTTGAGCTTCCCCCGCCCGGGCAGAATCCAGTGCGGCAACCACCTGCTCACGCTGCAGATGCAGCTCGTGCAGCGAGTGATCAGTATAAGAAACAAGTGCTTCGCCCTGCCGGACGCGTTGGCCTGGCGTCACGTGCACCGCCGTGACCTTGCCACTGCCAGCCGGATGGATGTCGACCACACGGCTCGTATCAGCGTCAACGCGAGCCATAGCTGTAATCTGATGATACAGCAGACCCTGTTTCAGAGAGACAAGCTCGACACGTTCATTACGCTGGGCTTCAGGCGACAGCTCAAAGACGTGATGCCATGCCTCTTCAGCCTGAACCGCCTGCATGCCCAGAATGCCGAACAGAAGAAAAATGCCGGTTCTGGAAAGCGGAAGAGAAAAGAGCCGCATCGCCCGCTCCCTTGTCAAAGATATTTCACAAGACGGGCGAATTCCTGCACGGCATCCTCACGCGTGATGCCACCATCTGCCATGGCTTCGACAATGCAGTGCTCGACATGATCCCGGATGAGACTGCGCTTGGCATTGCGCAGCGTATTTTCGACAGCTTGGATCTGCTGCGCCAGATCGGCACAGCTTCTGTCACCCTCGATCATCTCGAGAATACTCTCAAGATGGCCGCGGGCCTGTTTGAGCCGGAGAGAAATCTGCTTGTGCTTGTGGGTACTCATCCTTATCCCTATACCCTAGGGGGGAGGGTATAGGGAAGTCTAATCTACCTGAAAGTAAGCAGTCAGCTCGCAGTCTCCACCACCACGATTTCCGAATCCTCTTCTGCCGTGATTGTCAGCAGTTCTTCATTACGAATGGCAGCGCCATCTCGTGGCTTCAGGGGCAGATCCCCGAGCCTGACCGCACCCGAGGCCAGAACCGCGTAACCTGACCACCCATGTTCAAGCCTCCATGTGATTGTCTCGCCACGCTTGATGGTTGCCGCCTTTACACGCGCCTCAGCGTTGATTTTCAACGCATCCTCATCACCCGCAACGCCAGAAGCAAGTGTCACCAGATGACTGTCGCGTGCCTCGACCGGAAAAGGCCGCGTACCCCAGGAGGGCGCATGGCCTCGACGATCAGGCATAATCCAGATCTGGAAGAGCGTTGTGGTTTCGCTCTCGAGATTGGCCTCACTATGAACGATCCCTGTTCCAGCCGACATGACCTGGACCTGCCCTGTCTCGGTTCGCCCTTTATTACCCAGGGAATCCCGGTGCGAAATGGCACCGCTGCGCACATAGGTGATAATTTCCATGTCTCGATGGGGGTGAGCTGGGAAGCCGCTGTCAGGCGCGATCTCATCGTCATTCCATACGCGAAGCGCCCCCCAGCCCATACGATCCGGATCATGATAGCTCGAAAATGAAAAATGATGCGCAGCCCTGAGCCAGCCGTGATCGGCATGACCGAGCGAGGCAAAAGGACGATGGTCGATCATGGGTAAAACCTTTCGTTTCTGATGCAGCCACCATAGAAAACGAGTAGTCAGTTAATATATAGAAATGATGGCAACAGATTGGTTCCATTTCATGACAGAACGCTTACCTGATTTTGAAGCACTCGCGATTTTCGCTCGTATCGCCGAACTGGGATCGTTCAGTGCCGCTGCAAAAGCACTGGGGATTTCCCGTCCAACAATTTCAAAAGCCGTATCGAGCTTGAGCAGGCGACAGGCACATTCGTTTTCAACCGGACTTCCCGCAAGCTGGCCCTGACGGAAACCGGACAACGCGTGCTGGCTCATGCCATCAGACTATTGGGGGAAGGCGAAGCTGCGGAGGCAGAACTACGCCGCGCCGTACATCACCCCCATGGTCTGCTCAGGGTCACAGCCCCGATCTCTTTCGGGCTCAGCCATGTGGCGCCACTCCTGCCCGATTTTCTGATGCGCTTTCCTGATGTCGAACTTTCGATCACCTATACCGACGAGCAACTTGACCTTATTGCCGATGGTTTTGATGTTGCCATCAGAATTGCTGCCCATCCTCCTTCTTCTCTTCGCGGGCTGCGTCTGTGTTCCATTCCACTCCTTCTGGTCGCCTCGCCTGACTATCTGGCAAAATACGGGCGACCGGAACACCCGAGAGATCTGAAGCAGCATCACGGCTTTCTCTATACCGGCACCCGCAGTGGCGCCCTTCTGCGTATGAGCTGTGAGGGGCAAACGGTCCAAGTAGATCCTCCTGCCACGCGCTACAGCGCCAATAATGCGGAGTCTTTTCTACCCTCTGCTTGCCGGGCTGGGCATCGGCCTGTTTCCCGAGTTCATGATTTCAGCCCATCTGCGCGATGGTGCTCTCGAAAAACTGCTTGGTGACTGGCACTTTCAGGAGAAGGAGCTCAGTCTTCTCACTCCCCCGGGTCGTTCGCATCCGGCACGGGTTTCCGCCTTTCTTGATCTCATCGGCGGCACTCTGCGCCAAAGACCATGGAATCATTTCTGCTAATGTTACTGAAAAGGGGGTGTCCTGACGTCAATCAGATGCTAACCGTTCTATTTTTTGCAGTCTCGAAGAACAGAGATAAATAAAACATGTCCATGAACAAAAAAGGAGAAATTTCTCCAAGCTTTGCCCTCACAAGACGCATCGCTATGCTTCGTAAAAGTCAGGGACTCAGTCAACAACAACTTGCGGATGCTTTGGGCGTTTCACGTTCTGCTGTTGCTTTTTGGGAAACAGGCCGTGTCGGTAGTTTGCGCAAATATATTCCCAAGCTGGCCACGCTTTTCGGTGTTTCAACAGAAGCCTTTCTGACCGGCATGGTCGAAGAGGATATTCCGGCTATCCTCACCCCGGATGAGGACGATCTTCTGCGTCTTTATCGATTGCTCGATCCGGAATTGAAATTGACCGCCCAGAAATGGATGGAACGTCAGGTAAACAAGCAATCTGCGGCACGACAGAAAGAGACTGCCAATCAGGATGATCAGGCATCTCCCCTGCCCTGAAATGTCTCTTCTACCTGAATAAGGTCACAGAACCGCAGCAACTTTTCTCAGAACACGGGAATGGAAGGAGTTTCGTCTCGCCCTCGAAAGCGCCTCTGATAATGTGAATTATAGAGCGCGCTCTCCCGCACCCGTTCCGGATCAAGGGCCTTGCTGACAAGAATGAGCGCCGTGCGCACCTCTGGCTGTGCCGCCATGATACCGGCAATCTGACCAAGAGGGGCCTGTACGCAGCGTTCATCAGGCCAGCTGGCACGGGCAACCACAGCTGCGGGGCATGTGTCACCATAAAACGGCAAGAGGCGTGCCACGATCTCATCCAGCCTGTGAATAGCCAGATGAATGGCCAGTGTCGCACCAGTCATCGCAAAAGCTTCGAGAGTTTCAGCCTCAGGCATGGGTGAGGCCCGACCATTGATACGGGTCAGAACGAGACTCTGGACAAGATCTGGTACGGTCAGTTCACGGCCGAGCACACAAGCAGCTGCCGCATAGGCAGGAACACCGGGTGTGAGTGTATAGGGAATGCCGTTTTTCTCAAGGCGCGCTATCTGCTCGGCTACCGCGCTGTAAAGCGACAGATCGCCCGAATGCAATCGGGCAATATCCTTTCCTTCACAGTGAGCCTCGATAAAGATTTTCTCGATCTCATCGAGACAGAGCGGCGCCGTATCCACAAGGCGTGCTTCTGCACCGCAAAACCCCAGAACATCACGCGGAATAATTGAACCTGCATAGAGACAGAGCGGTGCTTGCTCAATCAGGTTGCGGCCGCGCAACGTCATGAGATCAGCTGCCCCGGGTCCGGCTCCTATGAAATGTACTGTCACGGCGTAAGGATTTCAGAAGGAACTGAGGCAAAAGCGCAGGTAACGCCATCACCGGCAAGGCGCGCGCCCATCAGCTGCGCCTGAGGCCCCAGAGCTGCCAGGGCACAGCCTTCAGCAATCGAGCCAAATCCCATGGTGATACGCGCACGCTCTGAATGGGTTATACAACGCGGCTGGGCCGAAGCCAGTGTCAGCAAGTCGACAACCGCAACTGGCAGACTGAAAAACCGGGCAGCTGCCAGCATGGCTTCGTGATTCTGGCGAAAAGCCGGCACTGCAAGGCTCTGTGGCATACCCCAGCATTCAATAGCCTGATGAATGATCGCAATCATGGCCTCAGGCGAAGCATCGAGCTTGCACCCCAATCCCCCTATGATCATGTCCTGACAGCCTGATACTGGGTCACTGTCATCGCTGGCCTGAATCCAAACACACTGCCTATTGATCCTAGACGCTCTATGCCAATGCGCGATAGCGCACCACCCCAGGCTTGAAAAGCCTCGAAAAGACGCTGCTCTCCCTCAAGCGTCACTGCATTGGCCACCAGTCTTCCACCAGGCTTCAGGGCCGACCAGCCCATTTCGAGCATGCCTTCCATGCCCACGCCACCACCGACGAACACGGCATCCGGCTCGGGAAGAGCAGAGAGATCACAGGGAAGCACAAGCTGTTCCACGTGAAGCTCAGGCACACCAAGCGTATGTGCATTACGCATGATACGAAGTGCGCGCGATGGATCACGTTCAACTGCCAGAGCACGATTGGCAGGGTGATGCAGCATCCACTCAATGCTTACAGAACCCGATCCAGCACCAAGATCCCATAATATCTGTCCCGGATGAGGTGCCAGTGCTGAAAGGGTGACAGCCCGTATCTCCCGCTTGGTAAGCTGACCGTCATGTTCAAAAAAATCATCCGGTAACCCGCTGGTCAGCGGTAATATGCTGGCATCCGGCCCTGCCACGATCTCGACCGCCACCATGTTGAGACGCGCCACAGGTTCACGGAAACCTCCACAGGCATATGAGGAACATATACGTTCACCCGGGCCATCGAGCGCTTCAAGCAGATGCAAAACACTTTGACCGCAACCTCGCTCTGTCAAAAAAGCGGCAAGACGCGCCGGAGTTGTTTCATCTGCCGAAAGGACCAGAAGCCGCCCCCCGGGCTGTATGAGAGGAACCAGTCTGGAAAGTGGCCGTCCACACAAGGAGACAAGACTGATATCCTGTGCAGACCAACCGAGACGTGAGCAGGCGAGAGTGAGACAGGATCGCCCCGGCAGGACCATAAGAGCATCACGCCCGAAATGCGCCATGAGCTGTGTTCCTGCACCGAAGCAGAAGGGGTCGCCTGAGGCCAGAACGACCACTCTCTTTCCACGATAAGGCTCAAGCGCACGCATGGCCTGTGCATAAGGAGAAGGCCAGGGCTGAAAAACGGCAGCACTGTGACCTTCGATCAGCCCGAGATGGCGTGTGCCACCCATGATAAATTCAGCTTCATTGATTGCCCGTTGCGCCTGACGGGAAAGCGCCTCAAATCCGTCTTCGCCAAGGCCTATAACGGTCAGCCATGGTGAAGGCGCTGAGAAGGAAGCAAGGGAGGGCAAACGATGCGAATCCTCATACTGGGGGGGACAAGCGAAGCGCGTCAGCTTTGTAAGGCACTGGTAGCGCAACACGCGTACCATATCATCTTTTCTCTGGCGGGAGTTACACACTCGGCACTTCCCGTACCCACCGAAATGCGTATCGGCGGATTTGGAGGCGTAAACGGTCTTGTCGCCTATCTTGAAACCCACCGGATCGAGGCGGTAATTGATGCAACGCATCCGTTTGCAGCGCAAATGAGCCGCCATGCGTCGGACGCAACGCTGCGATGCCGTATTCCGCTCCTGCGCTTCACGAGACCGGCCTGGGAAGCCCCACCGGGAGCGCGATGGCACTTTGTATCCGATATTGAACAGGTTCCCCATGCTCTCGGCCAGATACCGCGCAGAGTCTTTCTGACGACCGGGCGCAAGGACCTTGCACCATTCATGACTACACCCCATTGCTATCTTCTTCGTAGCATCGATCCCCCTTGCCTTCCGCTTCCTCCCCGGACGATCGTGATCCTGGCGCGCGGTCCCTTTGCACTGGACGACGAAATCGCCATCATGCGTCAGCATGATATTGGATGCCTTGTGACGAAAAATGCCGGATCGGATGCGACCGCCGCAAAGCTCGAAGCCGCAAGACAGCTCGGCCTGGATGTCGTTATGGTCAACCGTCCTTCTCTGCCACCCGCTAGGGAATGCACGACAATCGAGCTGCAATGATCTGGGTTCAGGGAACACGCCGCAATGTATAGAGCCAGGGGTTCTGACCCTGACGCTCGATCACTCTCGTATGGGCACAGCCAATCAGCACGAGCGTACTCATATCGGCACTTTCTCCCCTTGCCCTGGCCAGCGTCGTAATCTCGACCTGTTCGGCCGGACGTCCGATCGCACGGGCAAACGCGACAGGCGTGCCGTCAGCAAGCACCTCACGCAAGGTAGCAAAACCGAGATCGAGCTGACCCGGTCGTGACCGTGAACGTGGATTGTAGAGGGCAATCACAAGCCCTGCCTCCGCAGCAAGGCGCAGGCGTCTCGCGACCAGATCCCAGGCTTGAGATTGTCTGACAGCGAAATGACGCAGAAATCTCCGCCTAATGGCGCACCCAGACGGGCCGCTACCGACAGAACCGCCGTCACCCCGGGAATGATCCGGATATCAATATCTCGCCAGACCTCAGGTCCGCCCGCAACTGCTTCGAATACGGCACTCGCCATGCCAAACACACCGGAATCGCCACCGGAAACGACCACTGGTATCCGCCCCTGCATTGCAAGTTCAAGCGCATGGCGGGCACGGTCGAGTTCCTCACGATTGTCTGTCATGTGGATCGTGGTCTTTTCGGGTATCCCCAGAGCGATTGCACGTGTCACATACAGATCATAACCAAGCACATCGGTGCCCTGGCCAGTGCGCCCTGAGCCTCCTGCGTGATTTGTTCCATTGCACCGGGACCAAGTCCCACGACATAGAGAACCGGGCTCATCGGACGCGCCTGCGCCCGGGTACCAGAACCATCGAGAAATAAGGGGCTTTTTCCGGCGCCTGGTCGAGAGGCAAACAGACCTGTCCGGCCTGGGTGCCACGCTCGACATAGATCGCTTTCTCATGCCGTCCACAGCGATGCAGCACTGTACGCACCTTGGCGAAATTACGTCCAAGTTTCATGATTACATGGGCATCACCCCGGCTGAGCCAATGGGAAAGACTTTCCTCATCAAGTGTGGCAGGCAGCACACTCAGGACGTCATCACCATGCACCATAGGCAAATGTGCAGCCGACCAGCAGCCGCTCATACCGGAAATACCCGGCACGATCTCGCAACGATGGCCCGGGCTCAGCCTGTCAAACAGATACATGGCCGAACCATAAAGAAACGGATCGCCCTCACATAGCAAAGCTACCTGCAGCCCTTGATCAAGCTCTTCTGCCAGACTTTGTGCACATCTGTCGTAAAAGGCGGTCATTTCAACGAGATAACGCGGATCATCAACCGATACCCCCGTTGTAAACGGGTAATCAAAACGCACTTCCCGTGCGGTTTCCGGGATATGGGCATCCGCAATAACACGGGCATGACCGGGTCGGCCGCAGGCAGCAAACCACGCCACCACATCGGCCTGGGCCAGAAGGCGGACCGCTTTCAGTGTTATGAGTTCAGGATCACCCGGCCCCATGCCGAGAATCCGGCACAGCCCGCTCATTCTGTCTCGCTTGAGAGAGCATTCACGCAGGCCGCCGCCATGGCACTGCCCCCGAGCCGTCCCCGGACGATCACCCAAGGGATTTCATTGAAAAGAGCCAGAGCCTCTTTCGATTCCGCAGCTCCTACAAATCCGACGGGCATACCGATAATGGCCGCAGGACGTTTTCCTCCACGCCGGATCAGTTCCAGCAGACGGAAGAGTGCCGTCGGCGCATTGCCAATGGCTACCAGAGCGCCATCCAGATCACTGCCCCAGAGATCGACCGCAGCTGCAGAACGCGTATTGCCTATAAAAGCCGCAACCTCAGGCGTACGCGGATTACGCAAGGTGCAAAGCACCTGGTTTTCAGCAGGCAGTCTCGCCCTTGTGACACCATGAGCCACCATTTCCGAATCACACAGAACCGGCTTGCCTGCGAGAAGCGAAGCGCGCGCCGTTCGGACAAAATCCGGAGAAAAAGCCAGATGTCGTGTCACCTCGACCATACCGCAGGCATGAATAACGCGCACGGCAACCCGCGCCTCATCCTGCGTCAATCCGGAGAGATCGGCCTCTTCCCGGATGGTCGCGAAAGACTGCGCGTATATTGCCGCCCCATCGCGAATATAGTCATAGCTCTCCTCGGTCATGGGCGGCTTTCTTCCTTCCAGTCTCTCCGGCCTGTTGCACCCGGCGCAGACGCATTCGCACGTCCTTGACATCAAGACCAGTCTCTACCGGCATATCTGCCGTGCTTCCCTGCCAGATGAGATCATATCCCGCCTCACGCGCAACCAGCGTCACATCGCTTTTACCGTGTGAAGCACATCCCTTGGCGCATCCGGACACGTGCAGGCTGCGTCCTGCCAGCACCGGCGCGAGAAACAGAGCATGCTGCCGGGTCCTGCTCAGGGCCTGATGACACCCCCCTTCACCAGGACACGCAACCAGAAGCCGACGGATATCCTGCGGATCTGTCATGAGGTCGGGAGCTTCTACCGGCCTCTCAAGCACAAGCCCGCGCCAGGGGGTTACACGCACGTAGCCGCCTGCATCAGCCAGCCCGGCACAGGTGGTAGCTTTGATCTCGCCCAATACTGCGGTTACGCCGAAACATCCGGGTAAAAAAGCGCCAGCAAGCAACGGGAGTGTTCCAGAAAAGGCTGGAGCCTTGTGAAGCGCCCGTTCAGCTCCGGAAGACGCCCCCCTGGTCAGGAGATCGAGCAGAAGCGCCACAAGCTTGGAGCGACCAGGCGTGTAAACCTGCGAACCGTGATGGATCCTCCATATACCCTCGTCATGACGAAGCATAAAATCAGCACGCAAGGCTCCTGCAGGAATCAGTCCACCCCCATCGATGGCAATTCCGAATTTCTCTGGTGGTTGCCAGTTCCGGAGAGGTGACGTGAGAGCGGTTTGGATTTCACGTGCCAAAGCCAGGGTATCTGAGGCACAGGCTGGATCCCGACCAGCCAGAGGAGACATGAAAATCAGGCGGCGACGGGATTCCTGTTCCGGGTTGGCCAGACCCAGCCCTATATCAGACGCCTCTGCTGCAAAATCACGAGCCGCCCTCTCCCCGAGGCCACGCAATTGCAGATTACCGCGCATCGTGAGTGTGATACGTCCATTCCCCTCTTCTGCCGCTTTCCGGGCGAGAAAAGAGAGATGTGCCGAAGTCAGACCTTCCAGATCAGGTGTCACACGCACAAGCCAGCCATCATGCGTCTGCATGGGGGCGTGGAGGCTCGGACACCAGCCTTTACGGAGTGGAACGCGCGTCATTCCCGCTCTGATAGCGCCACTTTGGCAGCCCGCCCCATAAAAAAGGCTGCATGCCTTGCGACATGCAGCCTTTTAAATTGATCCCGGATAAGATCAGGGCAGTTTAGCAGGTGCCGACGGCAAAGGCGGCGCGACAACCAGCCCCTGACTGCGCTGTACCAGTGTGCTGGGGCAAACGCCCAGCAGAATGGTGGCGCAAGCCAGAACCGTAATAAGCGCGGCGTTGACCGGTGTAGGCGCTGTTACCTCGGCATGGGTTTCGCGACCGGCCGGAGCGGGCGTCAGCATGATCAGGATCATACGCAGATAATAGAACAAGCCAATCGTGCTGCTCAGGATCAGAACAAGCAGAAGCAGCGTGTGATGTGCGGAAACACCTGCCGCCACGATATAGAATTTCGCAAAGAAACCCACAGCCGGTGGAATACCCGCAAGCGAAATCAGCATGACAGACATGGCCAGAGCAGCTGCAGGCTTGCGACGGAACAGACCATGCCATTCGCGGATATCCGTTCCCTGAGGCAGTACACCATTCATGATGGCGAACACCCCAAGAGTGGATATGGCATAGGCTGCCAGATAAAATGCCGCTGAAGCCACACCGAACGGACCGGGTGAGAGAAAAGCAACCAGCAGATAACCGACATGGGCGATCGACGAGCCCGCAAGCAAACGACGCAGATCGGTCTGCACGACTGCCAGCAGGTTACCCCCAACCATGCTGAGCACGGCCACGATCATGATCTCGTTCACCTGCGCACTGGGCAGATAGAGATTGACCGAGGAAAAATAGCGCAGCATGGCAGCAAACAGAGCGATTTTCGACGTTACGGCAACAAGGGCTGCCACTGGCACGGAAGTTCCTTCCAGTACGTCGGCGAGCCAGAGATGAAACGGTACAGCAGAAAGCTTGAAGAACATGCCGGTCAGGACAAGGATCACGCCCATGATGCCAATGATGGGTTCAGGCGCCTGTGTCAGATCCGGAGCAGCAAAACGCAGAGATCCCGTTTCCGCATAGATCAGGGCAAATCCGAAAACCATTGTGGCTGATGCTACACCGGATAGCAGCAGGTATTTCATCGCAGCTTCGCCGGCATCCAGACGCTTGTTCTGGAAGGCGATGAGACCAAGCAGGGCGAGACTGAGCGTCTCGAGACCAAGAAAGAATGAGACAAAATGCACGGCGCCAGTCATGGCGACACTGCCGAGCGCCGTCAGTGTCAGCAGCAGAAAATACTCGCTGTTGACGGTCGGATCGGCGCTGATCGCGCCATGGCGCGACATGAGAACAACGGCAAGAACCGAAAGAATGATCAGGGCGCCTGCAAATGAAGCCCAGGTATCAGGGGCGAAAAGCGGCATCGCCCCCGTCATGATCAGAACGGTTGGCATCATAATCGAGGCAAGCGCGGCCACGAGTACGATGACACACAGAATGGCGTCACGCGCCACATGACGCCGCCAGGAAATGGCGGCAAGCTGTACCAGGCATCCGAGACAGAGCACCAGCACAGCATTGGGGAGGAACGAGAAAGACATTACTGTGCCTGCTCCTGAGCGATGCTCACGACATGGGGGCTGGCCGGGACTGAAAGGTTCAGGACCGGCTGCGGATAGAGACCCAGCGCGAGAAGAAGAAGGGCTGCCACACCAAGCACGGCGATATGCGGCACTGAGGCTGCGCCAAGCGGAGCAACAGCATCGGTCTTTTTCGGACCATAGAATACGCGAAGCATCATGGTGAGCGAATAGACCGAAGACAGGACAAGCCCGGCAGCCGCGAAAAACGTCATGACATGGCTGACCCGCCAGGTGCCAAGCAGGACAAGGAACTCGCCAATAAAGTTCCCAAGTCCTGGCAGACCCAGCGACGCGGCTGCAAAAAACATGGCCAGCGCCGAGAACCGGGGCATGGCGGGCCATAGCCCCCCCATCTTCGACATGTCACGGGTCCCGAGGCGATCTTCGAGCAGGCCGGCAATGATGAACAGTGCCCCCGTGCTGAGACCATGGGCAACCATCTGGGCAATTGCACCCTCCATACCGATACGCGTACCCGAGAACACACCCAGAAGAATGAAGCCCAGATGACTGATAGACGAATAGGCAATCAGTCGCTTGATATCGTCCTGCGCCACAGCGAGCCAGGCACAATAAAGAATACCGACAACACCCATTGTCATAGCGAGGGGGGCAATATGCGCAGCGGCTCCCGGAAAGAGCATGACCACAAAGCGGATCAGACCATAACCACCTGTCTTGGCCAGCACACCCGAAAGCAGGATGCTGACTGCAGCGGGTGAGGAAGCATAGGTGTCAGGCAGCCAGGCATGGAATGGTACCATAGGCAGCTTTACTGCAAACGCGATGAAGAAACCCAGCATCAGGACCGGAGCGACCGGCGCAATCAGGGCCGTCTGCGACAGTGCAAAATAGTCGAAGGTAATCACGTTCGTGCGCTGCGCATTGACGATGACCAGCCCCAGAATGGCCAGAAGCATCAACAGGCCGCTGCCCTGCGTGAACAGGAAGAACTTCAGCACGGCACGCTGGCGACCGGCATCACCCCAGATCAGGATCAGCCGAAGAGCGGCAGCAGCATCAGCTCCCAGAAGAAGAAGAACAGGAACAGATCGGTCGCCATGAACACGCCATTGATTCCGGCCACAGTGGCCAGAAGCAGGCAGTGAAACAGTCCGGCGCGGTCTGTCACGTTACGCGAGCTCAGCAATGCGCAAGGCAGTGAGATCAGCGCATTGAGCCAGAGCATGACAAGGCTCAGCCCGTCGAGATCAAACCGCAGATTGATGCCGAGCATCGGCACCCAGGCCATCGAGAAATGGGCGAACCATCCCCCTGTTCCTGCGCCTGAACCAAGGCTGCTGATCGTAACCTGAGCAAGAAGAACGATCATCAGGACGAGGGTAATCAGTGATGATACCCAGGCAGCACGTGAAGCGCCACGCAGCCCGACCAGCCAGGCAGCGAGCCCCCCGATGAAGGGAATAAGAACGAGAGCGGGAAGTGCCAACATCATCATACCGCCAGACAAAGAGCTGCAACCGTTCCTGCTGCAATCCAGCCTGCATAACGACGCACCTGGCCGCTTTGCAGTTTCGCAACAGCCTGACCACTACCCTGTGTAAGGGCAGCAATCAGATCATAGAAACGATCGATGAAATCACGACGGTTCAGGTGAGCAAGCACCATGAACGGCCGCACGAAGACCCAGTCATACAGCGTATCGAAGCCCCAATCGGCGCGCAGCGTCGCAATCGCGGGGCTTTCGGCTGCCACCGGTGCTTCGCCTTTGGGGCGCCAAAGCGTCCAGGCGATAGTCACACCGGCAATCGGCACGAGTGAACCGAGAATGAGCAGGCTGGTATTATGCTCTTCAGGCAGGGCACCCAGAACCGGAGCCAGCAGGTTGGAGAAGATATGCACGTGTGCAATCGCATCCGGCATTTCCATCCAGCCGCCGCCGATGGCGAGGACCGACAAAATAGCCATTGGCAGCGCCATGGCCAGACCTGACTTGCCATGAGCATGGGTACGATGATCGCCCCAGAATACGATAAACACACAGCGGAAAATATAGATCGAGGTGAGGAAAGCACCAAACAGCGCCCCTGCCCAGAAGATCGGGCTGAGGTCATAGGCGCTGCCCAGAATAAGCTCTTTCGAGAAATACCCTGCTGTGATCAGCGGCAGACCCGCAAGAGCCGCCGAACCGGCAAGAAACGCGGCGAAGACCCAGGGCATATCCTTGCGCAGGCCACCCATCTTGAAGATGTCCTGCTCATGATGAACACGCAGGATGATTGAACCTGCTGCCATGAAGAGAAGCGCCTTGAAAAAGGCATGGGTCACCAGATGGAACATGGCCGCATGCCAGGCACCACAACCGAGCGCCAGATACATGTAACCAAGCTGACTCATGGTGGAATAGGCCAGAATGCGCTTGATATCGGTCTGAACCAGCGCGCTGCCTGCAGCGAGCAGAATGGTCACGAAGCCGACAATGGCGCAGGCCAGCATGGCCAGCGGCGTCAGAATGAACAATCCATGCAGGCGCGCCAGAAGATACACACCCGCCGTGACCATGGTCGCAGCATGGATCAGCGCCGAGACAGGCGTCGGGCCTGCCATGGCGTCAGGCAGCCAAGTCTGGAGCGGCACCTGCGCCGATTTGGCCATGGCGCCACCCAGAAGGAGGAACATGCCAAGCGTCAGGGTGCGCGGGGCGGCATGGGGCCCGACAGCCAGAAGTGTTGGAATATCCAGCGAGCCGACGGCGGTTGCCATCAGCAGCATGCCCAGCAGGAACAGCGCATCACCGACACGCGTGACCACAAAGGCCTTGCGCGCTGCGATGGCATTTGCCTGTTCACCATACCAGAAACCGATGAGGAGATAGGAGCACAGCCCCACGCCTTCCCATCCGATAAAGACGCCCAGCAGATCGGACGCCAGAACCAGCAGAAGCATGGAGGCGACGAAGAGCGTCATATAGGTAAAGAAGCGCGCGATATTCTCGTCGTCATACATATAGGCGCAGGCATAGACGAGAATGAGGAAGCCAACGCAGGAGACGACCAGCATCATGACCAGCGAAAGCCGGTCAAGCGTAAGGGCAATCTGGGCATTGAAGGAACCGACATTCATCCAGTTCCACAGCACGACGTGCAGCGAACCCAGGGAATCTGGTCCGGAAAGGAAGCTATAGGCGGATACCACTGCAAACAGGGCGCACAGCCCCATTCCCGCGCCAACGAGCAGCGTGGTAGCCCGTGCGGGCAGCTTGCCCCCGGTCAGCATCAGAATGATGGAGACCGCCAGGGGGCAGAGAATGACAAGCGGAAGAAGCGAAGCCACGAGACTAACCCCCCAGACGGTTGCCGGTATCGGCATCAAGCGTGGAGCGTCCGGCAGCATGCATGCGCAGGATGATGGCCAGACCGACTGCTGATTCCGCAGCAGCAAAGGCCACAACCATCATGAACATGACCTGGCCATCGGCCATATGCCATCGACTTCCCGCAGCGATGAATGCGAGGCACGCGGCATTGAGCATGATCTCGGTCGACATCAGCATGAAGAGCAGGTTGCGGCGCACAAGTACGCCCAACGCTCCGAGTGAAAAGAGTATAACGGCGACAATGAGCGCGCCATTCGGATCGGCAGCAGTCATATCAGGAATTCCCCCCAATCCGGCGGCCGATATGATAGGCGCTTACCAGCCCTGCAAGCAGCAGGAAGGAGGAAAGCTCGACGGTCAGGATATACGGGCCATAAAGCGTAAGGCCGACCGCCTTGGGGCCGATCACGGCACCGACCGTACCTACCGCCATGGTGTTGTGGTTCAGCCCGTAGACCAAAAGGCCCATCAGCAGGATCGAGATCACACTGGGGCCGATCCAGGCACCACCAGCGAACCAGCCTTTTTCACGAAGCTGGTCGGGCTGGCCGAGATTGATCATCATGACCACGAAAACGAACAGCACCATGATGGCACCGGCATAGACGATAATTTCCAGCATGGCGGCAAAAGGTGCACCAAGCTGTTCGAACATGCAGGCCAGAGCCAGAAGGGACACAACGAGATAAAGCAGGCCGTGCACCGGGATTGTGCGGGTAATTGCCAACGCGGTCGCGCCGATGGCAATCAACCCATAGAGTTCAAGCATGATATTCATGATCAGGGCATCAGTGCATGGATATCGATAGGCTTGGCTTCATTTTCGGCTTCACCTTTGTTCTTGCCCGGGATCTTGAGCCCCGACACATTATAGAAGCTGTAATCATGTACCTTGCCGGGTCCGCTGATCAGGAGGTCTTCCTTCTCGTAAACCAGGTTCTGGCGCACATATTCGCTCATCTCGAAATCCGGGGTGAGCTGAATGGCGTAGGTCGGGCAGGCCTCTTCACAGAAACCGCAGAAGATGCAGCGTGAAAAGTTGATCTGGAAGAACTCCGGATACCAGCGTCCTTCCTTTTCGCCCTTTTGCAGGCTGATGCAATCCACCGGACAGGCTGCCGCGCATAGATTACAGGCCACACAGCGCTCTTCGCCGCTGGGATCGCGGGTAAGAACGATACGACCGCGATAGCGGGGGGACAGGTACGGTTTGACGTCCGGGTACTGTACCGTTTCATTACGATGAAACATGTGCAGGAACGTCAACCATATAGTGCGGAGAATACCGAGCATGGCGCGCTCCCTCTCAGACGCCCGCGCGCAGCAGGATGACTGCGCCGGTGACCAGAATGTTAAGCAATGACAGCGGCAGCAGCACCTTCCAGCCGAAGGACATCAGCTGGTCGTAACGGGGGCGCGGCAGGGCTGCACGCAGAAGAATATAGAAGCAGATCAGCAGGAAGACCTTGATCGCAAACCACAGAAAGGGTGGCAGGAAAGGACCATGCCAGCCGCCGAGATAAAGCGTGGTGATCAGAGCCGAGCTCAGGGCAACGCCTGCATATTCCGCAAGATAGAACAGGCCGAACTTCATGCCCGAATATTCGGTATGGAAACCGGCGCCGATCTCGTTTTCGCCCTCGGGAAAGTCGAAAGGCAGACGATGCGTCTCGGCAATACCAGCCAGCAGGAAGATGACGGCCCCGAGACATTGCGGGATAATGAACCAGCAATTTGTCTGGGCTTCCACAATATCGCGAATGCTGAATGAGCCCGCAGCCATGACAACGCCCATGACCGACAAACCCATGAAAACCTCATAGGAGATCATCTGGGCGGCGGCACGCATGCCACCGAGCAGGGCATATTTGTTGTTGGACGACCAACCAGCGAGAACCACCGAATAGACACCAAGACCCAGCATGCCGAATACGAAGAGCAGGCCGACATTCAGCTCGCCAGCCACACCCCAGATAGGCGTGATCGGAACAACGCCAAAGCTGAGCAGAACAGCCAGAAACCCGATGATAGGGGCAATGAGAAAGACCCATTTGTCGGCAAAAGGCGGTATCCAGTCCTGCTTGAACAGCATCTTCATCGCATCGGCGATGATCTGGAAGAGACCGAAAGGTCCGACACGGTTAGGGCCCGGACGATCCTGGAAGACGCCAAGAAGGCGACGTTCCAGTGTTGTCGAAAGCGCAGCAACGCCGAGCACGCCAAAGACGGTCACGACGATGACAAGAATTGGCCACACTATGGGCATCATACCGCGCTCTCCGTTTCAACACGCTCGGCAGGCGCCGTCATTTCAAGCGACACCCAGCCCGGAGCGGACCAGGAGCGCGACACCATGTGGGGTGGGCAGGTGGCTACCCCTTCAGGCAGTGTCGGATCAGACACGGCATCAACCGTAAAGACCTCGCCATTCAGCGACAGACGCACCTGGCTGCCCTTGGCCACAGCACCGCCGATACGCACCACCGCGGGGGCGGCGCGATCAGCGATCGGCTGGGCCATCATGCTCATCTCATCCGTACCGAATACACGGGCTTCAGGCAGAAGCATGAACTGGCCGACGCGTGGTACAAAGGCAGAAGGTACATCCATGGCATAGGAAGCAGCCGCGTTAGCAACCCCCTCGACCAGACGCACGCCGCAGTCACCACCGCGCATCTTGCCACCGATCTCCTGCTGGAAACGGTTCAGGGACTGCTCGGAATTCCAGCCAGGCACCTGATAGAATGGTACGAGCGTACCCGGCATATCAGTGGAATACGAACCTTCCATGGTCGAGTGCAACGGAGTGTCCGGCGATGCGGGCGGCGGAATATCACGTACGCTGATATTGGCCCGGATAGCTGTGCGACCACTCACCCGGTGGGTCTGACTCCGCAGCGGCACGCCTTCAAGCGTGTAGTCCGAGGCAGGAGCAGCCTCGGGGATGCGTGCAAAGACCGGCATGATTGTCGCGATCTCGGCAATCAGGTCGTCCAGCTTGGCCCAGGGCTTTACATGGGATCGTCCGGCTGCCTGTGCCATGTCGGCGATCCACCGCCAGGCGGCCTGCAAGGGTGCATCAGGATAGACCACCTGGAAGAAACGCTGCGCGCGGCCTTCAGCACTGATCAGCGTACCATCTGTTTCAGTATAGGCAGCCGAAGGGAACGTCACCTGCGAGCGGATCGCGGTCGGAGTGACCGAATGATCCAGCACGACCAGATTGGCCGCATTGTCGATCAGCGTATTGAACCGCACGGTATCGAGACGGCGGCTCAGATCATTTTCAAGAACAATAAGCGTGGCATCTGCCGAGCGGGAGACGATCTCATCCAGAGAAAGCCCCCCCATGAGGGCCAGCCCCATGGAGTTTCCTTCAGGCAGCACAAAGCTGACGAGTGGCGTCTTGCCCTTGGCCGCAAGTGCGGATGCAATATTGGCGGTTGCCTGAAGCAGGGCTGCCGAAGCGTATTGCAGTCCGGAAACCAGAAGCGGCTTCTCGGCGGCGAGCAGGGCCTCTGCGATGCGTGAGGCAGAGGCAGTTTCTGCCTCTGTCAGGTCACTGGCATCGGGCGCAGAGGAATCAATGCGATGGGCAATGGCAAAGCCGAGACGGGCCGCGTTTTCGGGCATGGCGCGGATCGCATCCTGCGCGAACCCGTCCAGATCGGTGACAGTCGGGGAAACCACGAAGAGCGGCGAGACCGTATCCTGACCCAGCGTACGCACCGAAGCGTCCATCCAATGAGGGACACGAGCCTGATCAGCGGCCTTGTTGAAAGCCGTACGCTTGATCTGACGCAGGGCAAGGCTCATGCGCGGCGATGTCGCCGAGACGTCCTCACCAAGGATCAGCGCACCGTCAGAGGTTTCCATTTCATGCATGGTAGCAATACGTGCCGGACTTGAACCCAGCAGCGAGACCGCCAGCTTGACCAGACTATGCTCGGGCTCGGCCATGCCGGTCGAGAAATTCTCGGCGCCGACGAGCTTGCGTAGCGCATAGTTGGATTCGAGCGAGGCACGCGGCGAGCCGATACCGACGAGCTTGCCGGTCGCGGCAATCTTGCCGAAATGATCAAGTGCTGCCTGTGCCGGAACCGGCGTCATGTCCCCGTTGATCACATAGCCGGCCGAACGCAGACGCGTGGGAGCGTTGACCCAGCCATGCCCGAAACGCCCGCGGTCACACAGGAAATAGCGGTTCACTTCATCATTGTAACGGTTCAGCGTACGGCGGACCTTGCCTGCCCGTTCGTTGATGATGGTGTTGCACCCCGTTGCGCAATTCGAGCAGACGGACGGTGCACCCCGCATGTCCCATTTGCGGCTGTACATCTTCGAGAACGGCTTGTCGGTAAACACGCCTGTCGGGCAGACCTCGATCAGGTTACCAGAGTACGGGCTCTCGAGCGTGCCACTTTCGTGACGGCCGAAATAGACGTTGTTATGGGCCGAAAAAACACCCAGATCCTCGCCACCTGCATAATCACGATAGAAGCGCACGCAACGATAGCAGGAAATGCAGCGGTTCATCTCGTGCTTCACGAAAGGACCGAGTTCCTGGTTGTTATGGGTACGTTTGTCAAAGCGATAGCGACGCTCACGATGACCGGTCATGACGGTCATGTCCTGAAGATGGCATTCGCCGCCTTCTTCGCAGACCGGGCAGTCATGCGGATGATTTGTCATCAGCCACTCGACCACTTCGCCACGGAATTCCTTGGCTTCAGGGTCATCGACCGAGAAAATTGCGCCTTCGGTAACCGGTGTCATGCAGGCCATGACAATACGGCCACGCTTGTCATCAGCATTGGCATATTGCTTGACAGCACATTGGCGGCAGGCACCGACAGAGCCAAGCTCGGGATGCCAGCAGAAATAAGGCAGGTCTTTTCCTGCCTCGAGACAGGCCTGAAGAAGGTTCACGTCAGTGCGTGCTTCAACCTCGCGGCCGTCGATTACGATTTTTGCCATCGAGCCGTTCCTCCTACGCCGCCTGCCCTGCGGCACCGCTTTCCACGGTACCGGGGGTGGACTTGCTAACCATTCGCTGGAAATCCTCGGCGAACATCTTCAGACCGCTGGCCAGAGGCGCGATCGCACCGGGGGCATGAGCGCAGAACGTGCGCCCCATCGGGCCGATCAGACGGGCAGCGTCATGGAGGCGTTCGATATCCTCCGGCGTGCCACGCCCTTCTTCAATGGCGATCAGAAGACGCTCAACCCAGGGCAGGCCGTCACGACAGGGCGTGCACCAGCCGCAGGATTCCTGCGCAAAGAAATGCTCGAGATTGCGGATCATCCCGATCGGACTGGTCTTGTCATCAAGCAGAATAGCCAGACCTGTGCCAAGGCGACTGCCTGCCTTTTCCGGCGTCGGGTAGTCCATGATGATATCGGCGTGTTCAGCACCGAGAAACGCTGTTGAGGCGCCACCGGGCAGGAATGCACGGAGCTTGTAACCATCCTGCATGCCGCCTGCGCATTCATTGAGGATGACACCAAGCGACGTGCCCAGAGGCAGTTCGAACACACCGGGGCGCTTGGCGCGACCGCTGACACCGTAGAGCTTGGTACCGCCATCGACACAGGCGCTGAGGCCCAGGTACCATTCCGTGCCATTGGCCAGAATATGCGGGATATTGCTGAAGGTCTCGATGTTGTTCACGACCGTCGGCGCGCCCCACAGGCCACCGATCTGCGGGAAAGGCGGCTTGGCGCGGGGATTGGCGCGACGACCTTCAAGCGCTGTGATCAGAGCCGTTTCTTCACCGCAGATATAACGACCGGCGGAGGGATGGACATGCAGATCAAAATCAAAGCCAGAACCAAGAATGTTCTCGCCCAGGAATCCGGCCTCACGCGCTGGATGACCGCCTGCTGAAGACGCTCCAGACCCAGATGATATTCACCACGCAGGAAGATGATTCCGTGCCGTGCCTGGATGGCATAGGCCGAGATAATCATGCCCTCGATAAGCTGAAGCGGGTTGCCCTCGACAAGGATACGATCCTTGAAGGTGCCTGGCTCCATTTCATCACCATTGGCGACGATATATTTGAGTCGGTCCTTCGAGGATTCCTTGGGGACGAAGCTCCATTTCATGCCGGTGCTGAAACCGGCACCGCCGCGACCGCGCAGCTTGGAGTCCGTCACTTCAGTGATGATCTCGGCGGGGCTCATGCCCAGGGCACGACGCAGACCGCGCCAGCCGCCCTTCTTGTCATAACCTGCCGGGTCAAGCGGCGTCTCGCGATTGACAAGCGCCAGAAGCGGCTGCTTTTCGGGATTCAGACCTGTCATCACTTCTTCCTCGCCCGAATTTCATCAATGATGCCGTCAATGTCTTCCGGACGAACGGGACCAAACAGATCCCTGCCGATCAGCATCGCCGGGGCGTGATCGCAGTGACCAAGGCAGACGATCGGCAGTACGGTGAATTCACCATCCGGCGTCGTTTCGCCCATTTTCACGCCCAGCTTCTTGCACAGGCGTTCGCGTGTCTGTTCAGCCCCCATGATGTAGCAGGAAACGGAGTCACAGAGCATGACCACGTTCTTGCCGACAGGCTTGCGGAACAGAAGATTGAAAAAAGTGGCAATCCCGTCCAGATCGGCCTGGGACATGCCCAGAACCCGCGCCGTATGAGCAAGATGCGCGTCGTTGATCCAGCCGAAACGCTCCTGCACCAGACGCAGCGCTTCGATGGCAGCACCACGGGATGATGCTCGTGAGCGGCCATGTCGATGAACGTATCGACGAGATCCTGTGGGAGTTCGGCGTCCTGCGCCGTAAGTTCAGCGGTCGACATCGGCCATCACAAAATCGATGCTTCCGATAATGGCGATCAGATCGGCAATCATGGTGCCGCGTGACAGCATCGGAAGCTGTTGCAGATGAATAAACGAAGGGGTGCGGATACGCGTCCGGTAGGACATCGTGCCACCATCGCTCACGAGGTAATACTGGTTCAGCCCCTTGGTCGCCTCGATGCAGGAACGCACTTCGCCCTGCGGAATGACCGGCCCCCAGCTGACGCCCACGAAGTGATGGATGAGCGTCTCGATGTCATGCATCGTACGTGGCTTCGGCGGCGGCATGGCCAGCGGATGCTCGGCCTTGTAGGCCCCGCCCGGCATGTTATCGAGACAGTAGCGGATGATACGCAGGCTCTGGCGGATCTCTTCGATATGCACCGCAGCGCGGTCATAGCAATCGCCATTGACGGCGGTCGGGATGTCGAAATCGATCTGGTCATAGCCCGAATAGGGTGCCTTGCGACGATAATCCCACTCCAGACCCGTGGCACGCAGCCCCGGCCCGGTTACGCCCCAGTCCACCGCTTCTTCGGTGTTGTAAACGCCAACGCCCTTGGTACGGGCCTTGAAAATCGGGTTCTTCATGACGAGTTCGTTGTACTCGTCCAGACGCTTGGGCAGATAATCGAGGAAGGCTCGAACCTCGCCATCCCAGCCCTGCGGCAGATCCATCGCCACGCCACCGATGCGGAAGAAGGCCGGATGCATGCGGAAGCCGCAGATCTTTTCGATGATCTCGAAACGCGCTCGCGGTCGGTGAAGATGTAGAAGACCGGCGAGAGCTGACCCAGATCCTGCACCATGGTTCCGTAGAACACGAGATGGCTGGAGATACGGAAGAACTCGGCCAGCATGATGCGAATAAGCTGCGCGCGCGGCGGTACGGTGATACCCGCCAGCTTCTCGACACCCATCACATAAGGGAAGTTGTTCATCACCCCGCCGACATAATCGATACGGTCGGTATAGGGGATGTAGCTGTGCCAGGTCTGGCGCTCGGCCATTTTCTCGGCACCGCGATGATGGAAGCCGATATCGGGCACAGCATCGACGATGAATTCACCCTCAAGCTGCAGCACGACGCGGAACACGCCGTGAACCGAAGGATGGTTCGGACCGAGATTGAGGAACATGAAGTCACTGTTGTCGGAATGACGCTTCATGCCCCAGGATTCGGGGTCGAATTTCAGGGCTTCCTGCTCGTGGAAAACCTGATCTTCTGAAAGGGTATAAGGCGGGCGTTCGGTCGCGCGGGCGTAGTGATCCTTGCGCAGCGGATGACCGACCCAGGTGGGCGGGGTCAGAATGCGCGAGAGATGCGGATGCCCCTCGAACACGACACCGAACAGATCCCAGGCTTCACGCTCCAGCCAGTTTGCATTCGGCCAGATATCGGAGATGGTACCAATATTCGGATCATCAACCGAGAGCGGCACCTTGAAGCGCACTTCGTCTATCGGGCCATTGAACGACTGGATATGATAGACAACCGTGAAGTCCGACGCAGGCAGGCCATCGCGATGAATGCGCTGGCGCTCGTCCACGCAGGTCAGATCGAGCAGCATACGCAGCGTGCCACCTGACTTCACCGCCTGCAGTACGGCGCGGATCTGTCCACGCGATACCCAGAAGGTCGGCACACCATCGCGCGTCGACTCTTCCATGATGATCATATGCGGGGGGAAGGCAGCGACAGCTGCACCCATGACGCCGGAACGGGTTTTTTCGAAAACTTCGCTCATTGCTGTCTGCTCCTCAGATCGTGTCCGGGGTGCGCAGCTTGGTGACCGCCATACGTTCTTCACGCTTGAGGTCGCGCATACTGGCCGGAGTAACCTTGGTCACACCCTGATCACCCACCATCCAGCTGAGCGGACGGCGCTGCTTGCCGATAGAGTCCTGCAGCAGCATCAGTCCTTCGAGCAATGCATCGGGGCGCGGGGGACAACCAGGCACATACACATCAACAGGAAGGAAGCTGTCGACGCCCTGAACGACACTGTAGATGTCATACATACCGCCCGAATTGGCACAGGATCCCATGGAAATGACCCAGCGCGGCTCAAGCATCTGGTCGTAAAGATACTTCACGATAGGCGCCATCTTGCGAAATACCGTACCGGCAATCACGATCAGATCGGCTTCACGCGGGGTGGCACGCAGCACTTCGGAACCGAAGCGGGCAATATCATAGCGACTGGTAAAAGCTGTCGCCATTTCAACGTAACAGCAGGACAGACCGAAATTGAATGGCCAGACCGAGTTCTTCTGCCCCCAGGAAATGAAGTCCTGCAATTTACCAACCACAAGATTACGACGCACATCCTCATGTGCCAGCAATTCTTCAGGTGATTGCAGACGAGGCTCGCCGACGGCGGAGGTAAGAGTCCAAGTCATCGTTATACGACCTCGCGCGTGGGGATTTTGACAAGTTCAACAGGGGAATTGGGCGGCACCTTGACCGGCATGCGGCGGTGCTCGGGACCCCATTCGAGGGCGCCGCTGCGCCAGAGATAGATGAGAGCCAAGGTCAGAAAGACAACAAAGGTCACGACCGTGATGAAGGCGGCCCAGCCAGCCTCGACCACAACGGATGCCCATGAGTAGATGAACACGCTCTCAACGTCGAAAATCACGAAAAACACGGCCAGCAGATAGTACTGTACCGGAAGACGGATACGCGCCGAACCTGTGGAGAGAATTCCTGACTCGTAGGGGATGCTCATGGAGCGCCCGCGCGCGGCACCCACACGACGAGGCCCAAGAGCAGCAGAAAGCGCCACCACGATGCAGAGGAAAACGACCGTAAAGGCCACATAGATCGCTAAAGCATGATCTGCGAGAAACTGAGACACTGGCGCAACCACCTATTCCCGACGGGACCAGTGGCTTAAGCACCTCCTAGACGACAAACACCCAGGATGAACTAAAAAGCCAATGGTCGAGAGGTTTTTTCTGCGCCACTGCCTAGCATCACATCAAGTCCCTGCCTATCACCTGAACGAGAATACACGGAGCCGTGATCAAACAGGTATTGATATAGTCCTCTTTTTGTTGATATTAATTATCAACTTCTGTGCCAACTTTCGGAGATTGTTAGCACATAAGTTGATACTGATTCTCAACTAGGTCGTTTATCCGGATATATTACCTGATTGAGATACTGACCTGCCCTGATAAGGGCCAGATGCGTAAAGGCCTGCGGGAAGTTGCCCAGATGCTCCCCGGCCGGCCCGATTTCTTCCGAAAACAATCCGACATGGTTGGCATAGGAAAGCGTCTTGTCGAACAGAAAGCGCGCCATCCGCAGATCGCCGGAACGAGCGAGACACTCGATGTACCAGAAGGAGCACATGGTAAATGTCCCTTCGCGCCCCTCCAGCCCATCTTCATTATCGCCTTCTGCAACACGATATCTGAAGACATGACTGTCATCGAGCAGCTGCTCGCCGACAGCGCGCAGGGTTGACGCCCATCTCGGGTCATGGTCACCGATAAACCCCATGAGCGGCATCAGCAGGCAGGAAGCATCGATGGCCGTCCCGCCCTTGTACTGAACAAAATACTGCAGTTCCTCATTCCAGAAATTATTCTGTATATCCATGTATATGGCATTGCGTTCACGTATCCATATAGCGATCCGCGCCGGGAATCCACGTTCGTCAGAAAGACGTATGGCACGATCGAGTGCAACCCAGCACATGAGGCGTGAGAACAGGAAATGTTTTTTCCCGCCCCTTACTTCCCATATACTTTCATCCGGCTGATTCCAGTTGACACAAAGCCAGTCTATACCCTCGGCAACAGCTTCCCATGCCTTCCAGCTTAACCGCTCGCAGTGACGATCAGCATGGTAGACCGCGTCCATCATCTCGCCGATAATATCAAGCTGAAGCTGATCTTCCGCCCCATTGCCGATACGCACCGGACGCGAGTCTCTGAATCCCCTGAAATGGGTGAGATCGGTTTCGGGGACAAACGCCTTGCCATCAATCGCATACATTACCTTGAGGCGCGCCTCCCCTGGGCGCGCTTCGAGACGACGCTCATGCAGCCATCGTATGAAAGCAGTGGCCTCTTCGGTATGCCCGGTCTTCATGAACGCATAGACCATGAATGACGAGTCGCGTATCCAGCAATAGCGATAATCCCAGTTTCTCACGCCTCCAGGGTCTTCAGGCAGACCAAAGGTCGCAGCCGCCACCATCGATCCATGCTCTGCCGAGGTGAGAAGTTTGAGTGCCAGGGTCGACCGCGTGATCTGATCATGCCAGCGCCCATGGTAGCTGGCACGGGCTACCCAATCGATCCAGTAATTGGCTGTCGCTTGAACGCAGTCGAAGTCCAGTGATCCTCGAGGCACAGATTCAGATCCGTTGTCAGACTATCGAGCATGAATGTTGCTGTCTCATTGAGCTGCAACACAAACTCGGCACAGGCATCACCATCAACCACAGTCATCGGGATGGTTGAGCTGATCCGCAGTAGGCAGATCGTCACGCATGGGTTCGAACAGGATAACCCTGTCGTTCAGAACACGTGCCTTGTGACCTACACGGGCATAGTCGAAGCGTGGCGCACAATGCAGCCGGAAGCTGAGAGTACCCCGTATCGCCTTTACGCGCCTGATGACACGTTGCTCGGGATATTCCGGGGCCAGTGTCATGAAATCGGAGATTTCGCTTACCCCTTCGGGCGACAATACGCGGGTCAGAAGAACATTCGTATCCGGCACATAGAACTGCCTGAAACGTCCACCTTCCAGAACCGGTGCCAGCTCGAAAAATCCTGCACTTGGCTCCAGAAGAGACGCAAAGACACTCGGAGAGTCAAACCGTGGCCAGCACATGAAATCAATCGAACCATTAAGCGCCACCAGAGCCGTCGTGCGCAAATCGCCGATCACGGCATGATTTTCAATTGCCATACTCATTATCAGTTCTTTCGACCCAGCCCCTGTATGAGAGACTTGTTTCTGGAAACCAGCGCGTCATAGTTCTGATTACCAGTTCTTGAGGAATGTATTGTTGTGGCGCTCATCCGACAGGCAACCAGCTGCGCCCATCCCGTGCAAGGAGGGAAGCTGCTTCATCCGGACCTTCCGAACCCGCCCGGTAAAAGGCCGGGGCTCCCGGTCTCACGATCGCATCGATCGCCGTCCAGGCCGCTTCTATGGTCGCTGCGCTCTGGAACAACATCTGATTGCCACTCATGCAATCATATAGCAGAGCCTCATAACCGACATTCGGAGCTTTCCGGAAGAAGTCGTCATACAGAAACCGGCTGCTCACAGGTGCAATTACCTCTTCAAGACCGGGTTGCTTGGCGTCGAAGTTGATCGACACGCCGCGCACCGGGTCGAGCAGAAAGCGAATGACATTGCCATTACGTGGATCGTCCATATCCTGATTGAACAGGGCATAAGGTGGCTTTTTAAAGACAACATTGATTTCGGTACGTCTGCCCGACATGCGCTTGCCGGTACGAAGATAGAAAGGCACACCACCCCACCGCCAGTTATCGACGAAAAGCTTCATGGCGACGAAGGTTTCGGTCTGGCTGTCAGGCGCAACGCCCGACTCATCATGATAGGCAGGAACTGTCGCACCTTCTATTTCTCCGGCACCATATTGTCCCCGTACATAATCCTCTTCGCCTATGGGGCGTATGGCCTGCAACAGACGGGTCTTCTCCTGACGCACTGCTTCTGCCGAAAGCGATGAAGGCGGTTCCATGGCAATAAGACTGAGCAATACGAAAAGATGATTGGGCACCATGTCACGCAACGCGCCGGTATGTTCGTAAAACGCGCCACGCTGTTCGACGCCGATCGTTTCGGCAGCCGTGATCTGCACATGATCTATATATTCGCGCCGCCAGATGGGCTCGAACAATACATTTGAAAAACGGGCGATCATGATGCCCTGATTGGCTTCCTTACCCAGAAAATGATCGATCCGGTAAATCTGGCTCTCCTGCGCCTGAGCGCGCAGAACGTCATCCAGCTCACGCGCCGAGGCGAGGTCATGACCGAAAGGCTTCTCGATGATCAGGCGCCTGTAACCACGATCTTCCCTGAGAAGGCCATTCTTTCCGAGCGATGCTGCGATACCGGCAAAAAACCGGGCCGCAACGGCGAAATAGAAGATGACATTGTCCCCACCCAGCAGCTTTTGCAGCGTGGCATAGACATCATCCTGCGTGAAATCGCCCGAGAGATAACGGGCATTGGCTGTTACCTTGTCCCAGACCGCGCGATCGAGATGAGGACAGGAGAACTCGGCAGAAGGATCTTTTGCATCCTGCTCGGCAAGAGAGAAAAGACGTGCAGCCCAGCCCTGGCCGGTCTGCTCCGCACGATCGACAGCAATGATCTGAAAATCGGCAGGCAACGAGCCAGCAACAGCAAGATCATAAAGCGAGGGCAGAAGCAGACGGCGGGTCAGATCACCGCCTGCGCCAAAAATGACAAGTTTGCAGGGCGGTGGCTCAGCCGATTTTCCGAAAACATTGCCAGGCTTGTCAGTGGTGATCGACATGATGCTCCTCCCTCTTGCTCGATGAGCAAGAAAGAAAAGCCTATCAGGCCGGATAGATCATCCTATTATTTCCGGAAATTCAAACAATCACGTGATCAGGCATGACGAGGACTATCGCCACCAAGCTGCCTGATTGTCGAATCTTCCGGTTTGTCTTGTGGAAATTGTGTCTCCCAGCCGCCGCCAAGCGCATTGTACAGATGGGCCAGATTGCTCGCGATAGTCGTCGTACTATCAGCGAGTTGAAGCTGAGCCGAAAGCAGATCGCGCTGCGCTGAGAGAACATTCAGATAAGTTGTCAGGCCGCTGCGATACTGCTCCTGAGCCAGATGCAAGGCACGTTGACCCGCATCCACTGCAGCTTGCAGACCGTCACGCCGACGCTGCTCGTCACGATAGGCAATCAGGGCATTATCCACGTCACGCCAGGCCGTCAGCACCGTCTGACGATAGGTGATGGCTGCCGCCTTCTGGGCATAACGATTGAGCATCAACTGACCGCGAAGACGTCCCCCCTGAAAGATCGGCAACGAGATGGACGGACCAATGTTCCACGCCCTTGCATTCCAGAATCCGAGATCACGGAAAGAGAGCGACTGGAGGCCAAAATCGGCATTGAGTGTGATCTTGGGATAGAATTCGGCCTCTGCCTCGGCGACATTGGCTACAGCGGCATGAAGCTGTGCCTCAGCCTGCCGAATATCGGGGCGACGCTGGGCAAGTTCAGAGGGCACACCAACCGGCACACGCGGCGGCACAACCGGAATACCGGCCGTGCGTGTCAGCTCGTCATTGAGCGTTCCCGGAGGCGATCCCAGAAGCAGGCTGATGGCGTTGATCTGCTGCTCGACACGCTGCTCGATCTGGGCAATTTGCGCCGTGGTCGAATCCAGCTGACTCTCGGCACTTGTCACGTCGAGCTCGGTCACGAGACCGGTCTTCTGACGCTCCCTGCCAATGACAGCGTCTGGGCCTGGGTGTCACGATTGGCTCTTGTGATACGCAACTGCTCCTGGAGCCCGCGCAGGGTCAGGTAGTCATTGGCCATATCGGCCTGCTGGGCGATCAGAATACCACGACGCTCTTCATCTGTGGCCTGAAGATCCGCCTTGGCCGCTTCGTATTGCCGGGCCACACGGCCCCAGAGATCAACCTCGTACTGGGCGTCGATCGAATATTTCCACTGATTCAATAGCGGGACGGTTGCATCGCCGACGCTCTGATCAAGCAGCGTGGCACGCTCCTGCCCAAGGGCCGTTGCATTGTTCTTGGCCACGCCGGAAAGAATGCGCTGGAGCGATTTGGTACTGTATTGCGAGCGGGTATACGATCCGCTGGCCGAAAGTCCCGGAAAACGCTCGGCACCAGCCATCATCAGCTGGGCGCGGCTCTGGGCCAGCTGGGCAGTGGCGCGCTGGATATCGAGATTCTGTGAGGCGAGTCTGGTCTCGAGCGAAGTCAGGGTCGGATCATTGAAGATCTTCCACCAGCTCGGATCAGGAGCGTCCGTCGTTGTCTGGCTACCAGCCTGTCTTGAGCGCGCATGCATATCGTACTGGCTTGGTGACCACAGATCAGGCTTGTGATATTTGGGCCCGACACAGCCCGGCAGGGAAAGAACCACGGCAAGCGAGGCGCCGCCCAGCATCAGCGCGCGCGGGGAACGGCCTGTCTTCACGGCATGGCTCCAGAAGGTCAAGAAATGCGTCATTAATGGGCTCCTCCGGCCGGGCCCTTTTTGGCTACCGGGGACAGCAGGAAACAGAACGGTACAACACAGAATGCCATGATGCCGATCACCATAAAGGTCTGGTTATAGGCCACCATGGAGACCTGCTGCATGAAGCTCTGATAATAGCTGTGCACTGCATATTGCTGGGCGGCCGAAGAGGTCATACCGGCGTCCACAGCAACCTTATGCACCGTGTTCAGATAATCCTGTCCATTGGGCTGATAATCCGAAGTCCAGTGCGCCATGAGACTCTGACGCACCTGCTTGGTCTCGGTAATCGCTGCAGTTGCCAGAGAAATAGCCAAGGAGCCTATGTAATTGCGCGACATACTGAACATGGCCGAAGCATCCGAATTCAGCTCCTTCGGCAGTGTTGAATAGGCAATGGTCGAAATCGGCACGAAGAGAAAGGCCAGCGCCGAAGTCTGCAGGATACGATATTCAACCAGATGGGCGTAGCTCGTCGTCGGCACGAGCTGTGCCGAATAGAACATGGCCACCCCCATCAGGAAGAAACCAAAGGCAATCAGATTGCGTACCTGCACAAACCCCATCAGCTTGCCGACAATGGGAATCAGACAGATGATTACCGCGCCACCCGGTGCCAGAACCTCACCTGAAATCGTCGCAGTGTAGCCCAGAACCTGCTGCGCAAATTGCGGGACAATGATTGCCGAGGCGTAAAGCAACCCGCCAACCATTGCCATCAGGAAGGTTCCGACCGCGAAGTTGCGATCCTTGAAGATTGCGAGATTCAGCAACGGATTTTTGGCCTTGAGCAACCAGATCACCGCACCGACCACACCAGCCACACCCAACGCAGCCATGGTGATGATAAAGGGCGACCCGAACCAGTCATCATCTTCACCGCGATCGGCCATGATCTCGAGGCAGCCCAGACCGAGCGAGATCAGACAGATACCGATGACGTCGACCTTCTCACGCTTCTGCTTTTCCCATGGCGGATCTTCCACAAGAGCCGAGACGCCAATGAGTGTCAGAATACCAAAGGGTACGTTGACATAGAAAATCCAGCGCCAGGAATAATTATCGACCAGATACCCCCCGAGAAGCGGACCGAGAATTGGGGCCACGATGGTCGCAATGGCCGTAAGGCCGAAAGCGGCACCACGCTTTTCAGGCGGGAAGGTGTCGAGAATAATCGATTGCTGGTTTGGCTGAAGACCACCACCAAAAAAACCCTGCATCAGACGGAAAATGATCAGCATGGGAAGGCTCGTCGACAATCCGCAAAGGAAGGACGAGACGGTAAACATGGCAATACAGATCAGGAAGTATCGCTTGCGTCCCAGCAACTTGCCGAACCACGCAGAAATGGTCAGCACGATACCGTTCGCTACCAGATAGGAAGTAAGCGCCCAGGTCGCATCGTCATAGGAACTGCCGAGCGCGCCCGAGATATGCGGAAGCGCAACATTGATGATAGTGGTGTCGAGCACCTCCATGAAAGCGCCCAGCGTCACCACCACAGCAATCAGCCAGGGGTTCGCTTTGGGCTTCCAGCTGGAGTGGTCGGTCTCGTCGCTGGACGCGTCGCTCATGGGACAGTCACCGTTGGCACGACAGAAACACCAAGCGGCAGCGGCACATTGGGATCGAGACCGCTATCGATCAGGATCTTGACCGGCACACGCTGGACGATCTTCACGAAATTACCTGTCGCGTTTTCCGGCGGGAAAGCACTGAAAGCGGCACCGGCTCCGAGCTGGATAGAATCCACATGGCCATGCAATGCAAGGTTCGGATAGGCATCAACCTCGATTTCGACCTTCTGGCCCGGACGCATCTTCTTGATCTGCGTTTCCTTGTAGTTCGCAACCACCCAGACTTCCGGCTCCACAATCGAAAACAGCTTCTGCCCCGTCTGGACAAAATCACCCTGCTCGACATTGCGCTGTGAAATCCAGCCATCATGCGGCGCACGTACTTCCGTCCAGCCAAGATTGAGCTGGGCCTGTACCAGATCAGCCTCGGCAGCCTTGAGAGCTGCGTTCTGCTGCTTCATCGTGGCTTCCTGGTTTTCAATATTCGGCTGAACTGGGGTTGATTGCTGCAATTCACCTTCTGCGCGCAGAACTTCCGCGTGGGCCTGATCAAGCGCAGCTTTCGAATAATCGATATCCTGCTGCGTTGTCGCAGCACGAGAAACACTATGCTGACGACGGTAATCAGTTTCGGCCTTGAAAAGCTGAGCCTGAGCCGAGGCAAGCGCTCCCTTGGCCGCAATCAGGCGTCCTGGGAAATTCTGCCTGGCGACTGCGACCATCTGCGTGGCCGCGGCAAGATTGGCCTCGGCCTGCGCGACACTGGCCTCGGCCTTGTGCAACGAGGCGAGATAGTCCCGGTCGTCAATCTTGACCAGCAACTGACCAGCGTGAACAAACTGGTTATCATTCACCAGCAGCTGCGTCACATAACCGTTCACATGTGGCGCAACCGCCAGCTTGCGCCCGGTCGTATAGGCATCGTCGGTCTCGATCTGATTACGTGTCAGCAACCAATATCCCAACCAGGCAACCGCCACGACAACGACAACCAGAACCAGAATAATCCGTTTCAGGGGGCTGCTTTTCTTGCCTCCCTTCTTGTCATCCTGCTTTTTCTTCTGCTCGCCATCACCCTGTGATGCGCGATTATCCTGCTCGTCGCCCTGCGCCATGTGCATCCTCTCGGCGTCGCCCCTTTTCAATAGGTGCAACGTGGTTTCTGGGTCCGTAAACCCGGCTCTGTACAGCCTGGTCTGAAAAATGACCGTTCGGTTCGGTCATGAACTAGCATAGCTGTTTGGGGCCTACAATCGCCTGTTTCAGAGAATGTCCTGCCTTGTGATCACTGACTTTCGTCCCGGCGGAAACAGCCCTGGTTTCAACCTGCTCCAATCAGTCAGGTTGCGCGAAAATCCGCTCCTCCCCAACCATCTCCCCTGCTGTTACGGGAAAGCCACAATTCCCTGACCCGGTTCTGGACAGACCAGTAGAATTGCCTACCGGAATGAAAGCGCAAAATAGAGGTCACGCCAGAGAAGCACCTGTGTCAGACTGACATGCCGCATACCCGTCGATAAGCACCATTTCTTTAATCCGCTAGTGCTCCACTATTTTTCAAGGCCGTTCATGAGTGATCTTCTGACCGTCGAAGCCGCAGAAAGACTGATCAGCGAGGCCCTGACGCCTTTTCCTGGTGAGACCATTTCCCTTGAGCACGCAGCCGGACGCATTCTCTCCCAACCAGTCAGGGCAGAGCGGTCACTGCCCCCCTATGACCGCGTGATCCTCGACGGAATTGCTGTCCGCTGGCAGGCTGGGGTCACCAGATACAGACTGGAAGGAACCCAGCCAGCAGGCCAGCCTCCCCTTTCCCTGGGCAGCGATCATACCGCCGCCATTGCTGTGATGACTGGCTCAGCCCTGCCTGAAGGCGCCGATACGGTCATCCCCCGTGAGGATTTTACCATCCGGGACGACAGCATCACCCTGTTGCCGAACGGAACAGCAAAGAGAAACCAGCATATCCATCCCGAAGGAGCCGACTGCGCCGCCGGCACCCTTCTTCTTGACGCCGGCACAAGACTGACCCCTCCTGAAATGGCCATACTGGCGGCCAATGGCGTGGCGCACCCTTTCGTCTCCGTCATTCCATCCATTGCCATCATCTCAACCGGAGACGAGCTGGTCGCCCCTGATGCACCAGTGCAGAGCTGGCAGATCCGTCGTTCGAATGAATATGCTCTTTCCGCCTCGCTTGCGCGTGCCGGCCTCACGCGACAGGCATTATACGTTGTTCCTGACGATCTGACCGTACTGAGTGATAGCCTTGCAACCTTGTTGCATCAGCATGACGTTCTGGTTCTGAGCGGCGGAGTTTCCATGGGACAGTTCGACTTCGTTCCGCAGGCTCTGGCAGCACTAGGCGTAAAATGCCTCTTCCACAAAGTGGCCCAACGCCCCGGCAAACCTTTCTGGTTCGGTCTCTCGGCCAAAGGTCAGCCGGTTTTTGCTCTCCCGGGCAATCCCGTCTCGGCTCTTGCCTGCTGCAGCCGCCATGTCATTCCTGCGCTTCTTCGGGCACAGGGTCTCGATCATTCTCCCTGTCTGTCAGGCTTGCTGCCCCCCTTTCACCTCTCTCCACCATGACCCGCTTCATTCCGGTACGCCTCGTTCACGACAGGCAGGGCGTCACTCTCGCCACGCCGCATCCAATGCCAACTTCGGGAGACTTCAACCGGCTCGGCCTGACAAACGGGCTAATTTCTCTCCGTCCGGGTGATACGCCCCTCCCTCCCGATACGGTCGTGCCTTTTTATGAATGGTAAAAAGACAGAACCGCCAAAGCCACGCGATCTTCTGGCACGCCCCTGGCACGATCTGCGTATTTCCGTGATGGATCGCTGCAATTTTCGCTGCCCCTACTGCATGCCGCAATCAGTCTTTCACGATGACTTTGCCTTTCTTGAGTCCGGACAACGCCTCGAATTTTCCGCGATAGAGCGGGTCGCCCGCATCTCGGCACGACTTGGTGTCACCAAACTGCGTCTGACCGGTGGGGAGCCCCTGCTGCGACCTGATCTCACAGCGCTCATACATCGTCTCACGGCACTGCCTGGCATAGATGACGTTGCGCTCACAACGAATGGCGTATTGCTCGACCGCCATCTTAATACCCTGCATGATGCCGGTCTTTCCCGGTTGACGATCAGCCTCGACAGTCTTGATCCGGTGGTTTTTGAACACATGAGCGGTGGGCGCGATAAGCTGGGGGCCGTACTGACCGCAATCGACAATGCTGCAAAACGTGGTTTTCCCGGCGGAATAAAGATCAACGCCATGATCCAGCGCGACGTGAATGAAGGGGATATTCTTCCCCTCGTCTCACGTTTTCGGAATACCGGCATCACGCTACGCTTTATCGAATTCATGGATGTCGGTACGCGCAACCACTGGAGACAGAGCGCTGTTGTGCCCTCTGCAATCATCCTGCAGCGGATCAACGCTCTCTATCCGGTCGAACCCCTTGCTCCTCTCTATCGTGGCGAAGTGGCACAGCGTTACCGGTTTACCGATGGCGGAGGCGAGATCGGATTCATCTCATCAGTAACGGCACCGTTCTGCGGCGATTGCTCCCGCGCGCGTCTTTCCTCGGACGGGCAGATCTATACCTGCCTTTTTGCCACTACCGGCACCGATCTGCGCCCTGCCCTCACCTCACCCGACGACGAGGCGCTTGAAGCTCTCCTTCGCCGGATCTGGCAAGGCCGCGCGGATCGCTATAGTGAGATACGCAACCCGGAACCGCAGCCAGATTCAGGCGAGCGGATTGAAATGTATTATATCGGAGGCTGAAATGGTGTCGCTGACCCATGTGGATGAAACCGGACAACGCCCCCATATGGTCGAGATCGGCGACAAGAGCGTGACCCGTCGCGAAGCCCATGCCCGCGCCATCCTCCGCTTTCCACCCGAAGTTGCGCAAAGCCTCGCTGCGTCAGGCTACATGACCAGCAAGGGAGCCGTGCTGACCGTGGCTCAGCTTGCCGGCATCATGGGCACGAAAGCGACCTCCCAGCTTATTCCGCTCTGCCATCCGCTTTCGCTTACCGGTTGCAAGGTCGAAATTACGATCGAAGGCTGCGAGGCCCTGATCGACTGCCGAGTGAAATGCGAAGGCAGGACCGGTGTTGAGATGGAAGCCCTGACTGGCGCTACCGTAGCCGCACTGACTCTTTATGACATGTGCAAGGCGCTGAGCCATGACATGGTCATCCATGATGTACGTCTCATAGGAAAAAGCGGTGGCAAACGCGATTTTGGCACGCCCTGACATGGCCCACCTGACCCTTGAATATTTCGCCCTGCTCCGCGATGAAGCTGGCTGCGCGTGCGAAGAGATCGAAACCGCTGCTCTGAGCCTTGACGCGCTTTATGAAGAACTGAAAACGCGCCACAACTTCACCTTGCCTGCCTCCCGTCTGCGCGTCGCGGTCAATGCAGCCTTCGCCCGATGGGATCATAGCCCCACTGACGGCGATCATGTCGTGTTCATTCCCCCGGTATCCGGTGGATGAGCACTTTCCTCCTGACAGAAGATCCGATTGATCCTGCGGCCTTCACGCTGGCCCTGCGCCGTGATGAAGCAGGCGGCTACTGCAGTTTCGAAGGCTGGGTCCGCAATCACAGTGATGGACAGGCTGTACTTGGCCTTGATTATCAGGCCTATCTTCCTCTCGCCGAAACTGAGGCTCTTGCTGTGCTCTCTGAGGCAGAGACCCGCTTCGACATCCTTGCAGCATCGTGCATCCATCGCATTGGCACACTGGCCATCGGCGACATGGCCGTATGGATCGGCGTTTCAGCCCCACATCGCGACGCCGCTTTCACAGCCTGCCGCTTCGTCATCGACGAAATCAAACGACGTGTACCGATCTGGAAACGCGAACGCTATGCCAGTGGCCATTCGGAATGGATCGCCTGCCATGAGATCATGGACGGGTCCTGAAAATACGCGCGGGGCTCTTGCCCTGTAGCACGTCAGACCAGACGCCAGCCAACAATGAACAGAACGGCAGCGAGAACCGTACGCTGTATGCGCTCATTCACCATACCAACGCAGAGACTGCGAGAATAATCCCTGGAATGGAGCCGCAGAGCAATGAGACCAGCATGGGAATCTTGACGGCACCAAGATACCAGTGACCCATGCCTGCAATCAGCGTCAGCGGCACAGCGTGGGCGATATCCGAGCCAACAAGACGCGCAGTGCTGAGAGAGGGATAAAGCAATATCAGTACGGTCATGCCGATAGCGCCAGCACCCACTGAGGACAGCGTGACCATGACACCCAGAACGGAACCCAGTACAACGGTGAGAATGGTCGCACTGCGGGGAGAGAGTTCTCCGGCATGGCGATGCGACCAGGCCTGAAGCTCTTTCCGGAAGAACACGCTGGGTGCGGTGATCAGCAAAGCCACACCAAGAGCCGTCGAAACCAGTCTGGTCGTGTCGTGTGACGGACTGCCGTACCAGTGCAGGAACAACAGGGCAATCAACGTGGCTGGAAGACTGCCCGCCAGCATACGCAGCACTACACGCCATTCGACCGCACCTCGATGCCCGTGCACCAGCGTACCAACAGATTTGGTAATGGCCGCATAAAGCAGATCGGTTCCCACAGCCGCCTGAGGATGAACCTTGAACAGCAGAATCAGCAAAGGCGTCATCAGGGAGCCGCCACCGACTCCCGTCATGCCCACAAGAAACCCGACCCCAAGACCGGAGAGAACGAACAGCCAATTCAGTTCGGCAAGCAGTGACATGAGAGAGCCTTGATGCGCTTCTTGGAGAATGAAACGAGACTAGGCCACACTTCTTCTCTTTAATCAACGTTCATAGTTGTTTGAATTTAATGAACGATCTCTTGTCGTTGTTATAGCCACACCGCCTTGCCTTCTTCATGCGTCCTGACGATAGTAAGGCACCATAAGATTATTGACCGGAAAGATTATGCTCGACATCCAGATCCAGGCACCGTTTCCAATCCTGAAAGGTAAAGGGGCCCCGGAATCGGAGCAGACCCTTGTCCTGCTGACCGGGCCTGATTTTGATATTGCCAATGGACCTTTGCCCATCTTGACGCGGCAACCGGCGGGGCTCTGCGTCGCGCAGCGGCAATCTCACGCTTCAAGGGACAGCGCGATCAGAACTGCGTTCTGCTTGCACCCTGCGCGGCTTTTGCACGGATCGTCCTGATCGGCTGTGGGCCGGAAGATGAGCTGGATATTCCGACCATGGAAGCTGCCGGCGGTCAGGCAGCCAAAGCCGTGCGTGACACAACCCATGCCGATCTCGCCTTTGCCGGACGCTGCGCCGCTTTTGCCGCCCACGCTGCCTATGGTGCTGCGCTTGGTCGCTACAGCTTCGACCTGTATCACACAGATGAAGCTGAAAATGCTCCCCAGCTGCAGCGCCTGCACCTTGGTGTCGAGCACCCTGAAACGGTGCAGTTAGAATGGGAGAGTCTGCGCGCTGTAGCGCAGGGGGTTTTCAGTGCGCGCAATCTCGTCAGCGAACCGCCAAATGTGCTGACGCCGCCCGAATTCGCACGACGTATCGAGGGGCTGCGTGATCTGGGTGTCGAGGTCGAGATTCTCGATGCCGCAAAATTGGCTGAACTTGGTTTTGGTGCGCTTCTTGGCGTAGCGCAGGGCAGCGATCAGGAAGCCCGCGTGGCGATCATGCGCTATCGTGGCTCCGAAGACGCGCCGCTCGCGTTTATCGGCAAAGGAGTGACCTTCGACTCAGGCGGCATTTCCATCA
The DNA here is from genome assembly GCF_000613885.1 of Asaia prunellae JCM 25354. Taxonomy (GTDB): domain Bacteria; phylum Pseudomonadota; class Alphaproteobacteria; order Acetobacterales; family Acetobacteraceae; genus Asaia; species Asaia prunellae. The sequence continues at coordinate 140,154 of NZ_BAJV01000005.1, read as the reverse complement.
AGCCTGCGGCAGGCATGGATGAAATGAAGACCGATATGGGTGGAGCCGCGGCGGTTGTGGGTGCGCTGGAAGCTGTGGCCCGCCGAAAAGCCAGAACCCACGTCATCGGTGTGGTCGGACTGGTCGAGAACATGCTCTCGGGCAATGCCCAGCGCCCCGGCGATGTGGTGCGCAGCTATGCCGGCAAGACAATTGAAGTTCTCAACACCGATGCCGAGGGACGTCTCGTTCTGGCTGATGTCTTGGCCTATGCCAACAAGCGTTTCCAGCCACGGCTGATGGTCGATCTGGCTACGCTGACGGGTGCCATTGTGGTTACCTTGGCCATGTGCGCGCGGGGCTTTTCAGCAATAATAATGCTCTTGCCGCCGCACTTTTCGAAGCGGGCGAACAGACGGGAGAAGCCGTATGGCGCATGCCCATGGGTAAAGCCTATGATCGCCAGCTTCGGTCTGACATCGCCGATATGAAGAATATCACGGGCCGCCCCGGAAGCTCGATCACGGCGGCGCAGTTTCTGGCGCGCTTCGTGGGTGACACGCCCTGGGCCCATCTGGATATCGCTGGTGTTGCCTGGCGTGCGGATGCCGCACCGCAATGTCCCAAGGGGGCAACCGGTTTTGGTGTTCGTCTGCTTGATGCGCTCGTGCGCCACCACGAGGCGGAAGCTGCACAGGGTTGATGAGCGATATCGGCTTCTATCATCTGACACGTTCCACGCTGGAAGACGCCCTGCCGGCGCTCCTAGGCAGAACACTCGACGCGGGGCAACGCGCGGTCATTCGCTGTCGCGATGCCGCACAGGTCAAGCAGCTCGACGAGGCATTATGGAAAGCCAAGGCCCCCCTCTGGCTCCCTCATGGCAGCCAGAGCATGGGGCATGGTCCGCGCCAGCCCATATGGCTGACCAAGGGTGATGATGTGCCCAATGAGGCCCGCTTCCTTTTTCTGCTCGATGGCGGCCCTGACCAGGGGCTGGAGCAGTTTGACCGGATCTTTACCCTGTTTGACGGCAACGACGCTCTGGCTGTTTCCCGCGCGCGCGCGCTCTGGACGCGTGTGAAACAGGCCGGGCATAGTCTCGCCTACTGGCAGCAGCAGGAACGCGGATGGCAGAAAGCCGGGTGAGATTCGTCACGGTTTGTCTTGTTCATCACAACCTGATCATCCGCGTGATCCGGCTCGTTGCTTCTTCGTTACCTGATCACCCATCCGGACTGCGCATCGTGACGATATGAGGTGCGGCCCTCAGAGAGGATAAGTGATCATGTCACTAGATGGAAAAGTCGTGCTCGTCACTGGTGCAGCCCAGGGCATCGGACGTGGTATCGCCCTGCGCCTGGCAAAAGATGGCGCCGATATCGCCCTTGTGGACCTCAAGACAGACAAGCTGCATGGCGTCAAAAGCGAAATCGAGGCGCTGGGCCGCAAGGCCAGTGTTTTCGCGGCCGATGTGAGCGATCGCGAAACGGTTTATGCCGCTATTGACCATACAGAAAACACGCTCGGTGGCTTCGACGTGATGATCAACAATGCCGGTATCGCCCAGGTCAACCCGATCGCCGAGGTCATGCCCGAAGAAGTTGAGCGCATCATGCGTATCAATGTTCAGGGGGTGCTCTGGGGCATTCAGGCCGCCGCAGCCAAATTCAAAGCGCGCAAGCAGAAAGGCAAGATCATCAATGCCTCTTCCATCGCAGGCCATGACGGTTTTGCGATGATCGGCGTGTACTCGGCCACCAAATTTGCCGTCCGCGCCCTGACACAGGCAGCTTCGAGGGAATATGCCAGCGCTGGCATTACCGTAAACGCCTACTGCCCCGGTATTGTCGGGACGGATATGTGGGTCGAGATCGATGAGCGTTTTGCCGCGCTGACCGGCACCCCAAAAGGCGAGACCTACAAGAAATTTGTTGACGGGATTTCTCTCGGTCGCGCCCAGACGCCAGACGATGTGGCTGCACTGGTCGCTTTTCTCGCAGGCCCTGACTCAGACTACATCACAGGTCAGTCCATTCTCACAGATGGTGGGGTCGTCTATCGGTAAGAGATGGTGCAAAGGCTTCGAAAAAGGTCTTTCAGCACTCCGGCAGATTGACGGCGAGACCACCAAGGGATGTTTCCTTGTAACGGTGATTCATATCACGCCCGGTTTCGGCCATAGTCCGAATGACCTGATCGAGCGAGACCATATGGGTGCCATCACCGTTCAGGGCGAGAGAAGCCGCATTGATCGCCTTGACCGCGCCGAACGCATTGCGCTCGATACAGGGAATCTGAACGAGACCCGCTACAGGGTCACAGGTCATACCCAGATGATGCTCCATGCCGATTTCCGCAGCATCCTCGACCTGTTCGGGCGTACCACCCAGAGCAGCGGCCAGCCCCCCCGCAGCCATGGACGACGCCACACCAACCTCACCCTGACAGCCGACTTCTGCCCCCGAAATCGATGCATTCAGCTTGAAAAGTCCGCCAATAGCAGAGGCTGTCAGCAGGAGATCGCGCATGCCCTGCTGTGTTGTTGAGGCAGGCAAGGGCAGACAGTAGTCGCGGTAGTAACGCAGTACGGACGGTATAATCCCCGCGGCCCCGTTCGTAGGGGCCGTGACAACGCGCCCACCCGATGCATTTTCCTCATTCACTGCAATAGCGAACAGGCTGATCCAGTCCATGATACCATGGGCCGAACGCATATTGGCACCCTCGCGCGCACGAAGTTTCTCGTACAGGGCGTTTGCCCGACGACGCACTTTCAGGCGCCCCGGCAAGATACCCGTTTGCGTAATGCCTCGGTCAATGCAGGCCATCATGACCGCAATGACTTCATCAATATAAGCCATCACCTCATCATGCGGACGCAAGGCGCATTCATTTGCCATGACAATAGCGGCGATGCTCATATCATGCGATCTTGCCTGACTGAGCAGTTCAGCACCGCTGCTGAACGGATACGGCACCTCAGGCAAAGTATAACCTGCCGTTTCGGTCACACTTTCCGATACGATAAAGCCACCGCCTACAGAGCAGAAACGGGCACAATCCGTAATCCTGCCGTCTTCATCCAGCGCCTCGAATTGCAGGGTGTTCGGATGAACCGGCGGGATCGTCTCCTTGTCGAGCACCAGATCGAATGCCGAATCAAAAGGCAGGAGATGCTCTCCGAAAAGCACATGCTTTCTCAACTCGACCCTGGCGACAATATCGTCTGCAGCATCAGGATCAACGGTGTTGGGCAGTTCTCCACACAGGCCAAGAATAACAGCCTTGTCGGTCGCATGGCCCTGAGCGGTCCAGGCCAGCGATCCGTAAAGCGTTACCCGCAGGCGGGCCACGCCGGAAGGATCGGCCAAAGACACCATAAAGCGCTGGGCCGCCCGCATGGGCCCTACCGTATGGGAGGAAGACGGACCAATACCGACTTTGAAAAGATCGAACAGGCTGATCATGATAGTCCCGTCCTGACGCGATCGCAGGGAATGAAAACCCCGCACAGATCCTGGCAGGGAGAAGAGAAGATTGCCTGAGAGCTCTGGAAGGTTTCTGCCTCGAAAGCAACTCCGATCCAATCAAGAACGGTCGAGTATTCTTTTCATAATGACATGGTCCCGTCTTTTCAGAGACGAGACAGACTGGTGATCATCGAGACATCAACGCAGAGATGAGTGGCAATCGCCTCAGGTGTGGAAGCCGCCAGCCACTGAGGCAAGGACAGATCATGATAATGATCGGATCTGAAGATTTCCAGAATGCGCAGGGGCCTGTCTCCGTCATTGCGAATGAAATACCCCTCGGCTCTGGGAACATGGCTGACCACTCCGCTACCCAGTCGCCTGACCTGCTGGACTTCCCCCGCCGGGACACAGGTCACAGCACCTCTGCCATCAAGACAGATCTGCCAGACAGACGTGTTCAGGTGCCAGTGCAGATCAGTGCAGCAACCGGAATCAATCTCAATGAACGCGGCGGAAAGCGCATCAGGATCGCAGAACGCATCAGCCTCGATTACCCTGATATTCCCCCAATGTTTCGCCTCCGCCGCCTGATCAAGAAGGTGATGACAGAAGACGTCCTGTGATCCACCGGTTTCATGATGGCACCAGTCCTGACCAGGTTCACAAAGTGCAGCCTCTCTCCCGCCAACAAACATGACAACGCTGGCCTTCTCATCATCAAGGCCATGCAGCCAGGCTGATGCAGAAGCCGGTACACTCCAGACATCACCTTCGCTCAGGACCATGCGGCAAGGCGCCACACTTTTTTCATTACGCATCTCAAGCATTGCACGACCGAAAATAACCATTCCCCAGCCTGTTGCATCGTAACGCTCAAGCGGATCTTTTCCACCCCCACCGAGATCATGGCGTCTGACCTCTCCATCACGCGCCTTGGCCGGTACATCTGTTTTCAATCGCCGATCATCACCAGAAAATACGCTACGCATGGGGACAAGACGCGATCCCATTGTCCAGACGGAAGCCGTGCTCCGATTTTCGGAGACCGGGGCGGGCCCGTTCGCTTCGCCTGCGGTGAAAAAGCGCTGGAAAATGCGATGATCTAAAGACATTCTTTTCAGCCTCCTCCCCTGAAGCAGAAGCTGCCCTGAACCCTTGGTATGGTCAGCCTAACGCTGCCTGATCCTGCAAGAGGCAAAATTCACGTATTCGTGATAATTTATACACTTACAAGAACGAACGCAGCTCATGATCTGACGCTTCGACCTTCGGAATGAAAAGGAAATTTTCATGAAAAAGGTCCGTTTTGGCGATAGCGCCTCTGTTCCGGCACTGGGAATGGGCAGCTGGAATCTTGGGGATTCAACAGCTTCACGTAACGAGGAAATCGCCAGCTTACATATGGGGCTGGATGCAGGTCTGAGCGTGATCGATACGGCAGAAATGTATGGCAGTGGCCGTTCAGAGCACCTTGTCGGCGAAGCAATACGCAACCGGCGCAAAGAGGTTTTCCTGATCAGCAAAGTGCTGCCTTCAAATGCCAGCTTCTCAAAAACCCTGCGTAGTTGCGAGGCCTCGCTCGACCGACTCGGCACCGATTATCTCGATCTCTATCTGCTACACTGGCGGGGAAGCATTCCTCTTGAAGAGACTATCGAGGCACTGACTACCCTTAAGGCAAAAGGAATGATCCGACGCTGGGGCGTCTCCAATTTCGACACAGACGATATGAGGGAGCTGGATCTTCTGAGTTCCGACTGTGCCGCAAACCAGATACTCTATAATCTTGAGGCGCGCGGCGCCGAGTTCGATCTTCTGACGCGGGACAGGAACGCCGGGATTGTTTCGATCGCTTACTCTCCTCTTGGCCAGGGAGGTGATCTACTAGATGATCCTGTCCTGACTGATATTGCCAGGCATCATGAAACCGCGACGGGCCCCGCCAGCCCTGCCCAGATCGCTCTCGCCTGGACGCTCCGGCATCCCAACATTCTGGCTATTCCCAAAGCAGGTACCCGCACTCACATGCGCGACAATATTGCTGCCCTTGATCTGGAGCTGACCGGAAAAGAGTGCGAGCAGCTGGATAAGCGTTTTTCACCACCGCAGTACAAGACTCCCCTGGAAATGATCTGAACACTTCCCTTTCAGCGGACGAAAAGGAGTTGGCCTTTTCCTCATAGCTTCGGGGGCAGGCTCACTGTCATCAACAAAGCCCGGATCACAGGAATTGGGTCGGGATCGAAACTGCGGTAAGAAAATCTTCTCCGCTTTCCGTCATGTCAGGATGACTCCCTGTTTTCAGCCCTGCCCCTTGTTCTGCTGTTGAGCTGTCTTGTGCTGCGTCTTGCGACATCAAGACTGCCAGGCCCCTCCATCCCCCTTCTCCGACAGGCTGTTCTGGGCATTCAGGGCGTGGCGGGTTGCTGGGGTGCTCTGGCTTTGCATAAGGCCCATCTTGGTCCTCTGGCCCTTGATCCTCTCAACGCCTGCTGGATTATGCTCTGGACGCTCACACTGATAACATGCCGCCGTCATGTCGGACCGATTGGTGAGACACTTGGGGGCCTCGGCCTTCTGTGTCATGACGCTGCGCTGGCCCTGTTCTGCTTTCTTCTTTGTCTTGCCGAAGCGGCACATCAGAAAAACAGGGCGAAAAACGAACAACCTTTTCAGAACTGGCGACTGGGACTTCTGGCTCCTGCAGGATGCCTTCTGGCCATCCTCCCTGACTTTCCCGCCCTTTCCTTTCTGGCTCCTGCCGCGGGGCTGGCAACACTGCCCGCCTTTGCGGAAATGCCTCTGCTCGCCTACGCTCTTTTTGTTCCGCCCCTGATACAGGAACAGAGTGCTTTCTGGCCTGTGGCCCTCATTCTGCTTGGCAGCGGGCTCTGTCTGTTTCAACGCGTCGAAAGAACACTGGAATACTGGCCTGTCCTGCTTCTCGGTCTGATGCTCTGCGCCAGGGAAAATGGCCTGGCTGACACGGCGCTCGCCGGAGGCGAGGCCATGATACTGGCTTTGGCCCTGCAAGGACTCGATAGCAGGAACAGTGTCTTTCAGACACCCTTACCGCCTCTGGCCGGTTTTCTGCCATTCTGGCTTGGGCTGCATGTTATCAACGGCCTGAGCAGCCTTTCTCCCGCCTGGACAGCAGGAGCCGTGATCCTGAGCCTTCTGCTTGGCCTTCTCATGGTGCGGGGCTGGCTCGCAATCTGGCGCCATTTCACACAGGCTGTGATCGTGCACGATCACAGATTGCTGACGACGGTCACTGCTGGACTGTGCCTGTCAATCTGTCCCGGCCTGCTGCTGGGTATTCTCCATGATACGGCTCTCGACCTAGCAGGAGCAGGCCCGGATGTCTGGAGGGCCTGGCCGATCTGGTCTGTCGCCGGAGGAGACGGCTGTTTCTGGTATCCTGCTCTCGTTTTTCTGATACCAGCCCTCATCGCCCCTGCTTTCGTGACCTACCTGCCTCCATGACCAGCGTCCTGCCGCACTGGCCCTCGCCGGAACTCAGGCCTCGCCTGCCCTGGGGGATGAAACGGTCCCTGACCCGTCTGCGCGCTCGCGGGCTTGCCCTGCGTCATGGCATGCAACGCCTGACGACTGCGGGCTTGCCTTTCGAACCGGCCCTTCCGCCACGTCAGGCCACTTCTCCCCTGCTGCGTCAGACCCTGGCACTCTGGCTGCTTCTTCTCGCCGGAGCGCTGGCCTGGCTGGGCTGGGCTGCATGATTGTTTCCCTTGCCATTACGCTGGCCATCACACTGGGCCAGATGCTTTGCCTGGCAATCATCGCCCCGTTTCTGACTGATCTCGAACAGGGACTGCAGGGCCTTGGTGCAGGCCGGAATGGCACAGCTCCCGGCTGGCGCTGGCGGCATCTGTATCGGGGCTGGCAACGATACAGCCGTATTCCTGCCCTGTCCTGGTTCGGCTTGTGCGCCGTATGGCTTGCCATGGCCGGGCTACCCCTTGCCAGCGCACATTCTCTTTTCTCCTTTCTCTCGGAACCTCTTGCCTGCGGGGTCTTGCTGATCCTTTCCTGTATTCCTGCCTGGATAATGGCGCTTCAGAGCGCGCCTACCCGTCTGATCGCCCTGCGCGTTCGTGCCTCAATGAGTTGGCTGGGGCGCGACCTGCTCTTCCTCGTCCCCCTTCTTGCCCTGACCGGCACCCTGATCTCGATCGGCCTCCCCGGGGCCGGCACATTGACCGGATTGTTGCAACAACGTGTTCTGCAGCCCGCACCGGCTCTGCTCGGCGGACTGGTTTTTGTTGCAGCAGCCCTTCTGCTTGTGCTCAGCTGGCGCTTCCTGTGCGATAACTGGCATGAAGAACTGATTGCCTCGACCACGGGGCGTCACCGCGCCCTGCTCCGCTACAGCCATGACCTTTCAGCCTGTTGCTGGTATCTGCTGATCGCCGATCTAGTCTGGCCGGACTCAGTTGACACAGGGACCCATCCACCGGGGGGGCTGATCATGCTCTGGTGCATTGCCGCTCCGGCGAAACTTGCCTTCATGGCTGCTCTTGCTACCGGATGGCGCGCCTGTCGCCCCCTGCCTGCCGCGCGTCTGGCTCTGGTACTGAGCGGCGCTGCGATCCTGCTGGTTCTGGCAGGAAGACTCGCGGCATGACGGTATTGCTTGGACTTACCCTGCTGATTGCGCTCGGGGCTATCGGTCGTGACAGTCGCATCCTGCCTTTTCATGGCACCTGCGCTGCGGCCTGCGTCTCGGTCATCGGTCATGGCGCCCCGGCCGTGGCCGCGCTCATTCTGCTTCCCCTCCTCAATGGAGCAGGGTGGATGGTGCTGCGTTCCCATATTGCCTGGCGATCGGGGGATCTGCGCGAAAGGCGGGCCATCCAGCAAGCTGCGGGGTTCGCCCTGTGCGCTGCCATAGGGCTCATGCTGCTTACCGCACTGGCAGCGATACCAGGTCTGCCAGTGCTGATCTGTATCGGCATCGTTCTTTCCGGCCTATGCGCGGCAGCGCTCCCGGCACCATTGCTTCAACTTGTCGGGCTGCTCTGTGCCCTGAATGGCCTGTTATTGCTTGGTGGCTACAGCCAGAGCTGGCCGCTTGTTCTCGGGACGACACTGGTCTGGACAGGATTACTGGCTCTGGGAGGCTGGCTCATGCCGAAACTTGCCTGGCTCCGTACCGAGGGGTCGCGAAATGGCTGAGACCCTGCATCAGATCGCCGTCTTCCTGATTCCGACCTGGCCGCTTCTGGCAGCATGTCTCCTTGCTCTCATGCCCGAGGCACAGGCCGGGCGCTCAGCACGGCTCTTCGCGCTGTCAGGGCTCTTGCTGACCGTGCTGCTCGATCCGTTTCTGGCAGGACAGGATCTTCTGTCGCGCTGGACTTGCCTTCTGGCAGGATCCGTCCCGTTTCTTTCCTGGCAGGAACATGAAAAGCGCCTCGCTCTCTGCCTCAATTTTATGGCCAGTTTCGCCATTATGCTGGCGCTCAGCGTGCATACGCTTCTGCCGGTTACCTGCCTCACTGCCTGCGCCGCGCTGATACTGGCCCTGCGTGAAACACTGGTTACGACACGCGCCAGACAGGCCTGGGAATCAATGCGTCTGCGTCTTGCGGGCGTTGTTCTGGCCCTGCTTGGTACGAGCCTGACCACCCTCATTCCTGATCCGGCCATACTCCGTCTTGGTGATCTGTTTCTTTCTGTTGGCCTCTGTCTCATGGCGGGACTTGGTCTGCCCGTCACCACGAGAGAACAGTCAGGAATCAATGAACGCGGTACAACCCTTCTGGATATGCTGCTCTGCCTGAGCGTCGTGGCACTGATGCTCCGTCTTCCTGAGCGTGAAACCACTCATATGGTGCTGGTTCTTGCAGGATTGGCGGGACTTTGGCTGTGCATCATGACACGGCAGGATGGCCCCCGTCCGCTCGTGGCATTATCCATCATTGCCGCAACCCTGCCCAATGGGGTCTTGCCTGCACTACTCCTTCTGAGCAGCGGACTTGTTCTCGCCGCGCATCCGGCAATCGACAGATCCATGCGATGCTGGATCCTGTCAGGTCTCCCCCCCTGGCCGGGCTTTGCCGCATGTTGTGCGATCGTGAGCGGTTTGTTTGACACAGGTGCAATCCCGGCACTGCTGTGCCTTCTGGCACTCGGCCTTCTGGCCAGCCGTGCCCGTCTGGGCATTACTATCCCTGCGACATGGCAGGACAGGGCCATACTGGGCAGTCTGTTTGTACTCGGGCTGGCCTCGCCTTTTCTGCTGATGCTGCCCGTTTCTTTCTGGTCCCTGCACTGGAGAGCCCCATGAGCATGGTGCGACATATCAGGCAGGGCGAACATCTGGCCCCGCATCATTACGGTCTGGACGAGCCTCAGTGGCGCGCCATGATTAACGCCACCCCCGGCTGGTTCATTGCCCACTGGTGTGATGACAGCCGGGCCCATGCGCTGTTTCTCGACCAGGAAACACCGCTGCTGGTCAGCACGCCCCTTATAGATGGGCGGTATTTTGCCCTTTCCGCCACTATTCCCGCAGCCTCATGGCCAGAACGTATGGCCCAGGATCTCTGGGGCTGCCTTCCCCTTGGGGCTGCCGAAACCGAACCAGCGCTCGATCATGGTGGCTGGGCCAGCATTTCCCCCCTGTCACAACGCTCCGTTCCCTCAGATCATACCCCTCCCGATACGGGATTCCGTGAAGGGCTGCACAGCGATATGGCGCCTCTGGCCTGGGGGGCCAGAAAGATTATGCCTGGCGGCGCTCATACCGGTCTCATGCAGCATGTTCATGGCAGAAAACCAGAAGAGGCTCTGAAGATCATCGGGCGTAGTACTTCAGCAGCCTTTGTGTCAGCCCCACTGGCCTACTCCCGTGCCGTGGAACAGGCTCTCGGACTTGTACCTTCAGACGCGGTGCGAGATGCACGTACCATTCTGGCAGAAATAGAACGTATTACCGTACACTGCCGCGATATAGCCCTGATGGCACGTCTGACGGGATTTTCACTTCTCGACACGCATGCTTCACTCGCTGAAGATCTCTGTGCCGAACTCTGTGCCCAGCATGGCGCCTCACGTCGCCTGATCGATGCCATCAGTCCTGAAGGCATCGCAGCCGGAATTGATATCTGCCCTCTTGCCCATGCAGTTCATGACGCGATGATGCCGCGTCTGCCGATACTGGAAGGATTGCACGGCCAAATGGCAGAAATGCTGGAAGGGCTCGGTGTGATTACTGCCTCCACGGCCGAACGCTTTTGTCTTGGCGGACTGATCGGACGCGCCTCGGGTCGTTCTTTCGACCTGCGTCAGCTTGAGGACGACCGGCGCCATGTGCCGGGGCGGGCAGGATCACGTCTCGCCGGGGATGGCTGGGCCCGCCAGTCCCTGCGCCTCGACGAGATAAGGGACTCTTTGCGTCGGATAGAACGTATTGCCAGCCAGTTCGCTTCTCCCCTTCCCCTGCCCCCCCCACCCCGACCGGCTCCGGCGAGGGCATAGGTGCCGCAGAAGGGCCACATGGTGATCTGTGGTGCTGGGTGCGCCTCCAGAACTCCCGCCTTGAGAGCATCATGCTGCGCGATCCGGCTCTGGCAACGCTGTCTGTTCTTCCTGCTCTCCTTCAGAATAGGTGGGAAGACAGGCTGGTTCTGGCATCTCTCGGCTATGATCCCGGCGGAGCCGAACAGTAAGTCACGTCTCGACCGCAAGTTCTCTTTCTGCTGGCTTGGCTATCTGTTCGACAGCCGCTGTCCCGCTGGTTTCTTTCATCGGACGAAGAGAACAGCTGATGGCACGCCAGAGGCGTGTCACGAACATGACAGAACTGCTGAATACCGTGGCATAACAGGCCCCCCTGAGAGACCAGGCCGCTGTCAGCCCGTAGAGAACCGGAAAATAGACAAGTGTAATCCAGGTACGATTCGCCATCAGGAACCCGATCTGCCCCATAACGGTCAGAAGTGGTTCGAGCGGTACAACAAGCAGGGTCAGAACAGCCGAAACAAGCATGACCGAGATGTAATAAGTCGTCCCATGCAGATGAATATGCAGCATAAGCGCAAAAATGCGTCCGCCGAAAAACGCGGAAACAATCAGCAGCGCCACAGAAACCCCGCAAAGCATGGCGAAGATTTTCCAGGTCAGCCGCTTCAGACCGGCCCAATCCTGGCGATCACGCATCTTGACCAGCTCGGGATAAAGAACAGGTGACAGCATCTGGGCAGGCGTCACGATGCCATCAGCAATCTGGCGACAGATACGAAATACGGCCGCTTCAGCAGAGCCCAGAAGCGAACCGACCACCAGCGTACTGATATGTCCTGATACAGCCCCCAGAGTCTGATTGATGCTCGTCGAACGGGTGAATGCCCACATACCCGGCAACTGCCAGCGCCACCCCGTCAGTACATCACGCCAGTGCAGACGCAGGCCGATTTTCTGACGCAATGTCGCCAGCGCAAAAAACAGGAAGAGCCCGTAATCCAGCAAGACTGCACCGGCCCAGATCAGGACAAAAAACCCTAGATGGAGATGAAGGGCAAAACCCAGCGCTGTTCCTGCCGTGCGGAAAACAGCGGTTATCGTATCGCTGACCGGCACAAGATGAAAACGGTCTGTCAGACGCAGAACCCCGTTGCTCCAGCCCGTATACATGAACGGACTGACAAACGCATAACCATAGGCCAGCGAGGTAACCCAAGGGGTCCAGTGAGCAATATGGCTGTAGAGTGCAACGCTGATGAGACCGATTGAAACGGCAGCGACCGCCGAGAGCAGATCCAGCCTTATGCAGAACCCCAGAATCTGACGCAACAGAGCGAGATCATGAGAGGCGTAGGGCTCATTACCGAATCGGATGAGCGTCTGCCATGACTGCATACGCGAGAATGTCGACGCCATGATGCCCAGGGAATGGATCAGGATCAGCAAGCCGAACTGCCCCAGCCCGAGCCCTCGAACGGCAAAGGCAATATAGGCAAAGCTGCAAAGCGCCGTGGCGATGCGTCCCAGTGTCAGAAAACTGACATTATGGACGATCCGTCTGGCAGCTGAGATATGTTTCGGCATGAAGGGGTTTTGAACGCCCTGTCCGGAAATGGAAAGGGATGGGGCGCAAAAACCTGCGTCGTTTCCGGTTCACCCGGACTTGTGACCGCCCGAGAGGACGCTATCTCTGACAGGAGCCGGTCTCTCTCGTTGTAGTGATCCTGACAAACTGCCTGCATCCTCGAGGTCTCATGAATCTTCCTCTCCACCGCGCGCCTTTCCCGGCCTCCATGGCTGTCGAGGTGGATCCTGCCCGTTTTGCATCGCCTCATCTTGTCGCCCTGAATGAGGCTCTTGCCACCGAACTCGGCTTCTCGCCTGACTGGTTGAGATCGCCCGAGGGCGTGGCCCTTCTCAGTGGCCAGACGCATATCAAGGGTGTGCCAGCCATGGCACAGGCCTATGCCGGACACCAGTTCGGGCAGTTCGTGCCCCAGCTCGGCGATGGCCGCGCGCATCTGCTCGGCATTGTAACCGATCATGCAGGGCAGGTTCACGACATGCAGCTCAAGGGTTCCGGACCGACACCATTCTCACGACGGGGCGACGGACTGGCGGCACTTGGTCCTGTACTGCGGGAATATCTGGTGAGTGAGGCCATGGCAGCACTGGGCGTACCAACAACACGCGCACTGGCTGCCGTCACGACCGGAGAAACGGTCTGGCGGGACAGGCCGCAGCCTGGTGCGGTTCTCACACGTATCGCGTCAAGCCATCTGCGCGTTGGAACATTCCAGTATTTTGCTGCACGCGAGGACCGTGAGTCGCTGGAGTTTCTCTGCGCTCTTGCCATAGAGCGCCATGTCCCTTCAGCACATGACTGCGAAAACCCGATCCGGGCACTCTACGAAAGCGTGGTGGCCAGACAGGCCCGCCTCATCGCGCACTGGATGAGCCTCGGTTTTGTACATGGGGTCATGAATACGGATAACATGACGTTGTCGGGAGAGACCATCGATTACGGTCCCTGCGCTTTTCTTGACATCTATCGTCATGACAAGGTGTTCAGCTCGATCGACCATAACGGGCGTTACGCTTATGTCAATCAGCCACGTCTTGCAGGATGGAACCTCGCCCGTCTGGCAGAAACACTCCTGCCTTTTTTTGATCCGGATGAAAACCGTGCCCTGACTTGGGCACAGGAAGCGCTTGGCCGTTTCCAGGATCTCTATCAGGAAGCCTGGCTGGCACGGATGCGCCCCAAACTGGGCCTGACCGCCAGTGAGACACAGGACAAGGCACTGATTGAGACGCTGTTGCAGATCATGGAAAAAGACAGAATGGACTGGACGCTCAGCTTCCGCCGTCTGGCCCGAAACGACTCACTGGTCGAGCCAACGTCATCCGAGGCACTGCTGGACTGGATGATGGAGTGGCAGGCACGTCGTGATCGGGAACCTGTTCCGGCGGAGAGGCAATATGCCCTGATGCGTCAGAGCAACCCTGCCGTGATCGCCCGCAATCATCGTGTAGCTGAAGCCATTACCTCAGCCGAGAACGGTGATTTTACTGTTTTCGAGAACCTTCTCCAGCGTCTGCGCCACCCATTCGCAGATGACAGCACCTATGAAATGCCTCCCCTGCCCGAACAGATCGTGCATGCAACATTCTGCGGCACCTGATCGAGTGTTCATTCACCCTGCTGGCGCCCCGTTCACGGTTCTTTGAATTTATAAGTAACAAACTAAATATAATAATAATTTATGATTCGACTCCAGAACGGAGTCAATTTATGAAAGTTTTTTGCAGTAATTGGTTCTATATATACGGGATATTATCATACCTTTTTCTTCTGTGCTGGTTTTCAGGTCTGGCCCTGAATCCTCCCGCACAGCCTGAACGCCTATGGTACGTCTGTTTATGGATTGGTACATTTTTAGTGGCATTTCTTACATGTTACCGCCCTTGCTCACCAAAAAGAACATTTCTCCGCTGCCTAACCCTTGGCGGTTCTGCGCTCTGGCTGGCACAAGCGACCTTGCCAGGTGTGTCTTCGGGACTACCAGCTCATACACGCTGGCTCAGGACTGCAGAGGTCTGCCTTGTATTAATCTGTGAAGGTACCATTCTGGTTGCCATTCTGCGCGTGAGCTTTGGCCGTGATTGCGATCCACGTTCTCTTGAAGCCCATGGTATCCCATCGGTCCTGGCTCGCCTCATGATTGCTGAAGCCCGTTTTTGGCGACATGTCCTGAGAAGACTGAACAGAAAATGATACCTATGCCTGCTTCGGTCAGGAAAAAAGGAATACGCCTGATTATGAGATATCGTCCCTTCGGCTTCATACTTGCATTCTGTGTGCTTTCCTCTTCTGAAGCCCATGCAGAAACACACATGACAGCCGCCCCAGCCACGCAGGCTTTTTCAATCATCATCGAAGGACACGGGCCGGATATCATTCTCATCCCGGGACTGGCATCGTCTCGTTCGGTCTGGCGTGATCTCGCAACTCGGCTCAAGGCGCATTACCGTCTACATCTTGTGCAACTGGCTGGCTTTGCAGGAGAACCCACACAAAAAGACGCTTCTGATCAGGTCATGATACCCGTTGCCTCTGCCCTGTCGCGTTATATCGCTACCCGGCATCTTCAGGCGCCGACAGTAATCGGCCATTCCCTCGGCGGAGCTCTGGCCCTGATGGTAGCCAGCGAACACCCGGATCAGATCGGCAAGGTCGTCATAGTCGATGCCCTGCCCTTCTACCCCCTGATCTATAATCCTCTGGCGACGAGGGAAACAATGCTGCCGCAAGCCGAAGCGTATAAACGCGCAATAGTGCAGGAACAGCCTGAAAGCCAGCGTGAGGCCATCGAGAAACAGACCATCGCGAGACTGGTCAAGACCGAAGCTGCCCGCCCGGCGCTGGTCGAGGCAGGGCTGAAATCAGACAAAAAAACCGTAGCCAACGCACTTTATGACGACATGACAACCGATCTGCGGCCTGCATTGTCGAAAATCACCGCGCCGGTAAGCGTGATTTATGCCTATGATTCGAGCTACGGAATCCCGTCTTCGATGGTTGATACGCTTTATCGCACGGCCTATGGCACAACGCCTCATGTCCATTTCGAACGCATTGATGGCAGCTATCATTTCGTCATGATCGACCAGCCGGAGAAATTTGGCCACGCCGTTGAGGCGGCTCTTCAGGCAACACCCTGAAAACCGCCTATTCCGAAACGATACAGACGGGTCAGGCGAGTCCGATCCGTTTGCGCAGTTTACGGATCTCACGTCCGGCCTCGATCATCAGGCCATGCGGCGACAGGACAGTTTTCTTGATGTCGAACAATGTCACGTCACCTGCCGCCGAGAGCGTGTGCATACCCTCGATATAAGGCGAAAAATGAGACGCTATCGGAAGTGCCGGGCCGGTATGGGTGACAACATGTTCGGGCGTCATGGCATCGAACCATAGCGGGCGGATGGCGCCGCCATAGGTCTTGGCGCAATCCTGTACCGGCAGCATCAGCCTGCCATCGATTTCGACAGGCGTTCCCCCGGCGCGCGCGCTTGAAGGGTCAAGCCGGATCGGATTCTGCGTATGTCGCGTCCATGGTCCTCGCAAACTTCTGGCATAGGCCAGATGCAGTCGGCTCGGCGCTTTCTTGGCTGCTTCAACCGGCGTGTAGATAAGCCACCACAGATTATCGCGAAAACACAACGTGGCATCCACGGCGATTTCTCCGCCCAGATCAATTTCGCAGTCAGGCACCCAACGATCGGGAAAACGCTCTGCGCGATAAAGGGTCTGTGTGCCGGAGCGATGTGCCTCAGGCAGCATCCAGAAAGAGCCCTCGGACTCCATGATCTGTGGATAGGAAAGATGCCAGGGCTCGCGTAGCACGATCTCGTTTCTGATCAGATGCCAGGCACGATCATAGACGAGGAGTTCGATCTCGCCGATGCGATTGCGATAATCGTAGATCTCAAGAAAAACATGGAGCTTGTCGTCGTGCCATACGCCGAACGGATCGGCACGGAACTGGAAGGCACGCGGCATGTCAGGCAGGAAATGGCAGGGGATCTGCGACCAGTCAGGCATTGCCAGCAGACTGGTCAGAGGCGCTTCGAGAATGCCTGTTCGCCAGATATCCTTGCGCAAACTCATGACTTTCTCCCTGTTTCAATGGGCCGTGGTTACACCACCTGCATCCGCTTTCCAAAACAGGGAGCACGACAAAGTCATATGACCTGGCAATCAGCGCAAATCGATACGAATCCTCCCTTTGGGAAAGGAAGGATCGGTTTTTGCCTCGAGCTGGACCTGACTGACTGGTGCACCGGAAGAGACAATCTGGTCTGCTACTGCCTGACCATCCTGCTCTGTGAGGGTCCCGAGTGCCTTGACCTGGGCGGCAGGACTACCTGCCTCCGGCGATAGAACAGAAACAACAAAAATAATGGTCGATTTACGCGACAAGGCCAGCTTGACGCTGCGTGTCACAGCGGGAGCCCATTCTGATTTCGGTGTCCCTGCAACAATCTGCAAAAAGGGCGCTGGCGGCGGTTTGGATGGTGGCGGCGGCGGAATATAGGGTTGGGGCGGTTTACCCGCATTGGGGTTGAACAAGCGCTGATCTGGCGGTGTACACCCCCCCAGGCGCCCGAAATCAGGCACAGGCCCGTAGCTGCCAGAAAGCGGAAATTCAGCGGACCACGATTTGTAGCATTCGTCATCGTCATGACCTTGAGACCTTGCAGGTAGAACTGACACACGCAAGAGAGCGGGAACAGAAAGAACAGTTTTCACGAAAATATCGGTAAGATTTTTGAGCGCCCCCCTCGTCTCTTCTTACAGGGATGCTATGGTTTCACCTCTTATAACGAAACCGCCTACTGGCCGGGAGACTACAATGGCTGTGAAAATCGCGATCAACGGTTTTGGACGTATCGGACGTCTGGTGCTGCGTGGTATCATCGAAAGCGGACGCACGGATGTCGTGCCGGTCGCCATCAATGACCTCGGCTCGGTTGAGGAAAGTGCCCATCTGCTGGCTTATGACAGTGTTCATGGACGCTTCCCCGGCACAATCCGCGTCGATGGCACCAACCTGATCATCGAAGCCAATGGCCGTACCTATGGCCCGATCCGTGTTTCTGCCGAACGCGACCCCACCAAGGTGCCTTTCGACGGCGTTGATGTGGCCATGGAATGCACGGGCCTCTTCACCAGCAAGGAAAAGGCAGCAGCCCTTATCACGGCTGGCGCACGCAAGGTGATCATTTCCGCTCCCGGCACCGATGTCGATGCAACCATCGTCTATGGCGTAAATAATGCCATGCTGACGAAGGACATGACCGTTATCTCCAATGCGTCCTGCACCACCAACTGTCTGGCACCTGTCGCCAAGGTGCTGGATGAGCCTTCGGCATCGATTGCGGCTACATGGTCACGATCCATTCCTACACAGGCGATCAGCGCACGGTTGACACGCATCACCGCGACCCCCGCCGTGCACGCGCTGCCGCGCTGAACATGATCCCGACCTCGACGGGTGCAGCCAAGGCGATCGGTCTGGTCCTGCCGCATCTCAAGGGTCGTCTCGACGGCACCTCGATCCGCGTCCCGACGCCCAATGTCTCGGTCGTCTCGCTTGATTTCATCCCTAACCGCGCTCCGGCTTCGGTTCAGGAAATCAATGACGCCGTGCGCGCTGCCGCAGAAGGCGCACTGAAGGGCGTGCTGGACTATAACGAAGCCCCGCTGGTCAGCACCGACTTCAACCATTCCTATGCCTCGTCCACGTTTGACGCCACACAGACCGCGCTGATCAATGGCGGCAAGATGGTGCGCATCTGCTCGTGGTACGACAATGAATGGGGCTTCTCGAACCGCATGTCCGACACGGCAGCTCTTTTCGGCAGCCTGTAAAAACCCCCAGTAACGGGAGAAAAGAGCATGGCCAGTTTCCATACGCTCGATGATCTGTCTCCTGAGGGAAAGCGCGTTCTTTTACGCGCTGACCTCAACGTGCCCGTGCGCGAAGGGGCCATTACCGATACGACACGTATCGACCGCGTGATTCCCACGATCTGCGAACTTGCCGACAAGGGCGCACGCGTGATCGTGCTGAGCCATTTTGACCGTCCAAAGGGGCAGGTCGTGCCCAGCATGTCGCTTGCTCCGGTGGCCGAAATGCTGGAATCCAAGATCCAGCACAAGGTTCACTTTGTTTCCGACTGCGTTGGGTCGAAGGCAGAAGAAGCGGTCGCCAATCTCAAGGATGGCGAGGTTTGCGTGCTTGAAAACACGCGCTTCTATGCCGGCGAAGAGAAGAACGACCCCGAATTCACCGCCATGCTCGCCCGTCTGGGCGACGTGTATGTGAATGATGCCTTCTCGGCAGCACATCGTGCCCATTCCTCAACCGAGGGTCTGGCCCGTCATCTGCCTGCCTATGCAGGTCGCCTGATGGAAGCCGAGCTGAACGCGCTTTCAGCCGCGCTCGAGCTGCCCGATCGTCCGGTCGGTGCGCTTATCGGCGGTGCCAAGATCTCGACCAAGCTCGACCTGATCGGCAACGTGCTTGGCAAGGTCGATGTATTGTTCATCGGCGGCGCCATGGCCAATACCTTTCTGGCGGCGCAGGGCGTTTCTGTCGGCAAGTCGCTGCAGGAAGCCGAGATGCATGAAACGGCACGCAGGATCATGGCACAGGCCAGTGATGGCAAATGCGAGATCATTCTGCCGATCGATGCCGTGATTGCCCGCGAATTCCGCGAAGGCGCGCCTTCGGAAGTCTGTGACATCAATGCTGTCCCGGCTGATGCATGATTCTCGATGCCGGTCCCAGAACAGTTGCGCTGATCGAGTCCAAGCTCGAAGAGCTCAAGACACTGGTCTGGAATGGCCCTCTGGGCGCATTCGAGATCAAGCCGTTCGACGCAGCCACTGTAGCCGTCGCCCAGAAAGCAGCAAAGCTGACCAAGGCTGGCGCTCTGAAGACCATTGCCGGTGGCGGTGACACGGTGTCCGCCCTGCGTCACGCTGGCGCAGCCGACCAGATGAGCTATGTCTCGACCGCTGGCGGTGCCTTCCTTGAATGGCTCGAAGGCAAGCTGCTTCCCGGGATTTCGGTACTGACCGACGCAGCCCACAACGCGTTCCCGCTCTGATCCTGCCAGACAGGCTGGTTGCATCACGTTTCATGTCTTCGTGATACAATCGGCCTGTTATGATTGCTTTCCTTTTTTCCGCACGGATACAGTATTTGCATCCGGAAACGTCCGGCCTGCGATAATTCCCGTTGAAACCGGAAAAAAGGAACGCTTTCTTGCGTGTTCTTCTTGCTATCGGTCTGCTTGCCAGTCTTGCATCTCCTGCTGCGCTGGCCGCAAGCGACGGGCCCTCATCACAAAGGTCCGCCGCCAGAAACTCCTGTTTTACCGCTCAGGGTCTCAAGTCGAATTCCTCATACTCGCTTGAGCCCGTCACAACCGAAGAGCCTCTCATCCGTCAGGCTTCCCTGACCGTCAGGGCCCCTGCCGCAGCAAGCAAGGATGGCTTCACCCAGGCCCCCCTTCCGGATGATGAAGTCGAGGCGCCCAGAATGCCCAATACAGATCGCGATACGAGCCTGAAGGCTGATTTTTTCCAGCGTAATCATCATCAGGTTGGCGATGCCCTTGCCGGGGGTGCTGCAGTCAACGATCAAAGGCGCGGCCACGGATCCATGGCGGCCGGCCTCGCCGTGGCTATTCCACTGGATTGACACGGCACTTTACGTCAGCGTCAAAACCCCGCAATCAGATTGAAATCACAGAAAATACCGCGACTCCCCCGACTGGCTGCCCGTCTCAGACGCCATCCTGCGTCGACCGTCGCATTCAGCGTGCGATTGATCTTGCTGTTCAGTTCCGCGCCCAGACTCGACAAGGTCACCACACGCGCCCTATCCCGGCAGGATGAACCTGCGAATTGTCGCCCCAATCCCAGAAAACGCCAGCTGTGTTGGTATCTTCCAGCTGACCTATGCCAAGCGTCTTGCCGAGCGAGAAACCCGGCGTCGTGATTTCCTCACTGAATGTCAGGGCGCGACTGCCGAAGGACGTATTGACGTAGTACCCACGCACCGTACCCATACCGCCAATCATGAGCTGCTCGCTGTACAGGAGATTGTGAGTCGCGCCCTGCCACGAGAATTTGGTGTTGGCCTTGAATTTGCCCGGCAAGGCGATGGCGCGGTTCAGCGCAAGGCGGTCATAGACATAGTTCGGCTTTGCATTCGGAAAGATCGTCTCGTACCAGCCACGCTTGTTGTAGGCGGAAATGCCGGGTGGCCCGTAGACGATCTGATTATTGATCTCGGTTTTTCCCCACGGGTCCTGTACGGAACCGATAAAGCCCAGAACGAACTGGTTGGTTTCGGCATTTGCCAGAATCAGGGGCACTGCTGCGCTGAACTGGTCGGAAATGGTCGATTTCCAGTCGAACCCGGCCTGTACGGTGCCATCAATGCCCAGACGTGGTCCGACAGCTAAATGAGGCAGCATATGCAGCCAGCGCAAGGAGGCCTGACCAGACACGCCCTTATTGGTCAGGGGCTGATCAGCAACGGGATAGGAGACGGAATAACTGCCATAGACGAGCAACGCATCGCGCGATGTAAGCGGAATTTCCCAACTGGCATTATGCCCTGTAAAACGGCCGGAAACACTTCGCTGCAGCTGATAGGTAAGAATATGCCCCAGATTGAAGGCATTTCCCCATGAAAGCCCGATATCCCAGTTCAGACGCCCAAGGGTTGGATCAAGCTGGTTGTTATACGCCCCATAGACATAAAGTGGCAGACGATCTGCCACTCTGAGATCGACATTGGTAAGACCGGGGGACCGGCCGGGCCGATAGACCATATCGACCGTGCGAAACGGATTGGTATTGAGCCAGCTCAGATCAGTCTGAAGGGTATTAAGCGAGAGCGTCTGCCCCGCCTCAAGACCACTCTGGTTACGTATGGTACGCGCCGAAAACCAGCGATTGCCTACAACCTGAATGCTGCCAACACGATATTCCATCACATCCAGATGCAGCACGCCTTCATGCACACGCTGCGGCGGGACCGTTACCGTCACGAAAGCATGGCCCTTTGTCCGGTAATATCCCGTAACCTGATTGATCAGTGTCTGCATCTGACCGAAATTCAGGGAATGCCCGATGAAGGGCATCATGAGACGGGTAAAATCCGGGGAGCTCAGCAAGGCCAGACCCTCGGTACTCAGCACGCGTGAGCCGGTCTGTGCGGCTGTCTTGCCAGCGGGTTGAATGATGATCGCACGAAGTAAGGGCAGAACCTGACCGGATGAACCGAAAGGCTGAGGCGCAAGGCCGGGCGATTTGATCGCCGGTGCCATACGAGCAGGTAAAGCCGCCTCTCCTTCATCCATTCCGGGCCGCAGAATGGTATGAGCCTGAACGCCCAGAGGCGCGAGCGCGAGAAACACAACAAGAGAAAGAAGCAGCCTCATCTGACTGCGCCCTGATGCGCCGTATCGATCTGAACGAGCCGTGGCGCTGCGTTGTCCGGCTGTGCTACAGAAAGCATGATATCGCCATCAGCAAGCGTCGTGGCCTGCGTCGCTTCCTTCATACCGTCGCGGTTACCCGCCAGCGCAAAAGCATTGCCTCCCGCCGAAGCCAGTGAAGCGGCTGCATCGTTGATCATTGCCTGTCTGTCCGAGCCGCTCTGGCGGCAGGGAACAGGCAGGACATAGACTCCTGCGGGCCCGAACGAAGCATTCATGGTCGCGGCGGGCTTTAACGGGACATGCGCCCCATTACCCGCTACGCCGGCAGGGCGCTGGTCCGTCACGCCTATCATGACGGTTTCACTTTTCCTGGAATTTGTCCCCGCGCCGCCATTGCCACGCAAAGCGGGCTCGGCTGGTGCACCACCTGCCACAAATTGCCCTTCGGCAAGAGTATCCGGTGCCGGGCAGCCGCCCGATATGGCCTTTCCGTCAGGACCGATCACTGTCGCCTGAGGGGTAACGCGATAAACGGCTCCTCCAAGGCTGACTTCTTTTTTCACAGGAGAAGGGCGATTGCCTACCACACTGTCGAGCGTCGCATTGGCCGAAGCCGAAGCACGCGCACCGGGCGAAAAACCGCCAGCCGCCTGGGCGTTTTCAGCCCGCTGGGCATGGGCGGCCTGTATTGCTGCGCAGAGCAGAAGAACACAGGACAGGGTACGAAGGGAGGCTCGACAAGCGGGAAATGTAGCAGACAGATTACGCATGGAATCCGGAAGGTTAAAGACAGTTCCGGACAAGATATCACACAACCGTGACCATCAGACCGCGTTTTCGTCTGCCCTGCGCCATTAACCTGATGTGAACAGGAAGGCGCATGATAGGGACATGGCGCCTTCCGCTGCACGCTGCGGAGAAGCGTGCAGGTAAAAGGATCTGACGATCAGAAGCTGACACCCGCCTGAAGGAAGGCATAACGACCGACAATCAGACTGCCATACTGATAGATATTGGTATTGGTCGCCGCATCCATGACGAAAGGCGGCTTCTTGTCGAACAGGTTGCTGACACCGGCTTCAAGATTCCAGCGATTCAGGCGATAGCCGAGCGTAATGTCATGGGTGAAGATACCAGGTGTCTTGTATTGTCCAGCCGTCTTGGCCGTCAGATCGGTCACGCCGTTATTCCAGACCATACCGCCGATGTAGCGCATCATATAGGTAAAGCTGAAATCGTCATGCTGCCATGTCGCCTGCGCGTAATCGCTCACGCGCGGCTGACCGCTACCCCCTGAATAGAACAGACGACCGGTATAGTTGTACCACTGACCATTCGGCACGTTCTGCTGCAGATAGCTGACAAGCTGCTGCATGTTGTTGGAGAGGTTGAGCGAGTCATGCGCAGTCACACGCACATGATAGTCGAGATCGAAATCGATACCGCTCGTACGGATCCCACCAAGATTCTGATAGAATGCATTGACCGACGTAAGCTGCTGCGACGAGGAGCGTGCGGCAATCGCACCGCAATTGCTGGTATCTGCACCTGTATAGCACTGGTCGAGAATATACTGCGTACCCAGCGTGCTGATCGTGTTGTTCAGCGAGTAATGCCAATAAGTCACCGAAGCCGACAGGCCCGGCACCCAGCGCGGCGTTACGACCGTACCGATCGTATAGGTGCGACCGCTTTCGGGCTGCAGCTTGGCGTTACCTCCTGAAATCGTCGGCACCTGTCCGGTATTCTGCGGCACGAAGGTCGCGGTGTTGATACCTTCACCCGCGCAACGTGCCTGCACAGCAGCCGCCTGCGCCCCATAGCTCGAAACCGCGCTGCAGGGATCGTAAGCCGAGGGATAACCGAGGCTCTGACCACCATAGAGTTCGTACACATTGGGCTGACGATAGGACGTGCCCAGCGTGGCGCGGAAGCGGATATCGCGCACCGGTGCCCAGTTGATCGACACCTTCCAGTTCTTGGTAGAACCGAACGTGTTGTAATCAGACCAGCGGCCCTGACCGTCGATTGTCAGATCTTTTGCAAGAAACGCGTTCTGCAGGAGCGGGATCTGTCCTTCGGCATAGACCTCGTTCACATTGAAGCCGCCGCCGCTATAGCTTGACGCGTTACCCGTCGAGTCACCGCTCACCACAATCGGATCAGGCTGCTGCTCAGCTGTTCGCTGCGATGCTCCATGCCGAAGCTACGCCGACATTGCCGCCATGCTCGTAGGGCATCTTGACCAGTTCGCTGTTATTGATGCGCAGGTTGAAGTCGCGCAGCTGGTATTCAGCGTGGTCATGCTGGGTGAATTTGCCATAGGCCGCAGCCTCGGGCGATAGCGGCGCCAGCGGATTGGACAGCACGCAGCCCGGCTGGCTGGTGCAGACCGTCGGATCATAAACGATCTTGCTGCCCGGATTGGTGGGATCGAGCTGGCGCACACCGGTCATCTGGAGCAGATGACGGTAATTGCCCATATTCTGCGTATTGGCTGTCCAGCGACTCTGACCATAGGTCATTGAGGCATCGTATTCCCAGCTGCGCCAGATCTTGCCCTTGGCGCCACCAATCACAGTCCAGGTATCGGTCGCGTAATCCATCTTGCGCGGGCCGAGATCGTTCATACGACGCGACATGACCGCGTCCTTGCCCCAGATATTATAGGGACTGCCTGCGGGAATGGTCCATGACGAGAGCAGAGGCGACGGCTTGATACCACCAGAGACCGGTGAAGCCGCCATCTGACGCGCCGTGGTCGTATGGCTGTAGCGCACATTGGCGTAAGGCTTGAAATGGCTGTCAACGTCGTAATGCGCATCACCTGACAGCGCAGAATTCTGGTTATAATTCTGCACCATTGTGTCTTTGGCAAAATTATAGCGATCGGCATTGCTGTAGCGATGAAATGTGCCATCGCCGTTCGAAACCAGATTGGTGCCGGTAACCGGATTGGTGACACGACCGGCAGGAATGATCGACGAGCCATAGAGCGGTGTGCCGGTCACGGGGTTGCTCTGCTGGGGATTGGCCGCCCAGTCACGATCCTTGCTCATGATCCCGCCGGACGTGTTGTACTGGCCGAACAGGGTGACGTTGCCGCGACCATGATCGAAATTGAAGCCCTTCATGGCCGAGAGCAGACCGGTCTTGGCATCGCCATATTGCGAGATGCCACCACGCATGGTGATGGTTGCCTTGGTGACGTCATGACGCAGCTTGATGTTGATCACGCCAGAAACAGCATCGGCACCGTAAAGCTCGGAACCACCATCCTTGAGCATTTCAACGCTCGCGATCTCTTCGATGGGGATCGTATTGAGATCGACGCAGGATGTGGCCGCGTTGATCGCCGTGCGCTTGCCATCAATCAGGATGAGGACGCGCTTGGAGCCGAAATTGCGGATATCGGTGCAGCTCACGCCACCACCGCCATTTGTCTGCTGGTTGGGGGTACCCGAGGAACCAACTGAAGGCAGACGCTGCAGATAGTCACCGAGAGAGGTGGCCGAGGTCTGCTGAATCTGCTTGGCTGTTACAATCTGAACAGGATTGGCCGAGCTGTTATTCGAGCTGCGCAGATACGAACCGGTTACCATGATGGTTTCGGATTTGGCGGTCGCCTGCTTCGTCTTGGCGAGTGTCTTCTTCTTCGAGACCGTCGTGCTGGTCTTTGAAACCGTGGCATCGCTTGGCACATCGGCCGCCACGGCAACGGGTGCTGAAAGCCCGGCCACAGCCGTAAACGTCAATAAGAGGGATTTGCGCAGTGACGCCGCCATTAACAGAACGCTCCAACGTAACGAAATTCAATCGAAACGTGACGCTGTCATAACGATAAAAGCCTGTGTGCGACGTTTTGTTGCTTATTTGTGTCGAACTATAAATTATAATTGAAACAGCGTCGTAACGTTAAATAATCGTCAAAGCAACTGACGTGCTCCGGATTATCGTTGCGAAAAAGACACGATATTATCCGCCCATCCAGCCCAGTTGACAGGGCCGGAGATACATTTCCGGAAACTCAGTGTTCAGAATCGTCCACCAGATGCCCGGCAAGGTCGCCCCCCGCCTGCCCCACCAGACCACGAGCATATTCCGTGGCAGAGAAAGGACGCAGATCCTCGACCTGCTCTCCCACACCGACCAGATGCACCGGCAGCTTGAAGGCATCAGCCAGCGCCACCACGATCCCGCCCCGCGCCGAGCCGTCAAGCTTTGTGACGATAAGGCCGGTTACATTGACCAGCTCCCGGAAGACACGCACCTGTTCCATGGCGTTCTGACCGGTTGTGGCATCAAGTACGAGCAACACGGAATGCGGTGCTGTCTCGTCAAACTTCTTCATGACACGAATGATCTTGGCGAGCTCCTCCATGAGCGCACCCTTGTTGTGCAGACGACCGGCCGTATCGACAAAAAGCAGATCCGTACCTGCTTCCCGGGCCTGCTTGATACCTTCATAGGCCAGACCAGCCGCATCGCCGCCAGGCTTGCCCGCAATGACCGGCGCACCGGTGCGTTCGCCCCAGACCTGCAACTGCTCTACGGCAGCAGCACGGAAAGTATCGCCTGCCACCATCATGACCGAACGGCCCTGATCACGGAACCATTTGGCCATCTTGCCAATGGTCGTCGTCTTGCCGACGCCGTTGACGCCAACCACCAGCACAACATGCGGCTTGTGTTCGGTCCGGAGTTCGAAAGGCTGGGCCACAGGCTCAAGAACACGGGCTATTTCAGTTGCCAGCGCCTCCTGGATTTCTTCTGTCGTCACATTGCGCCCGAAGCGTGAGCTTCGAAACCCCTCGATCACACGCCCTGCCACGGCAGGACCAAGATCGGCAGCGATCAGCTCATCTTCGAGTTCCTCCAACGCTGTCTCGTCGAGATAGCGATGGGTAAGAGCTGCGTTAAGCTTCTGCGTCGAACGCGTCAGCCCCTGTTTGAGACGTGAGAAAAATCCAGCCATGTCAGTTGATCTCTGCTACCAGCCCGGCTTCGTCAAGAGTGTGGGCCCTGAGAACAAGGCGTGCTCCCCGTTCTGCCTGACCGCCGGCAAGACGCACAGGCACAAAATGAGCCGAGTGCCCGCGTTCGGGCCCCTCCATCAGAACATCGAGTTCACGTCCGATCATGCTTTGCCAATAGGCACGGCGACTGACTTCCCCCGCCTCACGCAAGGCGGAAGCGCGCGCCTGCCGCTGTGCATTGGGTACGCTGGGCATGCGCGCCGCCGGAGTGCCGGGTCGCTCGCTATAGGGAAAGACATGCAGGTAAGGCAGAGCATAGTCGGTAACGAAAGCAAGCGTCTCCTGCGCCTGCGCCTCCGTCTCGGTCGGGAACCCGGCAATAAGATCGGCCCCGATGGCGATATCGGGACGCAGGCGCCGCGCTCTTTCTATAAGAGAGGCCGCATCATGTACCGAATGCCGGCGCTTCATGCGCTTGAGAACCATGTCGCTTGCAGCCTGAAGCGACAGATGGAGATGAGGCAGAAAACGCGGCTCTTCGGCCAGCAGCACCCAGAGATCACGGTCCACGGCAGCCGGATCAAGCGAGGACAGACGCAAACGCGGCAATTCCGGCACAGCATCCAGTACGGCGCGGCACAGCGTGCCCAGAGCCGGGTTGCCATCGAGATCACGCCCCCATGACGCAATATCAACACCTGTCAGCACGACTT
Organism: Asaia prunellae JCM 25354; assembly: GCF_000613885.1. Taxonomy (GTDB): domain Bacteria; phylum Pseudomonadota; class Alphaproteobacteria; order Acetobacterales; family Acetobacteraceae; genus Asaia; species Asaia prunellae. The sequence continues at coordinate 112,491 of NZ_BAJV01000005.1, read as the reverse complement.
CATGATGCCCTGCCGCGACAAGCTGACGCGCGCGCGTAATGACATCAGCCACAGGTACCGACCGCGACGCGCCTCGCCCATAGGGAATGATGCAGAAGGTACAGCGGTGATCGCAGCCCTGCTGTACCTGAAGCAGGGCACGAACATGACCACCCGTTTCAGTCACCGGGGCAGCCGGAACTGCCGGGGCCGAAAGGATGTCGGCAACACTGGCCTGTTGCTTCAGGGCCGTATCGGTCCAGCTCCCGGCTTCGAGCTTCTCGGCATTGCCCATCACATGGGCAACGCCTGGCAGGCTGAGCCAGTTTTGCGGCGTGATCTGGGCCGCACAACCTGTCACGACGATCCTTTTGGAGGGGTCCTCGCGATGCGTTCGCCTGATCGCCTGACGCGCCTGGCGTTCCGCACTTGTCGTCACAGCACAGGTATTGACCACCACCACATCATCCAGATGCCCTGTCAGAGCCTGCATGCGTTCGCTCTCATGCAGGTTCAGACGACAGCCGAATGTCAGGAGCTTTGCCCCGCTCACAGGTGAATCTGCCCTTCAAACACATGGGTGGCAGGGCCGATCATCAGCACATGATCATCGTCCTTACGCCAATGGATACGAAGACTGCCACCCTCCATCGTCACGTCGCAATGCCGGTCAAGCAGACCCCGACGCACCCCATTGACGACAGCGGCACAGGCACCTGACCCACAGGCAAGGGTCAACCCCGCGCCACGCTCCCAGACGCGCAGCCTGACAGCCTGTCTCGACAGGATCTCGACACAGCCGATATTGGCCCGTTCGGGAAAAAGCGCGTTGCGCTCCAGCGCTGCACCCTCACGTTCTGCGCGCTCCAGCCCGTCAAAAAAGGTCACATGGGGATTCCCCATCGAACAGGCAGCCGGATTGCCAGACAAAGGCAGATCAAGCGTATTCATGGCATGCGCCAGCGGTATGCTCTGCCATTCAAACACGGGGCGCCCCATATCAACCCCGATTTCCCCGTCCGGTGTCACAAAACTGGGCAACAGACCGGCACGCGTCTGCAGAACAGGCGCCCCTCCCACCAGAGCCGCGACGCAGCGTGAAGCATTACCGCACGCCCCTGCTTCGGAACCATCTGGGTTGAAGAACCGGACCAGCACATCAGCCCCTTCACGATCCGCTGCATCGAGCAGAACGAGCTGATCGCAGCCAATACCGAAGCGTCTGTCACAGAGCTGCGACATAGTATGTAATGTTGCCTCAAAAGGCCCGTGACGCCTGTCGATAATGACAAAGTCATTACCCAGGCCCTGCATCTTATGGAACCGGATCATCATGCTCGCAGTTATAGAGGCTCCGAGCCGTTCCGGCACGGAAAACCTCAGGTTTTCCTTTGTAAATTTTCAAAACCGTTGCGCCGCTCCATGCGACGCAGGAATACGAGATCCATGTTTGTTGCGCCTTACGACACGCCTGCCATTACACGTCACATGCGTCTGATCTGGTCGTGTCTGGGAATGAGTCGTGACGAGATCGAAGTCTGCCTGTCACAAACTTCCTCAGGGTCAAACCTTCTTGTCGATCAGAGCGATATCGGCTGGCTTCGTGCTCAGGCACCGCGTCACAACCTGTTGCGCCTAGGCCTGACAGGGGTAGAACGCCTTCGGCCCGATGGCAGCGTTGCCGAGACCATGGCTCTTTATGAACATTGCCTGCCATCACAGATCGTCGATCACCCTACCCGCTCGGCCATCGCCCTTGATATTGTTCTCGACGAGAATACAGAGGAAGCATGGGAACAGGCTGAGACTCTCATTGCCCTCGGCCTCAGGTCACAGATTGCCGCTGCCGCGCTTATCGGTACCGCACAGGAAATAGCCCTGCGTCTGAATGATTACCGCAAGCTCGGCTTTTACGATGTGATACTGACTGCCCCCGCAGATCGCGCACCCTACCGAAGCGCAGGCGAAGTGCTGATGCCCCTGCTGCGTCAGCAGGCTATACCGCTCGAGAGCCATGCCCGGGTAGCCGGCATCTCGCACGGACCGTTTGAATGGCACGGCGCCGCGCTCTGATCCATCCCTGACTTGACGAGAAACGAAGGCGGTTGCATCCCTCCTTGTTTCCTCGTTGAGACAGTCAGGAAGACACCTATGGCCGACACCCCATCAGGGCTGCATCCTGCGGCCTTCACCCGCGCCAACAATGATCCAGATCGCCTGTTCTATAACGGGCGCAGCGATTCCAGCCAGATGGATGTCGGAGCTCGAACCGCTGTCACGGCTCTCTATCAGACAACGCTACCGGCATCGGGAGTTGTGCTCGATCTCATGTCAGGATCTCTCAGCATATCCCGCCGGAGAGCAGTCATGAGACGGTAATCGGACTCGATGTGAACAAGAGCGCACTCGACAGCAATACAGCCCTGACCCAGCGCATCGAACAGGATCTCAACGAAACTCCACTAATCGATCTACCCGATTCCACCCTGGATGCCGTCTGTCTGTGCGATGGTTTTGCCTATCTCACAGATCCGACCACTGTACTGGAGGAGATCAACCGCCTCCTCCGCCCCGGCGCACCGATCATCATCACTTTTTCGGACAATTTCATTCCGCAGAAGGCCGTAGCACTCTGGCAGGCTCTTGAGCCCGCCGATCGTACACGACTGATCACCCTTCTGCTCGACCGCGCCGGTTTCAGTGATCTTGATACAGGCGAAGTTGTTCCCCCTGAAGATCTGACAGCATGGAACGATACCGTCCATGCTGTGATCGGTCGTAAGAAGACAGTTGCCTGACAATCCGTCAGGCTGACCGTATCAACGACGTCAGATCTCCAGCTGGGTAAAGCCGCCGATCCTGACCGGCATGACTTCACGCAGTAGCGCGACAGATTTTTCAAGCCCTTCGATCGGATCGAGCAGTGAATCCTCATGCTCGATCGAAAGCCAGCCATCATACCCGACCATCCGCAGACGGTAGCAGAACTGTCGCCACCAGAGCGTGTCATGACCATAACCAAGCGTGAGAAAGGACCAGGCCCGATCAGAGGGCAAACCAAGCGGTCCGTTTTCAAGGCTCGTCGTGACACCGTGTCGTGCTTCGTTGAACCCGGCATCCTTGGCATGGACATGGCAGATTGCGTCACCCAGCGCATCGATGGCCGCAATCGGATCCCCCCCCATCCAGAACATATGAGAGGGATCGAGATTGGCACCGATCATCGGACCAAGCACCTCGCGCAGACGAAGCAGATTGGGCACGTTATAGGCCCACTGCCCACCATGCATTTCGAGTGCAAACTGTGTGACACCGCATTGTGGCGCCATCTCAAGCACCTTTTCCCAATACGGAATGAGACGTTCCTTGAGCTGCCATTCCTTGGCTACCTGGCCTTCCGGTGGCCAGGAACTCACAACCCAGTTAGGCAGAAGATCACCTTCCCGCCCCTCGGGCAGACCAGACATGGTACAGATCTTGGTGATACCCAGATCGCCCGCCAGCCGGATCGTCTCGTGCAGATCCTCACTCTGTTTGCAATCAACAGGATGAAGCGGATTACCGTTTACATTGAGGGAAATGATTTCAAGACCCCGGCTTTCAAAAGCCTGCATGAAGGACTGCCTGGCTGCGGCGCTTCCCCGCAGAAGCGGCAGATCGATATGAGGGGCGTGAGACCATCCACCCGTATTGACCTCCACCCCCGAAACACCGAGAGCGACGGCCTGATCCAGCATGTCGTCGAAAGAGAGTGTCCCGAGGCTGTCTGAAACAAATCCGATCTTCATGACGCAAGCACCATTCCTGTGAAACCGCGCCGCCATGCAGAGGCAGCGTTGGAATGAGAATTTATATTCTCTTCTTCCTCAGGAATCGGAACATTAATTCGTTATTACTCTATCATATGGCTGTGATCCACTCTGCAAAGTCCTCCCGGCCCCCCTCAGGCATCCTGGTTACTGGCTTTCTGCAAGGCAGAACGAAAGCTTCTATTATCAAGCCAGAGCTGATTTCCTGCCCATTCATGCTGCACAACAATAAAGCTGCCCAGCGCTTCAGCATAGGCAAGGCGTTCGCTCTCAGAGGCAGAACATGCCTGTTCACGCAACGTCGCTATGGCCGTTTCCAGCCTCACTGAAAAAGCAGATTCTTCCGTCGAAGGCATGCGCAGCCAGTGCGGCCCGATCTCTCTGAAAAAATCCGTGAGTATGTCGGCAAGCGCCGGAGGCAGAGTGGGACGCGAGGCAAAGCCTCTGAGAAAAAGCAGATTACGACCCAGCGTCATGACAGAGAGGAGACCATGCAGATTCAGCTCGATGAATGGCGTCAATCCTGTACCCGCGTAACGTATCACCCGTTCCATCCCCTGGGTGACAAGGCCGATCCAGCGATTCTCCTCCGGAAGGCGTCGCCTGGACGTGCAGATACGCACCAGCCCCTTGAGGGCGCGACGCCTGAGCAGAACACAGACCTGATGCATATTGAAAGGCAGAATACACCGGAAGACCAGCACACCGGCCCCAAGACCAAGGAGAAGCGCCATCGTGGCATTGAACCAGCCCAGCTCACTCATGCGTGTCTGATTATCAAGCCCGATGATCGCTGGTAGAAACGTATTATACGCGCTCCCTGCCGTCGCTGTGGCCGGATTGCGTATGGCCAGACCACCTATGAACATCAGAGGTCCCACTGCCACGACCAGAGCCTCGAACCCGGATCCCAGAGGAATCAGGAAAAAAACGGGTACGATCGAAGCAAGTGCCGCGAAACAGGCACCATAAAAAAAACGGTTACTGACCAGCACCGTATTATCTGTCGTGGCAAACCCTGCCACGACTACAGCAATAAAGGAGATGAATGCTGCCCCCTGAGACCAGGCGGTCACCTCCCAGAACAAACCTGCCAGCAGGATCGCAGCGGTTGATCGCATCGCATTATGAAAAGCCGCATGAAAATGCATCACCCGTCGCAGACGGAACCTCGCGGGTGTGAGAGCTTCATCGGGTTTCGCCTCGAAATAGACCAGAAGCGTTTCATATTCTTCCAGAATAAGCCTGATACCATGCAGGATAATCCGGTCATCCGGCGTAAAGGACTCACCCCCACCATTATCAGCCTGTCTGTAGAGAATATCGAGACGCGCCTGAAGCACCCTGAGATCCTCCCTCAGTGAAACAACAAGCGCCGCATCCCCGAGGCGAGCTGTCAGCCCCCTGATAAACGCTGCCACTTCAGCCTGCATCTTTCGCGTCATTTCGGAAACCACAGGCGTGATTGAAAGACGGGCCTGCATTCCAAGGCCGCGTGAGACGATTTTCGAGAGAATACCAATCGTCGCATAGGCGCAGGCTATGGCGTGATCACTGCGTCCCACCTCCACCACAGTGAATTCGAGCTGTTCATTGAGTTTGAGCGTACGACTGAAAACAGCGCGTATGGCTGCCTCAGGTGGGGCTGCACCAGCAAGGACGTCACTAATCACATGAGAAGCGCCCTCGATACCTTCTATCAGCCATGCCCGCATGGTGCGACGGGCCTTGACCGCCAGCGAAGCAGAAAAAATAAGGCCTGCCGCCATCTCACACAGAACACCGAGGACGATATATGTCCCCCGTGCCATCGCAATCTCGAATACATGATCGGGCGCGCTCAGCGAACCTGTCGCAATGATAGCGCAGGTATAGGCTGCCAGAACGAATGCATAGGCACGAAAATTATGCAGCAGCGTCGCAAGGCCAGTGCACAGCCCAGCCCAGAGGGCAAGCACCGGAATGAACAGCCAAGGAGCCTGGGGGAACCCGGAAACCAGGGTGATAGCGGCGATCACACCGAGCAGCGTGCCAACCAGACGCCAGCGCCCCTTGGAAAGGCTTTCACCCCGGGAGCCCTGGGCCGTAATCCAGACGGTCATGGCCGCCCATTGCGGTTCCCCGAGCTCCATCCAGAACGCAATGCCCAGCGCAAACAGGGACGCAATCGTATTGCGCAGAGCAAATTCAACCGCATTGCCACTCGGCGCCCAGAGCCATCTGAAAGGCCAGGAACGACCGTTCAGACGGGAAAGCGCCTCGTTCTGACGGGCAAGAAAATCAACAATCATGCGCGGCGTCTTACCCGAATTTTAGGGTTTACATGAAGACAGTCGCTTCAAAACCTTTCTCCTTTCCCATATATTGAACTCATGCAAGGTAACATCTCGAGGATCAGCGTTTTCAGCCTCCCTGCTGTTTAATCCTAGATTTCATCCTGCATATTCTCTATTGACCGCCTTCCTTACGCCGCGAGCCATGCTCGGCACAGCGAAGCTCTGTAACGGCGTTCTTTCTTCGCAAGATCCTGATCGAGTCCGAACCGCATGCCTTTTCCCGATACCGTCCCGTCTCTCAGTCGCGCTCTGGCGGCACGCGGATATGAAACGCCGACCGCCGTGCAGGAAGCTGTGCTGCAGCCGGGCCTCGAAACACGGGATCTGCTTGTTTCCGCCCAGACGGGATCGGGCAAGACGGTTGCCTTTGGTCTGGCCTTTGCCCCAACCCTTATTCCCGAGGGGAGCGAACGCCTGCCCCCCGCCAACAGCCCGATGGCTCTGGTCGTGGCGCCAACGCGCGAACTGGCCCTGCAGGTGCAGACCGAACTCCAGTGGCTCTATGCCGAGACCGGCGCACGTATCGTAAGCTGCATTGGTGGCACCGATGCCCGTCGCGAAGCCCGCAACCTGTCAAACGGCGCTCATATCGTTGTCGGCACACCTGGCCGCCTGTGCGACCATCTGTCTCGCGGCGCACTGAACCTGTCTGATCTGCGTGTAGTCGTACTCGACGAAGCAGATGAGATGCTCGATCTGGGCTTCCGCGACGAGCTGGAGCAGCTCCTGGATGCTGCCCCGGTCGAACGCCGCACGCTGCTGTTCTCGGCGACTATCGCCAAGGAAATCGCCAATCTGGCACGTCGCTTCCAGAAGAATGCCGAGCGAATCAACACCGCCTCGACTTCCAAGCAGCATGACGACATCACCTATAAATGCGTGCTGACTGCGCCCAATGATATCGGCCGTGGCATCGTCAATGTGCTGCGCTTCTACGAGAGCCCGACAGCCATGCTGTTCTGCAACACGCGCGCCATGGTCGCACAGGTGCAGGCAGCCCTTGTCGAGCGCGGCTTCGCCTCGGTCGCAATCTCGGGCGAAATGGGTCAGAACGAGCGTTCACGCGCCATCGAGGCCCTGCGTTCCGGCGTGGCACGCGTCTGCGTGGCGACCGACGTTGCCGCTCGCGGTATCGACATTCCGGCTCTGTCTCTCGTCATTCACGCCAACATGCCGAGTGAAGCCGCAACTCTGCTGCATCGCTCTGGCCGCACAGGTCGTGCAGGACGCAAAGGTACCTGCGTGGTCATGGTGCCGCTGAGCCAGCGCCGCAAGGCAGAGCGCCTGCTCACTATGGCCAAGATCAGCAATGCTGAATGGGAGAGTGTTCCGTCCGCTGATGCGATCCTCGAACAGGATGCCAAGCGCCTGATGGAAGACCAGACGCTCTTTGCGCCGTCCCAGGCCAACGAGGATGTTCTGGCTTCCAAACTGGCCGAGACGCACGATTCGCATCAGTGGCAACCGCACTGGTACGCCTTTACAAGAGCCGCCTGCCAAGTGTTGAGAATATTCGCCCTGTCAGCGTCGAGGCGCCTGCTCGTGGCATGCGTGACGATCGCGCCCCGCGTGAATTCACCGGCCGTATTGATCGCATGGGTGGCGAGTGGTTCAGCTTGGCGATTGGCCGCACCGAGCGCGCCGATCCGAAATGGCTGGTACCGCTGATCTGCCGCCTGGGCGGCGTGACCAAGAGCGAAATCGGCGCCATCCATATCGACACGGATCATACCCTCTTTGAAATCGCACCAGACAGCGCTGAGCGTTTCCGCTCCTGTGTTGCCGGTGCCGATGCCGACGAAGCCAAGATCGAGCCGGCTTCCGCACCGACCGGCCCGTCTGCCCCGCCACGTGGTCCACGCCGCCCCCGTGAAGGCGGATTCGCCCCCCGTGGCAAGGGTGGTTTCCGTGGAGGAGACCGGGGTGGTGATCGCGGTGGCGACCGTGGCGGCGATCGACCGGCCTTCCGCAAGAGCAGCGGTGTCGGCAACGGCAAGGGTTCGTCTCGCAAGCGCTACTGATGCAGGCCACATGACGCCCAGTGCAGCGTCACTTCCGATAAAGCATTAGAATCAGGGCACTGCCCTGTTCAGACGCCCCGCCCAAAGCGGGGCGTTTTTCGTTTTGAAGTCCAAAAAAGAAATAGCATATTGTTGCGAATGAAAATCAACTTCGTTTACTGAGTCTGTATTAATAGAGCGATTGATTCTCATCTCCGATACTATAATTATTATATTCGTTATTTCTATTGCGTGGTTTTATTTTTCATGCTTGAAGAGCGCCATAGAGCCAGCGACGGACAGCCATGTGCTGACCGGGCGCAACAGGACAGATATCAAGAAAGGAACATGCCATGCTTAAGGACCCGAAAGTCGTCGAGCATCTGAACATCCAGCTGACGAACGAACTGACTGCCATCAACCAGTATTTCCTCCATGCCCGTACCCTGAACCACTGGGGCGTAACCAAGCTCGGCAAGAAGGAATATGACGAGTCCATCGAAGAGATGCGTCATGCTGACTGGCTGATCGAACGTATCCTCTATCTCGGCGGCCTGCCGAATGTGCAGCGTCTGAACCAGATCCTGATCGGCGAAAGCGTCGAGGAAATTCTGGCCTGCGACCTGAAGCTCGAAGAAAAGGCTCTGGCCGATCTGCGCGAAGGCATTGCGTATTGCGAAAGCGTCCGTGACTACGTGTCACGCGATCTTCTGATCCGCATCCTCGCCAATGAGGAAGAGCATGAAGACTTCATCGACCGTCAGTTTGATCTGATCAAGCAGGTTGGCATCCAGCGTTACATCACGCTGAACTCTTCACCTGCCCCCGAGCAGACAGCAGAGTAAGATAGCAGCCTTCTCCGGCCAGCGTTGCGACGCATAGCCGGAAGATAAAGTCTGACTGACAGAAAACCCGGCAGCCTTCTGGCGTGCCGGGTTTTTTGCGTTTTGCGGATTCGGTCCGTTCAGGCGAAGGCGGCTGACCCGCCCCCCTGTTCGGCGTGCTGATACAGATGGGCATTTTCCTTGCGCTCACGCATCAGGCTACGCAGTGCGCACACAACACCGGGAACACAATTGCCGCACTGCGCCTTGCATCCCTTTGCGGCGTAGACATCCTTGGGTCTGGAAGCGCCCCGGCGGACCGCATCAGCGATATCATGATTGGTCAGGGCATTACACGAACAGACGATCATCAGCCATTCCACTTCAGAACGGCCCGACCGTAACAGCGTTTGAGAACCAATCGCAACTGTAAATTGCGAGTGATTCTTAAAAAATATCTCAGCTCAGGAGACGGCCTATAACCCTGGCCGTGTAATCCACAACCGGTACAATCCGACCGTAGTTGAGGCGCGTAGGGCCGATTACCCCGATTGCCCCTACAATCCTGTTGGTTTCGTTGCGCGCCGGAGCAACCACCATCGAGACGCCCGACATTCCGAAAAACCCGCTTTCCGCGCCGATATAGATTCGTACCCCATCCGAGTCCTGCGCGAGCTGCAACAGACGCAACATGGTTTCCTGCGCTTCGAGCCGCTCAAAGAGCATCTGGATCGTAGTCAGTTTCTCGATCTCGGTAATATCAGTGAGAAGATTACCCTGACCACGCAGATACAGCGTACCGTGCTGCTCATCCCACATGGCCAGGCCGCTTTCGATCACGCTGGCAGCCAGCGAGTCGAGATCTGATCTGTTCTGCTGAAGGTTTTCCGAAACGCGCTGGCGAAGTGCACTGAGTGTCACATCACCCAGAAGCGAGTTCAGATAGTTCCCCGCTTCGACCAAGGCGGAAGGAGGCAGACCGGGAGGAGTCTCGATCATGCGGTTTTCTACCTGACCATCAGCCGCTACCAGAATGACCAGAGCCTTTCCCGGCCCAAGAGCCACGAATTCGATATGTTTGAGTGCTCCGTCGCCTTTCGGTGCCAGAACCAGCCCGGCAGCCGCGGAGAGCCCCGACAACATTGACGAGGCTTCGGCAAGAGTTTCCTGCATCGAGCGCCCCTTGAGCGCCAATCTGCTGGCAATGTGAGCCCTTTCCACATCATCAAGGGCACCGAATTGCAAAAGCCCATCCACGAAAAGGCGAACACCTTTTTCTGTGGGAAGACGCCCAGCCGAAACATGAGGACTGAACAGGAGGCCCGCCTGGGTCAACTCAGCCATGACATTGCGAATGGTGGCGGGAGAAAGAGAAGGCGTAAGCCGCTGGGCAAGAGTCTTGCTGGCGACCGGATCACCCGTCTCCATATATTGCTCGACAATCTCACGCAGGATCTTGGCTGATCGGGCATCCATACCGCCCGGCAGGCTTGAAAGATCGATCATACACTGCCCTTTCACGTGACGTGCTCTACAGGAGGGGCCATGGTCCGACGGACTGTACCACCCGGATCTGGAGTCCTGTTCTTGACCCGCATCGCTGCCTTATACATCCATCCAGTCAAAAGCCTGCACCGCATTGACGTTGAGACACTGGATCTGGAACCCTGGGGACCAAAGGGAGACAGGCGCTGGCTGGTGGTTTCACCAGAAGGCATATTCATGACCCAGCGCCAGCATCCTGCCATGGCCCCTGTCAGGACCTTCCTTGACGCTGACGGACTCATCCTTTCAGCCGAGGCGGTTCCTCCCTTGCGACTTGCCCCTCCAGGCCCGGATGCATCTGTTCTCTCTGTCAGTGTCTGGAAGGACCGCAACATCGAGGCCCGTGATGCAGGAGAACAGGCCGCAGACTGGATGAGCAAGGTCCTGCAAACACCCTGTCGTATCGTCCATATGGCAACACCGGAACAGGCAAGACCCACCGGGTTCGGCAGTGTGAGCTTCGCCGATGGTTTTCCGCTTCTCGTAACCAGCACGGCCTCTCTTGCAGCACTGAACGAACGCCTTGACCAACCTGTACCCATGGAGCGGTTCAGACCCAATATTGTAGTCGAAACCGAAGCACCCTGGGCCGAAGATGAGTGGCGCATTCTGAAGATCGGGATGGTAGAGCTGGAACTTGTCAAACCATGCAGTCGCTGCATCGTCACGACCATTGATCAGGAAACCGGTCATATTCCTGTACCTCGTGAGCCACTCAGAACCATGACAGCGTTCCGACACCGACCAGGTGGAGTCATGTTCGGTCAGAACGCCATCATCCGTCGAGCCGGCGTTATTAGACTGGGTGATCAGGTCGAATGTCTCGCCTGAATTTTATGGCCAGAATTTTTGTCAATCGGAGCCTGACGCGCTAAGGCTTCTTTCCGATAGCGTGCACACGCCCGAACAGAAAGAATATCATGTCCAGCATCCGCCCCTCCGGCCGCAAAGCCGATGAAAACCGCGTTGTCTCGATCGAGCCGGGCTTTGCCCGCCACGCTGAAGGTTCGGTGCTGATCCGCGTAGGAGGTACGGAAGTTCTCTGCGCCGCCTCGATTGAAAACCGTGTACCGCCCTTCCTGCGCGGTCAGGGGCAGGGCTGGATCACTGCCGAATACGGCATGCTGCCCCGCGCCACTCACACGCGCGGCAATCGTGAAGCCGCCAAGGGCAAGCAATCGGGCCGCACACAGGAAATCCAGCGTCTGATCGGTCGCGCCCTGCGCGCCTGCGTTGACCTGCGTGCTCTTGGTGAAATGACCATCACACTCGATTGCGACGTGCTGAACGCCGATGGCGGCACACGCTGCGCGGCCATTACCGGCGCTTGGGTGGCCCTCGCCATTGCGCTCGACAAGCAGATCAAGGCTGGCACGCTCAAACGCTCGCCGCTGCGCGCTCAGGTGGCTGCCGTGTCTTGTGGCCTGACCGAAGCTGGCCCGGTGCTCGATCTGGATTATATCGAAGACAGCTCAGCCCAGGCCGATACGAATTTCGTCCTGACCAGCGAAGGCGGCATTGTCGAAATTCAGGGCACGGCTGAAGACGCGCCATTCAGCGAGGCCGAGTTCAATGCCCTTATGGCCTTGGCCAAGACAGGCACGTCACGCCTGTTCGATGCCCAGCGCGCCGCTCTTGAGAGCGTCAAGTGAGCAGCGAGCGGCGTCTGCAAAGGGGCGAGCGCATTGTGCTCGCCAGCCATAACAAGGGAAAGCTGGTTGAATTCCGCGCCTTGCTTGCCGAAAGCGGGATTGAAATTGTCTCCGCTGCCGAACTTGGACTAGCCGAGCCGGAAGAAACGGCAGACAGTTTTGAAGGCAATGCCGCCATCAAGGCTCTGGCTGCTGCAAAAGCTACCGGTTTACCCGCACTGTCCGACGATTCCGGCTTTTGCGTTGCGGCACTCGACGGTCGCCCTGGTGTTTATTCGGCACGCTGGGCCGGGCCAGACGGCAACATGACGCTCGCCATGCAGCGTGTTCACGACGAAATGGGCGCATCGCCCGACAAAAAAGCCGCTTTCGTCGCCGTACTCTGCCTTGCCTGGCCCGATGGTACAACACGCTTTACCGAAGGACGTTGCGAAGGCGAGGTCTGCTGGCCACCACGCGGTGATCAGGGTCATGGCTATGATCCGATCTTTGTCCCGCAGGGCGATTGCCGCAGTTTTGCCGAACTCTCATCTGATGAGAAGAATGCGACCAGTCATCGCGGGCGCGCATTGACCCGGTTTTTACAGAGCTGCGTAACCCCGGATCCTGTCTGACTATGTTTGGAGTTTTCATCATGAAGACAAGCTCGTTTCTCCTTATGGCCTGTGCGCTTGCCCCCTTCGTGACGAAGGCTCTTGCTGCACCGCTTTTCGACCCGACAGGATTTGAGCTGCGTGAAACGCAGCCTTTCAGCATCTCGGTGCAGCCAGCCACGGCACTCAGCTCTGCGCAGACAGTGTCCTATCGCCTGATGCCGGGCGGTATCATGCTCAGCAGTGAGGCCCGCAAACCAACTTCCTACCACGCCCGTCAACCCCGTACCGAGCTCTCGGAAAGCCGTATCTGGCGCGTGCAGGATGCTCCTGCTTTTCTCAGCGCGACCCTCCACATCGATCGCTTTCCCAAATCGGGACAGATTGTTCTGGCTGAACTCGGCCCTGATAACGACAGCGCACCTTTGCTGAGACTGATGGTTGACGGCGATCGAATAGTGCTCCGCGGCATGATTGACGATGCACCAGCCAGTGGCGTGACTGTCGGTACGGTTGACGCCACACATCAGGTGCATATTGCCCTTCAGACACAGGCTGACGGACAGCTGACCACCCTTGTCAATGGAACACAGAGCCAGCTGCATCTGACACGCCAGGCTCTCTCCATTCCAGTCGTGTTTCGTACAGGTGCCCATGCGGTTGAAGATATCGGAACGACACCTGACACTGTGACCGTCACCCTTACGGGTCTGAGCGCAAGCATGGTACTTCTGGCTCAGGCCTTCGCACGTAAGATCACAATACCAAATGCCACGAAAACAACAGCGGTCACGCGGTTGAATGCCCGTCTGATGGGACGGCGGCTAAGAAAGCGCGAGAGCGACTGGCCGCCCAGACCGTAGGCCGAAAGCCAGAGTGAATCAGAACAGAGATAGGTAACAAGCAGAATACCGAACTGCGGCAGTACCGGCCTGTGATGGTCTATGAACTGCGGAAAAAACGCTGCCGCAAAAAGCAGCAATTTCGGATTGCTGATTCCGACCAGAAAGCCATTACGATATAAGGTCCAGATACCTGTCCGACAGACGCGACTCTCTCCGCTGGGCAGTCTGGTCTGCTCATCGCTCGACCGCCACGCCTTTATTCCCAGATAAACAAGATAAGCCGCTCCCATATAACGGATGGCGTCGAACAGACGAGGCATGGCAACCAGAACAGCACCAACACCAGCCATCGAAAGTACAAGAGCGATAAGCAGTGCCGATACACAGCCGGCCATGGCAGCAGTGCTACGTTTGAAACCCACCTGCACGCTGCGGCTTAATGCGTGCATCATATTAGGCCCTGGTGTAGCCGAAATGAAGAAAACGGTGACTACAAAAAGCCACCAGGTCTGCATGGTCATGGATAGCATTCCACCTGCCTGAAACCGGAGAAGACAGAAACCGGCTTGCGATAGTCGATGATCGCGAAGCAGATCTGTATTTATCCCGTCAAAAAAATACCACGATCCGGGTCAGCCCTGATAGGCAATGATCTGCTCTTTTCCAAGCGGGGGAGGCATCAGGACCTGATACTTGTCAGATCTCCGGAAAACAGAACAGTTTTCTTCTATTCATCAATCTATATAACTAATAATTTTATATAAAAATAATAGTAGCAAAATATTGAAAAATTATCAGTGGAGTTATTCGTGTTTAACAAACATTATAAATAACTGGGTCAGGATAGGGACTCAAACTCAGAACGAAAGGTCAAAACCATGCGCGAATTGAATATCGTCGAAATTGACTCCGTCAGCGGCGCTGGCTTTTTCAGCAATTTTGGCTCTCAGCTTGGAAGTGCAATCGGCAACATCGTCGACTGGGCAAGCACCGCCATAAACGGTTCTGCACCGAAGGCGAGCGCGCTTACTCCAGCCACTACACTCGGAACCGGTATTGGCGAAGTTGTCGATACCCTTGCATCACGCAACCTGAACGGCGTTCCACAAGCCGTTCAGACAATAGGGCTTGGTATTACTGGGATCATCGCAGCAGCCAAGGCCAATCAGGCCTGACAGGTTCCGGTCTGGCGGGTCAGGCATTGTCAGCCTGCCAGACCGGTATTTCAGTCATCCATATCTATGCGTGAGTCCCGGATTTTTGACCCGAATGCCTACCTCTGATGTCTTCTGATCTTTTCAGACAGGAGTCAATCGACGCTCGACGTCATTCCTGGCTTGGCCGGGTTCAAGTTATCCAGCCCCTCTCCTTCCGTCTTGTTGCCTTTGCCACACTCATCCTGTGTCTTGCATTGGCGCTATATGTAGCACTCGGCGTCTATACACGGCGTGTTCATGCTACAGGATATATGGCACCGCCTTCAGGCCTCATCACAATCGCCGTCAATTCCACAGGCGTCATATCTGCCAGAATGCCGAGGAGGGCAGACACGTCCATAAAGGTGACGTGCTGTATGTCATCAACATCGAATCCACATCCAGCTCTGGTCCGACGCAGGAACGGGTACTCAACCAGCTTCGTCAGCAAAGTGCGATTCTGAGAAAACAGAAAGCACTCAGGATCAAGGATGGCCCGATCGAAAAAACATCTATCGCGACGCAGATCCGCTTTCTCACCCAGCAGCATGAAGAAATTCGGCACCAGATCGATAATGACAACAAGGTCCTGCCCGTCGTGGAATCGGCAATGAAAAAAATGCAGGCCGCAAAGACCGAGCATATCGTCACAGAGACACAGTTTCAGAACCAGCTCTATACTTATGCACAGCTACTCAGCAGTCATGCACAGTTCCTGCAAAATCTCTCCGGTATCGAAGGCCAGATAGCCGATCTTACAACCAGGCTCATACGCTATGACAGTCAACAGGCTCACGATCTGAACGACCTCGACAAACAGATTGCCCAAATCGATCAACAAACCATCGAAAGCGAGGCCCAGCGAAGCAATGTAGTCATCGCTCCTGATGATGGCATTCTAACCGCCATTCGGAGCAATCGCGGTCAGCATGTCCAGGCCGGACAGACACTCGCCACACTTCTGCCTACAGGACATACGCTTGAAGCGATGCTGTTCGTCAGCAGTGCTTCGATCGGCTTCTTACACGAAGGCGAACCGGTTCTGCTTCGCTATGACGCCTACCCCTATCAACGCTTTGGCCTTTACCGCGGCACAGTGGTCGAAGTTACGCGGGCTCCTGTTTCAGTGACTGAAATCAGCGGAACAGCCAATAGCGGTTCGCCTCCCGCACCTGTCAGACAGGGTAACGACGTCGCCCAGAACCTGTATCGCATACGTATCCTGCCCGATAAGCCCTATGTCATGGCTTATTCAAAACGAAAGCCACTACAGGCAGGAATGGCGGTTCAGGCAGATATCGCCATTGACACACGGAAACTCTACGAATGGCTTTTCGACCCTCTGATCAGCGTTCGTGACGATATCTACATGGTCAGTGGTGGAATGGTGCGTGGACGATGAAAGCGCTTAACGCGATTGAGTTCGGCTTTCAGTCAAAAACACCGGTGATCCTGCAGGTTGAAGCTGCTGAATGCGGCATGGCCTGCCTGGCCATGATCATGGGTCATCACGGCAATCGCATCGATCTGCCCACACTGAGACGGCGTTTCTCGCTTTCAATCAAGGGTAGCACACTGAAAGATCTGATGATGACGGCTGACCGGGTCGGGCTTGCAACCCGCGCCGTACGTCTTGATCTGGATGAGCTGTCCGGTCTGCGTCTGCCATGCATCCTGCACTGGAGCCTGACCCATTTTGTCGTTCTGACAAAAGTCTCCGGCAACAAAATTGTCATCCACGATCCCGCCTTCGGTCGACGCGTACTCGGTCTCGATGTCGTTTCACGTGAATTTACCGGCATAGCGCTCGAAGTCTTTCCAAACGAGAATTTCCGCAAAGAAGATGCACGGGAAACCCTGCGTCTGCGTGACCTGTTTCAGCATATCTCGGGACTGCGTTCGTCGCTTCTGATGCTTGGGGTTCTTTCTCTTGGGCTGGAAGCTATTGCCATTATCATGCCGATGGTTTCACAGGTGATCATCGATGAAGTCGTGGTGACATCCGACCATGAATTGTTGATTACCATCGCTTCCGGAGTGGCGCTCCTCCTCCTTTTGCAGTTGCTGATCTCCTGTGTGCGACAATGGTCGGTGCTCATTCTTGGCACCCGTGTCGGGCTGCAGTGGAGTGCAGGGTTGTTCAACCATCTGTCACGCCTACCGCTCGATTATTTTACAAAACGCCATGTGGGCGACGTTCTTTCTCGCTTCAACGCGATTGCCTCAATCCAGAAAACCATGACAACCGATATGGTCCAGACGATCATGGATGGTTTGATGGCTGTAGGCATGGGCATCATGCTGTTCATCTATGGCGGATGGCTGGGCGCCGTTGCTTTCGTAGCAGTCGCTCTTGATGTTGCCTTGCGTCTGTTTACCTATCGTCTTTATCGCGAGGCAAATGAAGAGCAGATTGTCTTCGACGCACGTCAGCAAAGCCATTTCATCGAGACCATCCGCAACATGGCCAGCGTCAAATTGCTGGGGTTACGCGAACGACGACGCGCATCTTGGCTTAACCTTATCATAGACAGCATCAATGTCCGGCTGCGCATACAACGTTATGACCTTGTCTACGGACGTCTTGCTGAACTGATTTTCGGGGCAGATCGCCTGATCATGATGGTGCTTGGCGCCTTTGCTGTCATGAAAGGAGCCATGACCGTAGGTATGCTGGTGGCCTTTCTCTCCTACAAGGATCAGTTTGCAGGACGGATTGGCAGCCTGATCAACAGCGCTTTCCAGATCCGCATGCTCAGCGTTCAGACTGAACGTCTGTCTGATATTGTCATGACAGCTACAGAGCCTCAGGAAGCTCCGTCCAGTCCTGTCAGCGGGACACCCGGCTCAGCAAGAGGTGCTCTCACCTGCGAAGATCTTTCTGCACGATATGGAGCCCATGATCCCTGGATTTTCCAGAATGTGTCGCTGAGCGTTCCAGCAGGACGCATTATTGCTATCGTCGGACCGTCAGGCTGCGGCAAAACCACTTTTCTCAAAGCACTCATGGGACTGATGGAAATCCCGAGTGGCCGGATCACGCTTGATGGTAACGACATCACAGCGCTGACCCTTGAGGGCTATCGCAACCGGATAGCCGGAGTCTTGCAGGATGATGGGCTGTTTTCGGGTTCAATTGCTGAAAATATCAGCGGTTTTGCAGAAGAACCTGATGAAAACTGGCTGAGGCAATGTGCCACCCATGCAGCTATCCTGCAGGATATCGAGCATATGCCTATGGGGTTTGATACGCTGATTGGCGATATGGGTGCCGGCCTCTCGGGAGGACAAAAACAACGTATTATTCTGGCCCGCGCCCTTTATCGCAAACCCGATATCCTGTTCCTCGATGAAGCAACCAGTCATCTGGACGAGACGACAGAGGCGCATGTTGCCTCGGCCTTACGGGAAATGCGGATCACCCAGATTATCGTCGCCCATCGTCCGGCCACCATCGCGCATGCAGACCGGATCTACGTCTTTCAGCCAGGCGGTATTCTGCAGGAATATATTCCACAGGGTCGGGTATCATAGGCCCTGCAGTAAAAAACGGTGGCCTGCAACTCAGCCTTCCAGAGATTGCAGCTCGAATAGACGACGATAAATTCCTCCCTCACGCTGGACCAGTTCACCATGCGTCCCGTCTTCCATCAGCTTGCCTTTGCTGAATACGAGAATGCGATCAAGTTCCATAACGGTTGAAAGGCGATGCGCAACGACAATCACTGTGCGCCCCGCCATGAGTCGATGCATGGCTTCCTGCACCAGGACTTCAGATTCAGAATCCAGACTGGAAGTGGCCTCATCGAAGATCAGCAAGGGGGCGTCAGCAAGAAAAGCGCGGGCAATGGCTACGCGCTGACGCTCGCCACCCGACAGCTTTACACCGCGCTCACCAACAAGCGTGGCATACCCATCAGGCAGCCGCTCGATGAAGGCGCTGGCATTGGCAAGACTGGCCGCACGTTCGATTTCCGCCTGGCTGGCACCGGGACGGCCATAGGCAATATTCTCCGCCAGAGAACGATGAAACAGCATCGGTTCCTGGGGTACTATGGCAATACGGGCACGCAGCGAGTCCTGGGTTACATCACGCACATTCACATCATCAATCAGCACCCGGCCTTCGTTCGTGTCATACAGGCGCTGGATCAACTTGGTGAAGGTTGTCTTGCCCGAGCCGCTCGGCCCGACCAGAGCCACACGTGATCCGGGCGTAATGGTGACATCCAGATCCTCGTAAAGCGGCGTGTCCTGACCCGGATACTGGAAGGTAACCTTCTCGAAACGGACACGACCGGTTGTAAAGGCAGCCTTTTTCGCCCCCTTGCGGTCCTGAACGCCTGGTGCCTCGTCAAAAATTGCGACCAGTTCTTCCATTTCATTGACCGAACGCTGGACCTGACTGACCTGCTGGCCCAGATCGCGCAGATAGCCCTGCACCAGAAACACCATGGTCAGCACATAGGCGACATCACCCGGGCCCGCCTTGCCCTGCCACCACTGCCAGACAACCATGACCACCAGCAGCATACGCATGACCAGCGATGAGAAACCCTGGAGATTGGCGCTGTTTGTTCCCCTGATCCAGGTGCGGGCCGTACGCGCGCTCCATGCTTTCAGCACGCGTCCCAGACGACGTTCCTCACGCCGCTCTGCACCAAAGGCCTTGACCACGGCATTACAGGTCACCGCATCGGCAATCGCCGCCCCTACCTTGGTATCCCACCGATTGGCCGCACGCGCTGAGGGCGCCACATAACGCAGCGTCAGCATGACCGAGAGCCAGGTAAAAAGCACGACTGAAAGGGCCAGTACCGCTCCCATAAGCGGCGAGTGCCAGGCCAGAACCAGTGTCGTGCCCGTCAGGACCAGCACTTCAGGAGCAATAAGCAGAAGCAGCGTATCATCAAGTGTGTCGATGGCCCACATGCCACGCGTCAGCTTGCGCACGGTGGAGCCCGCGAAATTATTGGCGTGCCAGTCGGTCGAGAAACGCTGCACACGAGCAAAACCCTGAGACAGGGCGCGCTGCATGATCGCCAGACTCAGATGGGTAATTCCGAGATAGGAAGAACGACGCCCGAGCAACCCGATAAGCCCCAGGGCAATCAGCCCCCCTGCCATCATCAGCGCATCATTACGCAGAGCAAGCTGGGCAGCATCATGCGGCGCTCCCCCGCTATGGCTGGAGATATCGGTTACCAGTCGCCCTGAAAGAACGGGGGTCGCCACATCGGCAATCGTCGCCAGTGCAATGCCCAGCACCGTGCGTGCCAGAAAAGCCGGGTGCTCCAGCCAGCGGCGCATGACAAAGCGCACAATATCAACAAAGGCGATATCGCGCGGCTTTGTTCGGTGAGTGAGATCGGTCTGGTCGGGCTCGGACACGAAAGAAAGCTCCTCCGCCAGATGATTGAACCGGGCGGGCATACTGGAAGTCTTGATCGGGAAGCGCTTATTGTGGGGTTTCAAGCGTCCTTATGCAACATGATGAAACGGTTCTGATGTCTCTTCCTTCGGCCAAGCGTGCCATGACTCGCGCCCAGGCACGCGATTTCATCACTCTGCTCGCCCAGGCCAACCCCGATCCGGAAAGCGAGCTCGACTATAGCGACGCCTTCTCGTTGCTGGTTGCAGTCGTGCTCTCAGCCCAGGCAACAGACAAATCGGTCAACAAGGTCACTGCCGGATTATTTGCCGATGCGCCCGACCCCGCCGCTATGGTGGCACTCGGGGAGGAAGGCATAGCCAGCCACATACGCACTATCGGTTTGTGGCGCGCCAAGGCGAAGAATGTTCTCAGACTGTCGGAACAGCTGCTGGCCCTGCATGAGGGCGCCGTTCCCGCCGACCGGGCCGCACTAGAGGCTTTGGCAGGGGTCGGACGCAAGACAGCCAGTGTCGTTCTGAACGTCATGTTTGGCGAAAGCGCGATGGCAGTCGATACGCATATCTTTCGTCTCGGCAATCGCACCGGACTGGCACCGGGCAAGACCACGCGGGCTGTTGAAGAGGGTCTGATCAAACGCATTCCGCCCGATATGCTGCGCCCTTCACATCACTGGCTGATCCTGCACGGTCGTTATGTCTGCAAGGCACGCAGCCCCGAATGCTGGCGTTGCGTTGGGTTTACGCCTTGTCTTTTTCCCCTCAAGGCCCAGATGCTGAAGGCAAAAGGAGAGTCTGTATGAGCACATATATCATCTTCACCCGCGAAGAGACCCTCGATCAGAAGGAACTCGATACCTATTCCTCTCTCGTCGCCGAAACCTTTGAGGGCCATCCGATCAAGCCGATCGTAGCCTATGGCGACCAGAAGGCTCTCGAAGGCAGCGAGCCCGAAGGAGTTGTTGTCGTTGAATTCCCGGACAGAGCCTCCGCTCTGGCCTGGTACGATGGCGATGCCTACCGCAAGGTGCGAGAGCATCGTTTCCGCGGTGCAAAATATCGTGCGACCCTCGTAGAGGGCGTCTGATATTCTGCCCAAGCCTGACCGGATGACGCCATCCGGTCAGAAAACCTGCCTAATTCGAGCGCAGTGTCGGGATTGCCCCCATAGCGGCAAGGTCCCACCGGATCTGGAAGGGCTCAAGCCCCTGATAGGCCCCCACATGAATATAAGGATTACGCGCGAGGCCATTATTTCCTCCGAAAGCAATAACGTCGCCTGACTTCACCCGGTCGCCCTCTTTCACACGTATATCCTGCACATGGGCATATACGACCATCATCCCGTCATCACGCCGGAAAACTATCATGCCAGCAGGTGACTTGCCCGTTATACCGGGCCGATTGGTTACAGGATTGACGTGCACATAGGTCACAGTACCATCGAAAGGCGCATGAATACCCACATGCCAGCCGTACCAGTCCTTGTTGTTTCGCCCTGACCCTCTGAAGAGCTGAAAAAAGCCACCGGCCTTGGTCACACCGCCTACCACCATACAATCCGTACCGAGAGCATCGCCGACCGTGGTCATCTGACCAAGCGGATGTTCACTGCAGACAAAAGGTTGATCAAAAAGAGGGGCCAGCGTCACCTCACGAATGGCTTCCGGCTGACGGGCGATTTCCTCCAGACCAGGCGGGAGGTTCATCGCCTTGAGTTTTTCATGATAGGCACGCAGCAATGCCGTACTGGGGGTCGCTGAAACCTTCAGGGGCACTATGCCCAGAGAGAAGACGAACAAAAGCAAAAATCTTCTGACAGGCTTCATAGGGCACTCTTTTTTGCTTTTCTGACCGCAGCAGAAAAACGTCGCTGAGAAACAGTCCAGATACCGACAATCACCATTGGCAATGCCCGTCAGCATAGCTTTCGAAATGACATAATGTGAGAGGCGGGACAAAACGTCTTCATTCACGTTCTCTTGGGCTAGAACAATCTGGTTTCGCCCCTCAAGAGTCGTAGGTTTCATGTCATCACTCAGCCTGTTCGCGATCCTGCTGACGCTTTGCACTATCTGCGGTATTCTCAATTACAAACTGCTGCGCCTGCCCATGACCATCGGCATCCTGCTGATTGCCATGGTGGGATCACTGGTAATCAAGGGGCTCGACATCGTACTGCCGAACGTCGATCTCCATACGCTGCCGATGCATCTGCTGGACTCAGCCGATTTACCCGGAAACCTGCTGGATGGCGCCCTCTCCTTCCTGCTTTTTGCTGGCGCGTTGCAGGTTGATACACGTCATCTCATAGAACGTAAGTTCTCGGTTCTCTTCCTTGCGATTGTCGGAACCATTCTGGCGGTTTTCCTGCTCGGGGGGGCCATGTACTGGGTTATGGCACTGGTGGGACTGCCAATTCCCTTTCTGTGGTGCGTGGTGCTGGGTGCCATTCTGGCCCCGACTGATCCGGTCTCTGTGGTGGGCATGCTCAGACGCCTCGGTTTACCGGGACCAATACAGGCTATTTTTGCCGGGGAGAGCCTGTTCAATGACGGGGTCAGCATCGTTATTTTCGGGCTGGCCATGACATTGGTCACCGGAGAGGCACATCATCTGACCCTGCTCGACGCACTGGAGGCGTTCGGAGTCGAGGCTATCGGAGGCGGCTTACTGGGGTTTGTTGCCGGGCTGGTCGCGCTGTTCTGTTTCCGGGCCGTACGCGACAGCCATCTTCAGCTTCTCGTTTCCCTCAGCCTTGCGGCAGGCACGTTCAGTCTTGCTCATGCGCTGGGCATGTCCGGCCCGATTGCCGTAGTCGTCGCCGGGCTGTGCCTCGGCAGCGAGCGAGCGAAGAACAGCATGGACGAACATGCCCGCGAAGAACTCAACAGCTTCTGGACGCTGGTTGATGAGGTCCTGAACGCATTGCTGTTCCTGATGATCGGGTTTGAAGTGCTGGCCACCATACCGGGCATGCATGCACTCTGGGCCCTACTTCTTGGTATTCCTCTCTCCATCGCTGCGCGCGCGCTCAGCGTGTTTCTGGCAATCCTGCCGATCCATCTTTATGGCGAGGACCGCGGGCGCATGCTGGCTGTTCTCACCTGGGGTGGCCTGCGGGGCGGTATTTCCCTTTCACTGGCCCTCACCCTGCCCGCAGGACCAATGAAGGATATTCTGGCACCGATCTGCTACGGGATCGTGGTGTTCACAATTCTGGTGCAAGGCCTGTCCATGGAGCGTGTAGCCCTGCATTTCTATCCCAGGACCAGATAGCCGCTACTCCGACCGGGCCAGCGGCAAGTTCGGCACCCCCCTGAAGCCAGGGCGTGGCACCCAGAGACGCGCTCCACGCCAGGAGCGGTCGGAGACGAGCCTGAGACCGTCACTCTGAACCCAGACGGCTATCGCCCCCTCACGCCAGACAGTAAATCGATCGATGTAAAGGGGCGGATGACAGTCTTCGGGCAAAGGCGCGGCACTGATCACAAACTCTTCTCCCTGACAGGCTTCCGGGCGAGCCTCGGAAGGTGGCAGAGCAAACCACAGAGCAACAAACCGTCTGCCTATGGCAAGATCGCATTCCGTCGCATTGCACGAAGACGTGCTGACACTTGCCTGAACCGGCAACGGCCAGGCCCGTCGCCAGGCATCCAGCACATGTGTTTCAAGGCCATTATGCGGCCCGGCAATCCAGGACCCGTTTTCCTGAAAGGCAATGAGACCGGCATCGGGGGATACAAGCAGGGCAGGCTTTTTGACAAAAACTGACGACACCACCCCGACCAGGATCAGAGGCAAAAAAACGACCCGCATCCCCCCCCCGCCACAGACAGAGCCCTGCAAGCCCTGTCATGTACAACAGCAGCGCCCACCAGCTCACATGAGGCACCGGAACATGTGCCAGCGGCAGAGAAGCGACATGACATGCCAGGAAAGAGATCACGCCAATCCCCTGCCCCATTATCTGGAGTGGCAGTCCTGACAGGCCGAGCGGCATGAGCAACAGGGCACAGAGCCCGGCAGGCATGACACAGAAGGCCGCGATCGGCACTGCCAGAAGATTGGCCAGAACGAACCAGGCTGAAAACTGCCGAACCCTGCCATGACCAGAGGCAGGGTAGCCCCACCTGCAAGGGCGCTGGTCAGGGCAAGCAGCACGAGATGATACCCCGCCCCGTTTCGCTTTCCTTGTTCGGCCCTTCTGATGAAATGCGGCCTTAGCGCTTCGTATCCGGCAATCAGCGCCATGACAGCGGCAAACGACATCTGAAAGGACAGATCGAGCACAAGAACCGGAGAGACCATAAGTAACGCGAGAGCGATCAGCGCCAATGAACGCATTGACAGCACGGTCCGCCCACTCAGAAGGGCAAGGGTTGCCAATCCGGCCATTCCCAGACTGCGCAAGGCGGGCAGATGGAACCCGGTAAGCGAAACATAGACCAGTCCGGCACATAAGCCAGAGAAGGCTGCCATTTCCCGACAGGCAGACGCAATCCAAGCCAGGGCCACAATACCAGGACCTGTCTTGTCACAACAAATACTGCCCCCATGACCAGACCCAGATGCAGCCCGGCAACGGCAAGAATATGGGCAAGACCTGACGCTGCATAAGCCGCGCGCGTCTCCCGACTGATTCCCTCGCCATGACCAGCGATCAGTGTCGAGGCAATTGCGGCGCGCTGTCCGGAAAGATGACGGGCAATCTCGGTAGCGATCTGCATTCGCCATCGTCCAAGCACATAACCCTGCGGTGCTTTCAGAATATCAGGCACTCCGAGCACGCGCCCTGTTCCGGCCAGACCGTCAAACCAGAACTCTCTCTGACGGTCACGTCCACCGGGAAAATCCGGCCAGTCAGGCGGGCGCAGCACCGCACGCAGACGCAGCATCATGCCCGGGACGTAATTCTGCCCGTCATGAGTAAAAACCAGCAGATCGCGTTTCAGAGGAGCCATACCGATATCGACCCCGGTTTCAAACACGGCCTTGCGGATACGCAGGCGTTGCAGATTCTGACCGGTCTCTCCGTTGCTGGAAACATCGGCAATCGTGCCATGCAGTGTCACAGCGAGAGAAGGCAGGGCTGGCATTGGCGGCTGACGCCTGGCCTGATCGCGTGCCGCCAGAAACCCCAGACTGGTCATCAGCACAGCAAAACCCAGACTGCGTAGTGTGAGCTGTCGCCAGCCGCAAAGCAGCATCAGCAGAGCCAGTGCAGCGCAAATACAGGCCTGCCAGAAACCAGGCTCGTATCGAGGCAGAAAATAGATCAGACTCCCCGCTGCCCAGGCAACAGGCAGCCATGCGACAAGAGCACGCCCCTGAATCATCAGCAGGGAGTCGAAAAAGGCTGTAATACGCGTCAGACTCACGACGTGTTGCCTCGATCAAAGGCTAACTGCCTTGTGGAAACATTCGATTTGGGTACCGCAAGGGAGACATTCAGCCCCGACCACCCGTCACGGATTTTTCATAAACAACCGAAAACGAATTTTTATATTACGATTATTGAAAATAATACTGATATCTATTCACGATGCATGATTGGGGATCTTTCCTTCTTCCTTTCTGCTGAACAAACCACAGCTGGCTGAAAGCACCTTTGTTCTCACGTCTCAGGACGAGCTCATAAGCGGGCTGCGATCCGCACAACAAGATGCCATCCCATAGTGTGCCGCCCCTAATCATGCTATGCAGCCGCCATGACCGTTCGCACACGCTTTGCCCCTTCTCCCACCGGCTTGCTGCATATCGGCAATGCCCGTGCGGCCCTGTTCAATTTTCTTTTTGCCCGCCACCATGGTGGGCAATTCCTGCTCAGAATCGAGGATACGGACCGTGAGCGCTCCACGCAGCGTGCGGTCGATGTGATCTTTGAAGGACTGGCCTGGATGGGAATCAAGGCGGATGAGGAGCCCGTGTTCCAGTCCACCCGACAAGGCCGACACACGGAAGTGGCACAGGAATTGCTGGCAAAGGGCCTCGCCTATCGCTGCTACTGCACAACCGATGAGCTGAAGCAGATGCGCGAAGACGCCATCGCGAACGGCCAGCCGCCCCGTTATAACGGCATGTGGCGCGACCGCGATCCGTCCGAAGCTCCCGAGGGAGCGCCTTTCGCGGTGCGTCTGAAAGCACCGCGCGAGGGCGAGACCGTGATCAATGATCTGGTTCAGGGTGAGGTCCGCGTGGCCAATGCGGAGATGGACGATCTGATTATCCTGCGTTCAGACGGTACGCCAACCTACCTCCATGCTGTAGTCTGCGATGATCATACATGGCCATTACCCATGTCATTCGTGGTGACGATCACCTGACGAACACCTTCCGTCAGGCCATGATCTATCGCGCCATGGGCTGGGATCTGCCGCGTTTCGCCCATCTGCCGCTGATTCATGGTCCCGATGGCGCCAAACTGTCCAAGCGTCACGGCGCCCAGTCGGTGGTGGAATTCCGCGATGAGGGTTTCCTGCCGGAAGCTCTGTGCAATTACCTGCTGCGTCTGGGCTGGGGTCATGGCGATGCGAGATCCTGAACCGCGAAGAACAGATCCGCCTGTTCGATCTCGATGGCGTCGGTCGTTCGCCCTCACGTATGGATTACGTCAAACTGACCCATCTCAATGGCGTCTATATGCGGGAGGCCGATGACGCCCGCCTGACCAATGATGTGATCGAGCGCCTGAAAGAGCGCGAGGAGGTCACGGTCGACGATGCATTGCGCGCCCGTGTACTGACGCTGATGCCGGGCCTCAAGGAACGCGCCAAGATGCTTACCGAGCTGGCCGATAGCGCAGCGTTTCTGGGGCGCTCCCTGCCCTTCACCTATGACGCCAAGCACAGAAGCAGCTTTCGGAAGAAGGCAAGGACGTGCTGCGTGGTGTCGCGCAGGCGCTTGCTCTGGTCGAGCCTTTTGAGGCTGCCGCCATCGACAGCGCGTTGCGTGAATTTGCCGAAAGCAAGGCCATCAAGCTGGGTCAGGTCGCGCAGCCCTTGCGTGCCGCCATGACCGGCAGCACGGTCTCGCCCGGTATCGATCTGACCCTGCAAGCCCTTGGCCGGGACGAGGTTCTGGCCCGTATAGGAGCCGCGATCGCGCATGGCTGACACGCTCGCCCGGAAGCACCATCTGCTCGGCCTCGAAGGCATGAGCGCCGAAGAGATCACGCCTTTTCTCGATCTCGCGGCGAATTATGCGCTGCTGAGCCGCTCGCGCACCGCGCCCCGTGATGCGCTGCGCGGCCGCACCGTGATCAACATGTTCTTCGAGGACAGCACCCGCACCCGCACCAGTTTTGAACTGGCCGGCAAGCGTCTGGGGGCCGATGTCATCAACATGACGGTGGCCACATCTTCGGTGAACAAGGGCGAGACGCTTCTCGATACGGCCGCAACACTCAACGCCATGCGTTGCGATCTGCTGGTGGTGCGTCACGCACAATCCGGCGCTCCCGCCCTGCTGGCACAAAAGGTCGAGGCCAGCGTGGTCAATGCCGGTGACGGCATGCATGAGCACCCGACACAGGCCCTGCTCGACGCGCTCACCATCAAACGCCATCTTGGTACGCTAAAGGGGCTGAATGTCGCGATCTGCGGCGATGTCGGCCATAGTCGTGTGGCCCGCTCGAACATCCATCTCCTGACTGCCATGGGCAGTCATGTGCGTCTTGTCGGACCGCCGACGCTGGTGCCTGCCGCCATGGCCTCTCTCGCGCGGTGTCGATCCATCATGATATGGAAAGCGGACTGCGTAACGCTGATGTGGTCATGACGTTGCGTCTGCAACGCGAACGCATGGGCGCCGGGCTGGTGCCAAGTGCTCGAGAGTTCTTCCGCTTTTATGGCGTCGATAGCCGTCGCCTTGCACTGGCAAAGCCAAGCGCACTGGTCATGCATCCGGGGCCCATGAACCGTGGTGTTGAAATCGCTTCGGACGTGGCTGATTCGGTGCAGAGCGTCATTCAGGAACAGGTAGAAATGGGCGTCGCCGTGCGCATGGCCGTTCTCGACCGACTTTCACGCATGCGGACCGCATCATGACCGAACTCGTTTTTGAAAATGTCCGCCTGATCGACCCCGCGGCCGGTACGGACAGTATCAGTCGCCTTCTAGTCAGGGGTGGCCGCATTGCCGGCCGTGACAAGCGCGGCGCCGAGGGCAAACCGGAAAACGCACAGATTATTGACGGCAAGGGTGCTGTTCTCTCGCCTGGCCTGGTGGATATGCGTGTGGCCATAGGCGAGCCGGGGTTCGAATATCGCGAAACCATCGCCTCCTGTGCCCGCGCTGCCGTTTCAGGGGGAATAACCACTCTGGCGGCTCTGCCGAACTCCAAACCCGCTATTGACGAGCCCGCACTTGTACGTCTGCTGCGCGGCCGTGGCGAAGAGACGGGTCTTGTCAGCATCCTGCCCTATGGCGCTCTGACAAAAGGCTGCAATGGTGAGGAAATGGCCGAACTTGGCATGCTGCGTGAGGCAGGTGCCGTAGCCTTTACGGACGGCATCCATGCCATAGCCGACACCAAACGCATGCGGCAGCTTCTGGCCTACGCCAGGGGCATTGACGCCCTTGTTGTACAGCACCCGGAAGATCCGTCCCTTGCCAAAGGCGGCACCGCTACGGCCGGAGCCCTCGCCACACGCATGGGTCTGGCCCAGATCCCGGCAGCCGCTGAGGCCATCCTGATCGCACGCGATATCCGCCTCGCAGAAATGACGGGGGCAAGACTGCATTTTGGTCATGTCTCGACCGGCGAAGGTCTGGCCCTGATCCGGCAGGCCAAGGCACGGGGACTGGCCATCACCTGCGACACAGCACCTCCCTATTTCGCGCTGAACGAAGAAGCGATCGGCGAATTTCGCACCTATGCCAAACTCTCTCCGCCTCTGCGTGCAGAAGAAGACCGTCTGGCCGTCTGTGCAGCGCTGGCTGATGGCACAATCGATGCCATCGCCTCAGATCATGCCCCCTGGGATGCCGATGACAAGCGTCTGCCCTTCGCCCAGGCCAGCGCAGGAGGCACCGGTCTGACCACCTTGCTCGCCGTGGGACTTTCCCTCGTGCATGAAGGTCACCTCAGCCTGACGCAACTCATCACCCTGGTTACACGCAACCCGGGGCATCTGCTGGGCAGTGAGGCCGGGACAGTGCAGGAAGGCGCCAGCGCCGATCTGTGTCTGTTTGATCCCGATGCCGAATGGATCGTCGAGGCAGGTAACCAGCCCGGCCGGGCCCAGAATACCCCCTTTGACGGACGCAGGCTCAAGGGCCGGGTCGTGGGTACATGGAAAGCCGGGCTCCACGTCTATGGTGAGGCTTCTGTATGATCCAGACCTTGCTGAAGCCTGATTTCCTTCTTTGTGCCGGGCTTGCCTATCTGCTCGGCAGCATTCCTTTCGGTTTGCTGATTGCCCATGTTGGCGGAGCCGGGGATATTCGCAAGATCGGCTCGGGGAATATTGGTGCGACCAATGTGCTTCGTACCGGTCGCAAAGGACTTGCTGCCGCCACGCTGCTTCTTGACGGTCTCAAGGGGGCGCTGGCTGTTCTGATGGTTCGCTTTCTGCTTTCTGCCGATCTGCAGACCGGCATGGCGGTCGCTGGTGTGAGCGTGGTGATTGGCCATTGTTTCCCGGTCTGGCTGGGTTTTCGTGGCGGTAAGGGCGTTGCGACCGGGCTGGGCGTCCTCTTTGCCCTGTGCTGGCCTGTCGGCATTGCCTGCTGCATTGTCTGGCTTGCTGTTGCCAAACTCTCCCATATCTCATCGGCAGGTGCCCTTGCAGCTTTTGCCGTCGCGCCTTTCATCATGCCGCCACTGGCCATGCAGCCGATACACAGTCCACTGCCTGTCGCCACACTGATTCTGACGCTCATCATTCTGTTGCGGCACACAGGCAATATAAAACGTCTGATTACAGGCCGGGAAACGCGTATCAATATAGACCCCCCTCCGCAGACAAAGCGGGAAATCTGACGCCAGATGATCCCACCGCCCTCAGCCAGCGAACGCATCGACATGATGCGCCTCGCTCGTACTGACGGGATCGGGCCGGTCAATTTCCGACGCCTGCTGAAAGAGTATGGTTCGGCCACAACGGCCATTGACATCCTTCCAGAACGTGTCCGCAAGGCAGGTAGGCGGGCCGGTGTCATTATTCCAACGCGCGAGTCGATTGCCGAGGAACAGGAAGCTCTTGAACGCTTTGGAGGACAGCTGCTTGTTCTCGGCGATCCTGATTATCCGCCCCTCCTGGCGCGCCTCCCGGATGCCCCGCCCGTTCTGGGTGTCTGGGGACGGGTTGCGTTACTTTCAGAACATGCCATCGGTATTGTCGGCGCGCGCAATGCTTCGGCAGGAGGACTGCGTATCGCAGAAAGTCTGAGCGGTGCCCTAGCTCTCGAGGGATGTGTGATTGTCTCCGGCCTTGCTCGTGGCATCGATTCTGCCGCCCATCGGGCAGCACTCCATACCGGGATGACCATTGGTGCAGCAGCAGGGGGGCTGGACTGTTTCTACCCTCCTGAAAACGAGAGTCTCTACCGCGCTGTAGCCGAACGTGGCTGCATCGTGACCGAAGCACCTCTTGGCACTATCCCGCAGGCCAGTCATTTCCCCCGGCGCAATCGTCTTATTGCAGGGCTGTCCCTCGGGGTTATCCTGATCGAAGCGGCTCTGCGTTCCGGCACCCTGATCACAGCCCGCCTTGCCCTTGATTATGGTCGCGATGTCTTTGCCGTGCCGGGGTCCCCCCTTGATCCACGCTCTCGTGGCGGCAATGACCTCATACGTCAGGGTGCAATCCTGACAGAAACCGCCGAGGACGTTCTGAGCCAGATCGGAAGCCCGGGCAATCCGCGAGTCGCGCCGGAATGGACCGGATTTCCCGGGTTCTCAGAGGCAGCTTCCCCCGGCGTCACACCGACGCCCACCCCTGATGAAGTGCGTCAAACAGTTCGCGATCTGCTCTCTCCTGCGGCCGTAGCAGTTGACGACATCGTGGCGCGCTGCCAGTTCTCGGTATCCATGGTGCTATCCGCCCTGTCAGACCTTGAACTTGGCGGCGTAGCGACTTTCCTTCCCGGGGGGCAGGTTGTTCTATCAGCCTGATCCGCCGGTTCCGAGCAGGCCGGAGCGGTTCTGGAGTAGAGATGACTGATGTCGTAGTGGTCGAAAGCCCGGCAAAGGCGAAGACCATCAACAAATATCTGGGCGATAATTTCATCGTTCTGGCATCGTTTGGCCATGTCCGTGACCTGCCGCCCAAGGATGGCAGTGTAAGGCCTGACGAAAACTTCGCTATGGACTGGCAGACCGATGAACGCGGTGCCAAGCAGATCGCGACTATCGCCAAGGCAGTCAAAAGCGCCAGCACGCTCTACCTCGCCACTGACCCGGATCGCGAAGGCGAAGCCATTTCCTGGCATGTGCGGGCGGCACTTGAGGAGAAAAACCTGCTGCGTGGCAAAAACGTGCAGCGGATCACCTTCAACGAAATCACAAAATCGGCTGTGCAAACAGCGATGGCCAATCCACGCGCGCTCGATCAACCCCTGATCGATGCCTATATGGCCCGCCGCGCACTGGATTATCTTGTAGGTTTCACGCTCTCTCCTGTGCTGTGGCGCAAGCTGCCTGGCAGTCGCAGCGCAGGGCGTGTACAATCGGTCGCACTCAGGCTGATCTGTGAGCGCGAAGCCGAGATCGAGATCTTTAAAAGCCGCGAATACTGGTCGGTCACCGGCGGTTTTGCCACGCCACGCAACGCAGCGTTCTCAGCGCGCCTTACGCATCTTGACGGACGAAAGCTCGACCAGTTCGATCTGGACAATGAAGAGAAAGCCCATGCCGCGCGTGATCTGGTAGCGCGCAGCGCCTTTACTGTGCGTTCTGTCGAGCGGAAAAAAGCCCGTCGCAACCCGCCTGCACCGTTCACTACTTCAACCCTTCAGCAGGAGGCCTCGCGCAAGATCGGCATGAGCGCGCAATCGACAATGCGCGCGGCCCAGCAGCTCTACGAAGGTGTCGATCTCGGAGGCGAAACAGTCGGTCTCATCACCTATATGCGTACCGATGGCGTCACCATGGCAGCCGAGGCCGTCCATGCCATTCGTGACATGATAACCAGCAGCTATGGCCCGCCCTATCTGCCCGAAAAGCCCCGCGTCTATACCAGCAAGGCAAAAAACGCGCAGGAAGCGCATGAGGCGATCCGCCCAACCGATGTCACGCGCACACCCGAATCCATGGCGCGCCATCTCTCGGGCGAGCAGATGCGCCTGTACGAACTGATCTGGAAGCGCGCTGTCGCCTCGCAGATGCAGTCGGCGGAACTCGACCAGGTGGTGGTTGATCTGTCCGACTCCACAAACCGGTCCGTCCTGCGTGCCAACGGCTCGATCATCGCTTTTGACGGCTTTCTCAAGCTGTACAGCGAAGGCCGCGACGATACGAAATCTGACGAGGATGAAGGCCGCGTTCTGCCTGCCATGAGTGAGGGTGACGCGCTCTCCATTCGTGGTGTCGAAGCTGACCAGCATTTCACCCAGCCGCCGCCGCGCTTCTCTGAAGCCAGCCTCGTCAAGCGTATGGAAGAAATCGGGATCGGACGTCCTTCGACCTATGCCTCGATCCTGACCGTTCTGCGCGACCGCAATTATGTACGCCTCGATGCCCGCCGGTTCATTCCCGAAGATCGCGGCCGCCTGGTCACTGCGTTTCTGACATCCTTTTTCGAACGCTACGTCGATACGGACTTTACGGCGACTCTCGAAGAGCAGCTTGATGACATTTCCGATGGCCGTGCCGACTGGCACGACATCATGGCCGCCTTCTGGCGCGATTTCTCGGCAGCCGTAGCGCAGACCAAGGATCTGAAGATTTCGGATGTCATTGACGCGCTTGATGAGGATCTTGGTTCGCATTTCTTTCCGACCCGCGAGGACGGGGGCGATCCACGCCAGTGTACGGCCTGCGGAACGGGACGCCTTGGGCTGCGACTTGGTAAATTCGGCGCCTTTATCGGCTGTTCGAATTACCCCGGCTGTCAGTTTACCCCGTCGTCTGGTCGCTGAAGACGGCGGAGAAGGCGAGACCCTCAAGGAAGGTATGAAGAGCCTCGGCCAAGACCCGGAAACGGGAGAGGACGTCACGATACGCCGTGGCCCCTATGGTCTCTATATCCAGCGTGGCGAAGCCGATCCTGACAACAAGAAGATCAAGCCAAAACGCACTACCATCCCCAAGGGACTGGAAGGAGACAAGCTCACACTTGATCAGGCGCTTGGCCTGCTCTCCCTGCCACGCAAGCTCGGACCCCATCCCGAAACAGGAGAGATGATAGAAGCAGGGCTTGGCCGTTTTGGTCCCTATGTGAAGATGGGCGCAATTTTCGGTACGCTCGACGCGGATGACGACGTACTGACAGTCGGGCTCAATCGTGCCATCGACTCACTTGCCAAGAAGCTGGCTTCGATACGCAATCTTGGTGCGCATCCGAAGGACGGCGAGGCGGTCATGATACGCAAGGGACGCTTTGGTCCCTATGTCCAGCACGGGCAGATCGTTGCCAATCTCGCCAAGGGGCAGGCAATGGACGATGTAACGTTCGACGAGGCCCTGACGCTACTGTCCGAAAAAGGCAAGCCCCTCAAAGCCAAGACAAAGGCAACGCGCAAGACCGCCACGAAATCGACCCCTGTCGAAAAGGGTGAGAAGGCCGAACCCGGAAAGAAGTCCGCGTCCAGGGCAACATCAACGAAGAAACCAGCTGCCAGGAAAGCCACAAGCACCAGAAAAAAAGCAGAGTCCTCAGAATCCGCCACCAAGCCTGTAAGGAAAACACGCCAGGCCAAAACAACAGGTGGTGAAGAAACAGAATAATTTGCGCTTTTGATGCCACAGACCGTGGCAAAAACATCGCTCGTCCTGCTAGGCTTCTATCGCGCCTCCTGACGGGTCGCTAAAGCGGAATTCTTAGGGGGAAGCCATCTTCCTGATGGTCAAGGTTACTGGCTCTGAAACACGTTCCTTTCCTGTCTGGCGCGTTATCCCGGTGCAGCCTGGGCACGATTGCGGCGCTATCCTTCATTGCCTGCCTGGAAACAGCGCAGGCACAGGAAGGGCCCGCACTTGATACGGGGTTGCTGAACTCCGTTCTGTCGAGCGCCTTCCGGTTTCTCACACCGCGTACTCTCGAGGTTCATTCAAGCAAGACCTATAGTCTGTGGGGGCTCGACGGGCTGACAGCAATCGATCCGTCGATCACCGTGGTCGAACCGCCCCATGATCCCAACCATCCGGCAATGTTGCGCCTGTCTATCGGCCAGAAAACTGTCTCGGAATTTCGGGAACCGGGCGAGAATGACACGCTCAACTGGGTAAAGCTGATTGTTTCGAGCATGGATGTGGCATGGCATGGTTCGGCCTCCCTGCGTGCCGCCGGACGTGACGCTCTGCTTCAGAGTTTTTTCGACGAGCTGTTCAACCATCTCGACCCCTATTCACGCTATGTCGCCCCGGCTCCCGCAGGGAATGACAGGGCGAACCGAACAGGCGCCCAGGCGGGTGTCGGGCTTTCTCTTGCGCGTGAGAACTCTGCGATCGTCGTAACTGCCATCAATGCCAATGGGCCTGCCTGGGCTGCTGGTGCCAATATCGGCCAGAGACTGCTTGCCGTCGATGGCCGCTCGACGCGGAACCAGGACCCTGCGACAGTCGAGAGCTGGCTCACCGGCGCACCGGGAAGCAAGGTCAAGCTTCTGCTTGCCGACCCCGGCCATCACGGTGCGATCATGCGAATAGAACGCCAGATCGTCCCACCCCAGACAGTTTTTGCCAGTATGCACGATCATATCGTGATACTGCGTATCGCCTCGTTTTCCTCGGATACAGCTGAAGAGCTGAGTCAGAATATCGATCAGGCTCTTGAAGACAAGAAACTGACCGGGCTGATTTTCGATCTGCGCGGCGATCGTGGAGGTGTGCTTCAACAGGCGGTTACTGCGACAGCCCTCGTGCTCGATCAGGGTATTGCAGTCGTTACCCAGGGCCGTGATCCAAAATCCAATCATATATGGGCAGTACAGGGAGGGGACATGACCAATGGCCTGCCCATCGTGGCTCTTGTTGATGGCCGTACGGCAAGTGCAGCAGAGATTATGGCGGCAGCCTGTCTGATCATCGCCGTGCTGTAGTTGTCGGCAGCGCAACACTGGGCAAGGGACTAGTTCAGGCTGTCGGACAAATGCCGGATGGCGGCGAGCTTTTTGTTACCTGGAGCCGTGTTCTGGCGCCTCTGGGCTGGCCACTGCAGGGACTGGGAGTCATACCGCAAATTTGCACTTCACGCGGAGCCCAAGCGCTCAAACAGCAACTGCAATCACTTGCTCAGGGAAAGCTTCTTGACAGCGAAAGCGTCACCGCCAGTCGCGCCCTGCGCTTTCCGGTTTCCGTCTCGCGTATTCTTGATATCAGGCGTCACTGCCCTGCAGCATTGGGTACCGATGCCGATCTCGATACAGCTGCGCTTCTTCTTCATCGACCGGAAAGCTATCATGCTGCAATTGCCGCCATGCCGGACGATATGGATGATGCGCGGCCATGACTGAAGCCCGTCTCAAATCCGGCCTGTGGGCGCGTGGTCTCATGCGACTGATCGAGACGCAGGGGGGCTCAGCCATGATGATCAAACGTGGTGATGACGATGCCGGCGCCGTGCTGGTCATTCTGGTTGACCGTATGGCACGTTGCGCCGTGCTGCGTGATGCGGCCTTCGGTGCGGGCTGGGAGCGCATCACCATGGAAAGCCATGAAGCACTCGATACATATCTCGAACGTCAGAAACGCTATGACCCGGATTTATGGATTCTGGAATTCACCCTCGATGACATAACCGCGCCTGTCGAAAGTATTTTACCTGGCCGGAACGGGTAATTCCATGCAGGCCGCATTAAAAAATGCAGAGGCAGGCTTCTGCGACTGTTGCAACCATCCCACACTCGGAGCAGGAAGAAAGAATGGCGCAACAAAGCGAATGCACCCCGACCGGAAACAGACGTTGCACGGGGATGACAGTTCAGCGAAAAGACGGCATTCAGATCGCTGCGGAAGGCTGCTTGACCGGCCTCCTCTCAGTCTGCCGCGTGAAAAGGATGGAGAAGACGATATGACCCTGGAGCACCGAACGCGCGGTGAAGCCGTTTACCGCCCGTTTTCCGATGTCCCGCAGGCGGTCGGATCGCTTTCTCGCTTTTTCCGCAGGAGTCTCCTGGGCCTGAGCGCTCTGGGCGGCTTCTGCCTTCTGACTGCTCCTGCACAGGCTCAGGTGGTGAAAGGGCTTTATGCGGCAGGCGCAGGTGGCGCAAGTTTCAATCAGGATCAGACCGTACGCCTTTCACCGGTCCTGCCCAGCGGGCGCGACCACTATGATGCGGGCGTAACCGGCCTTGGTTCTGTCGGCTGGGGTCTGGGCAACGGCTTTCGTGTTGAAGTGGAAGGCAATTACCGCAACAACCGTCTGCAACAGTTCAAATCAAGCTATTTCCCGTCTTCTGCCGGGGGTCGTCAGCAGCAATATGGCGTAATGGTCAACGCCCTGTTTGACATGGATATCGGCGCGAACTGGGTCTATCCCTATTTCGGAGCCGGTGTAGGCTATGGCTGGCAGGCCATGAATGCCTCTGTTCGTGCTCCGAATAACTATCTCAACCAGAAAATCGGCGGTACGACCAGCAATTTTGCCTATCAGGGTATCTTTGGTCTTTCCTTTCCGGTTCCGTTTGCTGTCGGACTGTCATTTACAACCGAATATCGCTTCTACTCGATGCTTGGACCAAACGGGCATTACGCGAGTGGCTATGGCAGCATAGGCGGGTATGACACCCCGCGCCCTGCAGGTGCCATGGAAGGTAACCGTGTTACCCGTACCGACTTCAATCATTCCCTGCTGCTGGGACTGCGCTACGAGTTCAATCCGGCCCCTCCCCCACCGCGCAGTGTGCCCGTCGTTACAGCGCCTGCTCCTGCCCCGGCGCGCAGCTATCTCGTCTTCTTTGACTGGGATCGTGCCGATCTGACTGATCGTGCTCGCGCCATTGTCGGCACTGCCGCCCAGAACTCGACCCATACGCAGCTTACGCGCATTGAGGTCAATGGCTACACCGATAACAGCGCCGCTCATCCCGGTTCGCGCGGTGAAAGCTACAACATGAAACTGTCGGTCCGTCGCGCTGATGCCGTACGCGCCGAGTTGATCCGTGATGGTGTGCCAGGCGGGCTGATCGTAACCAAGGGCTATGGCGAAAGTAACCCTCTGGTCCAGACAGGGCCGAACACGCGGGAACCTCAGAACCGCCGGGTCGAGATTATTCTGAACTGACAGGATAACGGGAGAGGGTATCCCTCTCCCACCCGTCAGAACGGGAGATACCGCCCCCGTTCCGCAGACCAGCAGGTCCGATTCTAGACAAGTCCGTTGAAAAGAGATGTCGAGAGATAGCGCTCGGCAAATGACGGAACGATTGACACGATCGTCTTCCCCTCGTTCTCATCGCGTTGTGCCAGCGTCAGGGCCGCATGAAGCGCGGCTCCGGAAGAAATCCCGATGGGAATACCTTCAATACGCGCGCAACGCCGTGATGCCGCCATGGCATCACGTTCCGAGACAGCAAGCACACCATCCAGCAGGGATGAATCGAGCGTATTGGGACAGAAACCGGGGCCAATGCCCTGAATTCCGTGCGGACCCGGGTCATCACCATTCAGCACCGCGCTTTCCGCAGGTTCCACGCCCCAGAACTCCATTGATGGTTTGCGCGGCCTGAGAGTGCGCGCGATACCGGTCAACGTTCCCCCTGTGCCCACCCCGGCAACGACAAGATCCACTGTCCCATCCGTATCGATCCATAGCTCCTCAGCTGTCGTTAGCGCATGGATCTCGGGATTGGCCTGATTATCAAACTGACTTGGCATCCAGGCATCAGGGAGAGAAGCCACCAGCTCTTCAGCACGCAGAATGGCCCCTGCCATTCCTCGTGCCGCCGGAGTCAGTTCCAGCTGGGCATCCATCAGACGCAACATCTTGCGTCTTTCGATCGACGCGCTCTCCGGCATGGTGACAATCAGCCGATAACCAAGCGCAGCGGATGCAAATGCCAGGGAAATACCCGTGTTACCGGAGGTCGGCTCTACCAGTACCGTGCGCCCCGGCGTGATCTCTCCCCGTGCTTCTGCCTGCTGGATAAGGGCAACGCCGATACGATCCTTTACAGAGCCCAGCGGGTTAAAAAACTCCAGCTTGAGCAAAAGCCGGGCCTTGAGTTTGTCAGCCTGGGTCAGGCGCGGCACAGCCACAAGCGGTGTGCCCCCTACGGTTTGCAGGATCGAGTCGAAAATCTGGCCTCTGGGTGCGGCATAGCCTGACGCCGTACGCGTTTTCTCACCAGGCACCGTAGGGGTCGTCATGGGCAAATCCTTCTTGCAATATGGCAGCGCGTTCGTTCCTGCGATGCGCATCTGTGTTTTCCCGGCAATAACTGCTATATTGCGGATAATTTGTCATTGAGGAAAAATCTGGATGTATCTTCGCAGGGACAGGGCGATGATCGCTGTGATCATCATGGTCGATGTGGCCTTTCATGCCGGACGCTCCAGCCTTGTCAGCGGCGGCGATATTGCCGAGCGGGCCGGGTTGGCCCGCAGGGGGATCGAACCACTGCTTCAGGCACTGTCGCGCTCCGGCCTTCTCGAAAGTGTCCGTGGACCACGTGGCGGCTATCGCCTGGGCCGACCGCAACGCGATATCGGGCTTGATGAGATTGTGCGTGTCGTTGTCTCCGAAGACACAGCGAGTGAAGAAGCCGCTCAGGGTGCACTGTTTCGCAATGTCATCGAGCCTTGCTGGCAGGTCCTCGATGAAACGATACGCGGTGAGATGGCGACGCTTACCCTGGAGGAGATGGTCAGGAGAGCAGAAGCTGCCGGACTGCGTCGACCGGTCCACGAGCCTATTTCATTCTCGATCTGACATGCGAGTCAGTCTCCCTGCTTCTTCGCCAGACGCAGAAGCAGGGGAGAAACGGATTCCTACTTCTTGGTGGTCTTGCGACGTGACGTCGTGTGCTTGGCGACAGGTTTCCTGGCTGCCGGAGCGACTGTAGCCTTCGGAGGGGCCGCAATGGTAACGCCCGTTGCATCAACCGTTGCATTGACAGTCAGCCTGGTGCGCTTTTCGGTCCCGCCGGGAATCAGAACGGCGGTAAAGCTGTCCTTGCCTGCATAGGCGGTGCTCGGTGTGTAGGTAATGTAGGTGTGATCGTCGAAATTATACATGAAGGCCTTGCCATGCTGAGGCGCAGGGGCAACGCCGAAAGAACGGTAATTGGTGTTGCCCGGCTTCTGCACGGCGAGGGCACAAAGACCGTCATCGCTGCGCACCGTCATTTCAACGCTCATGCTGCCATCAGGCGCCGTCTTGACCGGAGTCGTCGTACAGACAGCAGAGACTTTCTGATAACCGAAGGGGTTGGGAGGAACGACGCGCTGTACGACGGGCTGTTGCGCGCAAGCCGCCAGAGTCAGAGCCGAAACGAGAGTAATTGCAGAACCACGCAGTCGCACCATCAACTCCACTGATCACATGTCATCGAAAATCGATACTGCTATTTGTTATACCAGCAGGCCCGACACCGGATGTCTCCCGGCATGATCAACGCCTCCGGAGACAAATTCGTCAATGGCCCTAGCGCAAGCAGAGCGCTACCGGAAGGGGGAACCGACGATGGAAACGAAAGAAAAGAACGTCCGGGTTTTTTTTTGAGAAAATGGCCTTCTTCCTTGCCTGCGGGCATTTTCTCGCCGTAATTGCTACGTCATAATCCAATGGCATTTCCCTGCCCTGCCCGCGCCCTGACGGCGCAACGCTCTTGTCACTCGCCCTTGTGGAGTCCCCTGATGTCGCTTTCAGCCCGGCAACGCTCCTGCGTCCGTTTGCGCGCCTTACTGCCTGCACCTTGCTTGCCAGCACCTTTGCCGTTTCCGGTGCTGCCTATGCGGCAGGATGCAGCGAATCTCCCGCGCATGAGGCTTTCAACGTGCAGGGACTGAAAAGCGAACTCATGGTGACCGCACTCTCATGCAGCGCCCAGGACCGCTATAACTCATTTGTAGCCAAGTTCCGCCCGAAGCTTGCTGCCGAGGAGGAACGCCTGAATACCTATTTCAAATCGGCTTACGGGCGCAACGCCATGAAGGCGCATGACGACTACATCACACAGCTCGCCAATGTGCAGTCTGAGGGTGGTCTGAAGGCTGGTACGATTTTCTGTCAGCAGCGCGTTGCCATGTTCGATGAGGTAGACGCTCTCGATGACGGCGCCGATCTGGCCCATTATGCAGATGCCAAGGATATCATTCAGCCTGCCTCCTTCGAAACCTGCTCGGCCCCGGCGGCTGTCGCCCATAGCCGTTCAACCGGCAAAACTCGCGCCCGTCGCAAGACCCGCGCCTAAAATCTGACCCCTACCTGCACGGGGTGCTTGACGGCGCCCCGGCGAGGCCGTCAAGAACGCAATATGAACGACGACCTCTTCAAGAGTGATGACAAGCCTGCACGTCGCCCCCGCAAGACGACGCAGGCTCCGGTGCCGGAAAATTACGGTGCCGACCAGATCGAAGTCCTTGAAGGACTAGAGCCGGTCCGCCGCCGCCCTGGCATGTATATTGGTGGTACGGACGACACCGCCTATCACCATCTCGCTTCCGAGATTCTCGACAATGCCATGGATGAGGCCGTTGCAGGCCATGCCAGCGTCATTGATGTGGCCTTGGAAGGAGCGAGACTCCTTATGGTGCGCGATAACGGGCGCGGTATTCCTGTCGATGCTCATCCGAAATTCAGGAATCGCTCGGCGCTGGAAGTGATCTTCACAACGCTTCACGCGGGCGGAAAATTTTCAGGCAAAGCCTATGATACGTCGGGCGGATTGCACGGCGTCGGTTCTTCTGTGGTCAATGCCTTGTCCGAGAAGCTCGAGGTCGAGGTCGCGAGAGAGAAACTTCTGTGGCGACAGGACTATGCACGCGGCAAGCCTCTCACGCCTCTGCAGCAGATCGGCAATGCGCCCAACAGGCGCGGTACAACAATCCGCTTTGCACCCGACCCGGAGATTTTCGGCGGCCTGAGCTTTTCGCCACAGCGTCTTTATCGGCTCTGCTGCTCCAAGGCGGCTCTCTTTCGTGGGGTAACCATTCGCTGGAGCGTCGAGCCAACACTGATCAAAAGCGGTGACGAGACCCCGACTGAAGCGACGATCCATTTTCCCAATGGTCTGGCCGACAGTCTGAATGCCGAACTCGGCGCGACACCTGCCCTGCTGAGCCCCCTCTGGTCCGGCGAGGCCGAACTGCCTCAGGCGGCCGATGGACGGACTGGTGGCAAGCTGGAATGGGCTGTGGCGTTTCTGGAGCAGGGCGTGTCGGGCATGACATCATACTGCAATACCATCCCCACACCACAAGGCGGCACGCATGAGGCAGGGTTCCGCACTGCGCTTGTCAAAGGGTTTCGTGCCTGGGGCGAGAGCCGCAGTATCAAACGGGCAGCGGCAATCACGGCCGAGGATGTCCTAGGAACGCTTTCTGCCAAACTCTCTGTTTTCATTCGCGACCCACATTTTCAGGGACAGACAAAGGAAAAGCTGACTACGCAGGAAGCGAGCCGCCTCGTGGAAGGCGCCCTGCGCGACCGACTGGATCACTGGCTCGGTGGTAACCCGGCCCAGGCTGATAATCTTCTGGCCTTTATCATTGAGCGCGCCGAAGAACGTCTGCGTCGCAAGGAAAGCAAGGACACGCCACGCAAGAGCGCCACGCGTCGTCTGCGCCTGCCTGGCAAGCTGACCGATTGCACGCGCGAGAATGCTGCCGATACCGAACTTTTTCTGGTCGAAGGCGACTCGGCTGGAGGTTCCGCCCGTCAGGCGCGCGATCGCGAGACACAGGCTGTGCTGCCGCTTCGCGGGAAAATTCTCAACGTTGCCTCGGCAACAGCAGACAAGCTCAAAGCCAACCAGGAACTGCGTGACCTGGTGGAAGCACTGGGCTGCGGTTCAGGATCAGCCTTTGATCTGACACGCCTGCGTTATGGGCGCGTGATCATCATGACGGATGCTGACGTGGATGGTGCCCATATCGCCTCACTGCTCATGACCTTTTTCTATCGTGAAATGCCCGAACTGGTCCGCAAGGGACATCTCTATCTGGCGCAGCCCCCCCTCTATCGCCTGACCCACGGCGCCAAGACTGTGTACGCCATGGATGACGATGATCGCGTACGCCGCCTCAAACGCGATTTCAAACAGGCGCGAAAGTCGAAATCTCACGATTCAAGGGGCTGGGCGAAATGCCGGTCAAGGATCTGAAACAGACAACCATGGACCCTGCCAGACGCACGCTCCTGCGTGTTGTGACTCCGGCGGAAGATCGCGCGCTGACAAGTGATCGTGTCGAAAGCCTCATGGGACGCAAACCGGAACTGCGCTTTCGTTTCATTCAGGACCATGCGCGTTCAGCCGAACTGCTTGACGTCTGATGGTTTCTCTCGATCATCCGACGTCGACACGCCTCGACAAGCTCGGCGGCCTGGCCCTTCTGATAGGAGGCATTTCCTCTTTCCAGATCGGCGCAGCGCTGGCCAAGGGGCTTTTTCCTCTCTTCGGCGCAGAGGGTATGGTCGGTCTGCGTGTCGGCCTGGCTGCTGTCATCCTTCTGATCGTGGTTCGGCCTGGCCCTTCTGTCCTGCGTCCTGGCCTGTGGCGCCTGCTTCTGCCTTATGGCGCGTCAATGGCCGTCATGAATTTTGCCTTCTATGTCGCTCTGGTGCGTTTGCCTCTGGGGCTGGTGGTGGCTTTTGAATTCATGGGGCCGCTTTCACTCGCCCTTATCGGTTCACGTCGGCTGCTTGACCTGCTCTGGGCAGGCATGGTGGTTTCAGGACTTTATCTCCTTCTGCGCCCTGATCATGTCGCAGGGCACCTTGACCCGATCGGGGTTATCGCCGCCCTGATCAGTGCCGTTGGCTGGGTGGTCTATATCCTGACCGGTACAAGAATCGGACGGGTCATGCCTGCTGCCCAGGCCACAACACTGGGTATGACGACCGCAGGTATCCTGCTGCTCCCCTGGTTGCTCCCGGCCCTTGTACCGGCTGTCACCCATCCTCATCAGGGGATTGCCGCTGTAGGAGTAGCCATCCTTTCTTCTGCCGTACCCTATATTCTGGACATGATGGCCATGCGCAAGCTTGGCCCGCGTGATCTTGGTATCCTGTTGAGCCTCGAACCGGTACTCGGTTCGATCTCGGGGCTGTTGCTTCTGGGTGAGTCTCTTTCTGTCGCCCGCTGGCTCGGTGTTCTCTGCATTGCAGGCGCATCGGCAGG
Source organism: Asaia prunellae JCM 25354 (assembly GCF_000613885.1). Taxonomy (GTDB): domain Bacteria; phylum Pseudomonadota; class Alphaproteobacteria; order Acetobacterales; family Acetobacteraceae; genus Asaia; species Asaia prunellae. The sequence continues at coordinate 68,877 of NZ_BAJV01000005.1, read as the reverse complement.
CAATGTGCTGACCAGTCGCAAACCTCCCCCGGATGGAGAGACACCGCCCCCTCTCTGATTGTCGTTTCTGGCTGCGTGTTAACAGGGTTGTCATGCAACAGCAGCGCGTTGCTTCCGTTCTAGACTCAACATCTCCAGAAAACAGAGATGACCATTGAGGAGAAAAACGATGCGCCGCCTGATGATTGCCGGCTCTGCCCTACTGACCCTGGCCGGGGTTCCGGCCTACGCCGCGACATCTCAGAATGTCACAGGCGCCGAACAGGCCCATGCCGACAAGGATTTCGCCCGTCTCTCCAAGGATGGACAAAAAGCACTCGCCAATATTCTGCTTGCCCAGCAGGCTCTGGCGAACAACCAGAACGGGCAGGCCCAGAGCCTGATCAATGAAGCTGAAGCCCGACTGGAAAAGGCTGCAAAGGATGACCGCGCCTTTGTACGAGCCGAAGATGCCATGCAGCCGGTTCCAAGTCATGGCGCACCAAAACGTGTTGTCGCCAATGGTGTTCCGGTTCACTGGCTCCCTGTTGGCGGAGAATATATGGTCACGGATGCTCTGGCTCCTGCGCAGCAAACCGCCCTTTCCAGTGCCAATCAGCATCTGAAAACCGGCGAGACCCGACTGGTCAATCAGGATCTTCAGGTTGTAGGGACCAAAGTCCAGTATGTGATCGCCCTTGCACCTCTGGAAATGATTTCGGGCGACGTACATCGCGCCTCAGTTTTCATGGATGGGGGCGACTCCAAATCGGCAACAGACGCGCTGCAGAATGCGGTCGATTCGGTACTCTACGTTTCAGGCGATGTCGTAGCAGTAACTCACCCCGTTACAGCAAAGCGTCACAGAATGGCTCACAACCCGTCCTGACAGCATAAACTGAAGGCGATACGTCCAGAGATGAATCGCCTTCAGCGAATCCGGCCAAACAGTTTCTCGAGTTCATCACGGCCCAGACGAAGCCAGGTTGGTCGGCCATGTGAACAGGTATTGGCACGAGGCGTCTGCTCCATCTGGCGTAGCAAAGCTGCCATTTCCTCCCGTTGAAGGCGTCTGCCAGCTCTGATGCTTCCGTGACACGCCATACGCGCGATAACCGAGTCAATACGTCGTTCCAGTGCAACGCTGTCTCCCGGCACAAGATCAGGGTCGGAAGCCAGCTCTTCAGACAGATCACGCAACAGCGCTACACCATCCCCTCCCTGCAACAGCATTGGCATGGTTCGCAGCAGTACACTCCCCCCGCCAAAGGATTCGATTTCCAGTCCCAGGGACTCCAGAGCCCCTTTCCATTCGAGCAGACGTACGGCCTGTCCGGGTGGCAGATCCACAACTTCAGGCAAAAGCAGGCGCTGGGCTTTCAGTGCACCAGAGGCATGTTGGGCAAGCAGCTTTTCATGGGTCAGACGCTCATGAGCTGCATGCTGATCCACGAGGATCAGATCGCCGTCCTGACCAAGTGCCAGAATATAGGTATCAAAAATCTGGGCAACCGGGGCTCCCAGCGGGAAAGACCCAAGCTGACCGGCATCCGGCTGGATGGCCGGACGGGCTACCGGCATAAAACTGCCGAGACCTTCGGAGAAGCCCCGGGGAGTTGCAGCCCCTCCCTGTGAAGCTGGCACCTATACCGACAAGTGTTTCATGTGATGAAAGGAAACCGGGTTCAGGACGCACCGGGGCAGAAACCGGATACTGGATATTCTGGCGCGCGGGCGCTGCAAAACGCATCCTTACCCCGCCTTCACCCGCTCCATGACCCAGAGCGCGTTGAATGGCCCCAATCATGAGACCCCGCACATCAGCCTCATCGGCAAAACGAAGCTCCGTCTTGGCGGGATGAACATTCACATCCACCCTGTCATGCGGCAATTGCAGATGAAGAGCGAGAACCGGGTGCCTGCCAGGTTCAATGACCGGGCGATAGGCCACACGTATGGCCGTTCTCAGCAGAGGATCAGAAACAGGCCGGTTATTGACCACAAGGAACTGTGAGGCTGCCGTAGCACGCGTTGCAGCCGGGCCGCAGACGAAACCCGTCAGACGCAGGCCATGGCGTTCTTCATCCAGCGTAATCAGGGAGTCACTCTCGCCCAGAACGGCCTGCACACGCTCAACAAGGGTCTGGGCCGGGAAATCAAAAACCAGCCGCTCATCGAGTGTGAAGCGCATGGCACAATGCGGTGCCGAAAGTGCAAGGCGGCGCATGACGGCTTCGGCATGCCCTCCTTCCACGCGGGCAGATTTGAGGAATTTGCGTCGTGCCGGCGTTGCGAAAAAAAGGTCTTCCACGACGACACGCGTCCCCGGCGCCCCTGGCGCCGGAACGGGAGGAGTCAGGAGGCCACCTTCAAGACGCAGCATCCAGGCCGTATCAGCATCATGCTGACGGGATGTCAGACCCAGTCGGGCAATGGCACCGATAGAAGGCAACGCCTCGCCACGGAAACCAAGAGTGACAATACGGGTCAGGCTTTCATCGGCAAGTTTTGACGTGCAATGACGCTCTACAGCCATGACAAGGTCATCCGGCGTCATGCCGCAACCATTGTCAGTGACCTCGATACGGTCACAACCGCCATTGAGGAGAGAAATCTCGAGTCGGGTCGCACCGGCGTCGAGTGCGTTCTCCGCCAGTTCCTTGAGCGCCGCGGCAGGACGCTCGACAACCTCACCCGCAGCAATCAGATCGATGACATGATTGGATAGACGACGCAGCGTGGGACGAGGAAGGACGTGCTCAGCAGGTTTCATGAAGAGGCATCAGAAGACGCCGAGAAACGAGCTCTTTGACTTCTTGGTAGGCGTTGCCCCTGTCGAGGGTTTCTGACCAAGTGCCGAAGCGCGCTGGATGCGACGGTTTTCGGCCTCGCTATCGACAACACTACCGGCATTACCACCGCGCCAGAACATCAGCTCATCGGTCAGACCGGCCCCCGCAGCCCCCAGCTCGGCGTTATTGGGTGCTCTGGAAGCCTGATCGACCTCGCCGACAAGTGCCTGCTGACCTGCGCTGTTGCTGCCTGTTGTCGAATGCAATGCCGCATTGGGCGACAGGGTTTCAAGCGCCTGGGTACGGGGATTCTCATCCGCCGTATGCTCGCCCTGACCCGGCAGGCTCAGTTTTTCTGAAGGCGGCATCGAGAGCGGTGCTCGCGTGGTGACCGTATACTCGTCGGGCATCGACCGTTCGAGGCCAAAAGCCCGCGAGACGTCGGAACCGGAGCAAGCCGGAAGGAGTGCTGTCAGGCCGAGAACCGGCAGGACACGAAGGACGGTCGGGAGGGAGAGCTGAGCCATATCGGTCTCGATCCTAATGGAGCGTTTCGGCATCGACAAGAGATCAATGATCCCGCGGTGCTGTTGCAGAGCCGGATAAGTGCAACGAATTCTTGCCACCCCCGCTGCGTGTCCCTTCTGCGCGTCGATCAGCCCAAATCGATCCGATAATCCAGGCAGCAACACCGCAGTCAATGGCGGAATCGGCAACGTTGAAGACATACCAACTCCAGCCGAAAGCATGGACATGGATGAAATCGACCACCGCGCCGAAGCGTACACGATCGATCACGTTCCCTACTGCCCCACCGGCAATGGCTGCAGAGGCAATAGCCACGACCATACGTGAGGTGGTGAGCGTCTGCCAGAGCAGGACCAGAACTGCGATGAGTGCAACGGTGCAGAAAATCAGCGGACCGTAAGACCCCACGCCCCCAAGCAAGCCGAAAGTAACAGCGTGATTCCACACCATAGTGAAATTCAATCCTGGCAGGATGGCCACGCTCCCTTTGGCAGGCAGATCAAAAACATCAAGAATCCACCATTTGCTAGCCTGGTCGGCACAGAGCACGACCATGAAAGCAATAATCCCGGCGATCAGTGTCGCCGGGCGTCCAAAGGAAACGGTGAGTTTCGCGCGCGTCACATCGACACCACATCGCTGCAACGCAGGCACAGACCCGAATGCTCGGCATAACTCCCGACTTCAGGCAAAACACGCCAGCAACGCAGGCACTTGGTGCCCTCTGCCTCACTGACGCTCGGGCCGGGATGGGCAGCAACAACGCCTTCGCGATCGGGATCGGCACCATCATCAATATAGAGAGAAGGTGCATTGGTCAGGAGCTGAACGTCGGCCTGCGAGACAATCGCCAGCTCGGCCCAGTCCACATCGCCGAATACGACCTGTTCCTGTTCCGTAAGAGGCAGACTGAGACGTGCTTCAAGCGAAGACCCGATCACACCACCACGACGCGCCCCTTCCAGCTCCGTGGTGATCACGCGGCGCAGGGCACGGATCTGGGTCCAGCGTTCGCCAAGGGCAGAATCATGCCAGAGCGGATCGGGTTCAAGAAACGTCTGAAGATGAACAGAGCTTTCTTCGCCAAAACGGGCTGTCCAAGCTTCTTCAGCCGAGAAGACCAGCACTGGCGCAAGCCAGGTGGCAAGCGCGCGATGAAGAATATCCAGTACAGTACGGGCGGCACGACGACGCATCGAGCCGGGCGCATCGCAGTAAAGAGCGTCCTTTCGTACATCGAAATAGAAAGCGGAGAGATCGGTCGTGCAGAAACCGTGGAGCATCGGATAGACGCCAACCCATTGATGGGTATGTACCGCCTGCTTCAGCAAACCACCCAGATCGCTCAGCCGGTGCAGGATATAACGTTCCAGCTCCGGCAGCTGTTCATAAGGTACGGCCTCTTCAGGCGCAAAGCCGTCAAGTGCCCCTAGCAGCCAACGCAGCGTGTTGCGCAAACGACGATAGAGTTCGCCCTGCTGCTTGAGAATCTCGTTACCAATACGCAGATCCTCATTACTGTCAGAATTGACGACCCACAGACGCAGAATATCCGCGCCAAGCTTGTCGGTCACTTCCTTGGGCGCAATCACATTACCCAGTGACTTCGACATCTTGCGGCCTTGCTCGTCGAGCACAAAACCGTTTGTGACAATCGCCTTCATGGGCGCCATGCCGCGTGTTCCGACGCTCTCAAGCAAAGAAGACTGGAACCAGCCGCGATGCTGTCGGACCCTTCCAGATAGAGATCGGCCGGGAAATTCAGCCCGTCTTCACCCAGAACAAAACTGTGAGTCGAGCCACTCTCGAACCAGACATCAACGATGTCGAAAACCTGTTCGTATTGCGACGGATCACGTCCTTCACCAAGGAACTCCGCCGGATCGGCACTGTACCAGATATCGGCACCATGCTCGGCCATCGCGTCCACAATACGCTGCATCACCGTCGCGTCACGCAGCACTTCACCGGTGCTCTTCTCAACGAAGACCGCAATCGGTACGCCCCAGGCACGCTGACGCTGATGCACCAGTCGGGGCGCTGTTCAATCATGGAAGTCAGGCGGTTACGCGCAGCTTCAGGCACAAAAGTGACATCAGCCAGCGCATCGAGTGCCTTGCGGCGCAGCGCCTGATCACCATCCATGCGAATGAACCATTGCGGGGTCGCGCGGAAGATGATCGGTTTACGTGAACGCCAGGAATGCGGATAGGAATGCACAATGCTTGAGCGCGCGACGAGGCCGGCTGCGGCATCGCCATTCGCAGCCCAGCGCTGCGTTGCTTCTGTCAGGGCTGCGCAAACCGGATCGGCCGCCTTGAACACATGGATACCGGCGAAATGCGGTACCCAGGGGGCATAGGTGCCATCGTCCTGCACCAGTTCGGACACTTCAATTCCGTATTGACGTGTCAGCAGGAAATCGTCCTGACCATGGGCGGGGGCCATATGCACAAGACCCGTACCAGCATCAGTCGTCACAAAATCGCCCGGCAGCATGGGCACATCAAATTCGTAGCCACAACCACGCAAGGGATGGGCACAGATCGTGCCTTCGAGAGCCTCGCCGGGGAGGGTATAAAGGGTATGATATTCCTGAATCCCTGCCTGAGCGCAGAAATCTACCAGACGCTCTTCGGCAATCAGGAAGCGCGACCCCGGCGCTACAAGACTGCTTTCTTCCAGCAGGTCAGCGCGGATTACGGCATACGCAATTTCGGGACCATAGGCGATGGCACGATTGGCCGGAATGGTCCAGGGCGTGGTCGTCCAGATAACTGCGGACGCTCCTTGCAGAGCCTGTCCGGGTGTAGGATCGGCCTCGATTGGAAAAGCCACATGAATCGTGGTCGATGTGATGTCGTGATACTCGATTTCTGCTTCGGCAAGGGCCGTCTTCTCTACCGGGCTCCACATGACTGGACGCAAACCGCGATAGAGCCCACCATTGAGCAGGAATTTGCCGATTTCAGCCACAATGGCTGATTCCGAACTGAAATCCATCGTGGCGTAACGGTTCTTCCACTCCCCCTGTACGCCAAGACGCTTGAATTCCTCGGCCTGGGTATCCAGCCAGCGACGCGCATAGTCGCGGCATTCGGCACGGAACTGCAGAACAGGCACATCATCCTTGTTCTTGCCTGCCTTGCGGTATTCTTCTTCAACACGCCATTCTATCGGCAGCCATGGCAGTCCCAGCCCGGCACGTAGCGCACACGGGCGCCATTCATGCGCTGGGCACGATTGATGACGTCCTTGTTGATCTTGTTCAGCGCATGTCCGATATGCAAATGGCCATTCGCATAAGGCGGCCCATCATGCAGGGTGAAGACCGGCTTGCCCTTGCCTGCCTCGATAATCTTCTCATCAAGCCCTATCGATTCCCATCGCGCCAGAATTTCCGGCTCGCGCATAGGCAGGTTGCCACGCATCGGAAAGCTGGTGCGAGGCAGAAAGACCGTGTCGCGATAACGGTCCTGAGGATCGGGGCTTTTGGAATCAGGCATCTTCGATCATTCGACGGAGTCAGGGAACCGCGAGTTATGCGAAGATGCGGGCTTCGGGGTCAAGAGCAGAGGTTGCATCCTGCCTTCGATGGACGCAGCAAAATCACAAAGATTTTTAAAGCGTGTTTCAGAGGAATAGAGAGTCAGTAGACTGACCTACCAGACAAAAATCTTTTCTGTATTATGCGTCATACGCGCTAAGGGGCAATGATAATGAGAAAAGCAGCTTGGATTTTTGTCGCATCTATCTTTCTTTTTATATCAGAAACCAATGCACAAAGCGCCTTGACCCCACCACAAATGCCGATATCCGCGATCGATGACTATGTAAACCTCCTGAACCGCGCTGCTCCATTTGCAGATAATCCAATGTCTACGATCTTGTCGGCACGCAGAAAGGGGCGCACAATCACTGAAGAAATCGCGTTAAGTCATCATGCAGATGAAGCTATCTTTCAGTACTCAGAGACAGAGCTGAAACGAATGATCGTAAATGGAACGACAGAACGATATTGCTCCACCAATTTGAAGCAATTTATGAATGGAAATGTCTCTTTCGAGTTTGTTTTCTATCTACGCAAGAAAGAATTTTTCCGGCTAACCAGAACGCCCCTCTCCTGCACCATGGTCAATTGACCTGAATGCCGACGTCTGCAGATATTCGCCCATCACGGACTCAGCGCAAGCTTCCATGTTTGGAAAAGCCTGTCGAGGAACAGACACTGTCGAAGGTACCGTCAATCTGCTGGCCGAGCGTCGTAAGATCCTGACGCAGAAAGGCTTTCAGCCTGACAAGACGCGAAACGCTTTCTTTACGACGCATTTCCTTTTGGGCGATGTGCTGTTCCATCGCCTGCATCTGATACATTTGCATCGCGCCAAACATGACACCCCCCGGAATTATTAATCTCAGTTAATATATAACATGAGAACGGTGACAACAAACAACAAAACTTCACATTTTAGGCACTGATCCAGAATGTACGAGAGAGAGGAGTCTGCCGCTCCGATAGATCCCGATTAAGCGTCACAGAATCAGGCGATCTTTCCGGGATCATCCTTAAGCAGGACAATGGCCCGTCACTGGGTAAACCTTGGATGCTCTCGCGGTTGCTTCTCAACCAGACAGTGTCAGCCTGGAGGTCATGATAACAACACGGGTCGTCTCGACACCCTGCAAGACCAGGTATTACCGCAGGACATTCATCTCTATTCCCCCACGGCTCCAAGTTGCAGGCCGATGAGGGCCAGAGCAAGGGTGAGCAGGAAGGATGCCACGATTGTGGCCAAGCCGAGAAGGATCATACGCAGAACGGTTCCGGCAGCCGAACGCCTGTAGAAACCTTTCAGATGTGCAAAAAGATGCACCGTCATCGCCAGAGCGAGCGCACGTATAAGCCAGTCCATTACTTCGTCGGACAGAAATTTTTCCAGTATCGTCGCGACGGTGACAATCAGAAACAGGACTGTCAGGGAATGCAGCGAGACAATGAGATGATCGTAGAGAGGAACCGGTTTCGGGAAAGCATACAATATCCAGAGAAATACTGCGCTTATGGGAAGCAGTAGCAACACCATGCGCTCCGCCCATTCACCCATCACATGCTGCACCTCGTCAGGATTATCCAACGCAGCGGCAAGATGATCATCTAACCATTTCTGCACCCGTTTTGATCCGGAAAATGTCAAAGTCTCTACCTGAGCCTTGAGCTCCACCTTCAGACTTTCAGCATGTCCTGATAGCGGAAGTGTAGAGTGGCTTTCTTCAGCCATTTCTTCAGGTATTTCTCTGGCAACAATACTATGAAATGGCGCTACAGACGTAAACGCGAAGAAAAGCAGGAGCGAGACAAAAAACATACGGATCGGGGGAATCTCACTGGCCCGCTTCCCTTTTATATAGTCACGTGTCAGGCAAGCCGGATCAAAGAAAAGACGACGGATTGTGCGCATGACCTTGCCATCCGCATGTGTCATCATCTCGAAGAAATCCAGGCAGAACTCGCGAAGAGAAGGCTCCGCAGTACGGGCGTTCTGCCCACAGACGTGACAGTAATGGCCTAGAAGAGAGGTATCGCAGTTGAGGCACCTCTCCGGAGGCTTGCCGGCCAGCATGAGATCATGTTTTTTCATTCCAGAACCATACCGTTTCCCCCATATTTTGGGAAACTGTCCTTGAAATGTCATTTCACAGTGACACAACGCATGGTTCGCTACAGAACACGATAAGGCAACCGTCCGGGTATAGAGCGCAATTACCCTGCTGCAGCTGAATCAGATCCATTGACTGGATAATAAGCCTACATAGTGAACAACTCAGTCTCACCTTGCTCTTCACACCCGGAAAATGAGTGCGTGACACATCGCGAGCACCTGTTGCAGATCATTTTCGCGATGCATGGCATGATAAAAGGATCGCAGGCGGGGTTCAGATGGCAGGGCTGAGCACGGCGCGGGCCTGGCTCGCATCCTCGGCAATCTGGGCCTTCAAGGCGTCAAGCCCGTCGAAGCGACGCTCCTCCCGCAGCAGTTTATGCAGACTGACTTCCAGCACCTGACCGTAGAGGTCCTCACTCACGTCGAAGAGATGAACCTCAAGCCTGCTCTCCTGTCCGTCATTGATCGTCGGACGACGACCGATATTGGCAACGCCGGAGCTTATGCGCCCATCGGGATGACGGATCGTCGCGGCATAAACGCCACGTGCCGGTTCGACATGACGACCCAGAGGGATATTGGCGGTCGGAAAGCCCAGAAGACGCCCGCGCTTGTCTCCATGGGCAACAGCACCGGTAATAAACCACGGACGACCGAGCTCCTCCGCGGCACGTTCCGGGTAGCCTTCCTGAAGCAGCCGACGAATGCGCGAGGAGGAAAAAGGGCCACTGATATCGGTCAGGGGAGGCACAATCGTCAGGCCGATACCGAATGTCTCGAGCCTGTGACCCAGATACCCGATATCACCGGCCCGTCTGTGGCCAAAAGCAAAATCAGGACCACAGGCCACATGCTGCACACCCAGCCCATGATGCAGCACGTCCTCAACGAAGCGCTCCGGTGGCATATGACTGAAATCAGCGTCGAAAGGGAGCTGGAAAATCTGTTTCACACCCAGTTCATGCAGAAACCGCGCACGGACAGGCGGCAACATCAGACGGACCGGAGGGTCTTGAGGGCGGAAGAATTCGCGTGGATGGGGCTCGAAAGTCACAACACCAAGCGGAAGATCTGGACGCGCTGCATGAAGTGATTTCAGAAGATGGGCATGTCCCAGATGCACACCATCGAAATTACCAAGAGCGACAGCAGAGCCACGTGCCCCATGGGGGACCGCTGTCCAGTTCTCGTAAAGGGTCATGAGACTGGCAATCCGAACTGCAAGCCAACAGCTTTGAAGTCCGCCGCCTGAAACGTACCAGCATGGGGGATCGTACCATCTTCCGGCCGCACGAGCTGGCAGGTTCTGAGTCCTGCCTCTTCTGCCGCGTCAAGTTCCGCACCGATATCAGAGAGAAACAGGATCTCACCGGGAGCGACACCCGCACGCAAGGCAATCTCCCGATAACTCTCGGCCACTTTCTTGCCCCCGATATCGAGATCATAGAATGCCTCGAAAAGAGACGTCAGATCACCAGCATCCGAATAGCCATAGAGCAGGCGCTGCGCGCTTGCCGAACCGGATGAATAGACTGCAAGACGTAATCCGGCGTCATGCCAGGCCTTCAATGCCGGCGGTACGTCGGGATACAGACGTGCCTTGAGAGCGCCCGATTCGAAACCTGTCTTCCAGGCCAGACCCTGCAATGATTTAAGCGGCGCAACCTTTTCATCCCGCACAGTCCAGTCATGAAGCTGGACAAGCGGATCACAACCGGGACTGGTTGCTTCGATATCCGCCAGCGCTACCTTGACCAGCGGATTGTCTGCCTGCTCACGCAGCAGTTCAGGCATCACCTTGTCAGAATAGGGAAAGAGCACGTCCCTGACGAAAGTGATCGGCAGGGTAGTACCTTCGATATCCAGAAGAATGAGACGAACAGTGCTCATGCCGCAAGTTCCGGAATAGTGACAGGGAACCGGCGTGCGATCTCATCGCCCGTGTATTCCGCAACCCAGCCTGTTGTATCGGTAAAGACACGCAAGGCAACAACATCGGATCATGTCCGGCATCAAACCAGTGCGGCGTGCCGGCCGGCACCGAAATCAGGTCTCCCTGCACGCACAGAACAGAATAGACCTTCCCTTCAACATGCAGGATGAAGCACCCTGACCATACACGAAGAAGCGCACCTCATCCTCGCTATGGGTGTGCTCGGAGAGGTATTTCTCACGCATGGCAGCGATCTGGGGGGTATTACGGTCAAAACGAATCACATCGGCACTGCCTGCGCCCGTTTCACCCATCAGCCCGTCAAGATAGGGGCGATAGGCCTCCAGAATAACTTCCGGCGCGGCATCCCTGGCCGGTGTGACCGGAGACTGCCAGCGTTCGAAACGCACATCGAGCGGGCGCAATGTCTCGGCGATCACCCGGGCATCCTCTGTGTCGAGAATGAGATTTTCAGGCGTATCGTCATGATAGATGGTCAGTCGGCTCATCGTTTCCGCCTTTCAAGTTCGCAGGCCAGAAGAAACTCCAGTCCTTCGAGGCGGGCAAGAGCCATCGCCATATCCCGTCCCCAGACATAGACTCCATGCCCCCGGATCACGTAGCCCGCCGGCATTTTGCCCAGAGAGGGAGCCACGACCGTCGCCAGACGGGCAATATCCTGATCATTGGCAAAAAACGGCACGTCAATTGCCGTATCATGGGTCGATTGCCCTTCAAACACCTTGATCAACTCGTAGCCTGACAAGGTGAGAACAGGCGTATCGAGAGCCATAGACAACACGGTTGCGGCAACAGAATGACCATGCAACACAGCTCCGATTGCCGGGTCGGATGCATAGAGCTGCGTATGCAGCAATGTCTCGGCACTTGCCTTCTGACCAGGAGCAAGCGGGCAGCCTTCAGGATCGATTTCAATAACGTCCTGCTCGCTCAGAAAGCCCTTGTGGCCGCCGGAACGTGTAATTGCGATACGACCGTCTGCAAGACGACGGCTGAGGTTACCGGCTGTAGCCGGCACCCAGCCTCGCTGATCCATTCTGCAACCTGCATGCAGCACGTCCTGTACCGCATCCATCCAGAGCTGATCCGAAAGCTTGGTCATGGAAAACTCAGTGATTGACGTTGTTTACATTACTGCCCGACACCGGGGGTGTGTAGTGCGGCTGCTGAAAGTTACCCTGGGGCGGCGGGGCAATCTGGCCGTTGGGCTGATCGTGCTTGGGCTCCATCGATTCATCTTCGGCCATGTTTTTCTTGAAGGATTTGATCCCCTTCGCAAAATCACCCATGAGGCCACTGATCTTGCTGCCGCCGCCAAAAAGGATGAGTACAACGGCAAGCACTATCAGCCAGTGCAGGGGACTCATGCTACCCATATTCTCTCTCCTTGTATGACGGGACCAAACAACCGTCTTTTTCCTCGCTTCTCACATGGCGTGATCAGGCGTCTCTTGCAAGCGCGCAATATTGTCGAGGTCGCGTGGAACGATGAATCCGTAGGTAGGATACGCACGTGAACCCAGATTCCTGATAGGCGCCCAGTAGACCCGTACAAGAGACCAGTCATTATTGCGGGAGACATCAATAACCGGCACAGAACGGTCAATCCGGCCCGGCTCCCAGTTGGCATGCTCAACCAGTATCTTGCGCGACGAAACGGTACTGCGGACTACAGAGACATGACCAGACGGCAGGCGCCCGGTCGAACGGAAAACAAGAATCTCACCTTCCGCCGGCGTCTGGGTACGCCTGTATTTACCGGAAGCGCCTCGCCACCACGAAGCTGCTGCCCCGTAAAGTGCAACACCGGTCTTGGAGCGGGCATAGGGAGCGCATTGCAGCGGACCATTGAAGCTGGCGCGGCTGTATTCCCTCGGCCCGCCACCACAGGCAGCGAGACCCAGGCAGAAACTGAATCCAAGCATCATTTTCTTCATGACGATTTCAGCGCCATGACGCGATCCTCCGCTTCCATCAAATCCAGAGCCAAGGCCCGTTCGGCTACATCCCGGCCGAATCCGGCACGAGCAAAGACTGCCAGAGCACGCTGGTGAAGCTCTGGCGTGTGCTCATCGGCATCGTCCCTTCTGAACGGTCCAAGGCGGCGCTTGCGTGCAAGAACCAACGCTGCTGCAAGCTCACGCTCATGAGCGCTGTCATCATGCCTGTGACCAAGCGCTTCTTCCAGCGCTTCACCCAGCACTTCGGCGCCGATACCTTTTTGCAACAGACTGGCCGCTACAGCCCGGCGCGAACGCCCCGAGCGCGTCAGACTGAGAGAACGCGAGCGGGCAAAGGCCGCATCATCGAGTGCGCCGAGCCGACGCATATCGGCAATAATTCCGCTGATTTCGCCGCGGCTCGCACGCGCCTGTGCTTCGATCTGGTCGCTCTCACCGCCTTGCCCGGCTGCCTTGCGCGCCCAGCGCATCACAGCGCGTTCCAGCACCTGGGCCAGACCCTGCTCGGTCGCAGCAAAACGGGCGAGATGACGCAGGGCCGTCTCGCGCAGGCTTGCCGCTGTCGGCGGGGAAGACTGATCCGGAATCGCTGACATGCTGTCATTGTGCCATAACTTCATGGCAGCAACATGGTGAAAACTGCCGGAGCCCCGTCATGACCCTATCATCGCTCGACCACGCGCTTGCCGCTCTGCCCTCAGCCTATCCGGGTCCAGGCGGTGCGGCAGCGGTCATCAAGAATGGTGAGGTCGTTGGCCGCCATAGCTGGGGGTTTGCCAATGCCGAAACCCGCCAGCCTTTCACCCCGCAAACCCTGTTTCGCATGTGTTCAATCACAAAGCAGTTCACCTGCGCACTGCTTGATGAATTTTCTGACAAGGCAAAGCTTGACGCTATTATCGCCAGCTATCTTCCGAATCTTCGGGAGCCTCCTCCAGAAATCATGGATCTGGCCCATAACCAGTCCGGATTACGCGATTACTGGGCCGTGGCAATGCTGCATGGTGCCCCGACTGAATCGGCTTTCGGCCCGATTGAAGCGCATCGTGTAATCTCAGGCACGCGTAGTCTGCATTTCAGACCCGGCACAGCCTACTCCTACGTCAACCAGAATTTCTTTCTTATTTCCGAAGCGCTCGAAGCTTTCTCAGGCCGCAGCTTCGCCGAACTGCTCAGAACGCAGATCTTCGAGCATTACGGCATGAACACCGCCTTTCTCGCTGCCGATACGCGAGCCATGCCGGATGGCACACAGGGCTATGAGGGAAGCGAGGCTACCGGCTACCGGGCAGCGGTCAATCATATCTTCTGGACCGGCGATGCCGGGCTCGGCGCCAGCCTGGACGACATGGTCGCCTGGGAGCTGGCAATCGATGCCCAGCGCGACAACCCGCAGGGTTTTACAATCGCCTCTCCGCCCCCGTGACCTTCCGAGACGGCACCCCGGCCCGTTATGGCCATGGGTTGCAACGCGGCACGCTTTTCGGACGCGCCATGACAGGTCACGGCGGCGCCCTGCGCGGCTGGCGCAGCCACAGGCTGCATCTGGCGGAGGAGCGTCTGTCAGTCGTCGTGATGTTCAATCACATGTCCGAGGCGCATTCGGCAGCAGCTCACCTCGCCGCCGCTGCACTCGACATTGCGCCGGTCTCACAGGAAGAAAACCCCGGCAACAGGGCCGTGCTGGGGCATTATCTGGACAAGGAGACGGGACTTTCGGCATCGGTCACGCCCAGTGCGTCGGGCACAAAGCTCTCTTTGCGCTACGCCTACCCACCCGAGACGCTCGATCTCTGGACTCAGAACGGTGCAGGCAGAGAGGCGACAAGGCTGAGTCTGTCTGACGAAGGGCTTCTGATGGAACGTCCACAGGAGAACCGTTCAGTCGCTTTGACCTGCATCCCGGACCGCCCCGGCCAGGACGACATTGCCGGACAATATCACTGCGCTGAACTCGACAGCGTGCTTTCACTGGAAGGTACGAACAACGCGCTTTATGGTGCTTTTTCCGGTATGCTCGGTCTTGGCCGTATGGAGCGCCTTCAACCGCTGGGCGAGGATGTCTGGCTGATTCCCTGCCTCAGGGCCCTAGACCACTCACCACCCGGCTACTGGACCCTGGCTTTTGTGCGGAACGAACACAGGAAACTGACGGGTGTGCGTGTCGGATGCTGGCTGGCGCGCGATCTGTTTTACAGGCGCAGCCCGGAGTAAATTTGACGGATGGGGGCCAATACCCCCATCATGGTATTTGCAGCAGCCTGTGCCCTGCCCTGAGTCTTCAGGTGCGGGGTTCTTGCCGTTGCTTTTTTCCACCAATTCCTAACAGGCTCTCTCATCGCCATGATCTCCGCTCTGATGCCAACATTCAAACGAGTCGACCTTGCTTTCGAGCATGGTCAGGGCGCTTGCTTGTACACGGCTGAGGGGCGACGATTTCTGGATTTCGGGGCGGGCATTGCCGTCTCCTCTCTCGGTCACGGCCATAAAGGCCTGGTCAAAGCGATCGCCGAACAGGCCGCCAGGGTGATGCATGTCTCCAACCTGTATCGCATCCCGCAAGCGGAAAAGCTGGCGGACCGTCTTGTCGCGCATTCCTTCGCCGACAGCGTGTTCTTCTGCAATTCCGGCGCAGAAGCGAATGAAGGCATGGTCAAGATGATCCGCAAGACCCAGTCGGGTCGCGGTCATCCGGAGCGCACACGCATCATCTGCTGCACCGGCGCCTTTCATGGCCGTACACTGGCCATGATCGCTGCCACCGGCAATCCGGCCTATCTCGAAGGTTTCGGTGCTCCGGTCGAAGGCTTCGATCATGTGCCGTTCAACAACATGAATGCTTTGCGCGCTGCCATCACACCGCAGACAGCAGGCATCATGCTCGAACCCATTCAGGGTGAAACCGGCATCAAACAGGCCGATCCGCAATTCATGACAGGGCTGCGTCAGGTCTGTGACGAGTTCGGGCTCATTCTGGCACTCGATGAAGTGCAGACCGGTATGGGACGTACAGGCAAGCTGTTCGCTCATGAATGGTATGGCGTTACCCCCGATGTCATCTCGGTGGCCAAGGGTATCGCTGGAGGCTTTCCCATGGGAGCCATTCTCGCCAATGAGGAAGTTGCGGCCTCAATGGGGGCAGGATCGCATGGCACGACATTTGGCGGCAATCCTCTCGCCTGCGCAGCAGGCAATGCCGTTCTCGATGTTCTTTTAGAAGACGGTTTCCTGCCGGAGGTCGAGCACAAGGGAAATATCCTGCACGACGCACTCAATACGCTGGTACGCAAGCACCCGACGGTGTTCGAACTGGCACGCGGTCGTGGCCTGATGTGGGGACTCAAATGCCGACTGCCCGTTGCACAGGTACAGGCTCAGGTAATGGAAGAAGGGCTTCTGACCGTTACTGCAGGTGAGAACGTGCTGCGACTACTGCCTCCGTTGATCGTCACCGAAGAAGAATGCCTTGAAGCCTGTGCGCTTCTCTCACGCGCCGCCTCAGCGCTGGAAGCCTCTGAGAATAGCAAGAACAAAGCCGCGACGGAGCGCCTCGCATGACCATCCAGACACGCTCACCTTCCACAACAACGTCCATCAGGCATTTTCTCGATCTGCGTGATCTGGACTCCGCTACACTGCGCGACATCCTTGATGTCGGCCGCTCGGTCAAGGCAATGCAGAATGACAGGCGTGTCCCTATGCACCCGGCGCATCCCCTCGCGGGGCGCACGCTTGGACTGATGCTGTCCAAGCCGTCAACGCGCACGCGTCTCTCCTTCGAGGTCGGCATGCGCCAGCTCGGTGGCGACGTATCGGTGCTGTCACCCTCTGACATGCAGATCGGTCGGGGCGAAAGCCTGGCCGATACGGCACGCGTTCTGTCCCGGTTTCTTGACGTGCTTGTTGTACGCACTGGGGAAACAGACATGATCCGCGAACTTATACGCTGGAGCAGCATTCCGGTCGTGAATGGTCTGACGCCGGATTCGCATCCTGTGCAGATCCTGGCCGATATCATGACCTATGAAGAGCATTGCGGCCCTGTCGCAGGCTCACACTGGGCCTGGATCGGCGACGGAAACAACGTCGCCGTCTCGCTGATTGAAGGCGCTGTCCGTTTCGGCTTTTCTCTTACCCTTGCCACCCCCGAGACCATGAAGCCCCGACAGGAAGTGCTCGACTGGGCAAAGGCCGAGGGCGGCAAGATCCGGCTTATCCACGACCCGGTCGAGGCCGTACGAGATGCAGGCTGCATTGTGACCGATACCTGGACGAGCATGTCTGACGAGGAATCGGCCACAAGGCTCAACACCCTGCGCCCGTTCCAGGTCAATACAGCCCTGATGCAGAAAGCGGCCAGGGGGGTACTGTTCATGCACTGCCTGCCTGCCCATATTGGTGAGGAAGTGACCGAGGAAGTCTTTGAAAGCCCGGCTTCGGTCGTTTTTGACGAAGCCGAAAACCGTCTTCATGCACAGAAGGGTCTCCTTCTCTGGGTGCTCGGCGGCGAAAACTGGCGCTCTTTCGGCAAACCCGACTGAGCACGACACGGTCGCGACGCGCAACAGATCCAGAAAAGTACCAGACAAAGCAGCGATGATCGAAACACCCGCCTTTATGGACACCCAACGCCCCGAGACCGTGCCTGATCTCGTCATCTCGCACGGTATCACGCCGTTCCATCTGGCCAATCGCCCTGTACGTGGTCGTCTCGTACGTCTGGGGAAGCTCGCCGATATCATGCTGATGCGTCATGATATTTCCGACCGGGCTCGCGCGCTTGCCGGTGAGGCACTCTCGCTCGTGGCGGGGTTGAGTGCGGGCCTGAAATTCAAGGGGTCGTTCTCGCTTCAGATCAAGGGTGATGGCCCTGTATCCATGCTCGTGACAGACTGCACGGATGCTGGCGAGGTGCGCTTTTATCTGCGCTCCGAAAACGTCCCGGAAGAGGCTTCGGCCAAAACCCTGCTTGGGGACGGTTATTTTGCCTTCACAGTCGATCAGGGGGCTCATACGGAACGCCATCAGGGTATCGTGGCACTCGAAGGTGAGACCCTGGCCGATATGGCCATGCATTATTTTGCCACAAGCGAGCAGCATCAGTGCTGGATGCGCCTTTATTGCGAAAAAACAGATCTGGGCTGGCAGGCGGGTGCTCTCCTGCTTGAAAAGATCGCTGAGGAAGGCGGTATTGCGGCCTCGCAGGACAACCATGAGGATGCATGGGACACGGCCTGCATTCTCGGCAACACCCTGACAGCTGCCGAGCTCTTTGACCCGACACTCAGCCCGACAACGCTGGTCGAACGTCTTTTCGGAACACAGGATGTGCTGGTTGATCGCTCACGCGTCGTCAGCCTCGGCTGCCGTTGCAACCGGGCCAGACTGGCAAGCGTATTATCGACCTTCCCGGAAGACGACCTCGACCATATGGCTGAGGAGGGACACATCACCATGAATTGCGAATTCTGTAATGTCGGGTTTCGTTTTGATCGTGCCGAGATTGCGCGATGAATGCCCCGGATGACTTGCTGCGCAATATTCGTGTTGATGGAGAATGCCTGACGACCCTGTACGATCAATGGGTACCGCAGGAAATGATCGTTCTGACGGATGATATCCGATGTCTGGTCATGCATGATCCTCTGAGTGGTCGGGAAGCTGTGTGGTATCTCGATGGCGAGAACAATTACTGTGGTTCGCATATTGAAGCTGTCCAGCGTCTTCATCCGCAACAGATCCTGTCAGCAGTCGCGCCCTGGTTTGATGATCTGACAAGATATTCCCTGAGCGCCTCGCCCGTAGGCATCCCCGATGCGCCGCTCATGCCGAACTTTCTCGCCACCCAGCTTGCAGCAGCCTGGTGTGTGCGTACCCTGACTGAAACCCGCCAGCTGCAAACCGCCCTTGCCGAACAGGACAAGGACATTGCGCATTTCGGTGAAAAAACCCTGTCTGCCAGACGGGTCAGACGCCTTCTCGGCACCAGAGTCGGGCCAGAATCTCTGGTAGTACTGTCCCCCCTGACCGACATTCCGTTGCGGTCACAGATTTCCTTCGTAAGCAATCGTCAGCTTGTGCACCGCTTCTATGACAAAGAGACAGACTGCTCTTTCTATCTGTCATGGTGGGAAAAGCAGCTTGACCAGCTACCCAGTTTCTATTGTCCAAAAGCCAATCTGCTCGTCAGCGACGAAACCATGGCCGGAATGCTGCCAGCCTTGATTCTTGGCTGGTATCTCAGCAATCCCCATCATGTAGCATCAATCGCTGACGCACAGGCTTTTGAAGCCCGGGATTACGGGCTCGGCCAGGCCTCCGCACTGCTGGCAGAAAGTGAAGCCGTCGAGACAACACTTCCACATGCTCCTGAAACCACCTCGGCCGACATGATTTCGGAATCCTGGGCATTTCTCAGTCAGAACCCATCCAGTCCGACACCGGTTGAAGAACAACGCACATTACAGGAAAAGAAACAGTCAGGCCGCCTTTTCGAGCGGCTACGCTCTTTCGTAAAAAAGAACTGACATCAAGACGCATTCTTCAGGAGCCGCTCATGTCGCAACATCTGTCCAGAGTTAAGTCTTTCCTGCCTCTCAGTTCTCTTTGCCTTGCTCTTGGTGGCATCTCGCCTTTACTGACGGCATGCGGCGGTAACGAACCACAAAGCTTTGCGCCGCTGGATTACAGCTATCTCAGCAAGATGCATCTCAACGTTGCTCATATTGAAGTTGTCGATACAGCGCCGCCAGGCAGTGTTCCCGGCGATATCTCAGGCAAGGCACCCACACCACCGCAACAGGCTCTGGAACAGATGGCCCGCGATCGCCTGATTGCAAGCGGCACGGAAGGCAGTGGTACCTTCACCATCACCAAAGCAAGCATTCTGCATGCGCCAGGCGGCATGCTCATGGGTGAGCTTGAAGCTCATGTCGATCTGTCCGCTCCGTCCGGAGGACGGGCTGGCTATGCACTTGCCCATATCACGCGCAACCTCAATCCCGGCAGCAAGGATCCTGAATCACGCGCCGTTCTGTATGATCTGACATCGCAGATGATGCAGGATATGAATGTCGAACTTGAATTTCAGATCAAGAAATCCCTGCATGACTGGATGGTCGATGCCAGTGGCGCTCCTTTACCAGGTGCAATCCAGAAGCAGGATATCGGTCCCGGTTCAACTGTCGTCACGCCCGCCAATGCACCATTAGCCTCATCGTCATCGGTCGGCTCAATCAGCGCAACGCCTGCTTCACTACCGGCTGCCAAAGCCTCTCCTGCTACACCTCAGGAACCGGATGCTGTCTTCCCGCTTGGTGACGACGCCGGAACAGAGCGTCCTTCTGCGCCGCCTGTCAAATCACCCCAACCCGGCGTTCTTGCCCTTCCTGCAAACCATTCCTGATTGGAAGGAAGCTGATGCTTTGGCCGCCAGATGAAATGACAAGACGGGACGGCGAGACAACACAGAAAGCTGCTTGCATTTCATCACACAATCGCGAAGAAGAGGGTGATGCTCATATTCTGGGCTTCTTGAAAAATTGTTCCGTCAGGAGAACAGGTTGAGTACGCCTTCGTCTTCACGCCGACATTTCGTCAGGAACGCGGCGGGTACCACCGCTTTTCTCCTTCTGGCCGGTCACGATTTTCGCGCACGGGCTTTGGCTGCCACCGCTCTCAGTGACAAACCACAATTTTTTACTCCGGAAGAAATCCGCTTTCTTAATGCCGCCTGCGATTGCATTTATCCCCATGATGATCTTGGGCCTAGCGCCACAGAGCTTGGAGTACCGGTATTCATTGATCGGCAAATGAATACGCCCTACGGGCGCGGCGAATTATGGTACATGACGGGTCCGTTCCGGGAAGGACCTGCAAATCTTGGCTACCAACTCCCTTTTGCGCCTCGCGACCTCTATCGCAAGGGAATTGCCGGTGCCGATCATTATGCCCGATCTGCACGAGGCAAGGTATTTGCCGATCTTGATACACATGACCAGATAGAAATCCTGACGGCCTTCGAGGGAGGCGCCGTTCATTTTCCCGATCTCAACGCGCGCCTCTTTTTTGAACAGCTGAGACGTAACACGCTTGAAGGCGTCTTTGCCGATCCGATCTATGGCGGCAATCGCAACATGGAGGGCTGGGCCTTGCTCGCCTTCCCCGGTGCACGGGCCGATTTCATGGATTGGGTCAATCAGGAAGGCGCTGCCTATCCATTCGCTCCTGTATCGATCAGCGGCCAGAAGGCCTGAGCGTCAATAATTCGAGTTCCAAACGCATGACATTAAAACGGACTGACGTGGTCATTATTGGCGCAGGCTGGGCAGGCGCCATTCTCGCGAAGGAAATGCGCGAGGCAGGACGCAGTGTCGTCATGCTCGAACGCGGACCCGAACGTTCTACAGCGACAGAAGGGACCTATCCCGGGTCTATTGACGAACTGCGTGGTGCCATAAGACACAGGTTATTCCAGAATCCTGCCAAAACCACAGTAACCATTCGCAATACCGTCAACCAGACCGCCCTTCCCTATCGTCAGCTCGCAGCCTTTCTGCCCGGTGAAGGGGTTGGCGGTGCCGGGCTCCACTGGTCGGGTGTTCATTTCCGCGCGGCACCAGATGATCTGCGCCTGCGTAGCCATGTGATTGACCGTTACGGTGCCAAATTCATTCCGGAAGGCATGAATCTTCAGGATTACGGCGTAACCTATGAGGAACTGGAGCCTTTCTTCGACAAAGCCGAAAAGGTATTCGGCACGTCAGGAGAGGCCTACAGGGTCAACGGTCAGATCGTTGGCAACGGCAATGTTTTCGCACCATCGCGAAGCGACAAATTTCCGCTTCCTGCAATGCAGGATGTCTATACGGCAAGCCTGTTCCGCAAGGCCGCGTCAGAAGCCGGATATCATCCCTATTCTCTGCCTGCAGCCAACGCCTCGATGCAATACACCAATACGTACGGATTACAGATGGGTCCGTGCAATTTCTGCGGTTATTGCAGCGGTTATGACTGCTATATGTATTCAAAAGCCTCACCGAATATAAACATTCTTCCATCATTACGTTATGATAGTGATTTTACTCTGATTACCGATGCTCATGTGCTGAAAATCAATCTGGACAGCGATCGACGCAAGGCAACAGGTGTCACTTATCTCGACCAGCGCGAAAACCGCGAGACAACGATCGAAGCCGATCTGGTCATTCTGGCAGCGTTCCAGTTCCATAACGTCCATCTGATGCTGCTTTCAGGCATCGGCAGACCTTATGACCCGATCAGCAATACAGGCGTTGTGGGCCGTAATTTTGTCTATCAGACTATTACAACCTCCCGTGCCTGGCTTTCCGAAAACCAGTTCACCAACCAGTTTGTTGGCGCCGGAGGCGCCGGTGTCGCCGTCGATGATTTCAACAGTGACAATTTTGATCATGGTCCACTGGGTTTTGTCGGCGGCTCGCCCATCTGGGTCAATCAGGCCGGTGTAAAACCGATTGCTGCGGCGTTGAACGGCGGAGGGAAATCCGCTCCACGCTGGGGGGCGGGCTACAAGGCAGGTCTCGTCGATACCTATCGCCACTCCCTTGCGATGGACGCCCATGGCAGCAATATGGCCTATCGCGATGTCTATCTCGATCTCGACCCGACATGGCATGACAGCTATGGCCAACCCTTGCTTCGCATGACCTTCACATGGAAGGAAAACGACATTCGCATGAACCAGTATGTCGTCGGCAAGATCGAGCCGATCATGAAGGCACTGGGGGCGAGACGCTACGAACTCGGCAGACTTGAGCACGGCGAAGCCTTTGATACGCGTCGTTATCAGACGACCCATCTTGGCGGGGGCGCTGTCATGGGCACAAACCCGAATGAAAGCGCGCTCAACCGTTATCTGCAAAGCTGGGATGTATCGAACGTCTTCGTCATAGGGTCGAACGCCTTTCCCCAGGGCATGGGCTATAACCCCACCGGCATGGTGGCAGCCCTGGCTTATTGGGCAGCTTACCATATCCGGACTACCTATCTGACCCAGCCTGGCCCGCTGGTGACCCTATGATGCCTTTCCCCAGAACCGGCTTCAGACTGCTCGCAGCGTTCGGGTTTATCCTTGCAACGCAGGCAAGTGCCCAGACCAGTTCACAAAAGGATCTTCTCGAGAAAGGCCGCTATCTGGCAGCAGCAGCCGACTGCTCCGCTTGTCATACGCATGATGCGACCGCACCCTATGGCGGAGGTAATCCGTTTAGGTTGCCTATCGGCACGCTTTATGCCCCCAACATCACACCAGATATCCAGCATGGCATCGGCAGCTATACGGAAACCGATTTCTCCAATGCCCTAAGGCGCGGTATCGGCAAAAATGGCAAGCCTCTCTATCCGGCCATGCCTTTCCCTTCATACGCACGCATGACTGATGCCGATATTCATGCTCTCTGGATTTATTTCCATGATGGCGTAGCACCCATCGCCCGATCGGCACCCGACAACGCCATTCACTGGCCGCTTTCAATGCGCTGGCCCATGACACTCTGGCGATGGGCTTTCGCCCCGACGCCAAAAGCAGCTCAGGCCAATGCCAAGCGGGACTTTCCTTCAGACGAGATCGCCCGTGGTGCGTATCTGGTCGAAGGACCCGGTCATTGCGGTGCCTGCCATACCCCGCGCGCGCTCACAATGCAGGAAAAAGCGCTTTCAAGCGATGAAGGAGACGCCTTCCTCTCGAGCGGTGCGGCTGTCGACGGCTGGACGCCTGTCAATCTGCGGCAGGATGATCGCACAGGGCTGGGCCGCTGGAGCGAAAATGACATTGTTGCGTTTCTGGCCACCGGCCGGAGTAAAAAGGGATCGGCTTTCGGGGGCATGAGCGATGCCATAGAGCATGGCACACAATATCTCAGCACTGCTGATCTGCATGCCATTGCGCGCTATCTCAAGACATCATTGCCAGCCCGCAAGCACGAAAAACCCTGGCATGCCAATCCCGCAATAGCGCAGACCCTTCGCGAGGGACGTCTTCCGAATGCCGGGTCCAGAATCTATATCGACAGGTGTGCAGCCTGTCACCGAACTGACGGTCATGGTTATGCCCCCGCTTTCCCGCCCCTGGCGGGCAATCCGACACTCATGGACAAGGATCCAGGTTCGCTGATCCTCATTGTTCTGCGTGGAGCCACGGTCGTACCGACACAAAAAGCCCCTTCAGCCTTGACCATGCCCGGCTTCGGTCATGTACTCAACGATCAGGAGGTCGCTGATGTGGTGACATTCATCCGCCAGAGCTGGGGCAATTCCGGCAGCACCGTCACAGCGGCCGATGTCCATGATTTCCGCAACAGGAATGCAGAATGGATCAATACCCCACCACCCAAGCCTTTCAACTAGGACCTGTGTTTTCCCACTCTTCAGTGAAGGAAGCGATAGATTACGAGCCCCTGATAGCCGCGGCCTCCCGCTGCGGCCTGACCAGCCATACGGGTGGAATATGCTCCGCCTCCGCCTGCCCCGTAACGCGTGGCATTGGCACCGAGAAGATACCCGGCCTTGCCACCGCCACCCCAGGACCCGTCGGCACCATTACCGGCAAAAACGATAGAGCCATTCTGACCATCGCTCCCGGCCCCACCCGTCTGGCTCCATAGCGTCCCCCCCCCCTGTACCGCCCCCCTTCTCCTCCCGTTGCATTCCGCGCTGTCGCAAAATATCCCGGACCACCCCCATCGGCTGTCAGAAACGGCGTCCCGTCATACGTTACGAAGCTCGGCCCACCACGCTGATCGGTTGCGCCACCAGAGCCCACCGTGACTGAAAGATTGGCGTTACGGGACGGTTCGACAGCATAAACGCCCCAGCAATCGCCACCGGCTCCCCCGCCAGCGCCCGAAAAAGATCCTGCCTCAGGTGTCAGAGCAGTGCTCGATGCCCCACCGCCACCACCGCCAATAACCCGCAATTCAACATGATTTGCCCAAACAGGTATGGTCAGAATCTGATTGGTCAAACAAAGCGCCTGAGGCTGGCTGATCTGCTGTGCAAAACTCATCGTTGCAAATTCAGGAAGGCCAGGAAGAAATACATCACTTTTCTGCGGAACAATATCGCTCAATGTGCTGGCCCCAACCGGAACGCTCAGGACATAAAGCGGCACGACGAGTGCACCAGAAACAGAAGGTGTGTTCAGCGCTGCAACAAATCTGATTCGCCCTGTGCGGCGGGTAGGAAGTGCCTTGCCCCGGTTATCCGGACCAGCCATGGTCTGGTCCGGTTCTTCCGCATTATAGAATGGCAGGATATCAGGCATATCATCCTGAGCAGAACAGACCGCGTAAACGGTGATATCCGCACCGGCAAAAGGTATGCGCACAGATTGTGCTACATCATTGTAGAACAGGGTTTGTGTTATCGTCGTATCGGCATCGAGCCCTGCTGACACGCCTCCAATACGGGTAGCATCGAGTGCATCCGGCGCCATAATCGTCCCGCGTCCGATCATGACCGTCATATCGCTGTCAGAAGGCAGGCAGACAAGCCCCGATGCCATAACGGTCTGACTACCCACAAGCATTTCTGCAAAACGTCCCAATTCCTCTTTCGCATAGCGACCAAGACGAAGCAGGTCCGTATCGAACGGGACAGCACCCGCATATATGATCGGACGATCCATCACGTTTGCATCCTTACCCATGCAATCACATCCGCGGCCTTCGTTCCCCTGAGCGCTGCGTGCAGGACACGCGGTTCGGCCGGAAGCTTCGGGTAGACCTCAAGAAAAAACTGCCCTCCTGGACGCGTGCCGTAGCGGCTGCGAGCAGCCCCATAACCGCCGACATATCGCCAGGCTCCACAATCATGTACTGTCCCGGGCTCGATAATCCGTGGTGCTGCACCGGAAAGCTGGTGTACGATTTCGGAAATGGCTGTGCGTGTATTCAGTGAAGCCCCCAAAGAACGCACCATACGCTTGCGAAAATGAGAGTCTTTTTCCTGCCTGAGTCGAGGCATGCCTGAAGGGCCAAAAAAATCAGCCGCAGTCATATCCAGAAAAACCGCCTCCGTCGTACCAAAACGCGTCTGCTTGCGTACAGAATTTATCTGGGTCCAGGTTGAAGCCAACACAGATCCGAACCCGGTCAGCAATGCTTGCAGAATGGGCGCATCCTCTGCCTCATCTCCACGATAGGCAGGAAACCAGCCGGCAGGCAGCAAAAGCCGCAGGCGTCTGGCGAAATCCCTGGCCGTGCCAGAGGCAATGCCGGTATCATACAGTGTCTTGCGATCTGTTGCCTGCAGGCTCGACACATCGCGATCTCTCAGAACGGCCATTAGCCACCGACCTGCTCAGCCGTAAACAGCGGCACACGGTAATCTCTGCCATTCACATTGAGATGCAAGAAACCGCCTTCCGCCTCTTGCGGCACCATGCCGCCCAGACTCGCCACAGGGGACGACATCTGGATCTCACCCCCATCGGCAGGATAGAGCCCCAGATTAGGCGACCCGTTTTCGCCCTTCTGAACATAGAGACCAGCTGCAGCCAGTCCGCTCCCTGCCTGAATGTTCAGCGTATTAGTGGGCGATTTGTTGGGAGAGATCGAAAACAGCAGATTACCTGTCATGTTCGTAACCAGAAGCCCATCATCATCAAACTGGATGCGCTGCCCTTTCGCTGTCTGCGAGACCGTCGAAAATAACATGGCCCCTGTATCGAGCCCCTGTATCTGCTCACGCGTTTCCGGCGTTCGCCATTCTATTCCCTGGCTTCGTGCCATGGAAATTGCTGTCGCGTAGCCGCCATCATCTCCGTTGGTGCCGGCCAGGGCCGTATTGCTGAACAGGATGCCCGTTTTCCATGAATCGGGATTACTGACGAAAACAATCCCAGCTTCGCAGTCAGCCGTCCCTTCAGTTTGTCCTCCTCCGGCACCTATCTGGATCGCATAAGTGCCGCCGCCACAATTTGGATGATAGGGTGTTGACATGCCATAGGCTGGACCACCCAGATTGACCGCCTCCAGCTCCATGACGAAACTCGGCTGATAATTGACCCCGGGCATGCGCCAGGCCTCGCCATAATAGGCATAAGCTGTAGCCTGGGTCGAATTGGTCGTATCATCGGCAACTCCCCATGATGCAATACCAATCGTACTCGGAACATGACCGAGCTTGTCATGCGATCTCATCGCATCCGAGGTACGTGACCCTGCGACAAAGGCGCTGTTACCAAACCGCGAGAGCGAGGCAGCCTGGGCATTTTCGAGCGCCCACGGACCGATCGAAGTTGTTGCCATAAGAGAAGACAACCAGTCCTGACGCTCTACATCACGCGTATTGACGGCAGGGTAATCCGATGCGGCGCCAATAAAGAACCGATCACCATATCGGCTGACCTTTGCTCCTTCTTCAGCAAAGAATTCACCGCTTGGCGGTGAGTCGGCAGGTGCTCCAGCAATCTGGCTCGCTGTCGCATTGAGAGTCTCCACACCATCCGGTGTCGCAATGACGAGAACTTCCGGACCTGCAACAGAAGGAATATGAAAGTAATTGTTGAATTTTGGCATTACCCCTCCTGAACGACCTGAACGGAAATCGTGCCCGGGAAAAGTGACTGGCTGGTTTGCGCAGGAATGTCGTTCTGGCTGCCATTGAGCAGGATATCCGTCACCGACAGAACGGACACGCCAGCCCCCACATAAGCCACATAGGAAAGCCGGCTGAACGGATAAGACGCCCCGATCCGGACTGACGTGATATCCGCGCTGATGGCTTTGACAAGCGCCGTTCTGGCCTCTTCCGCATCAGCGCCCGGCGCAATAAGCACCTTCATTGCAACCATCACCGTCAGCATTACCGGACGCTGAACAGCAAAGCCTATGCCAAGAGCTTTTATCGCTTCGATACGATAATGAATTTTTTGCAGTACCGCCTCCGGCACATACTCGCTACCATCATCCACCACCACCGTGAAATATCCTGGACGGAGCGATCCATCGGCTTCCTGCCCGTCAAAAACCGCAAAACTCAGATTATTCTGCGTTTCAGCTATGGCACTTTCTACAGCTGCCCGTGAGGCAGTGGCCTTTGATGCCAGCCAGAGCGGAAAACGCTCACGTAATTGCGTATCTGTCTCCTGATCTGAACCATTGGCAAAAGGCTTGTGATTGGTGACAATATCAATACCTGCGACTGATGTGCCCATCAGGGAAATGGCGCCAATAGCGACATTTCCCTGCACACCCTCCACCAATGCCTCGACAGGCAGAGTCAGTGACGCCATTCCTGCCGGGCGCACATAGCCCCCCGTCTCTGCCGACCAACACTCATGAGCTGTGTCGGTCACGACCTGAAAAGTAATGGCTGAAGCCGTGCGCACAGTCACGCCTGGCCGTACAACAGCGGAAATATCACCATAAGAGAAACAGGTCATGGTGACCGACCCCAGAGCCTTGACTCCGGGCAATCTGGTCATGCCGAAATCACCTACAAAACTGTCGCAATCGGCACCAACCGAGGTAGCAAGCCTCGTACGACACAAAATCTGAACCAGTAAATATTGCAACCACAGACCAAGCGCAGCGACACTCTCGATCAGCGCCCGTCCCGGCGTACCAGTATCAAGTGTGAATTTCTGTGCACAATGCGCCTGCGCAGTCACAACAGCATTTTGCACCAGTGACGAAAAAGAACGCAAAGAAAACGACATGGGCTTTCCGATGCCTCACCGGCAGGAGCCAAGTCTGGCTCAGATCGTGCTGCTCTGGTTGAATGTGAATATCTGCCTGCCCTCTTCGCCCCGTTCGGTATAGGCAATCGTGCAGCGATAAGTGCTGACCGCCAGGGGCGTCAGTGTCACTGTTACAGGCTGATCATGATTGATCGTCGCCTCCAGAGAAAGCTGACTGACAATCAATCCCCGTGTTTCTGCTTCCCGGATCGGTGTCCCTATACGGGCCGGGAGACCGGCACCATAATCACCATGCCAGAGATAGGCTTTTGGATTGGTACAAAGCCGTCGCAGGATATTCTGCTGCGTTGCCAGCTTTCCTTCGACAATACGCAAGGCCCCGTCCTGGTCGAGCTGCAGATCCTCGCCGAAATAATGAAAGAGAACTGTCATCCCACAGCCTTTCCGGTCATACCATTCACATAGGGATGTACATGGCTGCCGAGACTGTTCGTATCCGTGCGGACGTCGCCTCCCGATACAGAAATTCCACCCCCTTTTACCTTGATACCGGCACCGGAAACAGACAACCCTCCGGAATCGAGCGTCATCGTGACTGACCCCGCCTTGAATACGATAGCTGATCCGCTCAGCGCGCAGCGTATCTCGCTGGCCCCAAAGAACACGCCATCCCGTCCCAGATGTAACCAGCCCCCCTGATCGCTCTTCACATTCGACTTCCCTGAAGGCGCTCCGCACCCCGCCCGAACCAGCAGTTCACCAGGCTGCGCAACCTTGCCGGTCTGTGGAGACAGAGCTGGTCCGGCCACAACATCAAACACGACTGCAATAATGACGTAATTCTCGCCATCCCCCTCCACGGGCATCAGCAGGACATGTGTGCCCGGCGCGCACGGGCAGGAAAGACGCAGATCACCAACCTGGGTAAGAGCAGCATCGGGCAGCCAGCCGGTTTCAATATTATCAGGCTGCAAACGTACCTTGACAGCATGATTGGCAGGATCCACCGCCGATACGATTCCATGAAGAGCATGGGCCGTACGGGTTTGATGGGCCGCAGCCCATGAAGAGCCATCCATGGGCTTGTTCCTTCAGAATACGCGATCCCGCAGCGTCACCTTCTGGCGATAGCCATGAACGAGATCAAAAACATGCGTGACAGCATCAATGGATAAGGTTGTGACCCCATCAAGCAACCCGTCATCCAGGGACATGAAATGACGCGGCGCCAATCCTGTCACGGCCGGAAAAGTCACACAGGCCTCGGTGGCGTGTGAGACAATCCGTCGATATTTCCCTCTGGCCAGGCGCCTGATATCATCCATACGCAATCCAGGCGCCCTGAAGGTATAGAGCGCAGCATTGGCTGCCGGCCTCTGATCTGAGAAATTCCGGCCATCAAAGAAAATCTCGCTCCGGGATCTCTGACGTGAATCCCACGATTGCACTCCAACCACAACGTCCCGGACAAGACCGAGATCGCGACGAAAACTCCTGAGACTGACGCCAGCAGGAGAGAAAACGCGCGTATCCCCCTCACCTATGGCATAAGGCGCATGAATACTGATCGTCTTGCCAACAGCATGACATTCATATCCATGATCACGCGCCAGGGAGAAAGCGATATCGAAAGCCGTCTGATAGCGATGCTGCGTGATCGTCGGGATCCGTCAACCCGTTTTTTTTCGCGATGCACCACCACTGCATGGCATCGTTAAAATAATGCATGGCAAGATGAAAAAGAGAAATGTCATCCGACGTGATCTGTATGTTCATCCACATTCCTCTTGAGGCAATTCTGTCTGACCGGCTGATTTGCCAAACAGCAGATTACGAACCAATCAAAGCCTGTACCCGCCCAACGTAACTTCCTGCCTCGACACTCAGGGTCGCAGCTCCCGCATTCTGCGCGACAAGAACCAGATCACCCGTATTCGTGATTTCCGCTTTTTCCAGCGCCAAGCCCGACTCATTTCTTACCTGCAACAGACTACTCCCTGCAAGCGAGAGATCCGAACCAATCGCTGCACTTGCCGTTGGCATACGGGTGACATTCGCTGTGGCCTGCCACAATGAACTTGCCTTTCCCAATGCATCCTGCGCGCGCGAAACGGCGCCTCCTGCCCCCAGACATTGGGCAACCGGCATGATCTGCCCCAGGGCAGAAGCGATCACGTTTGTCCCGATCCATCCTGAATCGGTCATCTGCCCCAGTATCGTCGAGATGGCGGAAAGGCCGGAAATCATATCAAGATCGACCATTTCCGATACCCCTGGCCTCTGCACAGGGGGACTGATTTCGCGCTCCAGAACAAGGCGATAAGGACACACTGTACCACGCGCCTGATAGGACCACGAAAATTCAGCAATCCACACTCGCGCCGACAGATCGGCAAGTGAAAAAATCAGAACTTCCGCCGCCTCGCGCATTGCTTCGAGACGACGCGCCCTAGCTGTCGCCATCGGTCCGACAAAACGCCCGGTTAATACCAGTCTCGCAGGATCGTTCCCTACAGAGTCAATCACCCTCCCGCCTCCGAGAAGGCGGTGTATGACCAGTATCTGACGACCTCCGATAATCAGTTCATCGGGTATCTCTGGCCCACTGAATACAAAACCGCCCAAAGTTACCGGAGCTGCCCGATCAAACTGACCTATAGCGCCAAGCGCATTTTCGACTTCCTGAAGCGATAAGCCCATTATTTTTCTCTTACATGAAGCCGAAACTCATGTTCGGGTATTGCGGTATGGCAATTTCATCGACGACGGCACTTTGTCGGCGCAGGGAATTCACGCGAAAACTCCCCCCGAAGGGACCTGATGAATTTTCCAACTCACGTAATGGCATGTCAGCCTCACCAGAACGCATGATCTGGTCAGCAGGATCAAATGCTCCCTGCATCCCACCCTTCTTGCGGTCGGAGAAGTGATCACGTCGTGCCACACCAGGAAAATCAGGCACAGCAGAAATTGCGTAATCGCGCTCCATATCCCGCTGTAAACCCTGTTCTCTTGGAATACTGTGCAGAATTTTTGACGACCTGACAGCTATTCGCATCCGCTGCTTCACATTATTGCCCGATTTTTTCCGGGAGCCATAATCTTGTCGAACAACATCATTCCAGGAGCCAATACTGTTTATATGGTGTGCCTTGTCACGCGGTAAAACAAGAATATCCCTTCCTTCAATAACACGCGTAATACCAGTATTCTTTCTGACAGAAGGCAGCTGATGAGGCACCAGTGATCGTGTCCGGAAACTCCGTGATCTCAAAGACATCGCAGATACCGGATTCTTCGCATCTGCTTTCGAGATGACGTAAGCCCTCTTCTCTGAAGGACGACCTCCAAAAATCGGCGTGGTTGACGTAAGAAGAGAGGCGTTTCGTTTTCCTTCTCTGCCAATACCAGACCCACGCGCTGCGAAAGAAAAAGAGAGCTGTCTTCGAATATTCCGATCAGGCCTTCCCTGCATCAGGATGGGCAAGACTGGTCTCAGAAAATCATTTTTCTCTCTGCCAGATCTCCGCCCTGTAACGCGGCTCGCACGGTTTCCATAACCCATCAGTTTATGTTGCCTGCGAGAAAGAGGAAAACGATCAGGGCCAGACATTACATGATGCAACAAACGATCGTTTCGGATAATCGCCCCCGCCGAGCGAAGACCTTTATTTTTCCCGGGCCATGGCGGCGGCACAAAAGACCCTGAAAAAGGCCTCGCAGCCGCCGGAAAGCGTGAAAAAACACTATGGATCACCTGCAGAGTTTCCGTTTTTTCAATGCGCTCTTCTCATTCAGGCTTATTCCTGACGATAACGGCATTGTTCCCAGTCAAAAGAGAAACCATCCTGCTCGGCCAGAACAACGCATGCTGCCATACGCCGTACGCGCGACCAGCTCATGACAACTGACCAGGGCACCCCATTGCGCAGGAGATAGAGAATCTCCTTGAAAACAGGGTGCCTTGTCAGTTTTTTGCTGTGTCCAGCCCCTGCTCTTCCTGAGAGTCAGACGTAAAAAAAAGAGATTGCAGCACCATGATGCCCTCATTGCCAATGCGCCGGGCCAGATCACGAATATCATCTTTTGTCGCCGGCATCTGCACTGGCACACCATCCACCGCCCTGACCGAACAAATCATCTGGGCGTAAGAAAGCCAGGTCGAAGCCGCAGCACCTGAGGCAGCACTCCCCCCGGCCTCGATCAGATCGAGCATATCTCCGGGGTCGAGTTCACGTAACGAGAGCGTACGACCAGACGCAATTTCGATTTTTTCAGGCAAATCCGTCATGAAATCCTGCTCCGCAGAGAAGCGTAAAACTGGACATGCTGATGAATCATGCCTTCAGCCTGCCAACGATCGGTCTTTAGCGAAAGCGAAATGCCGCTATACTCCCAGGTTGTGGTCGTCCCATCAGGCTCGCGGATATATTGATACAGGGTGCCGCTTCCGATGCTGCCAGCATTCCAGAATGCGGCTTCGATTGCCGCAACCAGGCTGTCGAGATTCGCATTGGCTCGTGCAATAGAAAAAACACCACGCCAGCCACTGGGTGTATTGAATTCGACCGGCAATCCGTTGAGTGGCGTTGCCCGCTGAATGACCGTATGCTGCTCTGACTGAAATCCGGTTACATCGCGCAAATCGATCCTCGATCCGTTCCAGAGCAATGTGATCCTGCAGTCCCGACCAATGCTGTAAGGATTCACCATGCTTCAGACACTCCCGCTGGCAGTGCTGACGCTCACAGAGGCGCCCCCCTGCAGATTGATAATGAATTTCTCGTTGATTCCCTGATACTGGACCTGCACATCAGCTTGCACATAGCCTGTTGCAACACGCGCGACGGGATTATTGGAGCTATCACACAAAACAGCATAGGGCAGTCGCCCAGCCGTCATGCCGAGGATACCCTGTGACAGCAAACCTGAAAGAAAACCCAGAATTGAGGCACGGATATTGCCAAAAAGGCTGTCGTTGATCACGCTGCCGACATATTGTCCCATTGTCCCTTCCAGAGAGCGCGCCAGATAATTGGTCAAACGCGTGTAGGAATCGCTCTGCACCGCTATATTCTGCGATGTATTATGCCCGGCACGGATCGCCCAGTATTGCCCTCCTGGTGAGGGATTACAGATGACGTCAATCCCGTTCTCGATCAGCTTGCCGAGTTCAGCCAGTGTATAACCGAAGCGTGTCGCTTCGAGCCCGTTTTTCTGACTGCCAACGATACCCGCCAATGGTTTGTTCAGCCCCGACTGCTCCGGAGACAATGCCGCCAGCTTTCCGGCTGCAAAAAGTGCCGGACTGACCAGTTGTAATCCGAGCGTGTCGTCATTCCACCAGAGCCAGTCGCCATGCATGTATTTCAGAGCGTGCGACCAGAGCCCATAAGCCGCCTTGCTTTGCACGGCCTGTGCCATCGTCTCACCTTGAGGCCCGGCCGCAATCATATAAATGCCTTCATCACGACCAAAAGCCAGCATCGGCACCATTGTCGCCGCATCACCAACACCTGCGAGCGTCGCGACACTGCACCCCTGACTGGTAAGGGCATAAAGCCCGGTCCTGGTTTCTGCCACGCCGATGAAACGGTCCGGCGCAGGTTCTCCTCCATCCGCTCCACCGGCAAGCTGCACTGACCCGGCTTCCGCGATAGCAACATCACCCGTGATATCAATCAGAACAAGCGACTGGGTGTCTTCTGCAACAGCCTTGGCGAGCCCTTTCCAGTCTGCTCCCGTATAGGCTGTCGAACCTAATTCTTCATGAGAAACGCTCAGAACGAATTGCCCGTCCCGATAGCTCTGACGGGCCACGCTCACAACCAGAGCATTACCAGCGGTTCCGGTATAACGCGCGGTGATATGAGCAGCGCCCAGACTGGCCTGTGCCGCCTTGTCAGACCCATCCGTTACGCGAACGAGACAGAACTGACTGGCCCCCTGATGCACGGTCACATCGACCGCAACATTGAGATTCGATGCCCAGCCCCGCTTGCCGGCAAAAATCTCCCGACACTGCCCGACACTGCCAACAAGGTTTGGAACATCAACAGGACCCCATGAGGCTGTTCCGATAATCCCGAGTAAAGCGGAGGACACTCCTGATATCAACAAGGTTTCAGGCTGCGCGATCTGGATATACAAATCGGGTACAGGCAGAGCCGCCATATTCAAGGCGCTACTCTGTAAGAGTTGTGGCATGAATGATCCTTCTTTTCTGGAAGTGACCTAAACAAATTGCGGTTTGATCCGGACTGTCCCGTCGCCATCCGTACACCAGCCGCGATAGGCGAGCGGCATCTCCTGTAATGCTGCCAGGGTTTCAAGCGCCTCCACCGGTATTTCGGCGCGCAACATGTCAGGGGCAGTATCAAAGGCAAATCTGACGTCATTCGACGAGATCCAGCCACCACCGGTCACCATTTGCGGCGACCAGACAGAGTCATATCTGTCAAATATGACACGCAACCGGACATCACG
The DNA here is from genome assembly GCF_000613885.1 of Asaia prunellae JCM 25354. Classification (GTDB taxonomy): domain Bacteria; phylum Pseudomonadota; class Alphaproteobacteria; order Acetobacterales; family Acetobacteraceae; genus Asaia; species Asaia prunellae. The sequence continues at coordinate 33,832 of NZ_BAJV01000005.1, read as the reverse complement.
ACGAAACAGGGACTGTGTCTGCATCGCGTCCTGATCATCCTCTCCTTCGAAGACAATCTGAGCCTGTCGCCCATCGGTCAGAGCAAGCCAGTCCTGCGGCAAGAGACGTGACACCAGCAGATCGCCAAGCACCGGACGCATCTCGCCTGTACTGGTCCAGACAGAGAGCCGAAAGATCTGGCTCTGACGTTTTGTCAGACAGACAGAACGGCCATAGCCACCGATAGTGACACCCAGATCTCCCTCTGGAACAGTCAGTTCATCGCGATCGACCGTGCTTTCATTGAGTTGCAACGCCAGATATTGCGCAATTTCATGAGCTGTCTCCCGGTCACCAACGACATGTCGTGCCAAACGATGTTCACCATTCGCACGTATCCAGCTCAGCGAGACAATACCGGGAGCGGCTCTGCGAGAAATCAGACTGACACGCGCTGTCCGTCCTCTGATCTCAACTGAAACCGCGGGAGGAACACGCAGGGTTTCTTTCCATTCCTGGCCAAGCGGAGTCTGAACGCCTTCATACCCCCCTGGCAAGGCAGTGATCGTCACGTAGCACACGGCCTCACGCAAGGAAGGCGACGCAAAAAGATCGGATGGCATCAAAGGCCCAGCCCGAAAAAAGATCTTCTGTGCACTCCAGAAGGACGAAGAAGCCGCAATTTCAGAGAAGCGAGTGGCACAGCACAAAGCCAGTCCACGCATCACATGGGAAAGATCGGTCATGATCAGACCTGTTGCAGGGACAGGATAGCCCGTGTCCCATTTTGTGACGTCTCAACCGCATCAACGATATAACGGAAATCCAGCTCATCAATGATCTGCATATAGGGCGTCAGATAGAAACCGGGCAGAACCGGAAGGTAAAGCATGTAACTTCCCGCACGCAGCGCACCGGGCATACCGCTGTGTCGGTCTTCACCCTTTCCGATCAGCACAACGCTTGCAGGACAGTGCTCGACATGAATTTGTGTTACGCCACGCATGCCAAAAACGGAAACACGCGTATTGCATGCAACGCAGAGGGGGGGGCGATAGGTCTCTATTCCCGAGACGAAATGAAACCTCTCCTCCTGCTCCAGAACATCTCCGATATGCAGACTCAAGCATCACTCAGCACATATTCCATGGGCCGCGCCCACATGCGGGGCTTACGCATCTGAAAACCGGCATCGGCATCAAAACACAGGAATGGACTACCTACTGCACCTTCAGAGGTTTCAGGGGATCGAGAACACGGTAATGCCGCCCCCTAATGCCAAGGCGCCGAGCCACCCTGGCAAAGCCTGCTTCCACGCGTTCCTGCATGGTACGCATCGCTTTCCCTCCTGTTTTGGTTACATGACGATCGAGGCCTGATCCCGCAAATCTGGCCCAGGCATGATGCCCAGGAACCCGCACAGACGCCGACGCCACCAATCGAAAAGACGCACCCTTTCCGACAGCTCGCGCGTATTGCGCGTCCAGACAGACGCGACCTGCGTGTCCAGCGTTTCAGAAGCGCACAGAACAGCTCGTTCCATCTGACCTAGAGTCAAAAGAAAATAGCGCATTCTCTTGCGCTCAGCCTCCGCAAGCGTATTCAGACGCCATTCGAGCGTTCCCGTATTCCGGAAAAATCGCCATGAACTCTCACCGCTTGCTGCATCACCGAGCGCTGCATAGCCGCAGAAACGCCTGATCTCGGTTTTTTCTTCATCAGTCAGAACCGCGTCTGTCACCACTCCGCACTGGTCCCATCCATACTCTCTCACAAACCGGAACCGGCAGCATCCGTCCCAAGGCTTTCAATCACCACCCCACGCTTGAGATAGGCATTGGTCGCCGTTGGAATAATGGAGATATCAGCCGTTACATCCGTGGGTAATGCAAAGCCACCAATCCAGTACCATGACTGCGCGATAATCTGCTTCAGGCGATCGAGCGGCTCACGGGTAACCATAGCCACGCCATCAACCATTTCGATCAGGGCGCGATCAGCATCGGGAATATCGGAATGACCGACACAGGCGCAGTCTCCTTCAACCAGCGCACCCTGTCCAAGAAGCAAGGCACGATGAATGGGCCCACCGCCAAGAGACGCCTGCTGGGGTGCTTCCGTCGTCGGCACGAACCGCACACCCAGCAATTCGATAATCTGACCCGAGCGATATTCTTCCGAGCCATAAGCGCCGCGATAAAGATATTTGAAATCGGCATCTCGGAACAATGAAAGAAGCTGCAGGTCATCAAGATAACAATTATATGCTCCGTTGATCATGGGTACATTGTTTCGACGAAGCGACGCCACTCCAGCCAGTACATGCTGGATACCAAGCGTATCACCGTCTGCCATACGCAGATCAGCTGTACTGCGTTTGCCATTTGGTCTCAGAACGAGAGGGGCTGTAGAGGCCACAATTGCATTTCCCGCTGTCGCATCGGCAACCGAAGCCCCACCGGAAAGCTGCAACTGTCCTGAAATGCCGCCCGGAGCTGTCGAGACGTTCTTCTCGTCAGCTATCGCTCCAACAAGCGTATAGACCCCACTGCCAATAGTTATGGTCATACCGGAACTTGCACTGACAGGCCTCACCAGACCCGAGGCAATCACAAATTGAAAGCCGCGTATATCATCAGCCGCAACCGTTGTGGTTTTTGCCGTTGCAGTGACCGTCACCCGGGTATTCCCCCCCAGATAACCGCCCACGCCTCCGGGCACCCCTCCGAACAATGCATTACGCGCCAGTCGATCTAGCGACTGCATGGCCTGATGACCATTGGTCTGTGCGTTGGCCAGAAACTGGGAAGCGATGCCAACACCTGTGGTGACCATATTCAGGTCAATCGTATCACCATACTGATTGATGCTGAGCGTATATTGCTCAACCGCCCAGCCACTTGGTGAGAGCCCATTGTCGAAATTCGTATTTCCGGACGGCAGAAGTGGTTCGGTCACTGGCGACTTGAGACTTTTGCGTGTCTTGGTCAATGTCTCACCGATCGCATTGGGAAAAATCTCGCGATCTGCGACCGCGCGGAAACCCAGGCGGGCATTCAGCCCCGTCTCGAATTCACGGGCCAGAAATCCTTGTTGAATAGCCGCACGCAGTTGCTCGGGAAAATTCTCGATACCCATTTTTGTTCCACTTCTGAGTCGTTATTTTCAGATAATTCCTGCGAGAAACTGGCGCTTTCGCGCAGCATAATCCGCCTCAGTCAAAGAGCGCGCATCCTGTATCTGCGCAGGTGCCGGCTTCGGCACGACATTCCTCCGGCCAGCCTGATCAGCCAGAATTCGCGAATCATGAAACAGGTAACCGCGCGCCTCACGTGTCTGCGCCATAGCCTGTTCCACGCCCGAAATATCGCCCTGTTCCGACCATCCAATGCTGGAACGATCCATCAATGCCATCACAGCATCGGGGTCGTGGGCACCAAGACGTATCGCCTCGGTGCGAAGGGCATTTTCCAGAATACTTGTCCGTGCAACCTCTGTTATTCTAGCCAGCTCTTCCTGATGTGCCTGATGTGCCTGAATGAGAGATTCCCGTTCGGCCTTCAGTTCAGCCAGAGAATAACGAAGCGCGTCGATGTCATCTGACATATTTATTTTACCTCAAAAGGTTCTTGTCAGGCTGGTCTGGCAGACATTATTTTTTTCCATTCCGATGTTGAGTCCGAAAGGCCGACCGCACTGGCATAAAGTCGCGCTGCGGTCTCCTGACTTAACAAACCGGAATTCACGGCAGCCCCCAACTCCTGCGCCATCGGCAAAAGCTCAGCTTCATCAGCTGTAAACCAGGCTGGCCAGTGAAGAGACAAACCAAGAGGATCAAGATCTCCATGATTTCGTCCTCCGATTGAAACTCCTCCAGGCAGGACCGAGGAAAACCGGCAAAGCATCCGGTAGAGCACCAGAATGCCACCATCACCGTAGGTCCCACGCAAACGATCAGCCATCCAGATCAGAGGCTGACACATCAACTCCATAGCCCGACCCGATTGAGGCGCTCCTAGACGGTCACCATGGGTTCGATTGCCATGAAGCTGCTCAAGCACAAGCTGACGCAGCTCGCGATAATGCGCCAAAACGGCAGCTGCTGCCGCGCCATTGATCTCAAGCAGTTTTGCGTCCCCTTCTGGCGGCAACGTCAATGCCGTGGCCGCTCCCCCCTGACGTGCCACACCTTCCAGGATATCAGGTGTTTTCAGCACGAGCGTCGGGTCAGAACCGTATTTGAGACCACGCCCAGCCTGAGAAAGCAGATAATCTGCTTCGATAACCGTATCGATCGCCTTCTCAAAACTGCATTCTCCGTCCGGCTCCTTGTCAGAAGAGTCAGCCAGATTTTTGATCCAGACTATCGGCACAAAACCAAAGCCATGCACCCTTGATCGTTTCTCATCAAGAACAGAAGCACTTTCCTCCTCTGCGGGCTGTGGCACAAAGATTTCCAGCGTTGTACGCGTCCAGCGTCGCTGCCACCAGAAACGTGACGCACGATGCTCAGGATTAACCGGATAGCCAGTGGCTTCGAGATCGAAACCCGTCACCATAAATCGCTCGGTAACGACTGAAAGCGTTGCCTCATGATCCCATTCAGGAGTCAGATAAGCCGTTTCCAGAAGTGAAAGCTTTGGCGTATTGCCCAGTATCTCAACCAGTATAGCGACCGATCCGACAGAACCACGCGTGGCAGCCTGCATCATGAGTGCAGGCAATCCTGCCTCCAGAGCAAAACAGTTCATCGCTTCGGCAGTATGTGCCTCAGAGGCAACCGCCAGAGGCCAGTGCGTATTACCGAATAAAAGAGAAACCACCTCATCAATCACGGTGCGACACAGATTAGTGCGCACTGAAGGTCGTCTTTGCGAGAGCGGAATATATTCTCCCGATGGACTGCGCTCACTTCCAAAAGGATAAGGCAGCACGTCATATTGCGTACCATCGAGTACCTTCTGCAGTGCCAGCAACCGTCTCGTACGCGCAGATGCACCCGGCACAGCAGCATATTGCTTCTGCAACGCCAACCAGTCCATGCAAGCTCCTTTACCTTGAAAGGCTGAACCACCCCGGATCCTGCCAGCGCGCCTTTACCGGCTGCGGTTCGATCATCAGTTCGCTAAGCGCCCAGATCAGCGCATCCGCCCTGTCAGGTGATGAAGCTCCGCCAAATCCCCGTACGGAGAACAAACAAAGTTGCGTTTCGAGTTCGACAAAACGCCCGTGATGCACCACGCGTCCCTGTTCATAGAGTGCTGCAATCGGTTCGGCACGCACGGCTTTGCCGCGTGATGCCGTAACCATTTTCAATGACACTGTAGGATCGACACTGCGCAGCGTGGCTTCCACCAGAGCCCCACCGAAATTACGTTCGGCGACAACCCTGTCTGCCTGCCAGAGCGTCACGCTCTGCATGACGCGACGCGCCCATGCCATCGGCGTATTACGTACCGAACAATCATCAAGAACATGACCAATCCCTTCATGATCAATCGCCGCCACCACAATGCCGATTTCATCCGCCCTGATATCGAAGGGACCAGATGCGCCCGAGGGATCAACTGCTACGACAATACGTCGCATTTGTGCGATCAGAGCCTCGCGGTCCTGATCCATAATCGCGCTTCGCCTCTTGAACATATCTACGCGCCATAAGGCGTCTTCGAGCACGGTCTGATATTCACCAAGCAGAAAGCGCCTGCGCTCTCGTTCAGGCAAAGCCTCAAGCTGCTGCATATAGGCATCGCTGAGATTGATCCGGTTCTGATCCGGATTCATCACCATTGAGGCATAAAGTGCCGGATCAGCATGACGCAGGCCTGATCGTGGCTCCACACCATTCTCGAAAAGAGCATAAAGCCAATGGTCGGTCGTCGGCGGATTGGCGTCGATATATTCACGTACTGTCAGAGCACAACGCTGCGCCAGCCGTGTCAGCAGCATATTACGTGCGCTATAGCTGATCTGGCTTGCTTCGTTCAGATAGATCGTTGCGAATTCGAGACCAAGAATTTTCTCTGTTCGCACTGAGTCATCAAGCCCTCCGAAAAGGATCGAAGACCCGTTTGAAAATACCACACGATTGCTTTGTCCGTCCCATTTGTAACGTATACGCGCAAAGCAGCATCGCATCACTTTAGGAAAAGTATCCTGAATGATGCTGGCCCTTAAAGCGATCTGACGATGCCGGAATACGCCATGACGTGATTGTGGCACTCTCAATGCTCTGATCACCAACGCCTGATCAGGACAAAGGTCTTTCCTGATCGGGAACCGCCACGCAAAAAAATATGCCGCGCTTCTCCACCAAGGAGAGTGTTGGCCTGCTCCTGGGCAGGCGTCAGGGCAAACGCCGCGTCAGAGTTTCTCATCACTTTCGGTCAGGGAAAGACGTATCTCGCTCTCCTCGAAAATGCCACGCCCCTGGCAAAAACTTGCAGGACGATGAGCACGCAGCAACATACGTAAAAGCCCGTCGCTGTAACGCTTTCGCGTCATCGGTTTACCTTCTGGATCACAGATCACCCGCCCGGCGTAGAGTACGGGCTCCTCATACCCTTCAAGGGCCCTGCGACGTGCCTCGACCTCCAGCATATCAGTCGCTTCTTCAAGCGCCTGCTTCCAGCGCTCACTGAAGAGATCATTACCCCATCGCCAGTTGTAAACTGTCTTGCGATCCACTCCGGCTGCACGCGCAGCCTCGGAGACATTCCCCGCCTTTCTTAGATGATCAAGAAACAGATTCCTAAGAGCTTCACCCCGAGGACGGTCTCGTTTTCCACGCCTGTTTTCCATTTCGGCTCCAGTTTATTATCGTGGAAACGCCAATCGGTCTCTGAAATTTCGTTTTCCGCTGAAACTGCCCTAAGCCGCCTCATCTTACCCCGGATCTGTCGCTCTGTTTTATCTCCTGGATAATCTTCTGCATGACCCGCTTCGTGAACGCAGGCTGTACGATCCCGATACGGGTCAGACATTCCTGTCGCTTACGGAACGGAATTGCCCGGAGCCGTACTTCAGGATACGGCAGATTGGTCTCGACCAGATCACCCCAGCCCAGTTCAAGATCTGCGCGATGTCTGATCTCGGAACCAGCTATGAACGGACACAAAACAGCATCGCCGGACAGCATTTTCACAACGAGATGAAAATTTCTCTGACTCGACACAACGTCTCCGACAAAAATGTCGGCCACGCCTGAAATCCATTTTTATTTTAGTATATAATACCAATACATTATATCTACTCTATATTCAAGTCTTGTTTTAATAATATTCACTCAATCGCTCGAGGGCCAGAGCACATTGTGCCGCTACCTTTGTACGTGCCTGAGCCCGTGCACCAACAGGAAAAATCATGCGCGCCATATCCGGGAAACTCATTTCTCTTGCGAGCATCATTTCGATACGGGCATACAAACTCGATCCCAGCACCTCTCTGACCTGACGCAATCTCCGGGCACATTTACCTCGACCCAGCATCCACGTATGCACATCACCCTTTTCGTGACTGCATGTCAGATCCGTCGCCTCGACTATGCCCAGTTCTGCGTAGTCATATTCGGCCCGCCAGCGCTGGGCTGCTGCCATCTCATCATCGCCGATATCACCGGCCTCATAAAGCCAGGTAGCGGTAGACAGAACCTTCAGCGCCTTTCCATGTTTACGAAAGCGACTTCGTTTCATTCGTTCCGCTGTTGGCAGAAAAGCCCCAGCTTCTCTGTCTGAAACATTCGCTTCATCTGTGCTCACTTTCAAACGCATATGACAGATCTCCCGCTTCACGACAGCCTCCCTCCCCCCGATGCAGACGACGCCCGTTGAAATTCTCTCCGGGCCCCCGTGCATAATGCGCTACCAATGCCCATCCCCCTGAACGGCAGCGAGATAGCTGGGCGGATCATCCCTGCCCCAAAGTGCACCCCATGAAACCGGATGCCCTGCAGGCAGCGCGCCAGACTCATCACGCTCGTCCGGTCCTTCGCTTTTCCCGACAGGAAAAGGCCGGGGAGCCGTCTCGTCCAGTAACGCCAGAGCCCGGACCAGCGCCTCTCCAGTTGCTGAGCACCTTCCACTTTCTCGTACAATTCTCATTATACTCAATCCTTGACGAAATATGGCTAAATGCCACTACGTCGAATGCGAGCATTCCAGAAATTACCTACTGGATTTGGCAATAAGCCATTGCTATGAATGTCCCTATGGCCAAACACAAACGCCCTGACTCACTCGCAATCGTTCAGCGCGCCATTGGGAGACGCATCACCTGGGCAAGAGAGCTCGTCTTTCCAAATCAGAGCGAATGCGCACGCCTGCTGGGCGTTGACGCATCAACGCTGAACAAGATCGAGAAAGGTGATCGTGCCCCAAGCATCTTCCTCATTCTGGCTCTTTCCAATCGCTACGCATTTCGACCGACTTTCTTCTGAAAGGCGTTTTGAACGGACGCACGGATGAGGAGATGGCGCTTCGTCTTGCGGCTCTGCACCCAGAACTGGTGCTCCAGCAGCCGGACATGGCGTTTCACACGGGCAAAAACATGCCTTGCGACATGCCAGAGCCGCCCAGGAGACCAGATGGGGACCATTCTTGACGTCCTTTTTTTCATCACATATCCAGAAAACAGCCTTCTTCATTCGCAGACATAGCGCTTGAAGTCGGGCGCAGCAAGAACAAAACGTGAACAAATGCGCGCTTACCTGTTCCTTACGCCTCATGCCACCGCGTTATGATCAGTTCCAACCGGCCAGCTGCACCTTGAAGTCAGTCCGACTTCTGGACGATTAACGTCTTATTAATGGCATTAAGCATAATGTCAAGAATAGATGATGGCTCAATGCCACATATCAAATCACCACTTCATCGGCATGAGTTTGTAAAACAACATTTATGCGACATTTTATGTCTGCATCTCTACGATCCGTAGACGAGTGATCTGAATAAGTAATGGACGGCACAGACATGCTGATTTCATTTTCTTAATATTAATTCGGATTAATGAAACAATATAAACTGCCGTAAGGCATCTTCCTTTCGTACGAGAAGAGAGCGCATGAATTCATGAACGCCATCGTCGTAACTGCCCTAAGGCGGCCCTTGACCTTCGTCGTCTTTTCGATTCTGATTCTGATGTTTGGAATCATGTCGATCTTCAAGACACCGACCGACGTGTTTCCCGAAATCAAGGTGCCAGTCGTCTCGGTTATCTGGACTTATCCCGGCCTTCTGCCGAATGAGTTTGCCGGACGAATTACCTACAATTTCGAACTGGCTGTCACAACGACGGTCCAGAATATCGAGCACATGGAATCGAACTCCTATTACGGGCGTTCGATCGTCAATATCTACTTCCAACCCGGCACGCCCGTCGGCACGGCTGAAGCAGAAGTGACGGCCATTTCCCAGACGATTCTGCTCGGGCTGCCCCCCAAGGTTCCGGCCCCGATGATCGTGGCGCTCGATCCGTCACAGGTTCCCGTCATCGCCCTTCAGATCACATCCGAGAAACAGACGCCCTCTGATCTGTTCAAGCTCGGTGTCATTCGTGTGCGTCCTCTTCTTGCAACGGTACCCGGCGCTGTCGTGGCTCATCCTTATGGTGGCATGGACAGCTTCGTCATGGTTTCGCTCAACCAGGAACAGCTGCGCGCCCACCATCTTTCCGCCGCCGATGTTCAGGCCGCCCTCACCGCACAGAATATCGTGCTTCCGGCAGGCGACCAGAAGATCGATGCCATGGACTGGATGGTCCAGACCAATGCGGCGCCGGAATCGATGGAAGATATTGCCAGTATTCCGGTCAAGCGCGTCGGCAATGCCGTCATCTATATTCGTGACGTTGCCGACGTCTATCGTGGCGGCCATCCCCAGACGAATCTTGTTCTCGTCAAGGGTCGCCAGGCTGTCGAAATGATCACCCAGAAGGGCGGCACAGCTTCTACGCTTGATGTCGTCTCTGCCACCAAGGCCCTTTTGCCTCGACTCCGGGCCATCCTGCCGCCTGACGTCAAGGTCTCAATCCTTGCCGATGCTTCGGTAATGGTAAAAGAGCAGATCATGGATGTCGTTCATGAAATGATCACGGCGTCCATCCTGACCGGTATCGTTGTCCTGCTTTTTCTTGGCTCGTGGCGCTCAACCGTCATTATTGCCACCTCGATTCCCCTCGCCATTCTCTGCTCGATCATTGGTCTGGGATGGGCCGGGCAATCTATCAACATCATGACTCTGGGTGGTCTGGCTCTCGCCGTCGGGATCCTCGTCGATGACGCAACCGTCATGATCGAGAACATCGACACCCATCTTGAAATGGGCAAGGATCTTGAGCTTGCCATCATTGATGCTGCCAACCAGATCGTCATTCCGACCTTCGTCTCGACAACCTGCATCTGCATTGTCTGGCTGCCGCTCTTCGAACTCTCTGGCGTCGCGGGCTATCTCTTCATGCCCATGGCGCTCGCCATCATCTTCGCGATGATTGCCTCCTTTATCCTATCGCGTACTCTGGTACCGACCATGGCCAAGTTCCTTCTTGCCGGTCAGGTGCATCATGCTCACGGCCATGATGATCACGCCCCTGCACCGAAAGGCTTTTTTGGCCGCTTCCAGCGAGGATTCGAACATCGGTTCAACAATTTTCGTGAGGGCTACAATACCCTGCTCACGCGTTGCGTTGCCCGACGCGGGACCTTTGTCGGCATATTCCTGCTCATTTCCATCGCCTCGATGGGTCTTTACAGCATAGCTGGTCGCGACTTCTTCCCGGAGGTCAAATCCGGAGCGTTACAGATGCATATGCGCGCGCCTCTCGGCACACGCATCGAGGTCGCAGGTCGTATTGCTGCACTCGTGGATGACCGGATCAATCAGCTCCTGCCGGGCAAGATTGAAAATATCATCTCCAATTGCGGCCTGCCTGAAGGTCCACATAACCAGGCTTTCATTCCGACCCCGACCATTGGTACGCAGGATTGCGATCTCACCATTGCCCTCAAGGATGAAAAATCCCCCGTCTGGGATTATCGCGCCCTGCTCCGCAAGGACCTCTCGGCACGCTTCCCCGGCACAGTGTTCACCTTCCAGCCTGCCGATCTCACCGACAAGATTCTGAATTTCGGTTCGGCTGCACCTATCGACATCCAGCTTTCGGGCCCAAGCGTTGATGATAACTACAATTATGCAAAACATCTGATCGGCAAGATCCGTCAGATTCCAGGCACGGCTGACGTCGTTATCCAGCAGACCATGTCCACACCGACACTGATGGTGAACGGCAACCGTACATTCAGTCAGGCAACCGGTCTGAGCGAAAACGACCTTGCGACCAATGAACTCCTGACCCTTGCTGGTTCTGGTGTCGTCGATCCGCAATTCTGGCTCGATCCGGTCGATAATGTCACTTTCCCGCTGAACGTCTACACGTCGCAGGATCAGCTGACCCATCTGAACGATCTGCTTACGATACCGGTCGATAAAGGTGACGGTGACCCCAACGACCAGACGCAGCTTCTGGGCGCTATCGCCGATGTCGTACCCACCGGCACGCCGGGTGAAGTTTCACATTACAACTCGATGTCAGAAATCGATATCTACGTGAATGTTGAAGGCACTGATCTCGGTAACGTTCTTGATGCCGTAAACAACACGATTGCCAAAGACGCGCCCAACCTGCCACGCACGACCGCTGTCGATGTCCATGGTCAGGCTACAACGATGCACGGTGCGTATGTCCAGCTTGTTTTTGGTCTCTGCGTATCAGTGGTGCTGATCTATCTGCTGATCGTCGTGAATTTCCAGTCCTGGCTGGATCCGTTCATCATCATCACGGCTCTTCCCGGCGCGCTGGGCGGCATTGCCTGGGCCTTGTTCCTGACCGGTACCCGCTTGTCAGTCCCGGCTCTGACCGGCGCCATCATGTGCATGGGCACGGCAACTGCGAATTCGATTCTGGTCGTCTCGTTCGCCCGTGAGCGTCTTGAAGTGCATGGTGATGCCCTTCGTGCCGCAATCGAGGCCGGTTATGGCCGTATCCGACCAGTCATCATGACAGCACTCGCCATGATTGTCGGCATGATCCCGATGGCAACCTCAAATTCGACCAACGCGCCTCTGGGCCGCGCCGTTATCGGCGGATTGATTGTCGCCACCATCTCCACCCTGCTTTTCGTTCCCTGCGTCTACGCGATCCTGCACAACCGCCCTGCCCGCCAGAAGGAAATCGTCTAATGGCCACCTCCCCCAAGTTCATCGCCATTGCGGGAGGATGCGTCCTCGCGCTCTGGGTCGGCGCTCTTGTCGTCGGTCGCGTGCACCACACCCACGCACTCGCCACCGAGACAGCAGCGAATGCTATCCCGAACGTAGCCGTCCTCAACCCGATACAATCCCCCTCCAAGGTCGCGCTCACCCTGCCCGGCAATATCGATGCCTGGTATCAGGCCCCGATCTATCCGCAGGTCTCCGGCTATGTGAAAATGTGGTTCAAGGATTACGGCGCTCATGTGAAGGCTGGCGATGCACTGGCCGAAATCAACGCCCCGGCTCTGGATGCCCAGTACGCACAGGCACAGGCTGATCTGAATGCTGTTCTGGCAAAGTATCATCTTGCTGCCGTGACGGCAGAACGCTGGCGTGCCATGGGGAAATCCCAGTCAGTCTCTGGCCAGTCCGTATCGGTTTCGAATGCCAATGAGCAATCAGCCAGAGCGGAAGTCGATGCAGCCCAGCGCAATGTCGATCATTTCGCCGCACTTGAAAAATTCAAGACCATCGTTGCCCCCTTCGACGGAATCGTCACCGCACGTAGCATCAATGTGGGCGATTACGTTCACGACGGCGGCGGCAACCTTAACAGCACCGGCTCGGCATCCGAGCTTTTCACAGTTGCCGACGTCCACAAACTGCGCCTGTTCGTTTCTGTGCCGGAAGTTTTCTCGTACATTCTGCAGCCTGACATCACAGCGGATGTCAGTGTCCCTCAGTTCAAGGACAAGAAGTTTCATGCGAGCTTCCTCACCACGGCACGTGGCTATGATCCGAACACCCGGACAGTGACTTCGGAATTCACCATGGAAAATCCCGGTGAAACCCTGTGGCCCGGTACTTTTGCCTCGGTTCAACTCAAGGCTCACAACGAAACTGCGCATCTCTACGAAGTGCCGACTTCTGCGCTCGTCTTCCAGGAAAAGGGAATGCAGGTCGTCGTCGTGAATGACGACAATACGGTTCATTACAAGAAGGTCGTGGTTGGACGGATGGCCGATACCTCGACCGAAATCCAGGCCGGCATTTCGCCAAAGGATCGTATCATCGCCAACCCGCCAGCCGATCTGCTCGAAGGCGACAAGGTCAACGTCACCCAGCCAGAACGCGGCTACAACCAGTCCGGATTCGGGGCTTCGGAATGATCACACATCGCTTCAGAAAACTGGCTCTGGCCTGCGGCACGGTTCTGACAGCTTTTGGCCTGTCAGCCTGTGACCTCGCGCCAACCTACACCCCCCCCACTTTCGTCGTTCCAGCAAGCTGGCACGGTCAGGGACCGTTCGCCACGGCAACCCCGGCCGATACCACGCTCCCTACCGACTGGTGGAAGCTGCTGAATGATCCGCTGCTGAACGAGATGGAAGCCACGCTCACAAAAGCCAATCCGGATCTGCAGGCTGCTGCTGAACGCTTTATCCAGGCCCGTGCCTGGTGGTACAGGCCAGGTCTGAACTCCTTCCCCATCTTGCGATGGGTGCGGGGGCATTCGACAACAAACAGTCAGCTGATCGTCTTTTCCGCTACAAGGGCAATATCACCGAGACGGATGAAGAATATCACGGCCTCGCTTCCTGGGAGCCTGATTTCTGGTCGGCCATCCGGAACCATGTTCGCGCGCAAAAGCAATATGCGCAGCAGAAAGCAGCTGATTTTGCCATGTCACGCCTGAGTCTTCAGGCAGAGCTGGCCTCAGATTATGTCCAGCTACGCGGTTACGATGCACAGATCGCCATCTATAACCAGTCGATCGGATATTATCAGAAGGCCCTCCAGATCACCAGGAACCAGCTGGAAAATCAGGCGGCACCGCGTCTCGACGTGGCGCGCGCCCAGGCTCAGCTTTATTCCACACAGGCAGCCGAACTGGACGTGCAGGCCGCTCGCGAGGTGACCGAACACGCGATCGCAATTCTTACGAACGCCTCACCTTCCTCGTTTCACATTTCTCCCACACAGGTCATGGGTTTCAACCAGCCCAGCATCCCGGCGGGTATACCTTCTGAGCTCCTGCAACGTCGTCCGGATGTGGCGAGTGCAGAACGCGAGATGGCACAGGCCAATCGCGAGATCGGCATTGCCCGTGCAGCCTTCTACCCGCATGTTTCGCTCCAGGCAGGCGGCGGCTTCGCCCAGAACGGGTTTGATCTGGCCAATCTGGCCAATTCGCTCTGGTCGTATGGCGCATCCTTTGAGCTCCCGATTTTCGAAGGCGGACTGAGACGTGCCGAGTTGCAGCATGCCTGGTCAGCCTATCGTGAGACACGGGATAATTACCGCAGCAAGGTACTCGACTCCTTCCGTGAAGTCGAAGATGGTCTGTCACGTACCACACGTCTGGATCAGGAAAACCGTGCCTTGAAAAAGGCGGTTGATGCAACTCTGGCCACCCAGAACATGACCATGACCCTCTATCAAGGCGGTGTGGGTACCTATCTTGAGGCCATCTTTGCCCAGGTGCAGACGCTGGATACCCGCATCCATCAGATCGAAGTCGCGACCCGTCTCTATCAGGCCGATATCGGGCTTATCCGCGCCTTGGGCGGCGGCTGGAACGTCAGGCTTCTGCCCACAATGGATCAGACTCTTTCCATTACGCCATTGCAATATGACGACCTGCATCACCCTCAGCCCGTAGGTGGGGTTACGATTTCGCAGCATCCAGAGGCATTCGAAAACCTGTCTGGCCTCGCGCCAGCGGCACCAGCCGCCGCATCAGGCAAGACGCTGCGTCCGATTGAAGACCAGCACTGATAGAAGTTTACCATCATCTTTTTCTGCCATGGCGGCTCGTCATGGCAGAAAAAGACATATCAGACCGGTCAGGCCTGTGGGCTCGCTTTTATTCAGTACCCAAGCTCACGATTGACGGCTCTGGGAATTTGTCCCTGATCAAAGAAATTCTGGATATTTCTTGCCGCCAGTGCAGTCGCCGTTCCGATCTGGGTTGGCGCCGTAATATGCGGCAGCACAGTGACTTTCGGATGCCCCCAGAGCGGGTCCTGTTCTGAAAGCGGCTCGTGCTCAAATACATCAAGCACAGCATGACCCAAATGGTCACGGTCAAGCGCCCGTATAAGAGCCGCATGGTCAACGATTGGGCCACGGGCAAAATTGAGCAACGCGGCCCCTTTTCGCATCTGACCAAACCGCCAGTCATCAAGCAATCCACGTGTCTGTGGTGTCAGGGGCAGCAACACCACCACAATACTGCTGTTGCGCAAAATGGCTTCGAGACCGTGAGGTCCGTATTTCATCGGAATATCAGCCTTCGTCCAGGGGCTGCGGCTCCATCCCGTTACCGGGAAACCATTATTTTTGAGACGCTGGGCAGCTACCCTGCCAAGATTTCCCATACCCAGTATACCGACCGGACGATCCTGCGGAGACACAAGTGGAAGTTGCTCCCAGTGTTTCTCCCTCTGCTGACGATGATAGGCAGGCATGTCCCTGTGAATATAGAGAGTCCAGGCCAGAACAGCCTCAGCCATGGTCTGAGCCAGTTGAGGGTCGGTCATTCTGACAATCTTCAGGGAACTGGCAGACAGTTCATCAACGAGGCGATCAACACCAGCCCATAAACTCTGCACCCATTCAAGCATGGGAAGGTCGAGCAGATTTGTCGGGTCAGGGTTGGCCACTACCGCCATACGCGCGGTCCGGCGTTCCCCATCGGTCAGATCCTCGAAAGGCAATACCCTGATATTATTCAGAACAGCATTGATCGCGTTCAGGCTTTCCTGCCGCTCTCTCGGAGTGATCCGACCACAAAAAGGGACAACGATAGTCATGACGTTCGCACCTTTCGACGAGCCACTGCTGTGGCTTTCTTCTTTTTTTCCGGCATCTTGACGGAAGACGAAGGCAGAAGCGGCCCCAGGAACCTTCCTGTATGACTGCCGGCAGTTGCGGCTATCACTTCCGGCGGCCCCTCAGCCACGATCCTGCCTCCACCGTCTCCCCCTTCCGGGCCGATATCAATCAACCAGTCTGCTGTCTTGATCACATCAAGATTATGCTCGATGACCAGAACGGTATTTCCCTGATCGACAAGAGCATGCAGAACATCAAGCAACTTGCGCACATCCTCGGTGTGCAGACCTGTCGTCGGCTCATCGAGAATGTAAAGCGTGCGCCCGGTGGCACGCCGGGCCAGCTCCTTGGAAAGCTTTACACGTTGTGCCTCACCACCGGACAATGTCGTGGCTTGCTGGCCCAGCGTGACGTAACCAAGTCCTACCTGCTGCAGAATCGCCAGACGATCGCGTATACGCGGCACAGCATGGAAGAACGGTAACGCCTCATCTACTGTCATGGCCAGTACATCGGCAATCGACTTGCCGCGAAACTTCACATCAAGCGTTTCGCGGTTATAGCGCTGTCCCTTGCAGGTATCGCAGGTCACAAAGACATCGGGCAGGAAATGCATCTCGATCTTGAGAACACCATCTCCCTGACAGGCCTCGCAGCGCCCGCCTTTGACGTTGAACGAAAACCGCCCCGGTTTATAGCCGCGTGCCTTGGCCTCTGGCAGTTCGGCAAACCAGTCGCGTATTGGCGTGAACAGATCCGTATAGGTCGCCGGATTTGAACGCGGCGTACGACCGATCGGCGACTGGTCAATGTCGATGATCTTGTCGAGATGCTCTACGCCCTCAAGAGCACGATACGGCAAGGGCGACTGGTTCGCACCCATCAACTCACGCGAAAGCGCCTTGTAGAGCGTATCAACCACAAGCGTGGATTTCCCGCCCCCCGACACACCTGTTACCGCAACAAAACAACCGAGGGGTATACGTGCCGTCACATCGTGCAGGTTATTCCCTGTTGCCCCGATAACGCTCAGCATACGCTTTTCATCATAAGGCCGCCTCTTCTGCGGCACAGGCACCATCCGTCTGCCCGAAAGATAATCGCCTGTAATGCTATCCTTATTCTGCGCTACCTGATCCGGCGTACCTGACGCAACGACAGTCCCGCCGAGCGCACCCGCGCCCGGCCCCATATCGATCAGCCAGTCCGCCGCACGAATGGCATCTTCGTCATGTTCCACAACGATCACCGTATTGCCGAGCTTCTTCAGACGATCGAGTGTGCCAAGCAGCCGTTCATTATCGCGCTGATGCAGCCCGATTGACGGTTCATCCAGCACATAAAGCACCCCGGTCAGACCGGAACCGATCTGGCTCGCCAGACGAATGCGCTGGCTCTCACCTCCCGATAGCGTCGCGGAACCACGCGACAGTGTCAGATAATCCAGCCCGACATCATCGAGAAAGCGCAGACGGTCCAGAATTTCGCGCAGGATGCGTCGTGCAATCTCGGCACGCTGTGCCGTCAGCGAGGCCTCAACACTCCCAAACCAGTCCAGCGCCCGACGAATGGTCAGGTCAGATGCCTGGGCGATATTAAGCTGGTTCACCTTTACACAAAGCGCCTCGGGCTTGAGACGGGCACCATGGCAGGCATGGCATGGTACATAGGACTGATATCGCGACATTTCCTCGCGCACCCACATGCTGTCCGTCTCGGCCAGACGACGCTGGAGATTACGCATCACCCTTCGAAAGGCTTGGTCAGCTCATAGGCACGTTTGCCATCCTTGTAGGTAAACAGAATGGAATCCTCGCCCCCCTCGAGCAGGATTTTGCGAAAACCCTCACCCAGCTTGTGCCAGGGCGTCGTCATTTTCTCCCTGTAATGACGCGCCAGTGCCTCAAGCGTCTGCTCGTACCAGGGTGTTTTCGCATCACGCCAGGGAGCAATCGCTCCATCTGCCAGAGAGAGAGACTCATCCGGTACGATCATGCGCGGATCGAAATGTGTCTCTGTCCCGATACCGTCACAGACCGGACAGGCTCCCATGGGCGCATTGAACGAAAACAGACGCGGCTCGATTTCCTCAAGCGTAAAGCCACTCACAGGACAGGCGAATTTGGCCGAAAACACCATATGATCGACTGTCGTTTTTTCACCTTCACGCAGAACGGGTTCTGCATAGGCAACGCCGTCAGCCAGGCCCAGCGCTGTTTCAAAACTGTCTGCCAGACGGGTTTCAATGCCCTCCTTCACCACAACCCTGTCCACTACCACTTCGACTGTATGGCGCAGCTTGCGATTCAGATGCGGAGCCTCGGCAATCTCATAGGTCTCGCCATCGATTTTTACCCGCGTGAAACCCTTGCGCTGAAGTTCTGCCAGCTCCTTGCGATACTCGCCTTTCCTGTCGCGAATAACGGGGGCCAGCAGCATGAGGCGCGTTCCCTCAGGCAGGGCCATCACCCGGTCCACCATCTGACTGACCGTCTGCGCCTCGATAGGCAGGCCGGTCGCAGGCGAATAGGGTACGCCCGCACGTGCCCAGAGCAGACGCATGTAATCGTGAATCTCGGTGATCGTGCCTACCGTAGAGCGCGGATTTTTTGATGTGGTCTTCTGCTCGATCGAGATAGCCGGTGAAAGTCCTTCAATGGAATCCACATCCGGCTTGCCCATCAGTTCCAGAAACTGACGCGCATAGGCCGAGAGGCTTTCGACATAGCGCCTCTGCCCTTCGGCATAGATCGTGTCAAAAGCCAGAGACGACTTGCCCGAACCGGAGAGGCCCGTAATGACCGTCAGCTGGTCCCTGGGAATATCGGCATCGATATTCTTCAGATTGTGGACGCGGGCACCGCGCACACGGATGGACTGGTTGTACGGCAGGTCAGACATCAGCACCACGCGAGGAAGGATTGGAAAGGGGGAGTCGAAAACGAGAACGTATCGGGACCCATGTAGGATTGCCGCTCACAGGATTAAAGTAGAGCCCCATTCCGTCACAGGCGTGACGGCGGCGTTCTGCTGGGTTAAGATGGGGAATATTTTCAGGATGTAGGGTCGGTTGCCATGGCAGGAAGTGTGAACAAGGTCATTCTCGTGGGTAATCTGGGGCGCGACCCGGAAACACGAAATGCCCAGTCTGGCGCCAAGATCGTCAACCTGACCATCGCCACTTCTGAGAGCTGGAATGACCGTGCTTCGGGCGAGCGCAAGGAGCGCACCGAGTGGCATCGCGTGGTGATCTTCAACGAGCGTCTGGCCGATGTCGCCGAACGTTTTCTGCGCAAGGGCCGCAAGGTTTATGTCGAGGGCCAGCTCCAGACCCGCAAGTGGACCGACCAGTCCGGCCAGGAGCGCTACACAACCGAGATCGTTCTCGACCGTTTCCGTGGCGAGCTTACTCTCCTCGACAACAACCGCGAAGGCGAGTCCGGTGGTGGCATGGGCGGCGGTTACGAAAGTGGTCCGTCACGTTCCTATAGCGGCGGCAATGCCCCGGCACGCAGTGGCGGCGGGATGAACCAGCAGCCTGCGCGTACCAATGGCGGCAATAATGGCGGTGGCTGGGATGCTCCGGGTGGCGACCTGGACGACGAGATCCCGTTCTGATCACACACACCCGACTTTTTAGCCCCGCCCTCCAAGACAACAAGACGGACCTGCCTTGACTGACCTGACGCCGCCTGCCGCCCCGACTGACCAGATCCCGGTGACCATTGAGGAGGAAATGCGCTCCTCCTATCTCGCCTATGCCATGTCGGTCATTGTGTCGCGTGCGCTGCCGGATGTGCGTGACGGTCTCAAACCGGTCCATCGCCGCATTCTCTACGCCATGCGCGAGAGCGGCTTTACTTCCGACAAGCCGTATCGCAAATCGGCCCGTGCGGTCGGTGACGTCATGGGTAAATACCATCCCCATGGTGACAGCTCGATCTATGACGCCATGGTGCGTATGGCCCAGTCCTGGTCCATGCGCGTCCGTCTCATCGACGGTCAGGGCAATTTCGGCTCGGTCGATGGCGATAGCCCGGCCGCCATGCGTTACACCGAAGCACGCCTGGCCAAATCGGCGTCCTTCCTGCTCGATGATATCGATCGCGACACGGTTGATTTCCAGCCGAACTATGATGAAAGCGAAAGCGAACCGAAGGTTCTGCCTGCCGCTTTCCCCAATCTTCTGGTCAATGGTGCTTCCGGCATCGCGGTCGGTATGGCGACCAACATCCCGACCCATAACCCCGGCGAGGTTATCGACGCGACACTCGCCCTGATCGAGAACCCCGAGGCCACGCTTGATGATCTGATGAAGATCATCCCCGGTCCTGATTTCCCGACGGGTGGCATCATCATGGGCCGCCGTGGCATCCGCCAGGCCTTTGAGACGGGTCGCGGCTCGGTTCCCATGAGGCACGTGCCGAGATCGAGGATATCCGCAAGGATCGTCAGGCAATCATCGTCACCGAAATTCCCTACCAGGTGAACAAGGCGACGTTGCAGGAGAAGATTGCCGATCTCGTCCGCGCCAAGGAAATCGAAGGTATCTCCGATATTCGTGACGAGAGCGACCGCTCCGGCATGCGTATCGTCATCGAGCTCAAGCGCGACGCAACCCCCGAAGTCGTGCTGAACCAGCTTTATCGCTTTACCCAGCTTCAGACTTCGTTCAGCGTCAACTGCCTTGCCCTTGATGATGGCAAGCCCCGCACGATGGGTCTCAAGGACGTTCTGGAAGCCTTCATCCGCTTCCGTGAAGACGTCATCCTGCGTCGCTCGCGCTTCGACCTGAACAAGGTACGTGATCGCGGTCATCTGCTCGTCGGCCTCGTCATTGCTGTAGCCAATATTGATGAGGTCATCGCGCTTATCCGCAGCGCCCCCGATGCCGCGACCGCACGTGAGTCGCTCATGGCTCGCGCATGGAATGCCGAAGACGTGCAACCGCTCATCGAGCTGATCCATGACGAGGGCAATGTCATCATTGATGGCAAGGTCCATCTGACCGAAGTTCAGGCCCGTGGCATTCTGGAACTGCGTCTGCAGCGCCTGACCGGTCTGGAGCGTGACAAGATCCAGGGCGAGCTGAGCGAAGTCGCCACCAAGATCAACGAACTGCTCGAGATCATTGGCAGCCACGTCCGGCGCATGGAAGTCATGCGTCATGAGCTGCTTCTGGCCCGCGCCGAAATCGCCACCCCGCGCATGACCGAAATCTCGGACGCGCTGGGCGACCAGTCGGATGAAAGCCTGATCGAGCCCGGTCAGATGGTCGTCACCATCACACGGGACGGCTTCATCAAGCGCACGCCGCTTGAGATCTTCCGCGCCCAGAACCGTGGCGGTCGCGGGAGAACCGCAGCGGGACGTCGGGGTGACGACGTCATCGTCAACAGCTTCAACGCCCATACCCATCAATGGGTCATGTTCTTCTCCTCAGGCGGCAAGGCCTATCGCGAGAAGGTCTGGCGCCTGCCGGAAGCCTCTCCGACCGCCAAGGGCCGCGCCCTGGTCAACCTCCTGCCCGATCTGGGCACGGATTCAATCACGGCCATCCTCGCTCTCCCGCAGGAAGAGGAACAGTGGGAAGATCTGCACCTCGTCTTCGCGACGGCGAGCGGCAACGTCCGACGCAACCGCCTGAGCGACTTCAGGAACATCCGCGCTTCCGGCCTGATCGCCATGAAGCTCGATGAAGGTGACAGCCTTGTGGGTGTCGCCACCTGCCGTGAAGGTCAGGATGTCTTTCTGGCCACGCGCAAGGCACGCTCCATCCGCTTCCAGATCACCGATGACACGCTGCGCGTCTTTGCCGGGCGCGACAGCTCGGGTGTCCGCGGCATCCGCCTTGCGACAGGGGATGAAGTCAATTCACTCTGCATCCTTAACCATGTCGATGCCAGCGTCGAGGAACGTTCTGCCTATCTGCGCGCCGCCAACGCCAGACGCCGCGCCGAAGCGGCTGCCAACGCAGCCGGCGCAGAAGAGGAAATCGAAGAGATTGCTTCTGACGATACCGATGAGGCTGTCGACGCCGGTGACCTGACACAGGAGCGCTTCGACGAGCTCGCCGCCCAGGAAGAAATCCTGCTTACCGTCACCGATGCCGGCTTTGGTCGTCGCTCTTCGGCTTATGAATATCGTGTCAGCGGTCGTGGCGGCCAGGGCATCGCCAATATGACCCTGACCAACCCGAAACGTGGTCGCGAAGTCGTTGCCACCCTGCCCACGATCGATGGCACTGATGTCATGATGGTAACTGATGTGGGCCGCCTCATCCGCGTCCCTGTCTCGCAGGTGCGCGTCATGGCCCGTCAGGCCAGCGGTGTCACCCTGTTCCGTGTCGGCGCAGAAGAGCGTGTGACCAGCATCTTCCCGGTCGCCGAGTCCGAAGGGACCGAAGCGGACGACGCCGAGACCTCGCTGGAGGAATCGGACGCCGTTGCTTCAGGTGCCACTGCCCCGGATGGGCATGATGCCGCAGCCACGCAATCCACGACCTCTGCTGAGGCAAAACCGGATGACAGTGCACACTGATTTCTCCCGGAACAGCGAACGTGTCGGGTTCTACCCCGGCACGTTCGATCCGTTCACCCTTGGCCATCTTGATATCGCAAGACGGGCGCTGGCGGTGGTTGACCGGCTTGTGATCGGTGTAGCCCTCAATCCCGGCAAGGCACCGCGTCTGACCAGCGAGGAACGCTGCGCTGCCATTACCGAGACTTTCACTGCCGCGAGCATTGAGAAGATCGCTGTCGCTCCGTTTAAAGCTCTCATGGTTGAGGCGGCCCGCGCGCATGGCGCTCAGTTCGTCATCCGGGGGCTACGCTCGGAATCTGATCTGGCCAGCGAGATGACAATGGCTGCCGTCAATCGCCGCCTTGCCCCCGAACTTGAGACCCTTTTTTTCACCGCACGTGAGGAGCATCGCCTGATCTCTTCCAGCCTCGTGCGTGAACTTCTGGCTTATGGAGCGATATACGCCCCTATCTGCCGGAGAATATCGCCCGGCGTCTCTTGCCCAATGCATCAGAGAGGCCGACATAGGCCGCGTAGCCTCTCCAGGCTCCGCAAACACAAGGATAGAAGTTTATGTCCGAGACCAATAACCGCCTCGTCATGAAGCTCAAGACCGGGGATGTCGTGATCGAGCTGCGTCCTGATCTCGCTCCGCTTGCCGCTGAGCGCCTGCGCACCCTCTCCGAGCAGGGCTTTTATGATGGCGTCAAGTTTCATCGCGTCATTGAAGGCTTCATGGCACAGGGTGGCGACCCGACCGGCACCGGTTCGGGCGGAAGTGACCTGCCCGATCTGAAGGCAGAATTCACACGTGAAGCCAAGTTCGAACGCGGCACGCTGGGTATGGCTCGCACGATGAACCCGAACTCGGCCAACAGCCAGTTCTTCATCATGTTCCAGCCCACCCCCTCGCTCGATGGCCAGTACACCATCGCAGGACAGGTCGTATCCGGCATGGAGCATATTGACCAGATCAAGCGCGGTGCCGGCTCATCGGGCATGGTGAAGGATCCCGACACCATCATCTCCATGCGCTCCGAAGCCTGATCCTTCGGCAAGGAACAAAAAGCAGCATGAAAACCGACTGAACCCGATTCAGTCGGTTGACGGGCTCTGGCGCATATTGTAGCCAGACGCCTGACGTGAACCGGTAGCTCAGCCGGTAGAGCATTCGACTTTTAATCGAATGGTCGTGGGTTCGAGTCCCACCCGGTTCACCACTCTCCTGTAAAAATCGAACCGACATGTTCTGCTTGTATCTGACCTGCGTTGCCAGCTTGGTATTGTTAGGTTCTAAAAGTTTCGATGCCGGAACATTCTCTCGAAAAGCTTACACTGAATTTCGGCTTCTCTGATCTTCAGCGCATAATTTCAAGACTCTCAGCATAAATCCCAACAATATTCGGTGAACAGACCAGATACTTCTGGCGCTTTCATGCCGATGGACCACGATACAGATCCCATACGGTATCATCCTTAGAGTAAAACAGTCACTTTCGTCCTCATATCGCTCGTATTCACAGACCGGTTCGCGACGATTTTTTTATCGCCGCTCAGGTCGAGGGCACAGTGTTTGCTATTATCTCGATTTATCCTGACGCCATTTGCAAAGAGCAGTGCCATGACACGATCGTGCGAAAGTTTTCTCCGTCGGATCTCTGATCAGCGTCTCCACTCACGAAGCAAACTCACACCGAAGCGTCTCGGCCTGCTCGTCTTCTTCAATCTCGCGATTGTCACCGGCAATCCGATCATCGCACCCTCTGCTCATGCAGACAGTGGATCGAGCCCGGTCCATTTCTTTGAGTTCGATCTCCTCACCGTGGACACAGAGGGCCATCCGGCCCTTTCAGTCAGTGACAGTCATGGCGTGCTTGACGCCATGTTAGCCGGAGATACGGGGAAATTACTTACAATCAGAAAGGTTCTTGAGCAGAACCCCGGCCCTGAACCGGCTTTTGATATCATGCGTCTTGCCTTGTGTGACGCCGCGATTGCAAGAACAAAGGGCGACATAGAACGCTCCTCCCGGATTATTCGCCAAGCACTACAGACAGCGCAACCGTGGAGTAACCCGGCTCACAGCGTCAATCCCTTCAACTTTATGCTGATGACTCTACTTTCGGGAAATTTTCTTCTCGAAGGAAATCCACCCATCTGGGCTGCTGAGAGAACCTATCTTGAGCAGAACCTCTTCGCTCCCATCCGGGCACATTACGAGAAACCCAGCCTGGACTTCAGTGATGTGGAACAACTCCGGCTCACGGCTCTTCCCGACGCATTACCCCCCCTCACGACAGAAGGTCCTCGCCTCGATCACGTGTCGTTCAATCCTTTCGCGACGATCATCGATAATTCCACAGTGACAACAGCAGCGGCGAAAATTGATGTCGACGGGAGTATTGCCCCTGCCATCATCAACACAGGAACCGTACTGGGCGCCGTCCCCGCTTCGCTCCAGCGCCAGCATCATTGGTCACAGATCGGCACCTTTACTGAATATGGCCCCAGCACGAAGCCACCCAGAATAGTCAAGATTGTCCGTGTCCCCAGTCTTACGCTGGGACATACCACGTTCCGTAACCAGATGATGATGGTGATCCAGAGCGATTTTGCTGTGATCGGGCTTCAGACACTCGGCATTCTGCGGCATGTCATCATGAATGAACACGAGATGACCTTTGGACCGGACGTTCCGTTTACATGTCGCCGACACACATCCCAGCTCTCCAGCATCTCGGGATTCAAGGCAGGCTTGCTATTACCGGTCACGTATGAGGGAAAGCGCAGCATGGCGATCATGAATACCGGTGAAAATTATCCGGAGCCGCTCGTCATCGATGTAGCCCGACTGTCCAACGCTCTCTCCGGATCAAGAAAGGAGCAGAAAATCGAAACTGCGACAGGGAACGAGCAGGAAAAGGGTGTCAAGCACACCACAACGCTCCTCATTGATGGCCATCTTGCTCATGGCGCGATCCGCTACAGGATCGGCAAGGCCGATCAGCTTCCAACTCTGACGATGTCCGCCCTTGAAGGTCGAACGCTCGCCTTCGACCTCCGCGCCGGTATCGCCTGCCTGGACTGACGCCGCTCCTACTCGGGCGGCAAGGGCGAACAAGCAACCCCGGTGGCCCTCCCGAGCACGATCAGACGCCGTGCAGCTACGGCACCTCCTGCCACATCACCGGCAATATGCGTCAGAAGCGGGCTGCTCAAAACCGCATGGGCCGCCGTATTGACCGCAGCCTCGGTGACCGCCGTGGCCGTAGCCGACAAAGCGGTCCGCCTTAGGAGGCCCAGCGTCGCCAACAAGCCCGGCCGTACCCCGTAGAGTGTTGCAATCTGTCGGATCAGACGTACTGCACGCCATGTGATCAAAACAACGACGAGCGCAGGCGCCGGTGTTGCCGCCATGCCTGCCACGACCTGGACGGCCGCCCTCCGGCTGAACGCATCGGCCTGAGCCCGGAGCCTACTCTCTACCCCCGTACGCAACAGAGACAGCACCGCATCAGGATCGTTCAGCGCATCGAGTGCCGGACGGAGCGCCTCTCCATTATCGACTTCGGCAAGCCAGCGCCGCGCAGCATGAACCCGGGTGGCCGCATCGGTCGAGACAAGATCACGTCGTATCGCGTCCACGGCGCGCAATCGCGCAAGCCCAAGCAATTCACGACCAATACCCGTCAGTACCAATCCAAAACCGAGAACCGCAATACCCAGGGTCAACCAGCCTAGCCAGGCTGAACGCGCAAACTCGGCCGCAACGAAGTTCGCCGTTGCAAGTCCGGCAAACCCCAGCGCCAAAACCACAAAGCCCGACAACACCAACGTCGACGTTCGCAGACCGAGCGGCCGACGAACCGGCATGAGCTGCGATGGCGGCTCAAGATCGAGACGAGGCGCATAATCCGCCTCTTTTTCGATACGCGGCTGTATCAGCAGTTTGTCACCCGTCACAGCAGGTCCTCCAGCAGAAACCCCAGCAGGGCATCGAGACCGATATTCGGGATACCTCCCTTTCCGTCGGAGCGTATTCGTGCCGGTTCGAAAGTCGGCAATGCCAGAAAAGGATGCGTCCAGAAGGCCTGATCCGGCGGCGTATCTGGCACCTCGCCGGGATAGGAGCGCGTCATGCTGTCATCACCCAACCGTCGCCCACGCACCGCCGATACGGGGTGACCGTCCAGTGACCAGACAAAATCCTCCGTGCATCGTGCGGCGGCCACCGCAAAAGCCGCCCGCTGGGCATTCCCCACCATTGTCGGTTGATCTGTTCCGGTGCGGGTCAGCACATCCATCAAGCGCCTGAGATTACCGCGCTGCCGTTCAGCAACATGGTCGGCCTTGCTGGCAACATAAGCCACACGGCAGATCGTGCGGGACGGCAGACGGCCTTGGGCCAGAGCGCCGAGGGTCTGAAGCCAGGAGCCTTGCCAGCGCAGGGAAGAGGCTGCCGCAGATAGAGCGTCGCGGGCATCCTCAAAAGCCACACTCCCTTTATGCAAGGCACCAAGGAGGTCCGCCAGAACCACCAGACGGTCAATCTGACCGAATAACGGCGCAACAAGCCCCGTACGCACCGATGCGCGATAGGCTTCATAGCGCTGCTTCAGCAAATCGCATAACCCGGCACGACTATCCATCGGGAAAAACGCTATCCATGGCGGCTGTGAGCCGGGGCCGGGCATCAGAAAACGTCCGGGTTGCAGCCACGAAAGACCGTGTTCGATCCGAAGGCTCACCAACGCGCGGACAAATAAATCATGACCGCTTTGCGCCAGCGCATCGGATGCCGCGATCGAAACCGGCAGAGCATCGACGAACTGCAGAAACGCCCGGACGGCATCCGTGTCAGGACCTGCGCGCAGACGTGCCAGTTTTGCCTGCGACCAGACGTCGAAAGTCTGGGTCAGCATTGGCAGATCGAGCAGCCATTCTCCTGGATAATCGAGAAACTCCAGTCTTATCTTGCGTGCCGGCAAGCCGGGTCGACCAACTTCCAGATCGAGCGCAAGCAAGGCGGTCGCATCTGTACGATCGGGCCAGCGTGGCGGGTCTGCTGCAAGAGCCGCCATATCGCAGCAAACGGAAAACGCGGCAGCGAGCTTGCCCCTGCTTCCGCCAGACGCGCACGCCTGATCCGGCCACCGAGGGCACCCGGTGTCAGCACGGTCGCCGCCAGTGCCGTCAGCAGCACCGTCTTGCCTGCGCGGGCAAGGCCCGTGACACCAATCCGCGCCACGCGCGGACGCCACCAGTCCAGAGGGTTGCGTTTCAGTTCGCTCAACTGTCCCGGCAAGTCAAACCAGTTCTGCGGGGCCTCTCCAGCCTCAACGCGGGGAGTACAGGGTCGTGGGGTAGATCGCTCGCCATGCCTATACTTCCCGGAAAGCCGTTGATCGGGGTCACAATGTGTGACTGTAAACCGAGCATGGCAAGCATCAACGCAGCGTTCGGCGGAACACATCAAGCCGTGCGTGGCTGCCCGACCTCATAAATACGCAAGTTCCGATCCCTGAGCTTGGACCCAAGCCAGGAAGCACGCCACTCGGCAATATGTGCTGACAGAAAATGGCGGTCGAGCGCGGTTTGATCTCTTCATAACGCTGTAACGTGGATTGGATCATGATCGAAAACGTCTTCGACGTAACAGTATTCAGGACCCCCTCACGTTCAGGGACTCTTCATTAGTCAGGGCCTTTTCTTGCCACTCTCCATTGGACGGCACGACGCATCCGTCCTCCGCAAGCTGTCAAGAATGCGGATCTGAGCGCGAAGGTCGCGGCAACGCAGATAATGTCGCGTCCCTTCGACCAGAAGCCAGAGTAGAAAGAACGCCGGAAAAAAGAGCGTCACGAGCGCACTCATATCGCTGTCAGTCATACAGTAGCTCTCGTTACCTCGAAGCTTGCAGCTGAACCGGCGCTGCGTTGATGGCAGCGGATATCTCTTTTGAGCGTCCACGCCAAAACACAGGCTTTTTTCACGGCAGGACAGATCCGCGAGGAAGGCTTAATCCGCCATACTGGTGAAGAGGTCATGCGACATTCCCATCGATAATGATGGCATAAAGTTGGAATTCATAACTTTCTTGCAAACTGGGAGTCGACCATGCTCTTCAGGCAGGCGACGACGGGGAGGTCAGCCAAGCTCGCGCAACCGCCGCCTTATTTTAACGCCGTCTTTAGGGATTACCCGCCGACACGACACAGGTCAGTCTGACAACGGTGCCTCTCAGATCGGCAGTTCGAGATCTGCCTTCACTTCTTCCATCACTGTGTAGGTATGCGTCTGGCGAACACCCGGCAGGCGGGTGAGCGTCTTGCCCAGAAAAACGCGATAAGCATTCATATCGCGCACGCGCGCCTTCACCAGATAATCGAAGCCTCCCGCCACCATGTAGCACTCGCTTACCTGTGGTATGGAGCGAACGGCCTTGGCAAAAGAGTCAAAGATATCAGCACTGGTTCGGTCAAGCGTGACCTGCACGAAGACGAGCAGCCCCAGATTGACCGTTTCCGGATCAAGGCGGGCCATGTAGCTTCTGATGACCTTGGCCTGTTCAAGCTTGCGCACCCGCTCCAGCGTCGCAGCCGGGCTCAGATTGACGAATCTCGACAGCTCGACATTGGTGATGCGTCCATCCTTTTGCAAAATCCTGAGAATCCTGCGGTCGATTTCATCAAGCGTCATTCCCTGACCTGAAGATAATTCATCCAGACTCCGATATGCCGAATAATCAATCCTGTAGCCATAATTTTTCCATAGCTCATTTGGTCAAAGCCCCCTTAATGAAACATAAACAACCAGCTAATGACATGGGCTCGCATGAACGCTTCCTTCTCTGCCTTCCGCTCGATCGCCCCCGAACGATCCCCTTTGCGTCAGACGATCACCAACCATACACGCGCAGCAGAAGCAGAGCGGGTTGCGATACTGTCCGGTGAGGCCAATCTCACCCCGGAGCAGAACGCAAAATCCCGCGAAACGGCGCGCCAGCTGGTCGAAGCCCTGCGTCGCAATGGCACACCCGGCCTGGTTCAGGGGCTGATCCAGGAATACGACCTGTCATCCCAGGAGGGCGTAGCCCTGATGTGCCTCGCCGAGGCTCTCTTGCGTATTCCCGATACCGCCACACGCGATGCACTTATCCGTGACAAGATCTCAACAGGCAACTGGCACGGCCATATCAGCAAAAACACACCGCTCTTCGTCAACGCCGCTACCTGGGGGCTGATCGTCTCGGGTGGTTTTCTCACCACCACACAGACAAACCGTCTGCCGAAAACGCTTGATACCCTGCTCAAGCGTTGTGGTGAACCGGTCATCCGTCGTGGTGTGGATATGGCCATGCGCCTGATGGGCGAACAGTTTGTCACTGGCCAGACCATCGACGAGGCTCTCAAAAACGGACGCAAGCTCGAGGAGAGAGGGTTCCGCTACTCCTACGACATGCTCGGCGAAGCCGCGATGACTGCGGAAGATGCCGAGCGTTATTACCGGGACTATGAAAACGCCATCCATGCCATAGGCAAGGCTGCCAATCGGCTGGGCGTTTATCGCGGTCCAGGAATCTCCATCAAGCTTTCGGCCCTTCACCCGCGTTATGCCCGTCTGCAGCGTGACCGCGTCATGGCCGAGCTTCTCCCTCGTGTCGTCGCTCTGGCCAAACTCGCCTGCTCCTATGATATCGGTTTCAATATCGACGCAGAAGAAGCCGATCGTCTCGAACTTTCCCTCGATCTGCTTGAAGCCCTCTGCTTCAACGAGGCTCTGAAAGAGTGGAAAGGAATAGGCTTCGTCGTTCAGGCCTATCAGAAACGCGCGCCTTTCGTTCTGGACTGGATCATTGACCTTGCGCGGCGCAGCCAGCACCGCATCATGGTCCGGCTGGTCAAGGGTGCCTACTGGGACAGCGAGATCAAACGGGCCCAGACCGACGGGCAAAGCGATTTTCCGGTCTATACACGCAAGCTCCATACAGACATTGCCTATATTGCCTGCGCGAAAAAACTACTCGATGCACCAGACGCGGTCTTCCCGCAATTCGCCACACATAACGCCCAGACCCTCGCCAGCATCTACGCCTATGCCGGCCCCGAATTCTCCACCGAAAAATACGAATTCCAGTGCCTGCATGGCATGGGTGAAGGGCTTTACAATGAGGTTGTCGGCCCGAAAAAGCTCGATCGTCCGGTGCGTATTTACGCTCCCGTTGGCACACATGAGACCCTGCTGGCCTATCTCGTGCGGCGTCTGCTTGAAAACGGTGCCAACTCCTCTTTCATCAACCGTATCCAGGATGAATCGATCTCGGTCGATGAGTTGATCACTGATCCTGTCACTCTGGCTCAGCGCGAGGCTCCCGGCTACGCCATCCCTCTTCCTCCCGCGCTTTATGCTCCGGAGCGACGCAATTCGATGGGATTGGATCTCAGCGACGAAGATACATTGCGGCACTTGGGCAAGGCTTTCCTGACCCCTTCCTCCTCAGCATATCATGCGCAGGGAGAAAGCATTACCAACCCGGCTGATACGAGCGATATCGTCGGCCATATCGTATTTCTCTCCCCTGAAGAAATCGATACTGCCATTGCCCGCGCCGCTGAAGCATTTCCGGCCTGGTCGGATACAACACCTGACCAGCGTGCCCTGTTACTCGAAAAAGCGGCCGATGCTCTCGAGTCCGAAACAGCCAGCCTGATGGCGCTGATCATCCGTGAAGCCGGGAAAACCCTGACCAACGCCGTAGCCGAGATTCGTGAGGCGGTCGATTTCCTGCGTTATTATGCTGTGCGTATCCGCGAGCAGGGTGACTCTGTCCGACCTCTTGGGCCGGTTACCTGTATCAGTCCGTGGAATTTTCCCCTCGCCATTTTCCTTGGTCAGGTCTCCGCAGCTCTTGCCGCCGGAAACACGGTCCTTGCCAAACCGGCTGAGGAAACCCCGCTGATCGCTCGTGAAGCTGTACGTATCCTGCATGACGCAGGCATTCCCGAAGAGGTCGTCCAGCTTGTTCCCGGTGACGGAAAGGCCGGAGCACAGCTTGTGGGGGATCCGCGCATCACGGCGGTCCTGTTCACAGGCTCGACCGATGTTGCCCGC
The DNA here is from genome assembly GCF_000613885.1 of Asaia prunellae JCM 25354. Taxonomy (GTDB): domain Bacteria; phylum Pseudomonadota; class Alphaproteobacteria; order Acetobacterales; family Acetobacteraceae; genus Asaia; species Asaia prunellae. Next base: position 2,140 of record NZ_BAJV01000005.1, on the reverse strand, counting down.
CTTATCCAGAAACAGCTTGCCGGTCGTCTCAACAGTGACGGCACCCCGGTTCCGTTTATCGCAGAGACTGGCGGCCAGAATGCCCTGATTGTTGACAGCTCTGCCCTGACCGAGCAGGTCGTTCTCGATGTTCTTGCATCGGCTTTCGATAGCGCAGGTCAGCGTTGCAGCGCCCTTCGTCTCCTCTGCATCCAGGAAGACAGCGCCGATCGCGTTCTGACCATGCTAAAGGGTGCCATGCAGGAACTGCGTACCGGCACGCCCGAACGTCCGGATACGGATGTCGGTCCGGTCATCACCGCGGAAGCCCGGGATATGATGCAGGCACATGTCGATACCTTGGCGGCGCAGGGGCATCGCGTGTTCCAGACAGAACTTTCCTCCGAGGCAGCTTCAGGAACTTTCTTTCCGCCTACCCTGATCGAAATCCGCTCGGTTTCTGATCTGAAGAAAGAAGTATTTGGCCCTGTGCTGCATGTGGTGCGCTATAAACGCGACGCTGTTGACGACATCATGGCCGCTATCAATGCCACAGGTTACGCTCTGACTTTTGGCGTTCATTCCCGGATCGACGAGACGATCGAGACCCTGAAGGCCCAGAGCCATGCCGGGAACGTCTATATCAACCGTAATCTCGTCGGCGCTGTAGTCGGTGTGCAACCCTTCGGGGGCCATGGTCTGTCAGGCACCGGCCCCAAAGCAGGCGGACCGCTCTATCTGCGACGACTGTTGAGCCGCAAGATACAGCTTGATGAGACGCTTTCCCATCCGGTTACGCCGACTTCCAGGCTTTTTGCTGATTGGATAGCGACTGCCCTGCCCGGAATCACGGCAAAGCCCTATGACAAAACGCCGCTTGGTACGTCGCTTTCTCTTACCGGACCGGTAGGAGAAACCAATCTTTATACGCTGTCACCCAGAGGTACCGTTCTCTGTGCCGGGCCAAGCCTTGAGGATCTCTGCGCTCAGATACTGGCCGCCAGTGCAACCGGCAATCGCTGCGCCATACCGCGCGATCTCCTGGACACCTTGCCGGAACGTCCTCCGGGGCTTGGAAAGCATATTGTCGAAGCCAGAACAGGAACAGCGATAGACGTTGCTCTGGCCAACGGAGACGCAGTCTTCCGTACATCACTTGGCGCGGAGCTGGCTTCACGCGATGGGCAGATTGTGGGAGTGCATGTCCCGGATTCCGACGGACGTTATCCGCTCGAATTTCTTGTTCTGGAATATGCCTGCAGCACCAATACCACAGCAGCAGGCGGCAATGCCGCCTTGATGGCCAAGGTCTGATCGTTTCCCGGCCAGAGCCTGAAGCTCTGGCCGGGTTTCAGGCAAGTTCAGCAATAAGGCTCGCCACACGTTCCGGATAGATAACCTCAGCATCATGCGGCAAGGTTTCTGAACGGTAGTGCCAGCCATTCTGCTCGCGCGCATAAGCCGACTGGGTTCAATCGATGCCAGGGCAGGATTTTCATAAGCAATATAGGTTACAGGTAGTCCTGCCCCGGCAGGTTTACTCAAGCGCACCGGTGTCTGATAGGTACCGACCGGGTGTGGCCGCAAATGTGATACAAACCACTCCTTACGGGCTCCCTCGGGAAAAGTAATGGCTGCAAGGGGTGGAACCGGGAATGCAATATCTGCCCCGCTCGCCCTTACGCGCTCCCTTCGGATTTGCGCCATAGCAGGAGGCAAGATATCGAAACCTGTCTTGCCATCAAGACCAACAAGTGCATCGAGATAAAGCATGTGACGGACGCGAGAAGTAAGCCGATCTGCAACGCAGGTCACGACCAATCCCCCGTAGGAATGCCCGACAAGAAGAACGTTCTGAAGATCACACATCTCGATCGTGGCAATAATATCTTCAATATGAGTCTCGAGAGTGATCTCACGTGAGAGCAGATGCGCCCGATCGCCTGTCCCTGTCAGGGTTGGTGTGACAACCTCGAATCCCCTTGCGGTCAGGAGAGGTGTGACATAACGCCAAACCCAGCTACCGCCATGCAGCCCATGAACCAACACAATAGGCGATCGCATTGGCGCCTCCTGTAACAGTCGAAGCAGCTCCCGGCATAATGGCCAGAAGGTCCAAGACCGTTATTGTGTCATCATGCCAGGCTTTTTAACAAGGGAT
>NZ_BAJV01000006.1 GCF_000613885.1 Asaia prunellae JCM 25354 | reverse complement strand
TCGTCAGCAATGACAAGATTGGTGATCCATCTCAGGTGATCTGGTCCAACCAGTCAGGTGCCGTACCCGGATCAACCGCCTTCCCGTCTTTCGGGGGCGCCAGCACAAGTCTCAAACTGGAAAATGCGGCAGGTACTGAGAGCATCTCCTATGACCGCATTTCGGGAGGCGTAACCAGTCCCGGATTTTACGACCCCAATGCGCATTTCAATATGCCCTGCTTCCTCGCAGGTGCCATGATACTGACGGAACGCGGCTATTGCGCAGTGGAATCACTTCGCCTCGACGATAAAATCGGAGTGTTTCTTGGATCGACCGTCAAATGGCGCCCAATCAAAGCACTCTCGACTGGCATCTGCCATGTATCAAACGATCCCTTCCCGGATCGCGCCGGGTATCCGGTCGTCATTCGCAAGAATGCTTTCGGAGAAAATAAGCCGAACGACGATCTGCGCGTAACCCCTGATCACGCAATTGACATTGATGGCACTCTTTTCATGGCCAGAAGCCTCGTCGACGGTGCCAAGATCTATTTTGATAAAGAGGTAAGATCCTATTCCTATTACCATATCGATCTTCACGACCATCATGTCATTGAAGCTAATGGTTTACGTGTAGAAAGCCTTATCAATCACAATTCTCAAAGTGTTTTCAGAAACACTGTAACGCAGCAGAACGAGAATTTTTCAGCCATTGGACCGGCCAGACAAATACCTCTTTGCACCGATCCAGCAAAAATCGAGAGTGTACGCAACAGACTTGATCTGCAGTCCTGTCCAGCTGCATCTCAGACAGGCGCTCCCCTCTCCTTCAGGGTTTTCAGTGATGACGGTCAGGAATTGCCTTTCCGATCCGCAACTGGTCAAAAAGCCAGCTTTGTCGTACCTGCGCACGTCAATGCTGTAAAAATTGTTTCGGAAATTGCACGCCCTTACGATGCGATAGGCGTTCATATTGAAGATCGTCGCAAACTGGGCCTGCTCATAGGTGAAATCACTATCTATGAGTCTTCCTCATCCGTCACACAAAAGAGCCATCTTGAGCATCAACGTGGCTGTGGCTGGTCTTCGCTCGAATCAGATACGTGCAGATGGACGGCAGGAGAGGCTCATCTGAAACTCGATCGTCACGATCCTGCCAATGACGCGATCATTGCCTTCGATGTACTCGATGACTGTGCACGTTTCCTGCACTATCATTGATAGATCAATGAGTGAGACTTTCTTGCAAGTCTCACTCAAAAGAGCCGGGCAGAGAATAAAACCAGTTCCATTGCCTGCCCGGCAATTTCCATGACGCATGCTACTGTACGGTTTGAATCTCTGCTTTCTGAACGCGCCCTGTTCAGAGCCCGGAAAACTCGTATGAGTTACCGCACAACTTAAATATTCACGACACCGTTTTCCCGGATCCTAGTCTTTTATCCCGCCCATGATTGGCCGCAATTCCACACGGCTCTGACTTCTGCGCCTTACGGGTGGACGAGGCTGGCAGGAAACAAAATATAGACCTATTGCGAAAATCAGATTTGACACGATCATAAACAGATCAACGAGCATCAGGGGGCCGCTACCGGTTACCCCTCTCCACAGCGAATAGATCAAGAAAGCAACGTTCAGCGGGCGCATACCAAGCAGGAGCGAACGTAAGGGATTGGCCTGTCCCGGCTTCACCAGAACGCGCATTCTCATGATACCCAGATAGAATGTCACGAAGAGTATCCAGTTCAGAATATTGAACACGGAAGCTCCAAGAGATGCATAGCCGCAAAAAGACAGAATGACGATTGCCGCCAGGAAGAAAATGATAGCTCCGAGTTGCAGACTCATACCGAGTTCGGCTGAGGGCAGTTTCTCGGGTAATCTGTCCGAGACAGGCTGGAATATCTTATCGAGCAGCCAGAGATCGGCCTGATTGATGCGTTCGACGAATGTGGACATGAGGCTGATTTAACCTGCTCTTTGCCAAGCCGCATCTTTTTTCTTCATGCTCCGGATATGACACTCCGACGCGTCATATCTGCTCCACCAAACAGAAGAGTGCGGCACTGTCCACCAGAACAACAATCGTATTCTTGACGAAACAAAAAAGACAATAGTATATTTTTTCAGTAAACTAAAAGAAATCAGAATGATTCTTCGCCTTATCAAGGGTTTATCGCATGTCCTTTCCGGTCTCTTTATCGGGTGTTTGCAAGACCTGTGATAGCAAAAAAATTCTTGACGACATCACTGTCTTTCTACGCCCGGGAAGCATTAATGCTCTGCTTGGCCCCAATGGTGCGGGCAAGACGACACTGATCGGATGTCTTCTGGGGCTTCTGACACCGGATTCAGGTTCTGTACAAATCTGGGGCGAAAAAGCCGATGCCCTGAGTGACTCAATGCGCCTGCGTATCGGTTTCGTTCCACAGACCATGACCGGACTTACCTGGTTCCGCGTGCAGGAACTCAAGGATTATCTTGCGTCTTTTCGAAACAGCAAAGAAGATCAGGAAGACCGGATATGGGCTGACTGGGCCGCGCTGGATCCGAAAGCGCGCATCTCAACGCTGTCAGGTGGAGAACGACAACGTCTGGCCATTGTTCTGGCCCTTCGTTTCTCACCGGATCTGATTATCCTCGACGAACCTGTCGCCAGCCTCGATCCTGCAGCGAGACGTGATTTTATCGATCTGCTTTCGCGCCATGTACAACGCCGAGAGACCACGGCTCTGATTTCCTCGCATATTATTTCCGATCTGGAACGGATCTGCGATCGCTTCCTCTTTCTTCAGAAAGGGCGGCTAATTGGCGATCTGGCTGCCGATGTCTTTACACGTGAGATACGTCGTCTCGCAGTCTGGCCTGATACGCATCTCGGCCTGAGGATCATCTCAGATCAACCCGATGGCAGTGTCTGGGTAAGCGGCTGGAGGCCCGAGCTTGATACGCTGGATCTGCCCGTTCTGTCCGGCGATATGGAAGCGTATTTTCTGGCATTGACCCGATGAACACCTTCGGAAATTCGGGCTCCCGCCAAGTAGTCACAGATTGCCGGCGTGCCGTGCGGCTGTATATCTCGCCTGTTTTCACGCGAGAAAATCCAATGGCTTTTCTCGCAATTCTGTACGGGATCTTCTGCTTTTCTCTAGCCTGTATCCTGCGCCATGGCCAGTTCTGGCATGATGGACATTATGCAATTCCGCCAGTTCTGGCATCCTTCTGGTGGTTTCTTCTCTATAGCGGCTTTTCCGCCATCAGCCTGCATTACTGGCGGCAAGTGCGACTTCTCACGGCCTATTTTCTGCCGCGTCAGCAACGCGCTGAATATCTCGCCATTCATGTCGTCGCCATTATCCTGATTCTGCTCCTTGCCATTCCTCCCCTGATGACGAATGCACCACTGCTCAACAGCCTTTCGCTTGAAACCATAAGCCTGGTGCTGTGGTCTGCCCCCCGCGAAACGGCCTCCGTCAACAGGCTGCGGAACCTGGCAACGCCGCAAGGCATGATCAATACACTCTGTTTTTTCATTCTTCTTGTACCCAGAATGCAGAATTATCTTTTCTCCGCTCCCTGGTTCATTGCCCTGGCAATCATCATTTTCTGTTTCGGCCTGACACTGTATTTTCTTCGCGTCCCGAAATACTCGCCCGCTACAGAGAGGGCGCAACGCGCTTCATCCGGTTTCCAGCCATCATCCGCGCCTGTCAGGCATCTCGGGGCTGTACTTCTCTGGCGCCCGTCGTGGCTCGTCAGATTACCTCTTGCTGACCCTGTGCACACCGGAAGTCCAATCGCTGTCGCCATGCTCGTTATTGGTGCAACGCTGTTCTTTGCCTGTATCTCACAGGTGATCATGTGGGCGACAGACGGCGTCGCGCCATCACTTCTGACCACACGCCACCGCCTGCCCGAACTGGCACGTCAGTCGCTTTTTCTGGTTGGTATCGGTCTCTCGGCCTGGATGACCCAGCGCGGAGACTGGCCTTTTCTGCTGACACTCGGACCATGTGGCAAAAAACGGGTTTTTGCCCGGATGGCCTATCGCCTTCATCTGCAACGCGCACTTCAATCCGGCCTAATCGCAGGAACGCTGATCGCCATCGTTACATGGCTTGACCACCGTCTTGCTTTCAGTTCTGCCCTTGCAGGCGGATGGTCCTGCGGAGCTTTTCTGGTCGGCGCCAGCTGCCTGCCGACGCTTGCATTTCTGGTACCGAAACTCAACCGTCCGGGTGTGATCATGGCGCTCAATATCGCTGGCATGATCATGGGAATGCAGGCAGCCACCTCTGTCATCATGGATACGGAACTGTGGTGGCGCTGGTTCCTGGCACCTGCATCACTTCTCCTCGCCATCCTGTTTTATTATCTGATTCCGCCCCGTCTGGCTGCCCAGGACTGGCCTATCGAACCACCCCGCTGAGAGGGAGTGGAATGGACAGGCTGTGACAAGCTGTTACGCTGACTTCTTTCTATCGTGTTTCCTGCATTCAGGAGTTTATTATGGCCATGCTGCCCCATCTGCGAAAAATGCTTCTGGCGTCGAGTCTACTTATCGCGCCTGCGCTCTCCCTTTCCGCCATGGCAGCGCCTGATACTCCCGCCCCCCATGCCGCCACGGCCATGGAAAGTGCTGTGAAATCCACATTGCCCAACGGGTTGCGCGTGGTCATCGTGCCCGATCGTCTTGCGCCTGTTGTACAGACGCAGGTCATTTATCTCACCGGTTCAGCAGCAGCACCGGAGGGCTTCCCCGGAACAGCCCATGCGCTTGAGCATATGATGTTCAACGGATCCAAGGCACTGAGCCGCGACCAGCTTTCGACCGTCAGCGCGCGTATCGGCAATGTCAGCAACGCCTTCACAACAGAAGATACGACCCAGTTCTACTTCCAGGCGCCTGCGCATTATCTCGATCTTCTGCTGAAAATCGAAGCTGACAGGATGCGTAATATCCTGTTGACCGACGCTGACTGGACACATGAACGCGGGGCTATCGAGCAGGAAGTTGCCCGGGACGTTTCGATGCCGTTCGAACGCTACCTGATCGCCCAGAACCGCGCCCTGTTTGCCGGAACCTCTTACGAACATGATGCGCTTGGTACACGTGAATCTTTCGACAAGACGGATGCCAGGCTCCTACGCAGCTTTTATGACAGCTGGTACCAGCCAATAACGCCATTCTGCTCATTGTCGGCGATGTCGATCCCGCGACCACCCTCGACAAGGTACGCAGCCAGTTCGGCGCGATCCCCGCTGGTAAGCTCCCCGCACGCCCGGTTATCAAGCCCGCTCCTGTCAAAGCCCAGACAATCAAAATCGACAGCGATTATGCAACGGGCATTCTGAGCATCGCCTATCGGATGCCTGGGTCACAAAGCCCTGATTATGCTGCTGCCCAGATACTTTCCGATGTACTGGCCAGCCAACGCGGTGCCCTTTTCGCCCTTGTCCCGCAGGGAAAAGCGCTCGCAACCGAGTTTTCCTATAATGCCCGTGTACAGGCTGGTGTTGGCAACGCTCTGGCTGCCTTCCCCAAAGGCCAGGATCCCAGCGCTCTGCTCGGCGAGATCCGCACCATCCTCGACACCATTCGCCAGAAAGGTGTTCCTGCCGATCTGGTCGAAGCAGCGAAACGCAAGGAGATTGCAGCCCTTGAGTTCAACGCCAATGGTATCACGGACCTTACACAGAGCTGGGCCGATGCGCTTGCCTATAGCGGCGTCGATTCACCCGCTGATCTGGTGAAGGCCTATCGCAATGTTACGCCGGAGCAGGTTAATGCACTGGCGGCGCGTCTGCTCGATCCCGCTCACGCTGTTACCGGCATCCTGACGCCGTCCGGAGGCAAGTCGCCCGATATCGGTGGCAACAAGGGACCTGAGTCCCTCCTGCCGCCACCCAGCAAGAATATTGTTCTGCCCGAATGGGCTGCCACTGCTCTGGCCGATCTGCCCAAGCCAGAACCTCTCTCGCAACCGGCATACTTTACACTCGGGAATGGCATCACCCTGCTGGTGCAACCAGAGCATGTCAGCCACACAATCCGGCTCTATGGCGCCATTCGTCACAACAACTATCTGCAACAACCCAAAGGCAAGGAAGGTGTCGCCGATCTGACGAGCGACCTTTTCCTCTTTGGCAGCACATCTCATAACCGTCTCGCCTTTGCAGCGGCACTTGATGAGCTCGCTTCTGATGCTCATGGCGGCATATCGTTCTCGCTCAGCACTCTGAGCGCCAATTTTGACAAGACGCTTGCCCTGCTCGCCGAAAACGAGTTGCATCCCGCCTTCCCGGCACAGGCTTTCACCATTCTCAAACAACAGGCCATCGCAAGCCAGGCAGGAATCCTTCAATCTCCCGGCTATCGCTTTCAGCGTGCCGTCACCAAAGCGCTTGCTCCGGCTAACGATCCGTCCCTACGTGAAACCACGCCCCAGACATTATCGACTGTCTCTCTTGCCGATGTGCAGAGTTTCTACAAATCGGCCTATCGTCCTGATCTGACGACCATCGTGGTAATTGGCGACATCACACCGGAAAAAGCCAGGGCTTCTGTCGAAGCCGCTTTTGGCAGCTGGACGGCAAATGGCCCCAAACCCGTGGTTGATCTGCCTGCACGCCCGCAAAGCAAGCGGTCTGAGACAGTCGTCGACGACCCCGGCCGTGTGCAGGATACAGTCTACCTCGCCCAGACTGTGGCCAGTGGCGTGAAAAACCCCGATCGTTATGCACTGGAAGTCGGCAATGAAGTGCTTGGCTCGGGTTTTGCATCGCGGCTGATGCAGGATCTGCGTGTACGCAGCGGCATGGTCTATACCACAGGTTCGGATTTTGCCTGGTCTGCCAATCGTGGCGCCTTTATGATCACCTATGGCTCTGACCCTGACAAAACAGCCAAGGCTCATGATGCCGCGTTGCGTAACGTGGCTTCCATGCAATCCGGTCCCGTTTCGGATGACGAGCTGCTTAATGCCAAGGGGTCCATACTACGCGCCATACCGATGGAGCGGGCCAGCTTTGGCGGCATTGCCGGCCAGTATCTGTCACTGATCGGCCTCGGCCTGCCCCTTACGGAGCCGGATGAACGCGCCAAGGCTGTTTATGGTATGAGCGCCAAACAGGTACAGGACGCATTCCATCGCTGGGTCCGTCCGGCCGACATGGCACAGATTATCAAGGGACCGGCACCGAAATAACAGGGTGCCTCCGGGGCTTTGCCCCGGCCCCACAAGAGCCCTGCCCTTCTGACCTCCAGTTCAGGAACGGAGAAAAAAGGCGCGCTTTCCCTTTGCCGGCAGATGAGGGGTAACCCGCAGAGTTCAGAAATCTGCGGGAGCCGCGCCCGAGGCCTCGGCAATCGCGGCTGCTTCTTCCTCAAGATAGGCAATCAGATCGCCACCTGTTGCCGCATTCAGATCACGTTCGGAAATACCGGCTCTGGCTGCTTCGGCAAGACATGACTGCGCAGCCTGTCTGGGTGAGCCCCAGCTCAGATGATGGTTTTCTACCCAGCTGTCGAGCCATTCATCGATATCTTCACCGGTCATTGATCAGCGTGTCCCAAACAGGCGATCGCCTGCATCACCCAGACCCGGGCGGATATAGCCTTTCTCGTCCAGTCCACGATCAACGGCACAGGTGACCACCCTCACATCAGGGTGACGCTCGGCCAGGCAGGCTACGCCTTCGGGAGCGGCAAGTAGGCAGACAAAGATGATCTTGCGTACACCACTGGCTTGATGCGATCGATTGCGGCAGCAGCACTGTGGCCGGTTGCCAGCATAGGGTCGACCACAATGCAGTCACGCTCGGCCACATCCTCCGGAAGCTTCATGTAATATTCAATCGCTTCAAGCGTATCGTGGTCACGATAAAGGCCTACATGACCGACGCGCGCGGCCGGAATCAGGTCGAGCATGCCATCAAGAATGCCGTTTCCTGCACGCAGGATCGATACGAAACACAGCTTCTTGCCAGAGAGCTGGCGCCCCTCCATACGCTCGAGCGGCGTTTCGATCTCGACCGGCTCCGTGCTGAGGTCGCGCGTTGCCTCATAACACATGAGTAGACTCAGCTCACGCGTGAGACGCCGGAAGCCTGCTGTCGAGGTCTTGGCCTGACGCAGACGGGTCAGCTTGTGCTGAACGAGCGGATGGTCGAGCACGACCAGAGAGGGAGGAAGGGCTGTCATAGCGCGATCCTTAACGATAAATCGTTGCGCTGTCAGCTTGGTTCGAAACGAAGCGCCACACCATTCATGCAGAAACGCAATCCGGTTGGTTTCGGCCCGTCCGGAAAGACATGACCCAGATGTCCCTTGCATTGGGCGCAGTGTACCTCGATGCGAGTCATGCCATGGGTCTTGTCGACCGCAGTCTCGGTCATGCCCTCGCGCGGCTGAAAAAAGGAGGGCCAGCCACTGCCACTCTCATATTTCGCAGACGAGTCGAACAGGGGCGAGTTACAGCCGGCACAATAATAGACGCCCTCACGTTTTTCATCATTGAGGGGGCTTGAGCCTGGGCGCTCCGTAGCATGTTCACGCAACACGCGATGCTGTTCTGGCGTCAGAGGCAGGCCACAGCTTGGCATCTGAATGTCGTCGCTCATGAAATGATCCTTTTTCGGGTTGGGTGACGGGAGCGTTGTTTCAGCTATGCCCGATATGGCGATTCAATCTGTTTTTTCCAGCGCGTCAGACGGCTTGCGGTTCAGTTCCAGCCGTTTGACAAGGCAAGAAGCACTCGTCAGAGACATCATCAGGAAAGTCATTCTGCTTTGTGGCAGAGTGTTCGCATACGCTGCAAAATGCGTCATGATAGCTGCGACATTGCAGGAGATCTTTCATGTCCGCATCGCATTCCGGCACACCCCGCCCAGTCATGCTCGTCATTCTCGACGGGTTCGGTGACAGCGCAACGCACGAAGACAACGCCGTTGCCCTCGCCAACACGCCGAATTTCGATCGTCTTTGGGCCAGTTCGCCCCACGCCTATCTCAGGGCCTGCGGTGAAGATGTGGGTCTGCCAGAAGGACAGATGGGCAACTCGGAAGTCGGCCATCTCAATATCGGGGCCGGGCGCGTGGTCATGCAGGATCTGCCCCGCATTACCCGCGCCGCGCGCGACGGATCCCTGGCGCAGAATCCGGCGCTCTGCGCCCTTATCGACAGGCTGAAAACCACAGGTGGCACCTGTCATCTCATGGGGCTCGTCTCGTCGGGAGGTGTTCATGCCCACATGGACCACATCGCCGCCCTGGCCAAGATCGTCGCAGCCGCCGGCGTTCCGGTCGCATTGCATGTCTTCTCGGACGGACGCGATACGGCACCGGATTCAGGCGATGGCTATATACGCGCCCTTGCTGCTGAACTGCCAAAAGGCGCAACCATCGCGACTGTCAGCGGACGTTACTACGCCATGGATCGCGATAATCGCTGGGAACGCGTCAGCCTCGCCTATGACGTGATCGTTTCAGCCAAGGGTGAACATGCAGCCAACGCGCTGTCTGTTCTGCCTGCCAGTCAGGACAAGGGCGTGACGGACGAGTTTGTCATTCCAACCGTCATCGGCGATTACACCGGAATGAAGGATGGCGACGGCATTCTTTCTGCCAATTTCCGCGCCGATCGTATCCGTGAGTTGCTTGATGCAATGCTCTTCCCGGATTTCCAGGGATTTGCACGATCGAAAACCGTCACATTTGCCGCCGTCTGCGGCATGACGGCCTATAGTTCGGCGCTGGCACCTTTCATGAGCGTGATGTTCCCCAAGCAGTCGATGGAAAATCTGCTGGGTGATGTCGTGTCACAGGCGGGACGGGCCCAGCTGCGCATGGCCGAAACCGAAAAATATCCGCACGTTACCTATTTTCTCAATGGTGGGCGCGAAGCGGTTCTGACCGGCGAAGAACGTATTCTTGTGCCCTCTCCCAAGGTGGCGACCTATGATCTGCAACCTGAAATGTCTGCTCCTGAACTGACCGACTATGCAGTCAAGGCGATCGAAAGCGGCAAATTCGATCTCATCGTGCTGAACTACGCCAATCCTGACATGGTGGGCCATACAGGCGTTCTTTCTGCTGCCATTAAGGCTTGCGAAGCTGTCGATACCGGCCTCGGACGTATCGTCGCCGCCATCGACAAAATGGGTGGCGCGCTGGTCGTCACCGCCGATCATGGCAATTGCGAAACAATGCGCGATCCGGTGACAGGCGGCGTACATACGGCTCACACACTCAATCGCGTGCCTGTGCTGCTGCATGGGGGACGCAATGTCACCGCGATCCATGATGGACGCCTGGCTGATCTGGCCCCGACTCTCCTTGCCCTGATGAAGCTGGAACAACCGGCTGACATGACCGGCAAAAGCCTGATCACCGGCTGACCACGCATGCCGGTCATCAAACCGGTAATGACCGGCAGCCTTATCCTCGGAATCTGCCTTATGGGGGAAATCCCGGTTCCTGCCGCGGCCTCCCCCTCCCGCCATCCGGTATCGAGCGCCAGCCAGAAGGCGCTCGAAAAGACCAAGCGTGATCGCGAGGCCCTGCTTTCACGCAAGGCCGGCCAAGCGGCACAGATAGAAACCCAGCGCAAGGCCCAGGTGAAAGCCGCCCAGGAAGCGGCACTTCAGGCAGACCGCGCACGGCATTTCTCCGCTCTCACAGATCAGGCAGCAGAAGAGCTCGCCGCAACAGAAAAACAGATTGATGCCCTAACCCAGGAAATTGCCCGGCTTACCGACCTGCAGAGCAGACAGCGCGCAGCACTTGCAAGGAGACGCGCCAGTCTTCAGGCGATTCTTCCGTTGCCCTGCGTCTGGCGCACTATCCCAGCACGTCCTTCATCGCTCTGTCAGGACAGGCAGAAAAATCGGTGCAGGGCCTGAGTCTGATTGCTGGTCTTACGCGCCTGACAACCCGGCAGGCCGAGGATTTACACGGTCAGCAGATCCTGCTGGATCAGACGGCACACGAGCTCAGCGAACGCAATGACGCCCTCGAAAAGGCACGGAAGATGCAGGCACGGCTGCGCGACATCAATGCACGCAAAAAGGACGATGCGACCCGACATCAGGAAGAAGCCGAAGCCCGACTGAAGCAGGCCCGTGCCGAAATCGCCTCCGCCACAGTGAAAGCAGCCACGCTCGATGACGCCCTGTCCGCACTGGACAAGACGCAGGCCCGTTTGCGCGCACGTATGGAAGAAGAGGCAAGAGCCTTGCGCGTCAGAACCAGAAAGAGAAAGCTGAGGCTGTCAGCAATCAGGCAAAACGTCTGAGCAGCTCATCCGGGAAGGGAATCAGCCATGGTGGCGGACACGGGCCTGTTTCCGGCACCATTGTGACCACCTGGCATCAGGATACCGAGAGCGGCCCTGCGACCGGCGTGACCTTCGAAGCGCGGGGAGCCGGACCGGTCAGCGCGCCCTGCGCCGGTCAGGTCGATTTTGCCGGCCCTTTCCGCTCGTTCGGCAATATGATCATTCTCGATTGCGGAAGGCATTACCGTTTTGTCCTTTCCGGTATCGGCCAGCTCGCCGTATCGAGCGGACAAAGCGTGGGAAAGAGTGCCTCCCTGGGAAACATGGGAGCCTCCGGAGGAAGACTTTTTGTACAGCTGCGCTCAGGCAGTGCGATTATCGATCCGCGCCCCTATCTTTAAGGTCGACACGTACCGGTAATGCCTGACGAATTGCAGGATCCCACTTGGCGATTCCGCGTTGTTTCGACAGAGTGCTTCAACACGGCTATAGTTTTCCCGTATCAGATCGGTTCAGGCTCCGGGCTTCCGGATCCTGCCGTCAAACAAGACGCTAACAGGATCGGCTCAGGGCCGGATTCAAGGGATGAATTGCATGAAGCTCCGCACTGGTCTGCTGCTCGGAACGGCATTCCTGGCCGGAATCACCGCCGGTCCAAGACTGGAAGCATGATGGCACCAAGCCTTGCAGATGATCAGCAGCAAGGCCTTCGCAAAAGAAGTTACGGCTGATCCCGATAACCATAGCGAGACCCTGCGCCTGCTGACCCTGTTCGGCACGGTGCTCGATCTGGTACGTGCCGAATATGTGGAGCCGGTCAGCGACAAGGACCTGATCAACAACGCACTCGACGGCATGGTTGGTGGTCTCGATCCGCACAGCTCCTATATGAACGAAAAGCAGTTCAAGGAGATGCAGATCCAGATCAGCGGCAAATTCGGCGGTCTGGGCGTTCAGGTCCAGCAGCAGAATGGCCATATCCGTGTGGTCTCGCCCATTGATGGGACCCCTGCCTCGCGTGCCGGCCTCAAACCGGGTGATTACATCACCGAAGTCGATGGCAAGTCCCTTGAAGGCATGACCCTTGATCAGGCTGTGACCAGGATGCGCGGTGATCCGGGTACCAAGATCACACTGACGATCATCCGTGCGAAAGAGCCCAAGCCGCTCAAGATCACCATGACGCGTGAAGTCATCCACGTTCAGGTTGTGCGATCAGCGCTCTATGGCAATATTGGCTATATCCGCATTTCCGAGTTCGATGACGACACCGAAACCGCGATGCATGAAGCCTTTGACAAGCTCAAGGCCAAATCAGGCGGAAAGCTTCAGGGTCTTGTACTTGACCTGCGTCTGAATCCGGGCGGCAAACTCGACCAGGCCATTTCGGTCAGTGATGATTTCATCCCCGAAGGCGAGATCGTTTCGATCCGTGGCCGTCACGCCGAGAATAACCGTCGTTGGGATGCCAAGGGGACTGACATTACGGGCAAGCTGCCCATCGTGGTCCTGATCGATGGCGGTTCGGCTTCGGCCTCAGAGATTGTGGCTGGTGCGTTGCAGGATCATCGCCGTGCCGTATTGCTGGGTGAAAAATCCTTTGGCAAAGGCTCGGTACAGTCACTCATCCCGGTACCGGGTCATGGTGCAGTGCGCCTGACAACGGCACGCTATTACACGCCGTCGGGACGTTCGATCCAGGCACTCGGTATTGCTCCCGATATTCTGGTCAAGGAGAGCAAAGACGATGATGGCTATGGCTATCGTGAAGCCGATCTTGCCCATATCATCACCAATACCGGCGGCAACAAGAACAAGGCGCCGGTACGCACCGATCTGCCCTCGATTTCAACCAGCATCCCCAATGCGCCGCCGGAAAACTGGCCGCGTTTCGAACTCTCCAAACCGGCAACGGATTTCCAGCTTCAGCAGGGACTTCGTGTTGTACGGGCCATGGCCTCGCTCCCTGACGAAGCTTTGCCACTCGGTCAGCCGGCCTCCGACAAGCCTGCGGATAAAAAAGACCAGAAACCGGTACCGGCCACACCTCCGGCATCTGCTCCGAAGCACTGATCCTGTTCCTTTCCGGCCCCTCAGTGGGGTCGGTTTCTTCTGAGCCTGACACGATGATTGATCCTGAAACCCTTCCCTATCGTCCCAATGTCGGAATCATGCTTTTCAATCGCGCGGGTGCGCTCTTTCTCGCCCGACGCACTGATCTGCACAATGTGTGGCAATGCCCACAAGGCGGCATAGACGATAACGAAACACCGGAAGAAGCAGCTGTCAGGGAGCTGCGTGAAGAAACCGGTTTGCGCCAGGCGACCCTGCTTGGCAGTTTTCCCGGCTGGCTGTCCTATGATCTGCCTCCCCACCTGATCGGCAAGGCCTTGCATGGCCAGTACCGTGGCCAAACGCAGCGCTGGTTCGCCATGCGGATGACGGAAGCAGACAGCGCGATCAATCTGATGGGAGACGGTTCCGAGCCAGCAGAATTCGATCAGTGGGAATGGGTGGCACCACAGGATGTGACACGTTTCAATCTGGGCTTCAAACGCCCGCTCTACGAAAAGCTTCTACCCGTTCTCACAGCTCTGGCACCTGCCCTATAAAGGCGCATTTTCCAGATCCTCGTTAGGCACATCCACAAGATCAAGAGACTGGTTGCGTACAAGGCGGGCATAAAGGCCGCCCTGGGCGTAAAGCTCGGCATGGGTGCCGAGTTCGACCGCTCTGCCCTCACTCATGACAATAATCAGATCGGCACTTTTAACCGTTGAGAGACGATGCGCCACGATGACAGTAGTGCGGTCTCGCCTCAGCTCGGCAAGCGTATGCTGCACTTTCGCCTCGCTCTCTGAATCGAGCGCGCTCGTCGCCTCATCAAGAAGCAAAAGACGTGGATCACGAAGCAGGGCCCGAGCCAGCGCCACACGCTGACGCTGTCCTCCGGAGAGGCGCTGCCCTCCCGGTCCTACCCGTGTATCGAGCCCCTGTGGCAGGGTATCGGCAAAATCAACGGCGGCGGCGAGCGCTGCAGCCTCGACTTCTGCCCGGCTCGCATTCGGACGACCGATACGGATATTTTCCAGCACCGACATGTCAAAAAGAGTCGTATCCTGGCTGACATAGGCAATGGCATCACGCAGATCTGCAAGCCGCAGATCACGCAGATCGACGCCATCAAGCAGAATAGCCCCCTCACTGATATCATGGAGACGCGGAATAAGAGACAGAGCCGTTGATTTACCTGCACCGGAAGGCCCGACAAGAGCCACAGTCCAGCCCGGGCGTACATCAAAGCTCAGCCCGTTCAACCCGATACGCCCATCAGGATAGGCAAAATGCGCGTCCTCGAAAACAAGACGACCATGACCAGGCGGAAGCGCCCGGGCAGCAGGACGTTCAGCGACTGCAGGTGGCTCATCAATCACGGAAAAGACGCGCTCAAGGCCGCCAAGCCCTTCCTGAAGAGCCGCATTGAGCGAACCGAGCGAGCGCAGAGGACGCGACGCCGCGAAGAGAGCCGCAATAAACGCTGTGAAATCACCAAGCGTGGCGCCCCCCATGGCCGCACGCCATCCGGCAAAGCAAGAACAGCAGCAATTGCCGTGCCTCCCAGCACCTCAAGGACGGGATCGACACGGGCGCGACCACGTGAAATCCGCCAGAACGCGTTATGCAGGAGATCAAGTGAACGATCGATACGCGTCGTTTCGCTGCCTTCCATGCGATAGACGCGCACCTGACGCGCCAGAGCGAAGCTCTCATTGAGCAGTGTTGCCGTCTCGCCGATCTGCTCCTGCATACCGCCAGACGCACGACGCACGCGCTTTCCGAGTTTCTGGATCGGCACTGCAGCAACCGGATAAAGCACCAGTGCGATCAGACTGAGCTCCCAGTCAGTGTAGATCATCGAGGCCACAAGCCCGATAACCGTTACCACATCGCCCAGTGCGTTGACCGCACGGATCATAGCCTCACGGATCGAGACTGCGTCAGTCGTAAAGCGCGCAGCCCACTGCGCAGGGGCCTCCCGCTCAATACGTGCAATATCAGCAGCAAGCGCATGCGAGAACATGCGTGACTGAAGGCCGCGGATGACGACCAGAACAAGCCCCTGTACAGAAAGCGTCTGGCCGTATTGCGAGGCAGCTTTGAGGCCGGTCACCAGAACCACAAGAGCCGGAACCTGATACAGAATACGCGGATCATGGACCGCAAACATATCTACAGCCCGCTTGATAACCAGCGGATAGAGCGCCGTCAGTCCCGCAGTAAGAACGGTCAGTACCACGACACCGGCCAGCCGACCGACATGTTGGCGCACTTCCTCACGCCAGATACGCCATAGCATCTGGCGCCCCTGAGCTCCCTGAGGTCGATGCGGCGCAAAGGGAGCTGGTTTGCCTGCTGCGGTATTTTCATTCCTGCCGTTTACCCCCCAAGACCCCGAGGGGAAAGAGGCAGAGATCTTTTGAGTTCGCTCAGACAGGCTTCACGATCAGGCAGACAGCCATTGGCGCGCCACCAGCGCGTTACTTCATTCATCAAGACACCAACCGCCTTGCCGGCGGGAACGCCAAGCGCCACGACATCACGCCCTGCCAGCGGAAACACAGGCACTTCCATTGTCGCCAGACGCGTTCTGAGACCATTCCAGTCTCTCCCGTCATCTGCCTTCGACTCAGCCTGAACAACCCAGCTCCAATCGTTCAGGCTTTCCCGGGAATGAAAGGAAAGAAGCTGACGCAAGGCATCTTGCGATAAATCGGGTGAAATCCTGAGCCGATCCGATGCATTATCGCTGTCCCCGTCACAGGAAATCAGGCCGTTCCTCGCATGCATACGCTCAAGCCGCTCACTTTTTCTGGCTGACAGACGCAGCTTCCTGCCCAGACCGGATGTGTCGCTCAACACTCCAAGGCGCAATACAGGGTCTTCGGGCAGATCATTTTCAAGGGCACGAGAAAGTCTGTCGAGGCGGTACGACGGGATGACACAGGCAAGAATACCGGCGCCTTCCATATGCAGGAGTGTACGCATGAGATTCGGCCCGACGAGGATACGCAGCATTTCGCTCGCCAGTCTCTCCGCGGAAAGTCCCTCAACCAGAGCCGCTCTCGTGCGAATGGCAGCAATCGCGGTTTCATCCGGCGTTTCACTGCCGAAACGCGCATCAAAACGGAAAAAGCGCAGGATACGCAGTGCATCCTCTTCGATACGTTGTCCCGCATCACCTACAAAGCGCAGGCGATGTGCGGCCAGATCCTGCTGTCCATCAAAGAAATCATGAATTGTACCATTCCGGTCGCAGAACAGGGCATTGATCGTGAAATCACGCCTTGCCGCATCTTCGCGCCAATCGGTGGTCCAGGCCACTTCGGCATGACGCCCGTCAGTGCTGACATCACGACGCAGAGTCGTGATCTCGTAAGGCACATGATCAATGAGAGCGGTAATCGTGCCATGAGTGAGGCCTGTGGGAATGGTTTTGATTCCCGCCGCCTGCAATTGCGCCTGAACCTCCTCGGGGGGCTCAGGCGTTGCAAGATCGAGGTCATGCACATCCTGCCCGCCGAGCAGCAGATCGCGAACAGAACCACCGACCAGACGGGCCTGTGGCAGAATCGACCAGAGACGGTCCAGCCCGGAGCGATCAGGCAGTCGATCTAGAATGGTCACCATCACATCCAGAGACGAAAAAACGAAAATCACCCGGTTTTCAGAGAGCGGGCATGGGGGCGAGTGGAAAGAAGCAATCCTGGCTCCAGACCCCCATACAGGGCCGACACCCGACATGACCCGGTACCGCGAGAGCAACAAGCTCGTAATAAACCGGACGTGACAGCCGGGCGAGAATAGGTTTGTCACCATCACCGCGGCGGACCTGCACATAGGGAACAGCCGCACAGTCATCGGCAGGCGGACGTTGCCAGTCGACGATCAGGGGATGGGCAGGCCCGACACAGAGCAGTTCATCCATATTGGTACGGAGACACAGATTCTGCTGTCGACCGCAGACCCCACGAAAATCAAGCTCACGTATGATGAAAGGCACGTCCTCAACCTGAATCAGGCCGGTTTCAGTAGGCGTACGCAGCCAGTAATCCCCGTTCGTATCACGCGTCAGCATGGCGCCGAAAAGACAGAGCATTTCCTTCCTGCGTATGGGCGACCCCCGGTACAGCCACGTACCATCGCGCCTGATCAGAAAAGGCAGCACACGAGGGGCCTCCGTCTCGATCACGTCATCAGTTTCCTCACTCCTGTCGGGACAGAAATCAAATTTAGGGGTCGCCTGCATTTCCGCGTAGCATGACGTCTGTTTTGCCACTCCGTCTTTCAACGCTCTCTCCGCTTGCGGTCCAAGAATTTCGTCTTCAGCTGCAAGTTGGGTCGTCTTATGGCTTGATGAAACCCCCGGAACTGTCAGATTGATAAATATGAGCCAGAACGATCCTTCTTCCTTCTCCGCCGATAGCCCTGCCGATCTCGCCATGGCTGAACGCCTGACAGCGCAGCTCGGTGCTGTCAGAAGCGCCATCGGACAGATCGTGCTCGGTCAGCGCGACGTGATTGATCGCCTGCTGGTCACGATCCTCTCAGGTGGTCACGCGCTTTTGATCGGTGCGCCCGGTCTTGGCAAGACGCTGCTTGTCAGCACCGCTGCCCATGTACTGGGGCTTGATACACGCCGCGTACAGTTCACCCCCGATCTGATGCCCTCGGACATCACCGGGAGCGACATTCTCGACGAGGACGAAAACGGTCGCCGCTTCTTCCGTTTCGTGAAGGGGCCGATCTTCACCCAGCTTCTTCTGGCTGACGAGATCAACCGCGCCAGCCCGCGTACGCAATCGGCACTGCTTCAGGCCATGCAGGAATATGAAGTGGCCCAGGCAGGCACCAATCATAAGCTGCCACGCCCCTTTCATGTTCTGGCCACACAGAATCCGATCGAGCAGGAAGGTACCTATCCCCTGCCTGAAGCTCAGCTCGACCGCTTCATGCTGCGTATCGCCCTGACCTTTCCCGAACGTGATGCCGAGCGCGACATGCTGCTTCAGACCACGGGCGCCCAGACTGCCGAAGCACCCGTCCTGCTCTCGAATCAAAAGCTGATTACGGCCCAGGCGCTCATCCGTCGACTTCCTGTGGGAGAAAAGGTGCTTGAAGCCATCCTCACCCTTGTACGCGGCCTTCGCCCCGAAACCGCCTATCAGCCCGATCTTGCTTCATCCCTGCTCTACGGCCCTGGCCCCCGCGCAGCTCAGGCGCTCATGCTGAGCTGCCGTGCCCAGGCACTTCTGGATGGAAGGCTGACACCGAGTCTTGATGATGTGGTCGAGCTTGCCGAACCCGTACTGGCTCATCGTATGGCACTGAGTTTTTCTGCACGGGCCTCGGGTCTCAAGGTGGAAGAACTGATTGCCAGGGGCGTCGAGGTGCTTCTCTGACCGTGAGTGGTTTCTTCGGGAAATGGCGCCGCCAGAAAGGGACAGCCGCGCCATCCTCTGTACAGCCCTCCGGATTCACCCCGGAGGCGGAAGCCTTGCTCCCGCCTCTGGTTATAGAAGCCGAACGCATAGGCAGACAGATACGTGCTGGTGTACATCATCAGCATCGCGCCGGCTCGGGTGAGGATTTCTGGCAATATCGCCCGGCCCATGAGCATGAACCCGCTCATCGGATCGACTGGCGACAGTCTGCACGCAGCGACCAGCTCTGGGTGCGCGAGCGCGAGGCTGAAGGCGCGCAACAGCTTACCCTGTGGTGCGACCCCTCGCTCTCGATGGACTGGCAATCGCGCGCCGACCTGCCACGCAAGAAAACACGGGCACAGCTTGCCACACTGGCACTGGCTGCAGCTGCACTGCATGGTGGCGAACGCGTTGCTCTTCTGAACGGTCCTGAACAGGGACGATCAGTGAGCGGTCCTCATGCCCTGTCGCGCCTTGCCCAGAATCTCGTTCTCGGCCCTTCTCCCCCGCTGCCCGCTCTCGATACGTTGCGTCCTTATGGCCAGCTCGTTCTTGTAAGCGACTTTCTGGTTGCTCCCGAAGCTCTTGAGAAACTGCTGCGTGACGTTGCGGCACGGCCAGCACGCACGGAGCTGTTCTGCGTGCTTGATCCGGCAGAACGCAGCCTGCCTTTTGCGGGACGTATCGCTTTCGACAGCCTGGAGGCGGAAGGTCGCCTGACCCTGTCAGCTGTAGAAACACTGTCCGATTCCTATGAGCAGGAAATGCAGGCACATCTCGACCAAATCGCATCCATGGCTGAGGCTCATCGCGCGAGCTTCACGCTCAATCATACCGACCAACCCGTACTGCCTGCCCTTCTTGCGCTTTATGCGCGCCTCACCGGAGGGCGTCTGCACGCATGATCTTTCTCAGTCCCCTTGCCCTGCTCGGTCTGATCGCTCTTCCCGTCATCTACTGGCTGGTCAAGGCAACTCCACCACCTCCCAGAGAACAGCTCTATCCTTCTCTCCAGATCCTGCAGCGCCTGAGACCCGGGCGGGCTGATACGGCGCGTTCGCCATTCTGGCTTCTGGTGCTGCGTCTGCTGGCTGTCACCTTGCTGGTATTCGGCCTGTCCCAGCCCTTCTGGCTCGGACGTGATCCTGCCCTGAAATCCTCGCAGGATCTGGTACTGGTTCTCGATAATGGCTGGGCTGCCGTACCCTACTGGCAGGAGCGTCTGCGTGCCGCACGCGGTCTTGCGGAAAGACGGTTCCGTTCAGGCCATGAAGTCACACTTCTTCTGGGCGCGCCCAATGCGGATGGCAGTATGGCGGCACCCTTCACTACCCGTGATCGCGCCCGTTTCGAAGAACGTCTTCTGGCACTCACCCCGCATTCCTGGCCTTCGGACAGAGCCCGGAGTGCAGAACAGATCAAAGCTCTCGGACGTGTGACCCCGCAGCGTGGCCTCCATGACATCGTGATGCTTTCCGATGGCGTGGCGACAGAGTCTGATACGGTATTCGCGACCTCCCTGCGCGCATCCGGTAGCTGGATCGGCGATATGCGCTGGCCGGGCTGCGACACCATGCTGCTCACAGCCCATCAGGGCGATGCCGGAGTGCTGAGCGCCTCGGTCAGTGCCCTGCCCTGTCCTGCGCATCCCCTGAATGTCAGGGTACGTGACGAGAATGGTGGTACGCTCGGTATCTTCCCTCTCGTCAGCAAAGCATCCGGATCGACGGATCTGCCTTTGCCCCCTCTGCTGCGCAATCGTGCCAGAAGACTTGTACTGGAGCGTGAGAACACATCTCTGCCAGGGCCTTCGGCCATATTCCTGCTTGACTCAGATGATCGCCGCCATCCGGTCGGTCTGCTGACTCCCGGTACCCAGGACACACCTCTGACAGGTCAGGGTTTCTTTCTGGCCCAGGCCATTCAGGGTGTTGGCGAGCTTCATCGCGGGACAGCGCAGGATCTTCTGAAACAGAAACTGTCTGTCCTGGTTGCAACCGATGGAACACTTGCCGATGACGATACGCGCAGACGCGTTGCAGACTGGGTACGCCATGGCGGGGTACTGATACGCTTTGCCGGTCCGGTTCTCGCTGCCGACCGGAATGCGTCCACCCCCGATCAGAGCAAGACGCTTTTGCCCGTGCCCCTGATGAGTGGCATGCGTCAGCTTGGCGGCCCGATGTCATGGGGCAAACCGCAGACACTCTCTGCTTTTGCCGAGCATTCTCCTTTCGACGGGCTGAGCCTGACGAAAGAAGTGACTGTCACCCGTCAGGTACTGGCTCAGCCTACACCCGATCTGGCTGCCCATGTCTGGGCAAGACTGAGTGACGGCACACCGCTGGTGACGGCCAGTCCCTTTGGTCAGGGTGAACTTGTGCTGTTTCATGTAACGGCAAGTGCCGACTGGTCCAGCCTGCCGCTTTCCGGGTTGTTCCCCGACATGCTTGATCGTCTGGTGCAACGTTCTGCCGGCCAGAAAGACCAGAGCGAACTCCGTAACCTCGTCCCTTTCACCATGCTTGATACACGCGGAATGCTTGTTGCCCCTCCCGAAGCGGCCCGTCCTCTGTCTGTTGCAGCATTCGCTACCACCAGAGCTGATGTGCAGCACCCGCCCGGCTTCTACGGCCCCCGTCTTTCCCGTCGCGCCTTCAATCTGGGTGATCATCTGCCAGCGCTTCAGCCAGAACCTCTCCTGGGATCTGCGCTGACACCGGCCCACGTCTCCCCTGATCGCGCCCTGGCGCCCTATCTGCTGGGTACGGCGCTGCTCCTGCTCCTGGCTGATTTCCTTGTAGCACTCTGGCTGCGCGGCATGCTGGGGCGCATTGTCGCACTGACCCTGATCATCGCTCCACCGGTCTTCCTGTCCTTTCCCGTTGCCCATGCACAGGAGGATGAAAGCTCCCAGAAGATACAGGCAACGACGCATGGTCCGGTCCCCGGTGCCGCCCTGGAAACCCGTCTTGGCTATGTGCTGACAGGTCATGACGACATAGATGAAGCCTCACGTGAAGGGCTTCAGGGTCTGTCCAATTATGCCTCTGACCGCTCTTCTGCGGTGATGGGCCACCCCGATGGCGTGACTCCGGGCAAGGACGATCTGGCCTATTATCCCCTGCTATACTGGCCGATCACCGATGACGTGCAGGAAGATCCGAAACGTTCTGCCGCACTCAACAGCTTCATGGCTCATGGCGGCATTCTTATGCTTGATACACAGGGCGTAGGCTCCGAGCTCTCGACCCAGGACGAAAGCCAGACACGCTCGGCGCTCAGGCGCGCCACGGCCGGTCTTGTCGTGCCACCACTCAGCAAGCTCGACGATCACCACGTGCTGGCTCACAGTTTTTACCTGATGCATGACTTCCCGGGTCGCGTGCAGGGTTTGCCCGTCTGGGTGGCCCGCAGTGGCGATGACACCAACGACGATGTCAGCCCCATCATCATCGGAGCAGGAGACTGGGCACATGCCTGGGCCATGGATGCGCAAGGCAATACACCCTATGCCGTCATTCCCGGTGGCGATGAGCAGCGTACCCAAGCCTATCGCTTCGGCGTGAATCTGCTGCTCTACGCCCTGACCGGCAATTACAAGGCCGACCAGATGCGCGTTCCCGAACTTCTGAAGAGGATGGAACAATGATCCATCTCACCTTCATGCCCCTCATACCCGTCTGGCTGATCGGTCTGGCCGGGGGAAGTGTCTTTCTAGTCGGACTCTACGCATTACTGCGCCGCGTACCGGGCAGCCTGGCACGTATGCTGGCACTGCTTCTGCTCATCTTCTGGCTGGCCGGACCGCGCTTGAGCCGCCCCTTCTATGAACCTGCCCCGCAGGATGTGTTGCTGGTGGTCGATCACTCGCCCTCCATGGCTCTGCGCAATCGCCTTGACAGCGCGGAAAAAGCCGCCGCTCTTCTGCAACAGGAAGCGCACGCCATACCTGGTCTTACCCTGCATACCGTGACGGTTCAGGGAGGCCATGGTCATGGCACCCGTCTTTTCGATGCGATCGACCAGGCCGACCTGCCCCCCGGTCGGTTCAGCGGCGCCATTCTCCTGACCGATGGCATGGTTCATGATGCTCCCGCTACGCTGCCTGCGCTTTTCAGACGTGATGGTATTACCCTGCCCCTGCATGTTCTGCTGACAGGAGCAGGTGAAGAAAAGGATCGCAGATTACGCGTTCTTCAGGCCCCGCCCTATGCACTTGTCGGCAAGGACGCGTCCCTGCGTGTAGCCGTTGATGATCTCGGCGCAACAGGCCATCAGCCAGTCACTCTGACACTGCGCCAGGGTGACGAGCCGCCCCGGCAAATTCCCGCCATTTCAGGAGAGCCGATCGAGATCACCGTTCCTGTCCGTCATCCCAGCGAAACGCTAGTCACCCTCTCGGCAGCCCCTCTTTCCGGCGAAGTGAGCACACGCAACAACAACGCGATTGTCCGGATCAACGGTGTGCGCGACAGACTTAAGGTCTTGCTTGTTTCGGGCACACCCAACCAGGGCGAACGGGTGTGGCGTCGCCTGCTCAAGGCCGATCCTTCTGTCGATCTCGTCCATTTCACTATCCTGCGTCCACCTGACAAGGATGACGGTACACCCCTTTCGGATCTCGCCCTGATCCCGTTTCCGATCAAGGAACTGTTTCAGGACCGGATCAAGCAGTTCGACCTGATCATACTCGACGGTTTCCACAATGCTGGCATCCTGCCACAGGATTACCTGACTAATATCGCCGATTACGTACGCGAGGGCGGTGGATTACTGCTGACAGCGGGACCTGAATTCACTCAGGACGGCACGCTGCAGGATACGCCTCTGGCCGATATCCTGCCGGCCCACGTCCCCGCGACGGGGGTGATCAATGAGCGTTTCGTGCCACAACTCACCGAATCAGGAAAACGCCATCCCGTTACTGCCGGACTGCCTCAACCCTGGGGGCCGTGGTATCGTGGGCTGGCATCAGAGAGACTGCGTGGTACCTCCCTCCTGACCGGACCTGAAAACCAGCCCCTTCTGGTACTTGATACAGTACGCAAGGGGCGCGTGGCGCTGCTCCTGTCTGATCAGCTCTGGCTCTGGTCGCGTGGTGAAGGCGGTGGCGGCCCCCAGGCCGAATTGCTCAAACGCCTGTCGCACTGGCTGATGAAAGAGCCCGATCTGGAAGAAAACCAGCTACGTGCCTCTATCAGCGACAATAATCTTCATATCCAGCGTCGCAGCAGCGCAGCAAGTTTGACGAATCCTGCCCAGATTACATCGCCGGACGGCAAAACCACCGCCGTTTCTCTCAAACCTGCCGGAGATGGTGTCTTCACAGCCGGTTTCGCGACCAATGGTCAGACCGGTCTCTGGATCATTCGACAGGACGGGCTGACCACAATGACAGCTCAGACAACGGAGGATCCAGTCGAGGAATCCGACCTGCGGGCAACGGCCACCATTCTCGACAGCCTAGTCAAACAGAGTCATGGCACGACACGCTGGCTCGGCTCCGGAACCATCGTACCCGGAATTCGGCAGGTTGCTTCCGGTACGCTCTACGGCTCAGACTGGATCGGTTTTCCACGTCAGCTCGTATCCGTTGCTTCATCGAGTCGATTGACCGAGCTCTGCCCCTCCTGGATCGCCCTTTGCGGCACGCTGGTCCTTCTCTTCATCGGCTGGTGGCGCGAAGGTCGGCTTCGCCGCCGATAGGGAGTCGCCAGCCTCTCAACGATCGCTTATAGTCTGTCCATGCGCCACTCGAGACGTCACATGAATGTCCCACGACTCTTTCCCCTGATGCTGACAGCGGCTCTGGCTGCGTCGCCTGTATTCTTTATTCCCTGGCATGCAGCGCATGCACAGTCTGCCGACGATGCGGAAGCGGAACAGGAAGCCGAAGAAGCACAGAAGAAGGCTGAAGCCCGCCGCGCTGCCAAGGCAGCGGCACCGCCTTCCGCTCTTCCAGGCGCGGATTCCCAGGAACAGGATGCGGGCCACGCCAATGTGGATCTGAACCCGACTGAAGCCCTCTTCGACGCCATCAATCGTGGTTCACTGAATGCCGCGAAAGAGGCGCTGAACCGCGGCGCCGATATGAATGCCAAGAATGTTCTGTTCCAGACTCCTCTCGACATGGCCATCGACCTGAACCGCAAAGACATCATGTTTCTGCTGCTCTCGATGCGTAACTACGGCGATAGCAGCTTTGCCGCCGAGACGACCCACTCGGCAATCGAGACCGACTCCAAAGGAAATGGTCATCTGACGATCAAGGGCAAAGGACGGAAAAATGCGTCGGCCATGGCTGTTGCTGCCAAAGGCCGACAGGAAGCTTCAGGCGGTCAACCCCAGCCTGCAATCGGCTTTCTCGGTTTTGGCGGGCGCTGACCCCAATCCTCTTTCGAAAGACCGGATTGCCTCATCACAGAAAAGGCAATCCGTTGCCATTTCAGTCAACAGGCGTGCTGTGGTGCAGGGGTAACGTCCAGTGTGGCAGGTCCATGCTGAGACCTGTTATCGGGGTCAGTGCATCACTCCGCGCTTCGAGACGGTAGCGCCCGGCGTGACGTACCCAGTTATCGCCAACAACTTGCGCCAGCAATCTGGGCTCGAGTCCGACTGATACGCCAGCCGTCTCTCCAGGCGCGAGCCTGATTTTCGAAAAGCCGACGAGACGCGGCTGAAATGATGAATCTCCTTCCCTGAAAGCATAGATCTGAACAACCTCGGCCCCTGAAACGGCCCCGGTATTGGTTACGTCGACAAAGACAGAACCATGATCTGACGCAAGACTCAGAGAACCATAGCTGAACTGCGTATAGCTGAGACCAAAACCGAAAGGATAAGCAACCTTTCTGTCAACCCGGCTAAACCAGCGATAGCCGACATCAGCACCTTCAACAGTATAATCACGGTGAATAACCGGCTGTGTTACCGGCTGCCCCGGATTGGAAACCACGGTTTTCGGGTCGATCTGATCGGGTCTGGGCAGGTCATCTTCGCTCAGGGGCGTGGTATAGGGCTGACGTCCGGAAGGATTTACCTTTCCGAACACTATCGCCGCAATCGCCTCTCCCCCTCCCGATCCCGGATAGAAGGCATTCAGGATGGCAGGGACCTTTTCGCGCCACGGCATGAGCACTGGTCCGCCCGTTTCGAGAACCACAATTACTTTTGGATTTGCGGATGCCAACCTGACAATCAGTGCCTCCTGATCATCCGGCAGGGAAAGTCCCTGCACATCCTGTCCCTCACTTCGCCAGAGTTCGGCAAAAACAATTACAATCTCGGCCTCTCGGGCCCTGGCTGCAACAGCGTCATGATCCTTGCCATCATCATAGATCACTGTAGCTTCTGGAACGATCTGCTTTATTGCCCGAACAGGAGATGACGGCTGGTAAACCTTTTCGAGGGAAACCCCCGCAAATTCTGCGCCATCGAGCTTCAGGCTTCCTGTCGGCGTAACAGATGAAGACCCGCCCCCCGACAAAACGCCTGTATCGGCATGTGCGCCAACAACCAGAATATGTCGTAGCGTCGCAGGGAGTGGAAGAATAGCCTGCTCATTGCGCAGCAGAACAATACCGCCTTCAGCAGCACGCTGCGCAATTTTCCTGTGCGCTTCATAATCGATTTTTCCACCCGGTTTTGCCGGATAATCGATTGCACCGACGGTAAACAGGCTGCGCAGCTGCCGTGTGATTGACTCATCCAGACGCTCGGACGGTACAGCGCCGCTTTCGATCGCCTTTTCCAGTGGAGCACCGAAAAAAGGTTCGGGGTCGATATTCGCACCCGACTGCACATCAAGCCCTGACATGATCGCTTTAACGGTCGAATGGGTCGCTCCCCAGTCAGACATGGCCCAGCCGCGATAGCCCCACTCGTTCCTGAGCACCTGCGTCAGCAGAAAGGCATTTTCCGAAGCCCATGTGCCGTTGACAAGATTATAGCCGGGCATCACCGCTCCGGGCTTTCCGATTTCGATTGCCATCTCGAAGGCAAGCAGATCGCTCTCACGCAGCGCAGACTCGCCAATATCAGAGCTGATCATCACACGGCCTGTTTCTTCCGGGTTGATCGCATAATGCTTGATTGTCGAAACGACGTGCTCGGACTGGATACCGACGATCGAATTGCCTGCAATATGCCCCGTCAACAAGGGATCTTCCGATACATATTCGAAGATACGCCCGCCACGCGGGTCACGAAGCAGATTGGCGCCGCCTCCCAGCACCACGTTAAATCCCTTGGCATGACCTTCACGGCCAACCATCTGTCCTGTTTCTCTTGCCAGCTCAGGGTCGAAGGAAGCACCAAGCATGAGTGACGATGGCAACGCTGTCGCCGTATCACCCGGCCTGACATCTCCCAGATTACCAATCCCGAGACTTGCATCACTCTGCTGCTGTGCCGGAAGCCCGAGCTCAGCCATGGCAGGAAAATAGCCTGCTGACCCAATAGCCCCTTCAGGTTTCTCTTTGCCATTGATCGGTATCGCCATCGGGCCGGACATCCAGGCCATTTTCTGCGCGTGACTCATCGCCTTTGTCGCCGCACGCGCTCTTTCATCAGGATTTCGCCTTGGGTCCGTCCATTCCTGCATATTGTCTGGGCTAATTTCATCCATGATCGCCTCATGCTCCTCAGATCCGAACAGAGGCTCGCCGTAACGCCAATCCGACCAGCGGCAACAACCGGAAAACAAATCCCGGCCCTGTCATTGAGTCCAGGGATTTGAAACCCTGAGAGCTGTCTGGACCGTGTCGGTCACTCTGCACACAAAGCGACAAGCGAACCTCATGCATGAACGCGTGAGCTCGCCATTTTTTCCGGAATATTTTCTCAGATTATGTCCGGAAATAGTTTGCAAACAAATACCCATCCTGAAGTGATGGATATTCTGCAGACGTCCACAGATGATCGTCCATAAAACAGGACAAACCACACGCTTTTTCCGGTATGAATACTTATAAAATCGGAATGAAATGAAGTGTCAGTTTACCTGTTCCGGAGAGAGACAGTCAGAATCCTCCCTCCCGCAGAATAGCTACCCGACATTGCGAAGTGGTGCCTGAGCCTGCTCAGTGCGCAGAATATCGATCTGAAGCACCTCACCCTTTCGCTCGAAATACCAGAACGTCCAGCCATTACAGGAAGGGGCATTGGTCAGGATTGCACCCATTTTATGGATGGAACCACGATGGATACCCGAAACAAGACTGCCATCGGGCATGACTGTCGCACTGACGCGCCGCTGACGATCAAAGAGCTCAGTGCCTGCAGGAAGCGCACCCTGTTCGACAAAACTGCCAAATGGAATGCGCGGCATTTCCCGCTTGGCAGGGGTAATGGCAAGCTGATCATCAGGAAGGCGCACTTCAGCCTCGACACGAGCGCGAGCCGCTTCGATATAATCGGGGTGGCGTTCAATACCGATGAAGCGCCTGCCAAGGCGTTTGGCCATGGCCGCTGTTGTGCCACTTCCTGAGAACGGATCAAGAACAACATCATCTACCACGGTGGAGGCAATCAGTACCCGATGAAGCAGGCTTTCTGGCTTCTGGGTAGGATGCAGTTTGAGGCCATGCGCATTGCGCAGGCGCTCATTGCCTGTGCAGAGCGGCAGATACCAGTCACTGCGCATCTGCATGTCATCATTGAGCGCCTTCATGGCCTGGTAATTGAAGCGATATTTGCTCTCAGGGCCACGGGCCGCCCAGATCAGTGTTTCATGCGCATTGGTAAAACGGCGCCCTCGAAAATTCGGCATCGGATTGGCCTTGCGCCAGATAATGTCATTCAGGATCCAGAATCCGAGATCCTGCATGATCGCGCCAAGCCGGAATACATTATGATAGGAGCCGATCACCCAGATTGTGCCGTCCTTGGTCAGGAGACGACGCGCCTCGGCCAGCCATTCACGCGTGAAATTATCATAGGTGGCGTAATCGGCGAATTTGTCCCACGCATCATCGACCCCATCGACAACACTTTCATCAGGGCGACGCAATTCACCGCGCAGCTGGAGATTATACGGGGGATCGGCAAAGATGCAGTCGATGCTGGCATCAGGCAGACCACGCATCGTGTCGATGCATTCACCGCACAGGATCTGATCAAGGGGAAAATCCTGCATTAGATAGCTCCGGCCGGTTGAACTGCACAAGCGAGATGGGCGCGTATGGGCGCGAATTCGCGTCGATGATGGGGAGTAACTCCGGCCTTTTGCAGACCGGCCATGTGCAGGGCCGTGCCGTAACCGGCATTCTTTTCCCAGCCATAGGCATTGTGCCGTTCAGAAAGACGCGCCATCAGCCGGTCACGTGTAACCTTGGCAATGATCGACGCACCGGCAATCGACAGACTTTTACGATCGCCCCCCACGACAGCAATGGCAGGGCATTCCAGATCGGGAAGACGGTTACCATCAACCAGAGCACAATCCGGCATCATGCCAAGATGGTGCAAAGCGCGTTGCATGGCGAGGTGACACGCCTTGCCTATATTGATGGTCCCGATTTCTGCTACCGAAGCCGCACCGAGACCGATACGCACCGAAGCGGTTTGCATCAGGGCCCTGTAGGCCGCGTCGCGTCGTCTGGCTGTCAGTTTTTTCGAATCATCAATCATGGACGCCAGATCTTCGGCAGGCGGCGTCATGAAAAGCAGCGCCGCTGCGATGACCGGTCCGGCAAGAGGGCCGCGCCCGACCTCATCGAGCCCGACTACACTCCTCAATGGTGCCCCATTGGCAAATTCAAGAGCATAGTCTGGCATGGGCGGCCGCAGGATCCTTGACGAAAGAAAATGAACCAGACTGTCCGAGTCGCACAGTCACACGAATCGCTTTTGAATCACTCGAATCGAGCTGTAAACCCCTGGCACGACTCCCTGATCCGTTTTTCTTTCCTCAATACGAAGAAAGGGGACCGCGTCACTGCGATCCCCTTCCGAAATACCGTATGAAAAACCGGTATTATTTCTTCTTCGAACGTCCGAAGAACAGTGCTCCGAGAATGGTACCCACCAGAATGGCAACACTGAGTGAAATCAGCGGACGATCCTGCACGAAGGCTGTTGCCTTTTCGAGCGTGGTCTCGGCATCATCGTAGAGATCTGCAAACTCCTGCTGTGCCATGCCGGAAAGCTGGTCAACCTTGCCCTGAGCCTGAAGCTTGGCATCACCCGTCAGACCGCCAGCTGCATCCTTGAGGCGGCCTTTGGCTTCGTCGAGGAGACCTTCAGCCTTGTTTTCTGTTGCATCGGCCATTGTCATAATCCTTTCACTGAACGGACACTGAAACATCCGCGATGATAAGAGCAACGACGCATAAGCAAATCGGTTTCTTTCGACCATACACAATGTCGGATAACCATGCGGCGATGTAACGTAACGCAGTGTGTTTTGAATTGTTTCGTCATTGAACTAGAATTTAGCTGACGTCATGATAGGGCAGCCGCAAATAACGTATGTCTCAGACACCAGAACGTGCATGTGATCGCGCCTGGATTTGGGTGATGGAAGACGAGAAGAGATGACTGACCAGACGGGCCCGGACCGGACCCAGCCTGCGCGCCATACTGCGCCCCATGCCTCAGTTTCACCCGCAACGGGTAAACCGCGCCGCAGACGCCGCCTGCTCTTCGTGATTGGCGGAGCGATCGTTCTGCTTCTTGCCGTCGCCTTCCTGCGTCCGCACAGCACAACCCGCCATGCCGGGCGCGGCACCCACAAGGGCACTGCCAGCGCACAGCGCAATGCCACCGCCAGCCCCGTCGCCGTTGCCGTCGTCAAGACGGGCGACATGCCTGAGATCCTGACCGAGCTGGGTACGGTCGTACCCATTACCAACGTGACGGTACAGGCGCGTGTGAGTGGCTACATCATGAATGTGGCTTTCAAGGAAGGTCAGCACGTCAAGGCGGGTGATGAACTGGTTCTGATCGATCCGCGTCCTTATCAGGTCGCGCTCGAACAGCAGCTCGGCACACTCAAGCAGGATCAGGCCCAGCTTGCCGATGCGCGAATCAATGCCGGCCGCTACGACAAACTGATCAAACAGAACTCGATTGCTGCCATGACGGCTATCGACGCCCAGTACAAGGTTCAGCAGCTCGAAGGTACGGTCAAACTGGACCAGGCCAATGTCGATAATGCCCGCCTGAACCTCTATTACTGCCATATTATCGCCCCTGTTGATGGGCGCGTAGGTATTCGCGCTGTGGATATGGGTAACTATTTTGCTGCAGGGCAGTCAGGCGGACTGACGATTCTCACACAGATGCAACCGATTTCGGTCATCTTCACCCTGCCACAGGATCAGCTGCCCCAGGTTATGGACCGCCTGCGCAAGGTCGGTGAGCTGCCTGTCGAGGCATGGGACAGTGCCAATCTCAACAGGATTGCAAGTGGCACGGTCAAGGCGGTCGATAGCCAGATTGATACCGCAACCGGCACGGTTCGTATGCGCGCCATCTTCTCGAATGAGGACGAGCATCTCTTTCCGAACCAGTTCGTGAATGCACGCCTGCTGGTTGATACGTTGCATGACGTGATCCTTCTCTCGTCCAACGCGCTCCAGACCGGGCCTGAAGGCCAGTTCGTCTATGTCGTCAAGGATGACAACACCGTTGAGATGCGCAACGTCACAACCGGCATTGCCAGCAATGACGTGACAGTGATCAAATCCGGTCTCAAACTGGGTGAACGGGTGGTGACCGATGGCACGAACCATCTGCGTCCCGGCGCAAAGGTCAGTATTCCTGCAGACACGGCCGACAAGGGCGACAGCAAGACCGATACCGCTCCCGCCGCCAAGCCTGCGCAGTAAGCCCGATCATGAACCCGTCACGCCTCTTTATCGATCGTCCGGTCGCAACGTCGCTGCTGATGCTGGCGATCATGCTGACCGGTTTGCTTGGCTATCACTTTCTACCGATCTCGCTCTGCCTCAGGTCGAATATCCGACAATCACGGTTTCCACCTTCTATCCGGGCGCAGGCCCGGATGTGATGGCGACCTCAGTCACGGCACCGCTCGAGACCCAGCTGGGTCAGATGCCGGGCCTCGACCAGATGACGTCCCAGTCTTCCGGTGGCGCATCGGTCATCACCCTGCGCTTCGGACTCGACATGTCGATGGATATCGCCGAGCAGGAAGTGCAGGCGGCTATCAACCAGTCGAATTCACTCCTGCCGACCGATCTTCCGGCGCCTCCGATCTATGCCAAGGTCAATCCGGCGGATACACCCGTTCTTACCCTCGGCATCACTTCTCGTACCCTGCCGCTCACCGAGGTGCAGGATTACGTGAATACGCGCCTGCAGCAGCGTGTCAGCCAGATTTCGGGGGTGGGTCTCGTCACGCTCTCAGGCGGCAATCGCAAGGCTATACGTGTCCGGATCAACATACCCAAACTGACCTCCTATGGTATCGCGATCGATACGGTTCGTACCACCATCGGCACAGTCAATATCAATTCGCCTACCGGCACGTTTGACGGACCGCATCGCTCGACGACGCTGCGTATCGACGGTCAGATATCCTCTGTCGATCAGCTGATGAACCAGATCATTGCCTATCAGAATAACGGTCCTATCCGCCTGCGCGATGTCGGGACCGTGGTTCAGGGACCAGAGAATGACCAGCTTGCGGCCTGGTCAGACAAGACCCCGGCTCTCATCCTCAATGTGCAGCGTCAGCCAGGCGCCAATGTGATCTCGGTGGTCGATAACGTTCTGGCCGTACTGCCCGAGCTGCGCAAGACATTGCCGCCCGGTATCGAGATCACGCCCCTGA
Organism: Asaia prunellae JCM 25354; assembly: GCF_000613885.1. Classification (GTDB taxonomy): domain Bacteria; phylum Pseudomonadota; class Alphaproteobacteria; order Acetobacterales; family Acetobacteraceae; genus Asaia; species Asaia prunellae. The sequence continues at coordinate 165,421 of NZ_BAJV01000006.1, read as the reverse complement.
CCGACCGAACCACCACCATTCGCGCTTCTGTATCGGATGTGGAATTCGAACTGGCCATGGCCATGATTCTGGTTGTCGCGGTGATTTTCGTCTTCCTGTTCAACGTCCCGGCCACCATTATCCCAAGTCTCAGCGTACCGCTCTCACTGATAGGCACGCTGGCCGTCATGTATCTGCTTGATTTCTCGCTCGATAATCTGTCGCTGATGGCCCTGACGATTTCCACAGGCTTCGTGGTCGATGACGCCATCGTCGTGATCGAGAATATCGCGCGCTACATCGAGATGGGCGAGGATCGTTACACAGCCGCCGTCAAGGGATCGCAGGAAATCGGCTTCACCATCATCTCGCTGACGGTCTCGCTGATTGCCGTGCTGATTCCGCTGCTGTTCATGAGCGATGTCGTGGGGCGCCTGTTCCACGAGTTCGCCATGACGCTCGCCATCACCATCGTGATCTCGGCCATCGTCTCCATCACCCTCGTGCCGATGATGTGCGCCCGCCTGCTCAGCGAACGTGCGCATGACGAACATGCCAGCACGCGTTTCCAGCGTCTGGCTGCACGCGTCGGCAACGGGATTGATCGCATTATCGCCACCTATGCTCGCTGGCTTGATGTGGTGCTGCGCTATCAGACAGCCACCCTCATCGTGGCACTCGGCACCTTCATTCTGACCTTTGTACTGGCAGTGATCATTCCAAAGGGGTTTTTCCCGCGTCAGGATACCGGCGTGGTGCAGGGTATTACAGAAATGGCACAGGCCATTTCGTTTGACAGCATGAAGAAGCATCAGGAAGCGGTCATTGCCGAAGTGCTCAAAGACCCTGACGTCGCCAGCGTCTCGAGCTTCGTGGGTATCGATGGTCAGAACATGACGCTCAATGTCGGGCGCATGCTGATCAATCTCAAACCGCTGGAACAGCGTACAAGTGGCTTGTCGACCATTCTTGCACGCCTGGCTGCCAATGGCAGCTCGACGCCCGGCGCTCGTCTCTATCTGCAGCCTGTGCAGGATCTCTCACTTGATTCAACGGTTTCGGCAACGCAATACCAGTTCCTTCTCGAAAACCCGGATTACGACACTTTCAAGATCTGGGTGCCCAAACTTCTGACCGCGTTGCAGAACGAACCGGCTCTTGCCGATGTAACCTCCGACCTCCAGGCCGAAGGTCTGGTCGCCCATGTCGATCTCGACCGCACCAATGGCGCACGCTACTCCATCACCCCTCAGACCATCGATAATCTGCTCTATGACAGCTATGGCCAACGTCAGATCTCGACAATCTACACGCAGTCCAACCAGTATCGTGTCATTCTTGAGACCGAACCGCGCTTCCAGCACGATCTGGCAAGTCTGAGCCAGCTTTATCTGCCGGGCATTTCGAGCGAGGCCGGACAGAGCTCCTCGGGTCCGACGCGCCTGCCAACCTCCGGGCTCGTGCCGCTTCATCAGGTGACAACCATCACCAAGGGGCTCGCCCCCCTCCTGATCACCCATTTCGGGCAGTTCCCGGCAACCACGATCTCGTTCAACGTCGCCGAGGGTTACTCACTCGGGGCAGCGACGAACGCCATCGATCATGCGGCTTCAAGCATTGGCCTGCCACCAGCCTTCCAGAGTGCATTTCAGGGTACCGCAGCAGCTTTCCGCTCATCGCTCAGCAATGAGCTTTATCTGGTCATCGCGGCACTTCTTGCGGTCTATATTGTGCTCGGCGTGCTGTATGAGAGCTTCATCCACCCCGTTACCATTCTCTCCACCCTGCCTTCAGCAGCCATAGGAGCCCTTCTGGCGCTCCTTCTCTGTGGCATGGATCTGGATGTGATGGGCATCATCGGCATTGTATTGCTGATCGGCATCGTGAAGAAAAACGCCATCATGATGATCGACTTCGCACTCGAAGCCGAGCGTCTGGACGGGCTTGCGCCACTGGATGCCATCCGTAGGGCCGCCTTGCTGCGTTTCCGCCCGATCCTCATGACAACTCTGGCGGCATTCTTTGGTGCGCTGCCACTTGTGCTGGGTCATGGCGTCGGCTCGGAGCTGCGACGCCCGCTTGGTGTCGCGATTGTGGGGGGGCTGCTGTTATCGCAGCTTCTGACCTTGTTCACGACACCTGTCATCTATCTGATGATGGATCGCATTGCAGTCGGTACGCGCCGCCGTTTCGGATTGCGCAGCATGTCCGAGCGCCTTGCTGAACAGAGTGGCGAGTGAATATCACCCGCCCTTTCATCCTGCGACCGGTCGCGACTTCGCTCATGACCGTCGCAATGCTGATTGCAGGAATTCTGGCCTACAGGCTGCTGCCCGTAGCCGATCTGCCCAATGTGGATATGCCGGTGATCATGGTGCAGGCACAACAATCCGGTGGCTCCCCCACCGAGATTGCCAGCACCATTGCCGCCCCGCTTGAACGCCATCTGGGGGCCATTGCGGGACTGTCGGAAATGACCTCGCAATCGATGGTCAATCAGGCACGCATCATTCTGCAGTTTGACCTTTCCCGTGACATCAACGGTGCTGCGCGTGATGTGGAAGCTGCGTTACAGGCAGCCCGTGCCGATCTGCCCACGACACTGCGCACCAACCCCAGCTACCAGAAAGCAAATCCGAACGGCGCGCCCATTCTGGTCATGGCACTGACCTCACCTACAAAAACTCCCGCCATGCTCTATGATCAGGCGACCAATGTGCTGCAACAGCAGCTCAGCCAGGTACAGGGCGTCGGTGAGGTCGAGGTCGGCGGCGGCGCCCTGCCTGCTGTAAGAGTGGAGGTCAATCCGCTCCTGCTCTACAAATATGGCATCGGCTTTGAAGACGTACGCGCGGCCCTTGCTTCGGCCAATGCCCATACGCCCAAGGGTTTCATCGACTCCAATGGGTTCCGCTTTACACTTGATACCAATGACCAGGCTGAAAAGGCCCAGGCTTATCGCGATCTGATCATCGCCTATCGCAACGCCCGCCCCGTGCGCCTCTCGAGCGTTGCGGAAATCAATGACAGCGTGGAGAACCTGCGCACTCTGGGCGTCTATAACGGTCAGCGTGCCGTGGTCGGGCTCGTCTTTGCCCAGGCAGGGGCAAATGTCGTGAAAACGACAGATGAGATCAAGGCACGCCTGCCCCTCATCCGGGCGGCTCTTCCCCCTGATATTGATCTGCATATTGCCGTCGATCGCTCCAAGACCATCCGGGCGGCTCTGGACGACACGAAACTGACACTCATCCTTGCCGTCGTGCTTGTGGTGCTGGTTGTGCTGGTCTTTCTGCAATCCGCTCCGGCCATTCTCGTCCCGGCTATTGTGGTACCAACCTCGATTATCGCGACTTTCGCCGTGATGAAGCTTATGGGCTATCAGCTCGACAACATGTCGCTGATGGCGCTGACAATCTCGACAGGCTTCGTCGTCGATGATGCCATCGTGGTGCTCGAAAACATCACCCGCTATCTCGAACAGGGTCTTTCGCCACTCAAGGCAGCCCTTACAGGGGCTGGCGAAGTGGCCTTCACGGTTGTGTCCATCACACTCTCCCTGATCGCGGTTTTCGTACCCATTATCCTTCTGGGCGGCATTGCCGGGCGTTTGTTTCATGAATTCGCCATGACCATCTCGATCACGCTGGTGATATCGATGTTCCTGTCCCTGTCACTGACCCCCATGATCTGCGCGCTGCTGCTGCGCCAGGCGAAGGAAAACCATCAGCGCGCGCGCATCGCGATCTGGCTTGACCGGCAGATCACGCGCATTACCGATAGCTATGTCGTCTCGCTCGACTGGTCACTGCGTCACCGATGGCTCATGCTGCTGAGCCTGCCCCTGACTCTCGTCATCGCCGCTGCTCTTTTCGTGAAGATGCCCAAGGGCTTTTTTCCTGACGAGGATACCGGACTTATGATGGGGCATATCATGGGCGATGAATCCTCCTCATTCAGTCAGATGAGCAGCAAGACCTATGAAGTAGCCAAAACCGTCTCGCAGGATCGCGATGTTGAGTCGATTGTCGGGTTCCTTGGTGGCAGACAGGCCAATCAGGCCAATCTCTTTGCGTCCCTCAAGGATAAATTAGTCCGCAATGACACTGTTACCCAGACCATTGAACGTCTGGGGCACAAATTCCGCAAGATGGTCGGGGCAGAAGTCTTCTTCATGGCTCCCGGTGCCGTGCGAGCCGGCGCCAGAGGGGGGAATGCTTCCTACCAATATGCACTGCAGGGCCCCGATGCCGACGAACTTTTTGCCCTGACACCCAAAGTAGTCGAGGCTTTCCAGAAACTGCCCGAGCTGATGGATGTTTCCTCTGACCTTGCGGAAGGTGGCGCGGCCCTGGACGTAAAGATCAATCGCGATCTTTCATCCCGTTTCCAGATCACGCCTCAGCTTGTCTCGAATATCCTGTATGATGCCTATGGCCAGCGTGCAGCCTCTGTCATCTACAAGCCCATCAACCAGTATCGTGTGATCATGGAGGCTGCCCCACGCTTCTGGAAAGACCCGACCTCTCTCAATCAGGTCTGGATCAGTACATCTGGCGGTACGGCATCAGGAAGTGTGGCATCCAATCGTATCCGTGTTGTTACGACAGCTACGGAAGCATCGAGTGTCTCGACCGCTGCCACAAATTACCAGAACCAGATGGCCAACAGTCTTGCGGGTGGCAGTAATGCCTCTTCAGGTTCGGCAGTAGCGACAAGCAGCGAGACCATGGTGCCATTATCCCTGACATCGCATATCCTGCCCGGAACAACAGCTCTGAGTGTCAACCACCAGGGACAGTCGGTTGCCACCACCATCTCGTTCAATCTGCGTCAGGGTGTGTCACTGGGGGATGCAGTAACCGCCATCAACACAGCACTGGTCAAGCTGCACGTACCCTCCGACATCCAGGGGGGATTTGCAGGCAACGCCGCCCTTTTCCAGAAATCGGTCAATGACGAGCCCTTGCTGATTCTGGCAGCGCTCGCAGCAGTCTATATCGTTCTGGGAATCCTTTACGAAAGCCTGGTACACCCGATCACGATCCTCTCCACCCTGCCCTCCGCTGGCGTGGGGGCCATACTGGCCCTTCAGATCTCTGGTGAAGAATTTTCACTCATCGCCATGATCGGTGTGATCCTGCTTATTGGCATCGTCAAAAAGAACGCGATCATGCTGATCGATTTTGCCATGCAGGCCCAGCGCGAGGGTGCCTCACCCGAAGAAGCCATTCGCATGGCAAGTGCGCTTCGTTTCCGGCCGATTATCATGACATCGCTTGCGGCAGCGCTTGGAGCTGTTCCGTTGATCATCGCCAATGGGTATGGTGCCGAGCTGCGCCGCCCTCTGGGCATCTCCATTCTTGGCGGTCTGGTCGTCAGCCAGGCCCTGACCCTCTACAGTACGCCCGCCGTATTCCTGACGCTGGACGCCATGGGACGCGCGGTAAAACGTCGCCTCTTTTCCTTCTTCGCTTTCTTCCGCCCGCGCCATCAGGATCAAATTCAAGGATGACCTCTTCTCCGTCCCGCTCCGCTCGACGCTTTAGCCTCCTTGCTGCGTGTTGCATGCCCATGCTTGCCGGCTGCTTCATGGTGGGTCCTGACTATCATCGCCCTCACGCCGTAATCTCGGCGAAATTCAAGGAAGCGCCCCAACCTCCCCCGGGATGGGGTGTAGCCCAGCCACAGCTGGCCGAAGCCCCCAAAGGTGCCTGGTGGGAAATCTATCATGATCCCGAACTGAACTGGCTTGAGTCCCAGGTCGCGATCTCGAACCAGAACGTCAAGCAATATGAAGCGCAATACCGCAAGGCAGCTGCAACGATCGACTCGATCCGCGCGCAGCTTTTCCCCACACTTTCCGGCTCGTTCAGCTTCAGCCGAAACGCGCAAGGCAGCGGCTCGCGCAGCGCAAGCAGCGGATCTGTCGTCAATTACTCAACCACGACCACGGTCAATACGTGGAATACCGGACCATCGGCATCGTGGACACTCGATGTCTGGGGGCGCATCCGCCGCCAGATCCAGCAGCAAGTAACCGCCACCCAGGCAAGCGCAGCCGATCTGGCCAATGCGCAGCTTTCCTATCAGTCACAACTGGCAAATGCCTATTTCAACCTGCGTTATCAGGATAGCCTCAAGAAGCTCTATCAGGACAATGTCGGCTATTTTCAGCAGGCGCTGACAATCGTGCAGAACCAGGTCGATGCAGGGGTGACGGACCCAAGCTCGCTCTGGCAGGCACGTTATCAGTTACAGCAGACCCAGGCACAAGCTACGCAGGCCGGTATCGCCCGGGCACAATATGAGCACGCGATCGCCACGCTGATCGGACGTGCACCTGCCGATCTGAGCATTCCTGTAGGCGCATTGCCCACAATACTCCCGGACCCGCCTACAGCTGTCCCCTCGATCATGCTGCAACGCCGTCCGGATATCGCCGCAGCAGAACGCAACATGGAAGGGTATAATGCCGAGATCGGGTACTATATAGCTGCGTTCTATCCCGAGATATCCGTGAGCGCGACCTATGGATATAGTGGCAACCCCCTTCAGACGCTCATTCAGGCCGCCACACGGTTCTGGTCGCTGGGAGCCTCTTCAACCGAGACGCTTTTTAACGGCGGCGCACGTAGCGCGGCCGTACGCTCTGCACGGGCGGATTATGATGCCTCGGTTGCCACTTATCGTCAGACAGTCCTTACCGCGCTTCAGGGGGTGGAAGATAACCTCTCGAATCTGCGTATTCTTGGGGAACAGGTTGCACAGCAGGACATAGCGGTAAAATCTGCGCAGGAGGCTGTGCGGGTCTCGATGAACGAATATCTTGCAGGCACCCAGACCTATACCACAGTACTGACGAGCCAGCAGAATGCCCTCAGCTATCAGGTGCAGGCCCTGGGTATTCGTCAGAACATCGCGACGTCACATGTGGATCTGATCGTGGCACTGGGCGGTGGCTGGGATGTATCCCAGCTCCCGAGCAAAGCCTCGTTGCAGACCAATAATCCGCTCTTGCCCGAGTTCATCTCCAAGACAAAACCCTGAGGCATCTCAAGCCAGAGCACGCATCAGCCAGGACGTATAAAAAAGGGGAGAGCCGCTAAGCTCTCCCCTTTCTGCTACCTTGCGCTCAGGCTCAGGTCACGGCCTTGCCAACAAACACCGCAATGACCAGGAAAAGCACAAACAGGGCAATGAAGAGGAAGAAGAGAATCTTCGCGATGCCCGCTGACGCTGCAGAGATACCGGTGAATCCGAAGAGCCCTGCGATCAGGGAAATGATCAGGAAAAATATGGCGAGTTTGAGCATGGCGAAACCCTCTTAGTTCTGTCCGGGTTCAACGCGATCTCGCAATGAAAGTTCGCTCAGGCGGAATACGAACAACTATGACATTACGGTTGACGCAACGGGAAAACAAACATGAGCTCGAACACCTCGCACCAGAGCTCCATGGTAGCACTGAACTGCCCCAGACGCGTAAAATAGCGCTCATGTTCCTGGCGCCAATACGCCAAGCTTCTGTCACCTTCACCTTCCCTGCGTGCAAAATCGTCTCCCACATCGCAAAAGCATATCCTGTCGAGAGAAACAGTGCGTGTGATCGCCCGTGGCTGATCTCTGCCGTCACATACGATGTTCAGCTTACCCGGGTAGGTCTGCTCACCATCACTGACTGCCCAGCATGTCCCGGTCTTGATCCCGCGCAATACGAGATCAAGTAACTCATCAGCCAATGCGGGGCTATCACCAAACGAGAAACGTTCAAGACTTTCCCAGCCTGCGGGCGGTGCGGAAAACATGTCAGTCATGCAGCCAAAGAAAAGACGCCGCTGACAGATGTCAACAGTGCCTTACAACAGCCGGATCAGGGCCGCCTATACAGAGAGCCTGTTAATGTCCTACCGCCGTGATGCTTTCTCCGCGAGCGAGCGCTTCCTGCGTATAACGACGTGCTTCATCCGAAATACGAAGCGTAATGGTCATTCCTGCTGCAGCAAGATAGATCAGGCGAAAGCCCAGATGATACCCTCCATACCGAAACCGAACACACTCTCACAGATGCCGGCTATAGCCGGACCTACCCAGTGCTAGCACCAGCGCCGAGACCGAGGATAGACAAGGCTGCAGCCTTCTCTCTGGGGCAGATCTGAGGCATCAGACCTGAGAGCGGGACAAAAGCTGCCACTGTCGCACCGTAGAAAATGCCCACTGCCGCGGCGGCCGCAAAATTGCCGGGATACCAGACCGGAATATAATAAAAGAGCGGGATCGACACGAAACCGCCAATACCTCCAAAAACAGCGACAATGAAGCGATGCCCCAGAGCATCTGCCAGCATACCTGAAACCAGATTGAACAGGATATTGCTGAGAAAGATCAGTGAGAGCAGGTTCAGCCACTGACCCTGGGTAAACCCGAGATGATCAATGAAAAATGCCGGCATGATCGCGAGGAAAGCATATTCGGATGACGTATCGATCGTGCGGATGATGCCCGCAATGAGGGTCTTGGGCTCACGCCACATGATACTGATCGAGCCGAAAAAGATATCCCTGGTGCTGACATGCTCGGGGAGAAGACGCTTCTTGCCGGTAGGTTCATGCGTGAAAAGCAGAGCGACAAGACCACCCAGAATCACAAGACCAAGCGAACACCAGAATGTCGCCAGTTCGCCAATCGCCGGAATGGCATACCGGGCAAATTGTGAGCCCAGTGTCGGCAGGCCTGCGAGAACGAAAACCAGAACCAGCCAGCCGCCGAACCCAGCATTGTCGCCGGCGTCGCTGCCGCGATCCACACCAGAAAGCCATAGGCGAAAAGAGGATAGGCAAAACCACGCAATGTGTAGAACAGCAGCGTCATGGTGAAATTGTTCGGTCCGAGACCGAGCGCAAGCAACCCGACTTCCAGAACCGCCCAGAGAATAAGGCCAATCCACATTACCTTTTTGGGGCCGTAAAGATCCGAGAGCGGTCCGGAGAACCACGCTGAAATCATGACGGTGATGCCATAGGTCGTGAAAAGGAGGTTCACATCTCCCTGGGTATGGCCATTATGCAGCATGAAGGTATCGAGATAGCCAGCCTCGACGCCGTCCCCGATCATGAAGAGCAGAAGCCCGACAAAGCCAAAAAAGAGGGGGCGTGGAATACCGAGGATCTCTGCGATCCCGCGTCTCTGGGTGGTACGTGCCTCAGACAAAGAAGCTCTCCTGTATCTACACGCGACACGAGCTCTACCGGACCTCATTGCCCGGGACAGCATGGGAAGCATGGTGACTGGTCCTACGAGAGTGCTCGGACCGTATGGGAAATCAGGATCGTTGAACGCCTGGAAGCGCCGCCCTATCCGTCCTGACATCGCGGTTTTGCGAAATTTCGAAACCACGATCCAATCTGATCAAAAATCCCACGCTTGGCGCTCGGATTGTTCGGATTGGCTTGTTGGGAGCTACATAAACGAAACTACTGGATTTTGTAAGCAAAAAACAGAAAAAGCCGGGCAGATCCCTGCCCGGCTTTCTCAAAACTCACTGAAGCGTAAGGCCTCAGGCAGCCATCGGCTCTTCACCAGACTGGTTGAACACCGGGCCGCTGTCCTTGCCCTTGGCGTCAACGTCGCGGTCAACCATTTCGACAACAGCCATGTCGGCGTTGTCGCCATAGCGAACGCCAGCTTCAGAACGCGGGTGTAGCCACCCGAACGGCCCTGATAACGCTCTGCAATGGTCGAGAACAGCTTCGTGACGATGGTCTCGTCGCGCAGCTGGGCGAAAGCCTGGCGGCGGGCATGCAGCGTGCCACGCTTACCAAGGGTGATCAGCTTCTCGACGACGGGGCGAATTTCCTTCGCCTTGGGCAGGGTCGTCGTGATCTGCTCGTGCTTGATGATAGCCACGGCCATGTTGCGGAACATGGCAGCGCGGTGGGTCGAGGTAACATTGAGCTTACGCCCAGCAACACCATGACGCATGATCGGGTTTCCTTACTCTACTTTCTTCCGGATAGGGCTCAGAACGTCTCGTCGAGACGCTTTGCCAGATCCTCAATGTTCTCGGGAGGCCAGGCCGGAACATTCATGCCCAGCGACAGACCCATGGAAGTCAGGACTTCCTTGATTTCGTTCAGCGACTTACGTCCGAAATTCGGCGTGCGCAGCATTTCCTGTTCGGATTTCTGCACGAGGTCACCGATATAGACGATGTTGTCGTTCTTCAGGCAGTTCGCGCTACGAACGGAAAGCTCGAGCTCGTCAACCTTGCGAAGCAGGTTACGGTTAAACGGCAGATCGTCACGCGGCTCTTCCTGACGGACCGGACGCGGCTCATCAAAGTTGATGAACAGCTGCAGCTGGTCCTGAAGGATACGGGCTGCGAGAGCGAGGCTGTCTTCAGGCGTAACTGCGCCGTTGGTCTCGACCGTCAGCAGAAGCTTATCGTAATCGGTGACCTGACCAACGCGGGTCGGTTCAACCTTGTACGAGACCTTGCGAACCGGGGAGTAGATCGCATCGATGGGGATGAGCCCGATCGGTGCATCTTCCGGACGGTTTGCAGCAGCCGGGACGTAGCCCTTGCCCATGTTGACCGTGAATTCCATACCAAGCTTCACGCCGTCATCGAGCGTGCAGATCACGAGGTCAGGGTTCATGATCTCGATGTCATGACCGGCCTGGATCTGGCCTGCACGCACTTCGCCTGGGCCAGTAGCCGTCAGCACCATGCGCTTGGGGCCTTCGCCATGCATACGCAGGGCAAGCTGCTTGATGTTCAGCACGATATCCGTCACGTCCTCGCGGACGCCCGGCACGGACGAGAACTCATGCAGCACGCCGTCGATCTGGATCGCCGTTACAGCGGCGCCCTGAAGCGAAGACAACAGAACGCGACGGATCGCATTGCCGAGCGTCATGCCGAAACCACGCTCCAGCGGCTCGGCGATCACCGTAGCTGTCTGCGTGGGCACGGAGCCGGGCGCGACTTCCAGCTTTTCCGGCTTGATAAGGGACTGCCAGTTCTTCTGGAGGACCAATGTCGTGGCCTTTCAAACAACTTGTCCCGCTGGGGCCCAACGGAACATCAACCGCGCCGGAGCGCGGTCAGAACGTGCCGGTGGCCTCCCCCAGAGGAGAAGCCACCTACGGACGGGTGGTGACAGACGAGCGACCCCCGAAAGGGCCGCAGTCAATCAGACGCGACGACGCTTGCGCGGACGGCAGCCGTTATGCGGCACCGGGGTCATGTCGCGGATCGACGTGATGGAGAAGCCAACGGCCTGAAGGGCACGAAGGGCGCTCTCACGGCCCGAACCCGGACCCGAAACTTCGATTTCCAGCGTCTCCATGCCGTGGTCGCGAGCCTTGCGGCCAGCATCTTCAGCAGCAACCTGAGCGGCATACGGGGTCGACTTGCGCGAACCCTTGAAGCCCTGGGCGCCAGCCGAAGACCAGGCAATCGAGTTACCTTGGGCGTCGGAGATGGTGATCATGGTGTTGTTGAACGTCGAAAGAACGTGCGCGACACCAGAGATGATGTTCTTGCGCTCCTTCTTGCGGATACGCGGAGTTGCGGCCTTGGCCATAGTGAGGTCGTCCTGTCAGTCTTGGCAATGAGCGAAGGGCAGAGGACAGCCTGTTGGCCGCCACTCGCCACGATCCGCTTAAGATGCGCGAATTAGCGCGTGGCTTTCTTCTTACCGGCAATCGCCACGGCCTTGCCCTTGCGGGTACGGGCGTTCGTGTGCGTACGCTGGCCACGCACCGGCAGACCACGGCGATGACGCAGACCACGATAGCAGCCAAGGTCCATCAGACGCTTGATGTTCATCGCGGTTTCGCGGCGGAGGTCACCCTCGACGCGGTAGTCGCCATCAATCAGTTCGCGGATCTTCACGATCTCATCGTCGCTCAGCTCGTTAACGCGCTTCGCTTCAGGTACTTCGAGCTTGGAGCAGATTGCCTTCGCCGTCGACGGACCAATGCCGTAGATGTAGCTCAGGGCAATGACTACCCGCTTGTTCGTCGGAATATTTACGCCGGCAATACGCGCCACGCCACTCACTCCCTGCCTGACCGGAGCCAGGCTCTCTTTCTGCTTCGACCCAGTTTCTGGGCCAGTTCAATCGAAACTGTTCAGTGCGCTAAAGAATCGACTGCTTCGAAAAGCAACGATCACCGCGTCTGACAGCGCCTATGTCGAGGGCGCGCAATATATCGAGCACCCCCCTTGAGTCAAATAAAACCATTCACTTTTTCGTGAACGTCCTAAGGACACTCATTTTCCAAGACCAAGAACGTCAACAATAGCAGCCTGAACCGCGTCGGGACTCATCATCCCGTCAACACGCCGCAGGCGCCCCGCATTTTCATAATAAGGCAGGATAGGAGCCGTCTGGTCTCTGTAAACCTGTATCCGACGACGTACGGTATCTGGTTCGTCATCTGCACGACGGGATCCATCAGGCGCACGACGCTCTGCAAGACGCGTGACAATCTGCTCGGCATCCACTTCAAGCAAAAGCACGGCATCAATCCTGGTCCCGCGCGACGAGAGCATGGCATCAAGGGCCTCAGCCTGGCTTTCTGTACGAGGAAATCCATCCAGGATGAATCCCTGTGCACAATCTGCCTGAAGCGTACGGCTCTTGATAAGGTCAATCATCACAGGGTCAGGGACAAACTGACCGGACTCGACAATAGCCTTCACATTGAGCCCCAGGGGGGTACCTGCTGCCATCTCGCACGAAGCATGTCTCCTGTCGAAATCTGCTTCAGGCCGAAATCCTGCTCCAGACGCTGCGCCTGAGTGCCCTTGCCCGCACCGGGCGGGCCGAGAAGAATGATGTTCATCGACGGCGCCCCCCTCTTCCACCTTCAGCCTTGCCGGCTCCACGACCACGCTGCTTGCGAATAAGACCCTGGTAGCGGTGGGCAACAAGATGCGACTGTACCTGCGTCATCGTGTCGATTGTAACCGATACAATAATGATCAGGCTTGTACCGCCAAAATAGAACGGGACGTTATAGCGGCTGATCAGGATCTGAGGCAGCAGACAGACAGCAACGAGATAAAGCGCCCCGATTGTGGTCAGACGAGACAGGATCCGGTCAAAATACCGAGCTGTGTTCGAACCGGGACGGATACCCGGCACAAAACCACCCTGCTTGCGCAGGTTCTCGGCGGTCTCCTCCGGGTTGAACGTCACCGCAGCGTAGAAGTAGGAGAAGAACAGGATCATCGCGGCATAGAAGATCATATACAGCGGTTGGCCCTGTCCGAACTCCTGCCCGAGGGTATTCAGCCAGCCCGGCATGTTCTTGCCGTTCATGAAACCGGAAATCGTAACCGGAATCAGCAGAACGGAAGAGGCAAAGATTGGCGGAATAACACCCGCTGTGTTGACCTTGAGCGGCATATGCGAGGAATCACCCCCAAACATACGACTCCCGACCTGACGCTTGGGATACTGGATAACCACGCGACGCTGGGCCTGCTCCATAAACACAATGAACGCGATGGTCGCGCCCGCGAGTACAAGAAAGAGCAGGACGAAGAACGGCGAAAGCGCACCGGTATAGCCGAGCTGGAAAAGACTTGCGAGCGCATGAGGAAGGTTGGCGACAATACCCGCAAAGATGATCAGCGAGATACCGTTGCCAACACCCCGCGAGGTAATCTGCTCACCCAGCCACATCAGGAACATCGTACCACCGACAAGGGTGATCACACTGGACAGGATGAAGAAGGGTCCCGGAGACACGACCGCACTGATGCCACCGCTCGTCATATGTTCGAGTCCCATGGCAATGCCATAGGCCTGGAACAAAGCAATCAACACCGTGAGATAACGCGTATAGGCATTGAGCTTCTTGCGTCCCTGCTCGCCCTCCTTCTTGAGCGCCTCAAGCGAAGGCAGAGCTGTAGAAAGCAGCTGGACGATAATCGAAGCGCTGATATAGGGCATGATATTGAGCGCGAACACGGTCATACGACCGAGTGCACCACCGGTGAACATGTCAAACATGCCGATGATGCCGCCCTGGTTCTGGTGCAGAAGCTGCCCCATGACCGTCGCATCAACACCCGGCACCGGAATATAGGTGCCAAGGCGATAGATGATCAGTGCGCCCAGTGTGAACCAGATACGTTTTTTCAGTTCGGTCGCCTTGGCGAACGAACTCAGATTGAGATTGGCGGCAAGCTGCTCGGCTGCGGAGGCCATCCACCGGTCCTTTCAACAAAAACAGCGTCACCGCGCAGGCGCGGGACGCTGTTCATGATTACCTATGCCCGCCCTGCACCGCAACGGCGCAGAGCGTTCTTTCGGGCGATCAGGCCTCGGCGGGTGCCTCGGCCTTGGCGGCAACCTTGACAGAGCCACCAGCCTTCTCGACAGCCGCAACAGCGGTTGCAGAAGCACCAGAGACTTCAACGGTCACAGCACGGGTCAGCTCGCCCTTCGCCAGTAGGCGGATACCGGCATATTTGCCAGTGCCCACCAGACCAGCTGCGCGCAGAGCCTCTTCGGTGATCGTCGCATCTGCCTGAAGCTTGCCATCAGCCAGTGCCCGGTCGATGGCGCCCAGGTTCACAGGAGCAAATTCCTTGCGGAAGATGTTCTTGAATCCGCGCTTCGGCATACGGCGATACAGCGGAAGCTGACCACCCTCGAAGCCGTTCAGAGACACGCCTTCACGGGCTTTCTGACCCTTGACGCCGCGACCTGAGGTCTTGCCTTTGCCTGAACCGATACCACGGCCCAGACGCTTCTTGCGGTAACGCGCACCGGCGTTATCGCGCAGTTCATTCAGGTTCATATCAACCCTCCACCTGGATAAGGTGGGCAACCTTGCGGATCATGCCGCGAACTGAAGGAGTATCCTCCAGTTCACGCTCACTGCCGATTCCGCGCAGACCAAGACCCACGAGGGTCTCAGCCTGGCCGGGCTTGCGCCCGATAGCGGAAGCGATCTGCTTGACGCGAACAGTCTTGTTCTCAGCCATTGGTCGCCTCCGCTGCCTCTTCGGTCTGCGCATCGCGCTTGGCGAACAGCTCGGAAGCCTTCTTGCCACGGCGGCTAGCGACAGCGCGGGGGCTGCTGCAACGCTCGAGAGCGGCAAAGGTCGCCTTGACCATGTTATGCGGGTTACGGGTCCCGAGGGACTTCGCAACAACGTCATTCACGCCCAGTGATTCGAAGACAGCGCGCATCGGGCCGCCTGCGATGATCCCGGTTCCGGCTTCAGCTGCACGAACCACGACCTTACCGGCACCGAAATGCCCGTAGGAATCGTGATGAAGCGTGCGGCCTTCCTTCATCGGGACGCGGATCATGGTGCGCTTGGCGCGTTCGGTCGCCTTGCGGATTGCCTCGGGGACTTCACGGGCCTTACCCGCACCGTACCCGACGCGACCCTTCTGGTCACCAACCACGACCAAGGCAGCAAAAGCGAAACGACGTCCGCCCTTTACGACCTTGGCAACACGGTTAATGGTGACCAGCTTGTCAACCAGATCGTCGCCTTCGCGTTCCCGCTCGCGACCACCACGGCCGCCTTCTCTTGGCTCACGTGCCATGTGTGATCCTTCCTTAGAACGAAAGGCCGCCCTCACGGGCAGCTTCGGCCAGCGCCTTGACGCGGCCATGATAGAGATATGCACCGCGATCGAACACGACCGCCGTCACGCCAGCGGCGAGAGCGCGCTCTGCAACCAGCTTGCCGACAACCGAAGCGGCTTCGACATTCGCGCCGGTCTTGCCAGCTTCGCGCAGGGTCTTTTCGAGGGTCGAAGCGCTGGCGAGCGTTACGCCCTGCGCATCGTCGATGACCTGTGCATAAATGTTCTTGCCTGAGCGGAAGACCGACAAACGCGGCCGGCCACCGCTCTTGCGGCGAAGCTGGAAGCGAAGCCGCTGACGGCGCCGTTCCTGCAATCCATGCTGCGTAGCCATTATTTCTTCTTGCCTTCCTTACGACGGAGAACTTCGGTCTCGTAACGCACGCCCTTGCCCTTATAGGGTTCCGGCTTGCGGAAGTTACGGATGTCGAGCGCAACCTGACCAACACGCTGCTTGTCGTTCCCTTCGACCGTGATGGCCGTGGGACGGGGCGTGGTGATCTTCACGTCGGCGGGGATCGGATAGACGACGTCGTGGGAATAACCCAGGTTCATCACCAGATTCGAGCCCTGCACACTGGCGCGGAAACCGGTACCGGTGATTTCAAGCGTCTTGCTGAAACCCTCGGAAACACCCTTGACCAGGTTTGCGACGATAGCGCGGGTGGTGCCCCACATCGTCCAGGTCTCACGTGAGCGGTTACCTACCGGAAGGATCGAGACCTTGCCGTCTTCCACCTTCGCCTGAACGAAGCGGGTCAGAGGCATGCTAAGCGAACCGCGCTTGCCCTTGGCAGTCAGGGATCCGTCAGCAATGGAAACGTCCACGCCAGCAGGAATGACAACCGGATACTTGCCTACTCGTGACATGTGATCCTCCTCAGAAGACGCGGCAGAGGACTTCGCCACCGACATTTGCGGCGCGAGCCTCGATATCCGACAGGATACCGCGCGGGGTGGAAAGGATCGACACGCCGAGACCGGCATACACGCGGGGCAGTTCCTTGATCTTGGAATACACGCGGCGGCCCGGCTTGGACACGCGGTGGATTTCCTTGATCACGGGCTGACCGTCAGCATATTTCAGCTCGATGCGAAGCTGGGAGATACCAGCGCGCAGCTCTTCCGTGGTGTACCCACGAATATAGCCTTCGCGACGCAGCGCTTCCAGAACGTTTGCACGCAGCTTGGAAGCCGGTGCGACGCAAGCCGCGTGACGCGCACGCTGGGCATTGCGAATGCGGGTGAGCATATCACCCAACGGATCGGATAGGGACATTCGCTTCTACCTTACCAGCTCGACTTGACCATACCGGGGATCTGGCCGGTGGAGGCCAGGTCGCGCAGAGCGATACGGCTCAGCTCGAACTTGCGATAGTTCGCGCGGGGACGTCCCGAAACCTTGCAACGCAGACGGAAACGAACGCGCGACCCGTTACGCGGCATTTCTGCCAGCTTCAGGGTTGCGTCGAAACGCTCCTCTACCGGAAGGCTCCGGTCCTTGATGATATCTTTCAACGCGGTCCGCTTCGCCTTGTCGCGCGTCGCCATATAGGCGCGCTTGGCGTTGCGGTTCACGGCGGAGATTTTTGCCATGCTAAATCTTCTCCCGGAACCTGTCGGGCCAATCCCAACGGTTTTCCAAACAGCGTGTGTATATAGGGAGCCGGGATTGCTTTGGAAAGCAAAAAACCCGGCTCAACCCGATAAATCAGGCAGTGAAGGGCAGATCGAACGCCTTGAGCAGCGCCTTTGCCTCTTCATCCGTCTTCGCCGTGGTGACGAAGATGATGTCCATGCCACGTACGGAGTCGATCTTGTCGTAATCGATTTCCGGGAACACGATCTGTTCCTTGATGCCCATGGCAAAATTGCCACGACCGTCAAAGCCCTTGTTCGGGGGCAGACCGCGGAAGTCACGAATGCGCGGCATCGCGATCGTCACGAGACGATCGAGAAATTCGTACATGCGTGTACGACGCAGGGTTACCTTGCAACCGATGGGCAGACCTTCACGGATCTTGAAGCCTGCGATAGCCTTGCGGGCCACCGTCTTGACGGGCTTCTGACCGGAGATGGCTGCCATTTCGGCAACGGCGGCATCGAGCTGCTTCTGGTCGCCAGCGGCTTCGCCGACGCCCATGTTTAGAACGATCTTTTCCAGCTTCGGAACCTGCATGGCGTTCTTGTAACCGAACTGCTCACGCAGCTGGCCACGAAGGACGTCATTGTAACGCTGCTGCAGACGCGGCTGAACGCGGATAATGGTCTCGCTCATTGTCGCCCCCTTAGCCTTCGATTACTTCGCCGGTCACCTTGGCGACACGGACCTTGCGTCCATCTTCAAGCTGACGGAAACCAACACGAGTCGGCTTGCCGCTCTTCGGATCGACGAGCTTCAGGTTGGACAAATGAACCGGCATTTCCTTGGCGATAATGCCGCCTTCCTGGTTCATGCGAGTCGGCTTCTGGTGGCGCTTGGCCACAGCAACACCGCGCACGATGGCCTTTTCGACCTTCGGCAGAACAGCAAGAACTTCACCGCGCGTACCGCGCGACGAGCCGGAGAGGACCAGAACCTGGTCGCCCTTCTTGATACGAGCAGCCATTATAGCACCTCCGGAGCCAGGGAGATGATCTTCATGAACTTGCGCGCACGCAGCTCACGAACCACCGGGCCAAAGATACGGGTGCCGATGGGCTCCATCGACTTGTTGATCAGCACAGCCGCATTCTTGTCGAAGCGGATGGCGCTGCCGTCAGCGCGACGGACAGGGTAGGACGTGCGAACGATGACGGCCTGATGCACGTCACCCTTCTTCACCTTGCCGCGGGGAATCGCTTCCTTGACGGACACGACGATCACGTCGCCGACCGAGGCGGTTTTCCGCTTGGAGCCGCCCAGCACCTTGATGCACTGCACCTGACGGGCGCCGGAATTGTCGGCGACTTCCAGGTTGGTCTCGGGATGGATCATTTCTCAGTCCCCTCTTACGCTGACGCCTGAGCCGGTGCCGTCGCCGCTGCCTCAAGGGCCGCGCCGTTACGGGTGATCACCGTCCAGGTCTTGCGCTTGGAAATCGGTGCGCATTCTTCAATGCGCACCGTATCTCCGATCTTGCACTCATTCAGCTCGTCATGCGCCGCATACTTCTTGGAGCGACGAATGAACTTCTTATAGAGCGGGTGCATAATGCGGCGATCAACAAGAACGGTAACCGTCTTGTCCATCTTGTCGCTTGTCACTCGCCCTGTCAGGACGCGCCTTGGCATCGTCCGTCTCCTCTCAGGACTCTGCGGTGGACGTTTTTGCGCCCACCTTGTTCTTCGATTGATGCGCAACCGTCTTGATGCGAGCGATCGCACGACGGAGAACGCGAACTCGTCCGACTCCTTCGGACTGTCCCGTGGCAGCCTGGAACCGAAGGTTCAGCTGTTCACGCTTCAGGTCCAGAAGAAGGGCCTGCAGTTCATCAGGGGACTTGGCGCGCAGATCGGCGACCTTATAGGCGTCAGCCATTCTTATGCCTCCCCAATACGGGTGATGAACTTGGTCTTGATCGGCAGCTTTGCTGCGCCAAGAGCCAGAGCCTCACGTGCCACTTCCGGCGGCACGCCTTCGATTTCAAACAGCACGCGACCGGGCTTCACGCGGGCCACCCAGAATTCGGGTGAGCCCTTGCCGGAGCCCATGCGGACTTCGGCAGGCTTCGTGGAAACCGGCAGATCCGGAAAGATCCGGATCCACACGCGACCTGCACGCTTCATGGCGCGTGTGATCGCGCGACGTGACGCTTCGATCTGGCGTGCCGTAATACGTTCGGGTTCGAGAGCCTTAAGGCCGAACGCGCCGAAATTCAACGTCGTTCCGCCCTTGGCCAACCCATGAATGCGACCCTTGTGGGCCTTGCGAAACTTAGTCCGCTTCGGGGAAAGCATGGTGTCGTATCCTCATGCGCCTCGCGGCGCTTGTCATAATCTACTGCTCAGCGCTGCGGCGCTTGTTCCGCTGCACGACGGTCCTGAGCCATCGGATCATGGGCAAGGATTTCACCCTTGAAGATCCAGACTTTCACACCGCACGTACCATAGGTCGTCTTGGCAGTGGCGATACCGTAATCAATGTCGGCGCGCAACGTATGAAGTGGCACGCGGCCTTCGCGGTACCATTCAATACGGGCGATTTCCGCACCACCGAGACGGCCGGAGCAGTTGATACGAATGCCCTGTGCACCCAGACGCATGGCGGACTGAACCGCACGCTTCATGGCACGACGGAAAGCAACGCGACGCTCGAGCTGCTGCGCGATGTTCTCGGCAACGAGAGTCGCATCGATTTCTGGCTTGCGGATCTCGACGATGTTCAGCGCAACGTCGGTCTTTGCCAGGCGGCTCAAATCCTTGCGCAGGTTGTCGATATCCTGACCCTTCTTGCCGATGACGACGCCCGGACGCGCTGCATAGATCGTGACGCGCGGCTTCTTGGCCGGACGTTCGATCACGACGCGGGAGACGCCTGCACCTGACAGCTTGCGACGCAGGTAAGCGCGCAGCATCAGGTCTTCATGAAGCAGACGGGAATAGTCATTGCCAGCGTACCAGCGGCTATCCCAGGTGCGGTTTACGCCGAGCCGGAGCCCGATCGGATTGACTTTGTGTCCCATATCAGGCTGCCTTCTGCTCTGCTGCGTCCTTGCCCTTGCCCTTCGGCGCAGGTGCTTCGTCTGCAGCGCGCTCGGCAACGACGATCTTCAGATGGCTGAAGAACTTCTCGATGCGCGAGGAACGACCACGGCCACGAGCGTGGAAACGCTTCATGACGATCGACTTGCCAACTTCTGCGGTCTTGACCACGAGCTGATCGACATCGAGCTGGTGATTGTTCTCTGCATTGGCCACAGCACTCTCCAGGGTCTTGCGAACCTGCTGAGCGATACGGCGACGTGAGAACGTCAGCGCTGCGATTGCCTTGTCTGCCGGCTGGTTGCGGATCATTGCCGCAACCAGGTTCAGCTTGCGCGGGCTGACGCGGATGTTGCGGGCAACTGCCTGCGCTTCCGTATCAGCGAGTGTGCGAATGTGCTTCGGCTTGCTCATGATCAGCCCCGCTTCGACTTCTTGTCGGAAGCATGACCCGGGAACGTGCGCGTCGGTGAGAATTCACCGAACTTGTGCCCGACCATGTTTTCCGTCACCTGCACCGGCAGGAACTTATGGCCATTATAAACGCCGAACGTGAGTCCGACGAACTGCGGCAGGATGGTGGAACGACGCGACCAGATCTTGATCACCTCATTGCGACCCGAAGCGCGTGACGCTTCAGCCTTGCCGAACAAGTACCCGTCAACGAACGGGCCCTTCCAGACGGAACGTGCCATCTCTGTTTGCCCCCTTCTTACTTGCCGGTCTTGCGGCGACGGATGATCAGGCTGTCCGTCTTCTTGTTAACACGAGTTTTGTAGCCCTTGGTCGGCTTGCCCCACGGAGTAACCGGGTGACGGCCACCGGAGGTACGACCTTCACCACCACCATGCGGGTGATCGACCGGGTTCATGACGACGCCGCGGTTATGCGGACGACGGCCGAGCCAACGGTTACGACCGGCCTTGCCGAGATGCTGGTTCATGTTGTCGGGGTTCGACACCGCGCCAACAGTCGCCATGCATTCACCACGGACAAGACGCAGCTCACCGGACTGGAGCTTGATCTGGGCGTAGCAGCATCTTTGCCGACCAGCTGGCAGTAGGTGCCAGCCGAACGCGCGATCTTGCCACCGGCACCGGGCTTCAGCTCGATGTTGTGGACGATCGTGCCAACGGGCATCGAACCCAGCGGCATGGCATTGCCCGGCTTCACGTCAGTGCGTTCGCCAGCAATCACCTGATCGCCAACCTTAACGCGCTGCGGTGCTAGGATGTAAGCCAGCTCGCCGTCTTCGTACTTGATCAGCGCGATGAAGGCCGTGCGGTTCGGGTCATATTCCAGACGCTCGATCGTGCCGGCAACATCAAACTTACGACGCTTGAAGTCGACATAACGATAGGACTGCTTGTGCCCGCCGCCACGGAAACGCGACGTGGTACGACCGTGGTTGTTACGGCCGCCCGTCTTGTTCTTGCCTTCGGTCAGCTGCTTGACCGGCTTGCCTTTGTAGAGCTCGCTGCGATCGATCAGAACCGTGCCACGTGTGCTCGGCGTCGTGGGATTAAAGTGCTTTAGTGCCATGGTATCCTATCCCGCGTCAGCCCAGCTTTGCGGTAAGGTCAATGGACTGACCTTCCGCAAGCTGAACATACGCCTTCTTGATGTCCGAACGGCGACCAGGACGGCCCTTGACCATCTTGGTCTTGCCCTTCTGCACCAGCGTGTTCACGGAGACGACCTTGACGCCGAAAAGCGTCTCGATTGCAACCTTGATTTCCGGCTTGGCGGCCGTCATGGCCACGCGGAAAACAACCTGGTTACGCTCGGAGAGGGCCGTCGCCTTCTCGGTGATGAGTGGCGCGCGAACGATGTCAAACATCGCTTCACGCGTCATGCGCTGCGCCTTTGTGCGGCGCGCAAGAACGATGCCCGTGGTCATGCCAGGCGCTCCTTGAGACCCTCGAGCCCTGCGCGCGTCAGCACGAGAACATCGTGGTTCAGAATGTCATACACATTGGCGCCGATCGTGGGCAGCACGTCGATCTTGGGCAGGTTGCGCACAGCGCGACCAAAAGCCACATCGACGGCTCCGTCAACGATCAGGGCCGAGGACCAGCCGAGAGCGGCCAGCTTTGCAGCGGCTTCACGGGTCTTGGTCACACCAGCGGCCTGATCGATCACGATCAGCTTGCCAGCAGCAGCCTTCTGCGACAGCGCAGAGATCAGGCCGAGGCGGCGCACCTTCTTGGGAAGGTCATAGCCGTGGTCGCGAACGACGGGACCATGAACCACACCACCAGTGCGGAACTGCGGAGCGCGCAGCGAGCCCTGACGTGCCGAGCCTGTGCCTTTCTGACGGTACGGCTTCTTGGTCGTACCGGAGACTTCGCCCATGCCCTTCGTGCGGTGCGTGCCAGCACGGCGCTTGGCCAGCTGCCAGTGCACAACGCGTGCCATGATGTCTGCACGCGGAGTCGCGCCAAACAGTTCCTCAGGCAGGGTCACCGTTCCGGCGCTGCCATTATCGAGGGTTTTGATATCGTATTCCATCGCCCTCAGTCCTTAACCGGCGGCCGCTGCAGTCGCTGCCGGGTACGGCGCATCTGCATGGCGGGCCTTCTTGATCGCATCGCGGATCATCACCAGGCCGTTCTTGGCACCCGGAATCGAACCACGAACCATGATCAGGTTGCGTTCGGCGTCTACGGCTGCCACTTCGAGGTTCAGCGTCGTGATACGCTCGTCACCCATATGACCGGCCATTTTCTTGCCCTTGAAGACCTTACCCGGATCCTGGCGCTGACCCGTCGAACCATGCGAACGATGGCTGATGGACACGCCGTGGGAGGCTTCAAGACCAGCGAAGTTCCAGCGCTTCATGACGCCGGCGAAGCCTTTGCCCTTGCTGGTGCCGGTGACGTCGACCTTCTGGCCAACGACGAAATGGGCCGCGGAGAGCTTCGTACCAGCCTCAAGCACGGCATCTTCTGCCACGCGAAACTCGACGAGGGTCTTCTTCGGCTCCACCTTGGTGCGAGCATAATGGCCACGCATCGGCTTGGTGACGTTCTTCACCTTAGCCTTGCTCATACCGACCTGTACTGCGGTGTAGCCATCACGCTCCTGCGTGCGGGTATCCACCACCTCGACCTCGTCGAGATGCAGCACTGTGACCGGCACGTGTGTGCCATCTTCCTTGAATAGCCGGGTCATACCCAGCTTTTTTGCGATCAATCCGGTACGCATCGTCTGGACCTTAAAGTTTGATCTCGACATCAACGCCAGCGGCGAGGTCGAGCTTCATGAGGGCGTCCACGGTCTGCGGTGTCGGCTCAACAATGTCGAGCAGGCGGCGATGAGTCCGAATTTCGAACTGCTCGCGGCTTTTCTTGTCCACATGTGGGGAACGGTTCACGGTGAACCGCTCGATATGCGTCGGTAGCGGGATAGGACCCCGAACCCGCGCACCCGTACGCTTCGCCGTGTTTACGATTTCCTTCGTGCTGTTGTCGAGCACGCGGTGATCGTACGCCTTTAGGCGAATGCGGATGTTCTGGTTGTCCATCTTACCAATAATCCAACTCGTTGGGGTTCGGGTCTTACCCTGCTCCCTCCTGGCCCCTCTGAAAGCCGACCCCGGCCGGATTGCTCCGACCGGGGCCAGCCAATTCAGGGCCCGTGCTTAAAATCAGGCGCTGATCGAGGAGACCACGCCTGCACCGACGGTACGGCCGCCTTCACGGATAGCGAAGCGGAGACCTTCGTCCATGGCGATCGGAGCAATCAGCTCGACGTCCATGGCAACGTTATCGCCAGGCATGACCATTTCCGTGCCTTCCGGCAGCTGAACGACGCCCGTGACGTCGGTCGTGCGGAAATAGAACTGCGGACGGTAGTTTGTAAAGAACGGAGTGTGACGTCCGCCTTCTTCCTTCGTGAGGATGTAAGCCTCAGCCTTGAACTTCTTGTGCGGGGTGATCGAACCCGGCTTAGCAAGAACCTGGCCACGCTCGACGTCTTCACGCTTCGTGCCACGAACCAGCGCACCGATGTTGTCACCGGCTTCACCGCGGTCGAGCAGCTTGCGGAACATCTCAACGCCCGTAACGGTCGTCTTGACAGTGTCCTTAAGACCAACGATCTCGACTTCGTCACCCACGTTCACAACGCCACGCTCAACGCGACCCGTGACAACCGTACCACGACCGGAAATTGAGAACACGTCTTCGATCGGCATCAGGAACGGACGGTCAACCGGACGCTCCGGCTGCGGAATGTAGGTGTCGACCGCTTCCATCAGCTCGAGCACGCGGTCTTCACCGATTGCTGCATCGCCGTCTTCAAGCGTTACCAGAGCCGAACCTTGACGATGGGGATATCGTCGCCGGGGAACTGGTAGGATGACAGAAGCTCACGGACTTCCATTTCGACGAGCTCGAGCAGCTCGGCATCATCAACCTGGTCAACCTTGTTGAGGAACACGACGAGAGCCGGAACACCAACCTGGCGAGCGAGCAGGATATGCTCACGCGTCTGCGGCATCGGGCCGTCAGCAGCGGACACAACCAGAATCGCGCCGTCCATCTGGGCGGCACCGGTGATCATGTTCTTGACGTAGTCAGCATGGCCCGGGCAGTCGACGTGGGCGTAGTGACGGTTCTTGGTCTCGTACTCAACGTGAGCGGTGGAGATCGTGATGCCGCGAGCGCGCTCTTCAGGAGCCGCATCGATCTGGTCATACGCACGATAGGTCGCACCGCCGGACTTGGCGAGTGTCTTCGTGATTGCAGCCGTCAGTGAGGTCTTGCCATGGTCAACGTGACCGATGGTGCCGATGTTGCAGTGCGGCTTCGTCCGCTCAAATTTAGCCTTAGCCATCATTCTCTCCATAACCCACCGCCGAAGGAGCGGCGGGGAAGATTGCTAATTCGTGCCGGGCGCGCCGTAAAGAGGCACCCGGAGATACAGGTCAGCTTTTAAAGCTTACCAACGATAGTGGCTGAATGCCTTGTTGGCTTCAGCCATGCGATGCGTGTCTTCGCGCTTCTTGACGGCGGAGCCGCGATTGTTGATCGCGTCCATCAGCTCGTTGGAAAGGCGTTCCTGCATCGTGTTCTCACCGCGCTTGCGCGAGGCGTCGATCAGCCAGCGGATCGCGAGAGCCTGACGGCGCTCGGTGCGGACTTCGACGGGGACCTGATAGGTCGCACCGCCGACACGGCGAGAGCGGACCTCTACGGCCGGCTTCACGTTGTCCAAGGCCGCATGGAACATGGCGACCGGGTCAGCCGTGGCGCCGCCGCGACGACGCACCGATTCCAGCGCACCATAGACGATACCCTCAGCTGTGGACTTTTTACCGTCGTACATCAGAGCGTTCATAAAACGCGTGATGACGACATCTCCGAATTTCGGATCGGGAAGGATCTCACGCTTAACAGCGCGATGACGGCGACTCATGCCTGAATTTCCTCTTACTTCGGACGCTTCGCGCCATACAGCGAACGACGCTGACGACGCTTGGCGATGCCCTGCGTGTCAAGCACGCCGCGCAGGATGTGATAACGCACACCCGGCAAATCTTTTACACGGCCGCCGCGGATCAGCACGACGCTGTGTTCCTGCAGGTTATGGCCTTCACCGGGGATGTAGCTCACGACCTCATACCCGTTGGTCAGGCGCACCTTTGCCACCTTACGCAGGGCCGAGTTCGGCTTTTTCGGGGTAACCGTATAGACGCGCGTGCAAACGCCGCGCTTCTGGGGGCAACCCTGGAGGGCCGGCACTTTATTCCGCTTGGCGGCAGGCTCACGGCCCTTGGCGATCAACTGGTTGATGGTCGCATACGCCCTTCCCGATCCTTGTTCACTGCGAGACCGGACCAAGGCCCGATCTGCTCGCTTCCAACAAAATGCAGCGCACGACAGAATGTCGTCCGCTTTAACTCTTTCACTACCGGCCTGAGCCTCACCCGAAGGCGGCGGCACCGTTAGCGTTTGATGCTGTCAATCAACGGCTCAGACGCCTTACGAGACGGGGGTAGCCGAGGGCGCGGACCCTATGGCTGATCAAAACGAAAGTCAAGCATTCTGTAGAGTTATGCTCGATTCTCGTCCGAGTCCCGTTTCGAATCGCCGGATACGAAATCGGGCGGGTATTACCCCGCCCGATCTCAAACGTAAACCGGTTTTTCCAGACGCTCCTGCGTCCTTACTCCGCGGCGTCGTCCGTAACCGCCGGAGCGGTGCGGCTGACGCGCTGACGGTCCTGGGAGGCCGCCATGGCACGCAGCTTGTTCATCACGCTGCCCGTACCTGCCGGGATCAGACGTCCGACAATCACGTTCTCCTTCAGGCCGTTCAGCGTATCGACCTTGCCAGCTGTCGCTGCTTCGGTCAGCACACGTGTGGTCTCCTGGAAGGAAGCCGCAGAGATGAAGGACTGCGTCTGCAGCGAGGCCTTGGTGATACCCTGCAGGATGGGCATTCCCCTTGCGGGCTCCTCACCCATCTTGACGCGCTTCTCGTTCTCGACCTCGAACTCGATGCGATCAACCGTCTCACCAATGAGATAGGTGGTGTCACCCGGCTCCAGGATCTCCACCTTCTGCAGCATCTGACGAACAATGACTTCGATATGCTTGTCATTGATCTTCACGCCCTGCAGTCGATAGACGTCCTGGATCTCGTTGACGAGATAGTCGGACAGAGCTTCGACACCCATGACCTTCAGAATGTCATGCGGCACGCGCGGACCGTCGACCAGCGGATCGCCCTTCTGGACGAAATCGCCTTCCTGAACCGAGACATGCTTGCCCTTGGGGATGAGATAGTTGGTCTCTTCACCAGTCTCATCGTTCTTCACGATAATGCAGCGCTTGGACTTGTAGTCCTTGCCGATCTCGATGCGACCTTCGGTTTCCGCGATAATCGCATGGTCCTTGGGACGACGGGCTTCAAACAGTTCAGCCACACGCGGCAGACCACCCGTAATGTCACGGGTCTTGGAGCCCTCACGCGGGATACGGGCCAGCACGTCACCGGCGTGAACCGTAGCACCGTTCTCGACTGACAACAGCGAGTCGGGCGACAGGAAGTAGCGCGCTTCGTTGCCGTTCGCGAGATGGACGACGTTACCTGCAGGGTCCTTGAGCTGCAGGCGTGGACGCAGATCCACACCCTTGCTGCCCTGCTTGTAGTCAACGACCACCTTCGAGGTCAGACCCGTCACTTCGTCCATACGCTCGACAAGCGTGATGGAATCGATCAGGTCGAGATATTCGACCGTACCGGCCTGCTCGGTGATGATCGGCAGGGTGTATGGATCCCACTCGGCCATCTTGAAGCCGCGTGTCACTTCCTGATTGTCACCAACCATCAGACGTGCACCGTAAGGCACACGATAACGGGCACGCTCGACACCCTTCTCGTCCGTCAGCAGGATTTCGCAGTTTCGCGACATCACGATGGTGACGTTCTGGCTGTTCTGCACGACGTTGCGGTTGCGGATGGTCACCTTGCCGTCACGTGAGGCCTCGACCATCGACTGCTCTGCACCACGTGTTGCCGCACCACCGATATGGAAGGTACGCATGGTCAGCTGCGTGCCGGGCTCACCGATGGACTGGGCAGCAATAACGCCCACGGCCTCACCGATATTGACCGGTGTACCGCGTGCGAGATCACGACCATAACAGTGCCCGCACACACCGACGCGGCTGTCACAGGTCAGCACCGAGCGGATCAGGACGCTTTCGACACCTGCCTTCTCGATGATCTCGGCTTCAGCTTCCTCGATCAGCGTATTGCGCGGGAAGAGAACCTCACCACTTACCGGATCGGTCACATCAGCCGTGAGCGTACGACCAAGGATACGCTCGGAGAGCGAGGAGATAACCTCACCGCTATCCATGACTGCACGAATCGTCAGACCACGCTCGGTGCCGCAATCGTTCTCGACAATGATGCAGTCCTGCGCCACGTCGACAAGAGACGTGTGAGGTAACCTGAGTTAGCCGTCTTCAGCGCCGTATCCGCAAGACCCTTACGGGCACCGTGGGTGGAGGTGAAGTAATCGAGAACCGACAGGCCTTCCTTGAAGTTCGCGATGATCGGCTGCTCGATGATCTCGCCCGAAGGCTTGGCCATCAGGCCACGCATGCCGGCGAGCTGCTTCATCTGGGCTGGCGACCCACGGGCACCGGAATGGCTCATCATCCACACCGAGTTCGTCGGCTTGCCGACAACCTGACGGGAGATCTCCTTCATCATCGCGGCCTGGACTTCGTCCGTGCAGCGTGACCAGGCGTCAACCACCTTGTTGTAGCGTTCGCCAGCCGTAATCAGACCATCCTGATACTGCTGCTCGAACTCCTTGATCTCGGCCTGGGTGCGCTCGACCAGCTCCTGCTTCTCGACGGGGATGATCATGTCATCCTTGCCGAAGGAGATACCGGCGCGGGCAGCGTGACGGAAACCAAGACCCATCAGTCGGTCGCAAAAAATAACCGCTTCCTTCTGACCGCAGTGACGATAGACGGCGTCAATCACGTCAGACACGTTCTTCTTGGTCAGCTGCTTGTTGACCAGTGAGAACGGAATGGCTGCATTACGCGGCAGGATCTGGGCAATAAGCGCACGACCCGGCGTGGTCAGCATGGTCTGGCGGACGGGCTTGCCGTCGGCATCCAGCGTGTCCATGCGCAGACGGATCTTGTCATGCAGCTTGAGCGTGCCCTCGTTCATGGCCAGCTCGATTTCTGCCACCGAGGCATAGGCCGAGGGGCCGGCCTTCACGAGACGTCCCTCTGCATCATACTCAGCCTGATCCGGCGTCGTGTGATATTCGGGAACCTCAAGACTCAGATAATACAGACCAAGAACGATATCCTGCGACGGCACGATGATCGGCTTGCCGTTCGCAGGGCTGAGAATGTTATTGGTCGACATCATCAGCACGCGAGCTTCAAGCTGGGCTTCAAGCGACAGCGGCACGTGAACGGCCATCTGATCACCGTCGAAGTCGGCGTTGAACGCGGTGCAGACCAGCGGGTGAAGCTGGATGGCCTTGCCTTCGATCAGCACGGGCTCGAAAGCCTGAATGCCGAGACGGTGAAGGGTCGGGGCGCGGTTCAGCATCACGGGATGCTCGCGGATAACCTCTTCAAGGATATCCCAGACTTCCGGACGCTCCTTTTCCACCATGCGCTTTGCAGCCTTGATGGTAGTGGCGTGACCGTACTTTTCGAGCTTGCTGTAGATGAAGGGCTTGAACAGCTCGAGTGCCATCTTCTTCGGTAGGCCGCACTGGTGCAGCTTCAGCTCAGGACCAACCACGATGACCGAACGGCCCGAATAGTCCACGCGCTTGCCAAGAAGGTTCTGACGGAAGCGGCCCTGCTTGCCCTTGAGCATGTCAGAGAGCGACTTCAGCGGACGCTTGTTGGCACCCGTGATGGCGCGGCCACGACGACCGTTATCGAACAGCGCGTCAACGGCTTCCTGCAGCATGCGCTTTTCGTTGCGGACGATGATGTCCGGCGCACGCAGTTCGATCAGGCGCTTCAGACGGTTGTTACGGTTGATCACACGACGGTAGAGATCGTTCAGATCGGACGTCGCGAAACGACCGCCGTCCAGCGGCACGAGTGGACGCAGTTCGGGCGGAATAACCGGCACGAGGTCCAGAATCATCCATTCCGGGCGCGAGCCGCTCTCGGCGAAGGCTTCGAACAACTTCAGACGCTTGACAAGCTTCTTGCGCTTGGCTTCTGACGTCGCTTCACGCAGATCTTCACGCAGCAGATCGCCGTCAGACTTGTCCTGATCGCGACCATCGCGGTCGATCAGACCGGGACGATCAACTTCGGTGGAAAGCAGACGGGCCTTCCACAGGATCTTCTTGACCGCTTCGGCACCGATACCGACTTCCAGGCCTTCATCGGCATAGTCGTCCATGGCGTCGAAATACTGGTCTTCCGACAGCAGCGAATAACGCTTGAACGGACTCGTGCCGGATTCGAGAACGATATAGCTCTCGAAATACAGGACCTTTTCGAGATCCTTCAGCGTGATGTCGATCATCGTCGCGATACGGCTCGGAAGCGACTTCAGGAACCAGATATGCGCAACCGGCGAAGCAGCTCGATATGGCCCATACGCTCGCGGCGAACCTTGGCAAGCGTGACTTCCACGCCGCACTTCTCGCACACGATGCCACGGAACTTCATGCGCTTGTACTTGCCGCACAGGCACTCATAGTCCTTGATCGGACCAAAGATACGCGCACAGAACAGGCCGTCGCGCTCAGGCTTGAACGTACGGTAATTGATGGTCTCGGGCTTCTTGATCTCGCCGTAAGACCAGGAGCGGATCTGCTCGGATGAAGCGAGCTGGATTTTGATCTGGTCGAAAGACTGGGTCTGGCCCGTCTGACCAAGGATCTTCATGAGTTCGTTCATGCGCCGAAATCCCATTTCACGGAGCGGGCCGGAAGACCGGCCGCGCCCGCGTTAGCAACAAACACAGAAAAGACAGAGGCAGAAATCATCAGACGCTGCTCTGCTCCAGATCGACATTCAGGCCGAGCGACTTCAGTTCCTTGATCAGAACGTTGAAGCTCTCCGGAATACCAGCCTCGAAATCATCCTGCTCGCGAACAATGGCCTCATAGACCTTCGTACGACCGGAAACGTCATCGGACTTGACCGTGAGCATTTCCTGCAGGGTGTAGGCGGCACCATAGGCTTCGAGAGCCCAGACTTCCATCTCACCAAAGCGCTGGCCACCGAACTGCGCCTTACCACCCAGCGGCTGCTGTGTGACGAGCGAGTACGGACCGATCGAGCGTGCATGGATCTTGTCATCGACAAGGTGATGCAGCTTCAGCATATAGATGTAACCAACCGTCGTGCGACGCTCGAACGCCTCACCCGTGCGGCCGTCGATCAGCTGCGACTGACCTGATTTGTCAACACCGGCCTTGACCAGCATGTCTTCAATATCAGGGATCGATGCACCGTCGAAAACCGGGGTTGCGATCGGCACACCCTTGCGAAGGTTACCCGTCAGCTCAAGCAGCTGCTCGTTAGGCAGGGTCGCGATATCACTCTCGAACACGGCGTCGCCATAGACGTCGCGCAGGCTTTCGAGGAGCTCGAGCTTGCGCTCACCCGTGCGCTGGTAATCATCGGCAATCCTGCCGATGTTCTGTCCGATATTCGCACAGGCCCAGCCAAGATGGGTCTCGAGAATCTGACCGACGTTCATGCGTGACGGCACGCCCAGCGGGTTCAGCACGAGATCAACCGGCGTACCATCCTCAAGGAACGGCATATCCTCAACCGGCACAACGCGGGAAACAACACCCTTGTTACCATGACGACCGGCCATCTTGTCACCCGGCTGAAGCTTGCGCTTCACGGCAACGAAGACCTTGACCATCTTCATCACGCCCGGCGGCAGCTCATCACCGCGCTGCAGCTTCTCGACCTTGCTGTCGAAACGGGCCTGAATCTTGCCAACGGCGGCATCGAACTCGCGACGCAGCGTTTCCAGCTCGGACATCACGCTGTCATCGGTGACCGTGATGTTGCGCCAGGCGCCACGCGGCTGCTCGTCTAGCACCTCATCGGTGATGACCGTTCCGGCGCGAATGCCCTTGAAGCCGGCCGCAGCCGTCTGGTTGAGCAGACGCTCACGCAGACGATTGATGAAGCTACGCTCCTGGATGGCGCGCTCGTCATCGCGATCCTTGGTCAGACGTTCGATTTCCGAGCGCTCGATCGCCATGGCGCGCTCGTCCTTGTCGACACCGCGACGTGAGAACACGCGCACATCGACAATTGTACCGCTCGTGCCCGGGGGCAGCTTGAGCGAGGTATCACGAACGTCAGACGCCTTTTCACCGAAGATGGCGCGCAGAAGCTTCTCTTCCGGCGTCATCGGGCTTTCACCCTTCGGCGTGACCTTGCCGATCAGGATATCACCGGGATTCACCTCGGCGCCGACATAGACGATACCTGCCTCGTCGAGATTACGCAGTGCTTCCTCACCGACATTCGGAATATCGCGGGTGATTTCTTCCTGACCCAGCTTGGTATCACGGGCCATGACCTCGAATTCCTCGATATGGATCGAGGTGAACACGTCATCACGGGCAATACGCTCGGAGATGAGGATCGAATCTTCGAAGTTATAGCCGTTCCAAGGCATGAACGCGACGAGCACGTTACGACCCAGAGCCAGTTCGCCCAGCTCTGTAGACGGGCCGTCAGCAATAATGTCGCCGGCGTGAACCGTATCGCCCACGCGCACCAGCGGACGCTGGTTGATGCAGGTGGACTGGTTCGAACGCATGTATTTGCGCAGACGATAGATGTCGACGCCCTGCGTCGAGCCAGCTTCATCAGTCGCACGCACAACGATACGGGCACCGTCGATCTGGTCGATCACGCCGTTGCGCTTGGCAACAATGGTCGCGCCCGAATCATGAGCCACAGCGGCTTCCATGCCCGTACCGACCAGTGGCGCATCGGCGCGCACCAGCGGCACGGCCTGACGCTGCATGTTCGATCCCATAAGGGCGCGGTTGGCGTCATCGTTCTCAAGGAACGGAATCAGCGCCGCAGCGACGGAAACAAGCTGCTTGGGCGAAACGTCGCAAGCCGTGACCTGCTCGGGCGGCACAAGACGGAAGTCACCCGAACGACGGACGGAGACCAGCTCGTCGGTCAGACGACCCGTATCCTTGTCCTGCGCGGCGTCGGCCTGCGCAACGATCAGCTTGTCCTCTTCCATGGCGGAAAGGTATTTCCAGCCTGTCTGAAGTACGCCGTCCTGAACCAGGCGATACGGCGTTTCGATGAAGCCGTACTTGTTCACCTTGGCATAGGTCGAGAGCGAGTTGATCAGACCGATATTCGGTCCTTCAGGCGTTTCGATCGGGCAGATACGACCGTAATGCGTCGGGTGAACGTCACGCACTTCGAAGCCTGCACGCTCACGGGTCAGACCGCCCGGGCCAAGCGCCGAAAGACGACGCTTATGCGTCACTTCGGAAAGCGGATTGGTCTGATCCATGAACTGGCTGAGCTGCGAGGAGCCGAAGAACTCACGCACCGCGGCAGCGGCAGGCTTCGCGTTGATCAGGTCATGCGGCATGACCGTATCAACATCGACCGAACCCATACGTTCACGGATCGCACGCTCCATACGAAGCAGACCGACACGATACTGGTTTTCCATGAGCTCGCCGACGGAACGGACACGACGGTTACCGAGGTTGTCGATATCATCGATCTGGCCGCGACCGTCCTTCAGCTCGCACATGATCTTGACGGTACGCAGGATGTCTTCCTTGCGCAGAACGCGCATGGTGTCCGGCGCATCGACTTCGAGACGCATGTTCATCTTGACGCGACCCACGGCCGAAAGGTCGTAGCGGTCGGCATCGAAGAACAGGCCCTGGAACATGGCTTCTGCCGTTTCCGGGGTCGGCGGCTCACCGGGACGCATGATGCGGTAGATATCGATCAGCGCTTCGTCACGACGGTTGTTCTTGTCGACGGCGAGCGTGTTGCGGATCCAGGGACCATGCGAGGAATCGACCGCGAGCATCGGCAGCTCGGTCACGCCGGATTCCTCAAGGGCTTCCAGACGCGCTTCGGTCAGCTCTTCACCGGCCTCGGCATAGATTTCGCCCGTATCTTCATTGACGAGATCCTGCGCCATGAAACGGCCCAGCAGATCGGCGCGACCAACGAGCACGTCCTTGGTCGTCTCGGCAATCTTGCGCACCATGCGAGCGGTCAACTTGGCGTCGGCCTCGGCAACCACTTCACCCGTATCGGCGTCATAAAGCGGCTCGAGCAGCTTCATGCCACGGAAGGCTTCGGGGTCGAAAGGACGCGCCCAGCCCTTGGGCATGCGCGTGAAGGGCACGGTGCCGTAGAAATAGGCCAGGATTTCATCCTGATCCATACCCCGGATCGCCATGGACTCGAGATCGCCACCTTCGGCTGCCTTGGCGGCGCGGGCTGCAATCGAGTGTTCGCCCTCAAGGGCGTAAAGCAGGGTAGTGACCGGCAGCTTGCGCTTGCGGTCGATACGCACATAGATCAGATCCTTGGCGTCGAATTCGAAATCGAGCCAGGAACCGCGGTAGGGAATGACGCGGGCCGCGAAAAGATATTTGCCGGAAGAATGCGTCTTGCCCTTGTCGTGATCGAAGAACACGCCGGGGCTACGGTGCATCTGGCTGACGATAACACGTTCGGTACCATTGATGATGAAGGTACCGTTATCAGTCATGAGCGGCATGTCGCCCATATAGACCGGCTGCTCCTTGATGTCGCGGATCGAGCGTGAGCCCGTATCCTCATCCACGTCCCAGACGATAAGACGCAGGATGACCTTCAGCGGAGCTGCATAGGTCAGACCACGCTGGATGCACTCTTCAACATCATATTTCGGCTCCTCGAGTTCGTAGGAAACGAACTCGAGGCGGCCACGTCCCGCAAAATCGTTGATCGGAAAAACCGACCGGAACACTTCCTGAAGACCCGTCTGCTGACGGCTGTCAGGCGCCACGTTCATCTGAAGGAACGTCTCGTAGCTTGCGCGCTGCACGTCAATCAGGTTGGGCATCGGCGCAACTTCGGGGATCCGCCCGAAGCTCTTGCGAATCCGCTTGCGTCCTGTGAACGATTTGGTGATTGCGTTCATCTATCCCTGCCCTCTCGCACCAGACCTTCGGGTCGTCCACACGCCAGGAATCCTGTCATGTCGGGCGACCGGAACGACCGGCACCGTAAATTCATAGTGTTGTTGCGTGACAACCGGCCCTTATACAGGGTTTGTCCGCAACGGCAAATCGGGCGGAAACCCCTTAGGATTTCCGCCCTGACCTGTCTCAGTCCACAACCGGCCCCGCCCAGGGGCAAGGCACAGCCTGTGGGCTTGATTACTTGACTTCGACCTTGGCGCCGTTGTCTTCAAGCAGCTTCTTGATCTTGGCTGCTTCGTCCTTGGAAACGCCTTCCTTGACGGTCTTCGGAGCGCCTTCGACCAGGTCCTTGGCTTCCTTCAGACCCAGGCCCGTGATGCCACGGATTTCCTTGATCACGTTGATCTTCTTGTCGCCTGCTTCGGCGAGGATCACGGTGAACTCGGTCTGCTCTTCAGCAGGAGCAGCAGCGGCAGCAGCCGGTGCAGCAGCAGCAACAGGAGCAGCAGCGGAAACGCCCCACTTCTCTTCGAGCAGCTTGGACAGTTCAGCGGCTTCGAGAACGGTCAGAGCGGACAGTTCGTCAACGATTTTGTTCAGATCGGCCATGATAATGGTCCTTTTGTATAACTGGTTTTCGATTCACAACACACGCCCCGAGCGCGGGGCGACGCTGCGTAAGACAATTCAGGCTGCTTCGCCGGTCTTGGCATAGGCGCCGAAAACGCGAGCAAGCTGGCCGGCCGGAGCCTGGACAACGCCTGCGATACGCGTAGCGGGGGTAGAAATCATACCCACCAGCTGCGCACGCAGTTCGTCCAGCGACGGCAGGGCGGCAAGAGCCTTGATACCATTCGCATCGAGCGTCTGGTTACCAAGGGAGCCACCGAGCACCACAAGCTTGTCATTCGTCTTGGCGAACTCGACGATCGCCTTCGCCACTGCAACGGGGTCCTCGGACCACGCAAGCGCGGTCGGGCCCTTCAGCAGCGGAAGGATACCGTCGAATTGGGTCCCATGCAGAGCGAGGCTGGCCAGCCGGTTTTTCGCAACCTTATACGTCGCACCCGCCGCACGAACGCGTCGACGCAGCTCCGTCACATCAGCTACCGTGAGACCTTTGTTTTCGGTCACGACAACCATGGACGTGCTGTTGAACACGTTGGCGAGGAATTCGACGAAGGCCCGTTTTTCCTGACGGTCCAAATCCATTCTCCTCGTCAGTCCGGAAACCGGAGCTTCCAGACCGGGTTACCCATGACACTCCCCCAGAAACGGAAGAGCGCCGCTCGCCTGTCCATTCAATCGGAACCCAGCATATCCGACAGGTTGCCCTGCCCTGTCTGCTGACGCCCCGTCTCCCGCTCGCGGATCTCTCTCAAGATCCCTTAGGCTGTTTCGTGAAACAGCACGCCCGGTCTCGGACAGGTTCGGAAGCGGGAAAATGACTTCCCGCCCCTACGCCACCGCACGGCCAGGCCGCACGGCGTCATCTTTCAAATCAGGCCGTGAACGACGCCACGTCGACGCGCACACCCGGACCCATCGTGGAAGACAGGGCTGCCTTCTTCAGATAGGTGCCCTTGGCACCGGTCGGACGGGCCTTCTGGACGGCATCGACCAGGGCCTTGATGTTCTCGACCAGCTTGTCTTCGCCAAACGAAGCCTTGCCGATACCAGCATGGATGATACCAGCCTTCTCGGCGCGGTACTCAACCTGACCGGACTTGGCTGCCGTAACGGCACCCTTGACGTCCATGGTCACGGTGCCCAGACGGGGGTTCGGCATCAGACCACGCGGGCCGAGGATCTTACCCAGACGACCGACCAGTGCCATCATGTCCGGAGTCGCAATGCAGCGATCGAACTCGATTTCACCGTTCTGGATCTTCTCGGCCAGATCTTCCGCACCGACGACTTCCGCACCGGCAGCCTTGGCTTCTTCAGCCTTCGGGCCGCGTGCGAACACGCCAACGCGCAGGGTCTTGCCCGTGCCGTTCGGCAGCGAGATCAGACCACGGACCATCTGGTCGGCGTGACGCGGATCGATGCCGAGGTTCAGCGAGATTTCGATGGTCTCGTCGAACTTTGCCTTGGCATTGCCCTTTACGAGAGCCACAGCTGCGCCGAGGTCATACTGCTTGTCGGTATCTACTGTCGCGCGGGCGGCGTTCAGCCTCTTGTTCTTGGCCATAGGATCAGCCCTCCACCACGTTCAGACCCATCGACTTGGCCGAACCGGCCAGCATGCGCACTGCGCCGTCGATGTCATTCGCGTTCATATCCTTGAACTTCTCTGCAGCGATTTCGCGCAGCTGCGCGGTCGTGACAGAACCGACTGCGGCAGACTTGCCAACGGTCTGGCTGCCCTTGGAGACCTTGGCGGCCTTGAGCAGGAAGTAGGTGTTCGGCGGGGTCTTGGTAACGAAGCTGAATGTACGATCCGCATAGGCCGTGATAACGACCGGGATCGGCATGCCGGGCTCGAGAGTCTGCGTCTTGGCGTTGAACTCCTTGCAGAACTGCATGATGTTCAGGCCGCGCTGACCCAGGGCCGGACCGACTGGCGGCGACGGATTCGCCTTGCCTGCCGGGATCTGCAACTTGATGTAGCCAACAACTTTTTTGGCCATATCCGGGACTCCTCAATGGTTTGCCCGAACCGCGGTTCCAGTGAGACTCATGCAGTCTTTCGACTGCTCATGCCTCTCCCGCGTTCCGAATGGGAGCGGCCCCTTAACGCCCCTGACCTGAAGCTGTCAAGCTTTTGATCGCCTGATTCGGAACCGCCGAACCCGTGAGATCCTGATCCGAGGCCCCGGTACGTGTATCAACATCACCAGCCGGACGTGGGTGGTGCAATCCGTCATACTGCAGGATCCCGAACGGATTGATCTCTTTCACCGATGGCAGGGCTGCGCGATCCCATCCACCGCCCAGAGCCCTTATCAGGCGTACACTGGCCTGAACCTGAATGGTTTGTGCCTGTACAGCGTCAATACGCGCTACAAGGGCAGCCTGCTGGGCCACCACGACATCGAGATAATTGGTCAGACCACCCGTATAAAGCGCCATGGTCATACGCTGGTCCGCAATGCGGCATCAACAGCAGCCATCTGCTGTTTCTGCTGGTCAGCATAGGCGCGTGTCTGGGAGATACCATCCTCGACGTCCTGGAATGCGGCAAGAACTGTGGAACGATAATGATCGGCACTCTCGCGGTACTGCGACCATGCGCGTTGCAGGGCTGCGCGACGCAAGCCACCCGTGAAAAGCGGTTCAACCGCCTGCACACCATAGCTCCACATGGAATTGCCCAGACTGGCGAGGTCGAAGCCATTATTCATGAAGCCACCGTTCAGACTGAACGTAACATCAGGATAGAAAGCAGCCCGCGCCACGCCGATGGCCCGGCTGTTGGCAGCCAGATTGCGCTCCGCAGAAGCTATATCCGGACGCCGTTCCAGAAGCTGGGACGGGAACCCCGCAGGGATACGCAGGATCGTATAGGGCAGCGTCTGCGCTGTGGACGGTGCAATATGGAAGCTTCCCGGCACCGTATTGACCATGACAGCAATGGCATGCTCCATGACCTGGCGCTGTGCCCGCACATTGCTCTGCGCCGCCATGGTCGCGAAAAGCTGATTTTCGGCGCGTGAGACATCGAGCCCGGCCGCAATGGCCCCTGCCTGACGGAGACGGGTAATCTTTACCGCGGTCTGGTAATAGCGGATCGAGTCCTCATAGACCGCGTATTGCGCATCCAGTCCCCGAAGACCCAGATAGTTCGAAGCAAGCTCGGCTTCGAGCATAAGACGTAGATTGGCGTAATCAGCTGCACTCGCCTGCGCCATGTTCTTCTGCATACGGGTCGCATTACGGATACGACTGAAGAAATCAGGCTCCCAGGTCGCAGCACCGCTGTAGAAGACACTTGATTCTGTCGTAGGCGAATTCGCGTTTGCCCCGCGCCACAGACGGGTAAGGGATGTCTTGTTGTTCGACATCCCTGCAGAGCCGTTGAGTTGCGGTGCCAGCTGTGCCTGGGTCTCTCTGGCAATATCGCGCGACTGCGTAAAGATTTCTGCCTGGGCCTGAAGATCAGGATTGGAAGCAAGCATCTTCTCTTCAAGCGCGTTCAGCTGGGGATCGTGAAAGACCTCCCACCATTTGCCCCTCGGCACATCATCGGCAGGTTTACCGTCAACAAGAACACCCTTACCGCCCCACCCGTTGGGATAGATGAATTTGGGTGCCTCGTAGTTCGGTGCGAGATCACAACCCGAAAGCAGGGAGAGACAGAGAGCCGCACTCGCCACACTGCCGCGCAACATACGGCGCTTTGCTCCTGACCTCATCGACGCGCCCCGCTTTCACTGCTGCTTTCACCTTCTTCAAGCTGGGACGGCCTGGGTACAGGAGCGACGTTCTTGCGCGGAGCAGCCGTCACATCGTTATAACCACGCGTCGGGCTGACGACCTTCACCTCATCCCCTTCCAGCATATCCGCAGTCGGATTTGCTACGATCTCATCCTTTTCCGAAATACCGCCCAGAATCTGGATGGTCATGCCGTAATTGATGCCGGTCTTCACATCAATCAGATGAACGCGATTATCGATCACCGTTGCAAGCTGCGTTCCCTGTGCACGAAAGAGCAGTGCATTGACCGGCACGATCAACACTCCCGGTTCGCCTGGCGCCGTAAAATGAGCCGTGGCATAGGAATCAGGCCAGAGTGAGCCATCCTCATTTCCCAGCTCGAGCTCGGTGGTCACAGTACGTGTGGCAGGGCTGAAAGCCTGCGCA
The DNA here is from genome assembly GCF_000613885.1 of Asaia prunellae JCM 25354. Lineage (GTDB taxonomy): Bacteria > Pseudomonadota > Alphaproteobacteria > Acetobacterales > Acetobacteraceae > Asaia > Asaia prunellae. The sequence continues at coordinate 125,642 of NZ_BAJV01000006.1, read as the reverse complement.
GTCGCAAGAAAGCTCGCTTTGTACACACGCCCCGGAAATTGCGGCAGCGTCAGCGTGGCAGCAAGCTTGTCGGAAATAACAGCCGCATAATCCTGCGGTACGGAAACGAAAACACGCATGCGGTGCGTGTCCGCCACAGTGAACAGCTCGGAGGCGGAGCCACGGGAGTTGAGATCACCACCGCCCGCATTGACATAATCGCCCACGTTGACAAGACGCGAAGTGACGATGCCATCAAAGGGCGCCACAATACGCTTGAAGTTTTCCAGAGCTTCGAAACGCTCGACTTCATGCTGCGCCTGATCGACCTGTGCCTTCTGGGCGGCGGCATTGGCAGCCTGCACATCGACTTCCTGACGTGACACGGCCTGCGTGTCACGCAGATCGGCCCATCGCTTGGCGGTGATCACGGCCAGTCTGTAGCGGGCCAGTACGACATTATAATTCGCCTTTGCGGCTTCGTACTGGGCATCCAGACTTGGCGTGCTGATTTCAGCCAGAAGATCACCAGATTTCACATGCGCGCCGTAATCCTTGTACCACATTTTCACATAGCCTGAGACCTGAGCGTAGATCGGCGCCTGATACCATGCCGCCAGATTGGCAGGCAGATCCAGATGACGTTCGGCCGGGCCGGGCTGTGGATGAATCAGGCTGACACGGGCGCGGGCATTATCATCCGCCTCTTTTTCAAGACTGCTGTAATGCAGCCTGCGTTCAATAATCCCCCATGCCGCGACCACAAGAGCGATCGCCAAAACGATAAGGATGACAAAGCGGCCCCGCTTGCGGTTCGGCTCGGCACCGGGCTTCTGGTGCTGGGTCATGCGTGGGCTCCCTCATCTCCGCGTTCGCGCGGCTTTCTGTAATGGACAATGGCAAAGACACAGGGGACGAACAGGAGCGTCGCTGCAGTCGCTACAATCAGACCTCCGATTACGGCCTTGCCGATCGGAGCATTATCGGAATTGCTCATGGACATCGGCACCATGCCGATGATCATGGCAAGGGCGGTCATCAGCACGGGGCGGATACGCTCATACCCCGCTTCGAGCGCGGCCTTCAGCGCATCACCGTGGATTTCCATACGCTCCCGGGCAAAGGAAACAACCAGAATGGCGTTGGCTGTCGCCGTACCCATGCACATGATAGCCCCCGTCAGGGCCGGTACGGAGAGTGACGTATGGGTCAGGAAAAGACTCCAGGCGATACCACCCAACGCGCCGGGCAAGGCTGTGATGATTACGAACGGATCAAGCCATGACTGAAAATTCACCACAATGATCAGATAGACCAGCGTGATCGACATCGCGAGACCCACGATCAGCTGCGAATAGGCGTCAGTCATTGTGACAGCCTGACCGCGCACAACCAGATGCGAACCGCGCGGCAGTTCCGATTTCATTGAATCGGCTACACGCTGCACTGAACGTGCCACCGTGCCCAGATCGATATTCTCGTTGGAAGCGTAGATATCAAAGACCGGCATGATATTGTAATGCGCGACTTCAGCCGGGGTGCCTGTCTGCTCGATATCCGAAAGGGCGCCCAGAAGCTGAGGCTGGGCGTTCGTCGGATTGCCATCACCACGATCGATGGGCAGGGTTTGCAGATCATTGAGCGTCTGGAGATAATTGGCAGGCGTCTGCACATCGATCAGCTGTGCAACTCCCGAAGGATTCAGAAAATAGACTTGCCCGATCTGCGCCGAACCCGACAGGGCGACCAGCGCATTCTGCGCAATATTCTGCTCCGTGATCCCTGTACCAAGCGCAAAACTGCGCTTGGCATTGATGCTGAGCGTTGGCTGCGTCATCGGCTGCTGGATTGATACGTCGGTAATCCCCGGGATTGCCGCCAGCTTGCGACGCAGCTTTTTCGCAAAAGCGAAATTGCCGTACAGATCACGCCCTACAACCTGCACATCAAGCGGTGCCGGCAAACCGAAATTCAAGATTTTTGCAGTCAGATCAGCAGGCTGGAATGTAATCTGCGTCCCGGGAAACGCCTCGATCAGACCCGCGCGTATCCTGCGACGGTATTCCGCCGTCGGACTCTCGTCATTCTTGAGCGAAACGGTGATATCGCAGTCTTCCGTACCAACTGTCGGTGTCGGAATGAATGCCTGGTTGAGCTGCGAGAACGGCAGGCCGCAATTATTGAGCACGGCGTCGATCTGGCCCGGCAGGATCTCATGCATCTTCTTTTCGATCAGCACAGAAATCTTGCCTGATTCCTCAAGCCGCGTGCCGATAGGGGCACGCATATGCAGCTGAAGCGTACCTGATTTGATTTCGGGAAAGAAATCCTGACCGACGAAAAAATACAGTCCGCTCGACGCGATCGAAACTGCCATAAAAAACGGTACGAACTTCGCCCGTTCTTCAATCAGTCCGGCGAGCACAATCTTGTACCGCTCGCGGAAACGCGTGAAACGGTGCTCGAAACCGCGCTGGAATCGCCCGAAGAAACCCGGCTCCTTGCCTTCGTCGCCATGTTCATGGGCTGCCACCTGCGCCGCCAGCATCCAGTTGGCCATGGTCGGCACCAGGTTCGTGACAGGATGAACGACGCGATCATGGCAAATATAATGGCCTCGGCCATCGGCATGAACAGCCAGCCAGCAACACCTGTAAGCTCGAAGAGCGGCAGCCAGACAATACAGATACAGGTTGTCGAGACGAAAGTCGGAATGACGATCTGGTTGGCCGCATCAATGATGGCCATTTCCAGATCCTTGCCCATCTCCAGATGGGCGTCGATATTTTCGATCATGACGGTGGCGTCATCGACCAGAATACCGACCGCAAGCGCAAGACCACCAAGTGTCATGACATTGATCGACTGTCCGGCAAGGCTCAACCCGATAACCGAACAGAGAATAGCAAGGGGAATAGAGGTCGCAACAATCAGCGTCGAACGCCATGACCCGAGGAAGAGCAGAACGGCGAGAGACGTCAGAAGTGCCGCGATGATCATCTCGCGCACCACATCCTCGACCGAATCCTTCACGAAGCCGGAGGCATCGGTCAGTATCTTGATACTCGTCCCCTTCGGCAGGGTATCAATCACCTGAGGCAGCAGTTTCTTGACGCCCGCCACCACATCGAGCGTTGAGGCATCACCACTCTTCATGATGACCATCATGACGGCCTGCCGTCCCTTCACGAGGACCATATTGGCCTGGGGCGGCCCACCGCGATGCACATAGGCGACATCGCGCAGATACACGACCGCATTGCCTACCTGCTTGAGCGGCAGGTTGTTGAAGGTCTCGACCTCGCGCGGCTGGGCGTTCGTACGCACCATGTAATCAAACGGTCCAACACGCTGGTCTCCTGCCGGCAGAACAATATTCTGCTTGTTCAGCGCGGTGCTCACATCGACCGCCGACAGATTGTGAGCCATCAGCTTGGCGGGATCGATATCGACCGTGATGTAGGGAGCAAGACCACCATAGGGATTAGGGATCGAAACCCCCGGAACAGAGATAAGCTGCGGCCTGATCAGGTTCGAAGCCATATTGTACAGCTCTGAGCCGTTCAGCTTGTCCGAATTGATCTGAAGAGTCAGTACCGGAACAGACGAGGCATTATAGGCCAGGATAAGCGGCGGCGTAGCGCCTGTGGGCAGCTGCTTGATGACAGTCTGTGAAACGGAGGTAATCTGCGTCTGGGCCACCGATGTATCGGTACCCGGCTGGAAATAAACCTTGACAATACCGCGACCGTAATATGAGCCGCTTTCAATATGTTCAATATTGTTAACAGTTGTCGTCAGGGTACGTTCATAATAATAAACCACACGACCTGACATATCTTCCGGCATAAGGCGAGATAAGACCAGACAATAGCAACAACGGGAATGTTGATATTCGGGAAAACGTCAGTCGGTGTCTTCAGAACTGACCGGACGCCGAAAATTACAATAAAGATCGACAGGACGACGAACGTATAAGGCCGCTTCAGCGCGGTGATAACAACCTGATTCATGCAGTTGTCCCATATCGCGATCCGCAGATCGTCCGGTGCCTGAGCTCATAGACCGGCATGGGGAATCCCCATCCGTTTCCCGATATCATCAAGGACATTCCTTTTCCTGTTACGGCCAGAAATACAAATACGCCCGGAGGCGACAAGGAAAATTCCTTTTAAGTTTCGATCTGCAACGAGCTTTAATATCTTCGTCACAAACAGCCTGTGATACCGGATACCGCGCAGAACGACCGATTTCAGGCGGATTCAGAAACAACCGAAAGCTGAAAAACCATCTCGAACGCACATCCCGGCCTTTCTGCCGGACCATCCCCATCGGCGATGGCAAGATCGACACCGTGCAGTCTGAGAATGGCCATGACAAGACTGAGCCCGAGTCCACTACCGGGTACATGGCGACTCTTGTCCGAACGGTAGAAACGTCCCAGTACGGCCTCACGTTCCGCTTCGGGAATACCTATTCCCGTATCGGCAACGCGCAGCCTGATCATACCAGGCCCCGAAACAGCCGAGACAGTCACCCGGCCACCAGCCGGTGTGAATTTCAGGGCATTATCGAAAAGATTGGCCAGAACCTCGACAAGAAGATCACGATCACCAAAAGTCGTCATGGCCTCGGCACAGGCAGGGTCAGCCGTTACCTCGTTAATCAGAGCCAGTCCGTTTGTTTCGGCAATCGGTTCATAAAGATCCACGATATCGGCAACGAGATCAGCCAGATTGACCTGTGCGAACCCTGCACGGCGTCGGCCATTTTCTATTTCCCCGATACGGAGCAATGCGGTGATGACCGAGAAACACTGATCCAGATCCAGTGTGGCCCGCTCGATAACCGAATTCAGATAATCTGCATCATGCGGGCTGGAGGTTGCCCGTTCGAGCCGCGCCCTCACACGCGACAGGGGAGTTCGAAGATCATGAGCGATGTCGTTGCCGACATCACGTATCTCATCCATCAGATGTTCGAGCCGATCCAGCATACGATTGACCGAACCGGCCAGTCGCTCCAGCTCATCACGTTCACGCGCCGCCGGCAGACGCTCATGAACGTCACCCTGCATGATTCGATCGATAGCCTCATGCATGGTTTTTACCCGTGCCAGAGCACGATGACTGAGAACCACACCAGTCAGCAGCGCAAACACCACCACCGGAAACACGGAAAGCAACGCACCACGCCGTATCATAAAGCGCAGTTCTGAGAGCAGATGCAGTGAATGGGCCAGAACAAGAATACGCCCACCAGGCACCCTGACCGCCAGAAACCGCATCTCATAGGGTGCATCATCGGTCGGAGAGAGAGTCAGACGGTGCACTTTCCCGTCCACCTCCAGCCCTTCAGGCCAGGTTTTCAGATCACCCGCTATATGACGGTAATGCCCGTCAAACAGACCAACCCAGTTAATGACCACACGCAGCTCGTTGCTTGCGCGCTCTCGGACCTGATATTCGAGCCGCTCAGGCGTCTCCTGCACCAGAACATCGGCTTCACGATGCAGAATACCGCTCGATCGTTCAGCCTCGAAATGCGTCATCTGCACGAATAGCAGAACGAACTGCAGCACCATGCCGCAGATGATCGCCGCAACGAACGCCAGCGTCAGCCGAAAGGTAGCCGTACGAAAAACGCCAAGGCGTGGATTTTCAGAGAGTGACACGCAGCATGAACCCCGACCCTCTGATACTGTGGATCAAGGGGGTTTCACCCGGACCGTCGACCTTGCGTCGCAATTTGCCGATATGCACATCCACCAGATTGGTCTGGGGAATGAACCGGTAATTCCAGACATCTTCAAGCAGCATGGTGCGCGTCAGAACCTGGTTTGGGCGGCGCATCAGATATTCAAGCAGACGGAATTCACGAGGGAGCAACTCTATTTCGCGCCCTTCACGCATTACCGTGCGATCAATCAGATCCATATCAAGCGGGCCAACACGCAGCATGGTGGCACGTGTATCATTTGGCCGGCGCAAGAGGGCCTCGATACGGGCAACAAGCTCATCCATGGCGAAAGGCTTGGTCAGATAATCATCGCCTCCCGCCTTGAGACCGGTCACCCGATCATCAACCGCCGAAAGTGCAGACAGGACCAGAACAGGAGAGCGTATGTTCTGATTGCGAAGCTTCTCGATGACCGAAAGTCCGTCGAGCAGAGGCAACATGCGATCGAGCACCATGAGATCATAGGACTCACTGATAGCGGCTTCCAACCCGGCCTGACCGGTCGATACGTGAGAAACCGAGAAGCCCCGGGCCGAGAGCTCTTCTACCACTTCACGAGCAAGGGTATCGTCGTCTTCGACAAATAATATGCTGGCTTTGCCAGGCATTTCAGGGGGCGTGAAAGAGAGACTCTGATCCGGTATCATGCTGACATTTCTGCCCAAACCCTTGCTGTTTCGATAGTAAATTCGGCTTAAAGCTCTTCCAGGGTTTCCAGATCGTCACCCGGCACCTGCCCGTCAAGGCCACGCAGCTTACGTCCCAGAACACGGGTACGCCTTCTGGCCTCTTCTATCGTATTGCTCATGGCGCCTGCCCCCCGAGAGAGTTTTTCAAGCACCCCATCCATACGCAGCATCTCCTGTCGGGTCAGACCGAGCAGACGGGCAATGGCATCCGTGCGCTCCTCGAGCGCCAAAGTCACATATCCGAGATGAACGGTACGCAACAGCGCTGGCATGAGAGAGGGGCCCATGACAATGACACGATGCAATCGCCCGACTTCATCGATCAGACCCGGAATACGGGCCACCTCCATATAGAGCCCGTCCGTAGGCAGATAAAGCACGGCAAATTCAACCGTTATCGGAGGCTGGATATACTTCTCACTGATCTTGCGCGCCTCCATACGAACCGCATTATCCAGGGCGCGGCGTGCAATGCGTTCTGCGGCCTGGTCAGTGCGATCAGCCGCATCAAGCAGACGCTCATAGGCTTCGGTTGGAAATTTGCTGTCTATGGCAAGCCTTGGCGGCACAGAGCTGCGTACCGGCATGCGCAAGGCAAATTCCACAGCCTCGGTACTGTCTCCAATCCGGAAATTGCTGTCATAGGATCCGGCAGGGAGAATATCGTCGAGTATGGCTCGCAGCTGAGCCTCCCCCCAGCCACCACGCGTTTTGACATTGCCAAAGAGCCGTTTGAGATCCCCAATCTGGGCCGTCACGGCAGAGACTTCGCCAATAGCCTTCTGCATGGCGGAAAATTGCTCGACCACGCGCTGAAACGAGGTCTGCATCTGTTTTTCAACCGTGACATGAAGCTGCTCGCTGACAGAGGCCCTGATCTGCGACAGTTGCTCGGCATTTTCGCGCATCATGTCACGGAGCATTTCTGACTGGGCAAGACGTGTATCAGACAGCTCCTGCCCCAGACGGTGGCTCAGACCTGCCAGACGATCGCTCATGTCACTACGCTGCTGCTCCAGCCTTGCGCCCAGAGCGCGTTCTGTCTCGACAAGAGCCTTGCGCTGGAAATCAAGATCGGCGCTACGCTCGGCGGCCTCACGTTCCAGCAATACATAGATGCGAGAGAGAAGATCCCGATCTGTCCCACGCCGCGACAGACGCGACCAGAGAAAGATCGCCACAGCCAATGCCAGAAAGGCCACCAGCCAGGGAAAGAAACTGAAGAAATCCTGCGACAATTCGGGCTCCGTATTCTGCTCCCCTTATAAGAACAAAATAGGAATCATTAAAAGCGTTTCCATCCTCCTGGAGCCGTCTCTTATGTGAGAAGACGCCAGGAGGCTCCCTCTCAGGGCTGGTGGATGTTGCCGTAGGAAGCGGCACCAATACCGGGGCATGAACAGGGATTACCCAGCGGAACCTGGGTCGGCATCTTGCAGGTATAGATGCCTGCCTTGCAGGTATAGCCATACCCGACAACCTGCGTGCCAGGCGGCGTCGGGCCGGGGGCTGCCGTACCCTGGCAGGCGGCAAGAAGCGTCAGCCCGGCAAGGCCGCCAAGAACGCGGGCAGAGCGGCGGAATGGTGTCGAAGGTGTCATGGTACTCCCTTTCTTGCTTGTGGCCTGCCCCGCAGTTTCCGCATTCGGGAAGGCTCTCTTCACAGCGAAGAACATAGGATAATAAAGGCGGTTTTCAGGCAGTTTTATCACGATATTGCGCAACCAGAGCCTCGCAGAATGCAGGGAGATCATCGGGGCAACGTGATGAGACAAGATTGCCTTCAATTACGACTTCACGATCCACCCAGCGGGCTCCTGCGTTGAGCAGATCGGTCTGAAGCGAGGGCCAGGATGTCAGGGTGCGCCCTCGCACGCCTCCAGCCTCGATCAGTGTCCAGGCACCATGCAGATACTGGCAATGGGCTTGCCCTCGGCGACAAAGCCGCGAAGGAAGGCGATCGCGGCTTCATCGATACGCAATTTGTCGGGATTGGTTGTGCCACCGGGCAAAACGACCCCGGCCAGCTCCATATCGGCGGCAGTACCGATGGACGCATCGACCTTGTGTCGCGATGCCGGGTGGACATCCCCCTGCATGGACTGGATCTCGCCTTTCTGCGGTGAGACAAGCAGTGTTCTGATACCGGCACGCTCCAGTGCCTGACGTGGCTGGACGAGTTCGCATTCCTCCACGCCGTCAGTTGCAAGTATTGCCACGCAAAGAGCCATGAGATTGACCTCCTGAAACGAAGCCGCCTCACTGCGGCTCCGGTTAAGCGTGCGCTCAAGACGCGCAAAGCCGGGAGAGGTTCGAAAATTCCCCGTTGCCGGAATCTAGCGTCTTTCGGCGATCGCCCTTCCGGCTGCGACACCGCTCGACCACGCCCACTGAAAATTATAGCCTCCGAGCCATCCCGTCACATCAACGGCCTCACCAATCGCAAACAGCCCCGGCACGTCACGCGCTTCCATGGTCTTGGAGGACAGCCGGTGCGTATCGATTCCGCCCCTCATGACCTCAGCCTTGGCATAGCCCTCCGTCCCCGAAAGCCTGGGCTTCCAGGCCGATATCTGCGCTGCGACTGCCGCAATGCGCTTGTCGGGCAGATTGGCCAGAGTACAGGCAAGATCAGACAACGTGTTTTCGGCAATATGACGTGCCAGACGCTGGGGCAGGTCCTGCAAGAGCGAAGGAGGTTCGGCCCGCGGCCTTGCTTTCTTGATGGCACCAAGAGCCTCTTTGGCGTCACGCCCCGGCATCATATCAATCAGCGGCGCATCCAGGGGGCCATTCTGATAAGAGGAGATCTGAAGGATTGCCGGACCTGAGAGGCCACGATGGGTGAAAACCATTCCATCCGTAAAGCCGATCTTGCCCATACTGGCCCGCACCGGAAGAGACACTCCGGCAAGCTCCGGCAAGGGCGTTTCCAGGGTCAGAGGGACAAGCCCGGGCACCGTCGGCACGACAGACAAGCCGAACTGACGGGCAAGACGCAAAGAGAGATCCGTTGCACCCAGCTTGGGAATGGATAATCCGCCGGTTGCCAGAACGAGAGTCCGTGCCGCGAATTCGCCTGTATCGGTCTGGATGTGAAACACATCGCCTTTTGTCACATTGCGTATGGACGTATTGAGCCGCAATGTGCATCCTTCGGCTTCACGCAGGAGCAACGACACAATCTCACGTGCGGAATTGGTACAGAAAAGCTGTCCTTCGGCCTTTTCCTCCCAAGGGATACCATGACGTTCCACCAGTGAGAGAAAATCACGCGGCGTATACCCCGCCAGAGCCGACCGCATGAAATGGCGGTTGGCCGAAAGAAAATTTTCTGCCCTGGCATCGAGATTGGTGAAATTGCAACGCCCGCCGCCAGAGATCAGTATCTTGCGTCCGGCCTCTGCCGCGTGATCGAGTACCAGAACCGAAGCCCCGTTTCTGCTCGCCGTAGCAGCCGCCATCAGCCCGGCAGCTCCAGCGCCGAGAATGACAGCATCAAAGATCGTGCTCATTCAGAAATCCAGATCGGCATAATGCGCAGGCGGATTGAATCCGTTCACACGATCATTGAGCAGGGAGCGAAAACTGGGCCGCGATTTCATCCGCACATACCAGTCCTTTGCCGCTGGCGCTTGGACCAGTCTATATCGCCAATGAAATCAAGGCAGGAGAGATGCGCTGCGGCGGCGAAATCGGCAATCGACAGCATATTGCCGGCAAGCCAGGAGCGCGTTTCCGCCAGCCAGCCGATATAGTCCAGATGAAAGCGCATATTGGCATAGCCGGCCCGCAGGGCCGTACCATCGGGATTACCCCGGCCGGCCAGACGCTTGTCCACCTTTTCACCCAGGAGGTTGCGCGATACCTCATGTCCGAACTTGCCTTCAAACCAGGCCATCAGACGCCGCACCTCGACACGCTCTGCCAGAGTACGTCCCATCAACGGCATGTCAGGATAGGCTTCCTCGAGATATTCGCAGATCACCCAGGCATTCGGAATCGAGAGCCCGTTTTCCTCGACGAGCAAAGGCACGTCCCCCGCGGGATTCAGCGCGAGATATTCCGGGCGATTCTCCCAGACCTTTTCGGTCTTGGGTTCGTAGGGTAACCGTTTCTCGGCGAGAACAAGCCGAACCTGACGACTTTGCGGCGAGAGCGGCAGATGGTACAAAATGCGCATTCTGCATTCTTAAGCGTCTGCCCCATGGCGAAGCAAGAGAGCCGCACAATCAGATCGATCGAAATTCCCGTTCATGAGCCTCAGAGCGTTCCCAGACGATGACAGAACAGATAACCAACGCCGATCCCGCCTCAAACCGGGCCCCTATGCGTATCCGTGCGCGCGGGCGTTCCTTTCTGGCGCTCGTCCTGTCTCCAGAAGCGCCTCTTGTCTCATGGCTCGAGGGTCTTGATAACCAGATTGCCCGCTCCGTCGGTTTCTTTTCCGGTCGCCCTGTCATTCTTGATCTTGGCCTTGTCGGACAGGATACAGAAGGCCTCGATACCCTCCAGGCAGATCTGAAAGAACGCGGCATTCACATGATCGGAGTCGAAAGCGCCGATCAAAACTGGACAGCACTGGCTGAATGGGACTGGCCCGCCCCGCTCGAAGGCGGACGCGCCAGCGGTGCCGTGGCTTTTCCCGAATCCTCTGATGAGCGTCTGCGCCTGCGGAAAACCCTGTCTCGCATGCGGAAAACCTGATCCTTGACCGCGCAATACGCTCGGGACAGAGCATCATGCATCTCGATGGCGATATCGTCGTCATCGGTTCGGTCGCTTCAGGGGCCGAGCTGATTGCTGGCGGCTCGATCCACGTCTATGGCGCGCTACGCGGACGCGCCATAGCCGGTGCGGGGGGACAGCCCAACGCCCGTATTTTCGCCGCAAGAATGCAGGCCGAATTACTGGCAATAGACGGTTTCTACATGATTGCCGAAGAAATCGACGCCTCGCTTCATGATCAGTCTGCCCAGGCGATGCTGAGCGAAGACCGGATTACGGTAACAAAAATCGCTTGAAGGGAACTATTTGCGCGCAAGAGATTGCGGCGCAAACCCTTTCCTCATTAAGATTGTATGGCCGCACCCTGTGGATTGCGGTTGTTACCGTTATAATCTGGTGGAGCGCACATGGCTAAGGTGCTGGTAGTCACTTCCGGTAAGGGCGGGGTCGGAAAAACGACCACGACAGCAGCATTGGGTGCCGCTCTTGCCCAGTCGGGACAGAATGTCGTCGTGATCGATTTCGATGTCGGTCTGCGTAATCTCGACCTGGTGATGGGTGCCGAGCGTCGCGTCGTGTTCGACTTCATCAATGTTGTTCAGGGCGATGCCAAGCTCTCACAGGCTCTCATACGCGACAAGCGGTGTGAAACCCTCTCGATCCTCCCTGCCTCGCAGACCCGCGACAAGGATGCCCTGACCGCAGAAGGCGTTGCCCAGGTTATCGACGAACTGCGCGAAAAATTTGACTGGATCATCTGTGACAGTCCAGCAGGCATCGAACGCGGCGCGCAGATGGCCATGTATCATGCCGATGTTGCTGTGGTCGTCACAAATCCTGAAGTCAGCTCGGTGCGCGACAGCGACCGCATTATCGGCATGCTCGACAGCACTACCGCCAGGGCCAAAGACGGCGAGAAGGTAGAGAAGCATCTTCTCATGACCCGCTATGACCCCTCGCGCGCAGCCAAGGGCGAAATGCTCAACACCGAGGACGTACTGGAAATTCTCTCCATCCCGTTGCTTGGTATTATTCCTGAAAGTGAAGAAGTGCTCCGCGCCTCGAATGTGGGTGCACCCGTCACGCTTTCGAACCCCGAATCAGCCCCGGCCCGCGCCTATTTCGATGCCGCGCGCCGCTTGCAGGGTGAAAAGCTCGAAATCCAGATCCCGATCGAGCGCAAGGGGTTGCTCGACTGGCTGTTCAAGAAGAGGGTCGCATGAGCCTGTTCGGTCTTTTCAGCAAGCGCAACACCAGTAGTGTTGCACGCGATCGTCTGCAAATCCTGCTGGCTCATGAGCGGTCAGGAAATGGCAACTCCGAGCTGATCAGCCAGTTACATCGCGAGATCCTTGAAGTGATCAAGCGCCATGTGACGGTCGATCAGGACAAGGTTCAGGTCAAGCTCGATGGCGGCCTTGATGGCTGTTCTGTTCTCGAAATCGATATCGAGATGCCGCAGATGGACAAGGATACACGGCGCTCGGCCTGATTTTTCGGGTAAGCGCCAAAACGGGAGACAAGGTTTGAGCGGTTTTTTCGGTTCGATGATCAATTCTGCCCTCGGGTCCATGGGCGACAAGCTCAAGGAAAAGCTCGGCGGCAGCATTGGTGAGTATCTCACCAGCGAACAGGGCCTGCAGATGCTCCTCGATCAGGCCCGCAAGGCTGGCCTGGAAGACAAGGTGCGCTCCTGGATCGGCTCGGGCGAAAATCTGCCGATCTCCGCAGACGAACTGCGCGCCCTTCTGACGGATGAGCAGGTTCAGATGCTGGTCTCGAAAACGGGCCTGCCCGCAGGCGCCCTGCTTCCGGCTCTGGCTCAGTTCCTGCCCGGCGTGGTTGATCACCACACCAGCGAACAGAGCGAGGCGCCGTCAGTTTCCTGATAGCGCCGACAGACTTCTACGAAGGGCCGGATCGTGATGCGATCCGGCCCTTTCTCGTTTCAAGGCTCTTTTCCGACTAACGGTCAGCCTTGCGGGCTCTTTTGCTGGCAAATGGCTGATCATTCTTGCTGCCCCCGGGCACTTAGGGTCTGTTTCCCGAAAACAGCTCTCCGGTTCACGCTCGTCGTCATGAACCCAAGAGAGGCAAGACTGATCCTACCTGTATTCGCGGGAGCGTTTTCGCCCGATCCTCAATCGCGACAGAGGACGCAGTTGCACGTTTACCAGGGATGACCAGAGATATCGGAATCGCGTCAGAGCCGAGGCGGTGGCAAGCATCATCATCACGTCCAGATAGGTGCTGACCTCAAATGTCGTGAGCCAGATGACGGTGTCTGGCAGGATGCTGGCCGCAACGCGTATCCCATCGCCCTGTCCGTACCACACAAGCGCCGCACAAAGACCAGTGACAGCAATCGCAACAAGCATGCGCAGACGGTTGATCCGGTTGAGCGCCGCAGCCGGCATGACGACCATCAGACGGTGCAGAAAACGCCCTGTCGGCGTTTCGCCTGATACGGCCATCAAGGCCCAGACTGTCAGAAGTACCGCCACAGCCGTCATTGCCTGTCCTACGTCCTACCCTCTTCTTCCTTACACTCTTCGTCTGCGTCTCTTCTCAACTTTCATGCATCCGGTATGCGCAATGTGACGCGTCTCACCCGGCGAGGCAAAAGGCCTCGCTCCTGCTGTCTATTGCCGGGGCGCCTCGGGTGCTGCGTTGAGCGGCGTGAGCGGTTCGACAGGAAAGCGTATCAGCAGATAAGGCGGCCGACGGCGGTTCTGGCCCTCATTGAATGAAGGCAGACGGTTCCACTGACCGAGGGTGCAATAGATCCAGTCCTTCGTGGCGCAGATACCGTCGGGCGAAAGAATGCGTGGATCCCTTACCGCTATCACAAGGGCCCCATCTGGGTCCCGGCGAAGGATGCAGTCATGCTCGTAATTGGTCGTATAGAGACGATCGTGCTGGTCGAAGCAGAGCCCGTCTGCTGTACCTTTTTCACCCTCATCTCGCACCAGCGCCCCGAGGGCCTGATCATCAAGCGCCTTGTCTGCCAGCGCTCTGGTCGGCAGGCTGTAAAGACGGCGACTGGTGAGCGGCGAATAATAGAGCCGCGATTCATCACCGGGCAGGGCGATGCCGTCTGCCCCACCTGAAACCATCTGCGGATGATGCGGAATATAGCGCCTGGGCTCTCCCTCGACGATCGCCATGAAACCCTCCACCGCCTGAGTGGAAGGATGATGCGCCAGCACCCGTCGCGCCTCACCAGTGGCAATATCGGCCACCACAAGCGCAGGCTCCGTACCAAAAGATGAATCCGTCACGAATACCGTCCCCCTTTCCCCTACGGACAAGGCCACGCGCAGGTCATTCATATGGCTGTCGGGACGCATCGCAGGAGCCTTGAGCACGATGCGATGCACGATCTTGTCTGTGGCCGGATCGATGCAGATGATCTTCGCCGCCCCTTCGGGGATATCGTGCTTGGCCAGCTTGCCGTCATCGATGAGCCAGAGCCGGTTCTGACTATCGAGCGCAAGCCCATGCACTGACATCAACCTGTCAGCCGGAGCACGATTTGAGGGGAGGCTTACCTCTGCGGAAGGATAGGGAATGATCTTGCCGTTTTTCACCTCTCCCAGCGTCGCGCCGGGATGGTTGTCGGCGTGGCGTGGAAAGCTGACAAAAAGGCGTCCGTCAGGCAGCACCGCCACACCCGATGGCCCAGGCCCTGTAAATTCGGCCACAATATCGAAGACGCCTGACGAATTGGTGCCGTCATCGGCATTGCCACTGGCCTCCGCCTGCCCTGTCATTCCGAGGAGGGGCGCGCAGGAGGCGGCAGAAAGAAAGGACCGGCGTTTCATGGCATGGCACCTTGGCAGAAGCGTGGACGGGTCAGGACTGAACGCCCCATCGTCACGCAGCTCCCCGATTAAAACGCTTTTCACAACGCGAAACCTGTCGCCAATTTGTCACGCTCTGACACAATATATGTAGGAGAAGCACTCAAGTATTGTTATGTTATATCATACATTTTAGGAACGAGATCGATCTGTTTCGCTTCCAGCCCGTGGATTGTCATGATGTCTCCCCGATCCCTGTGGTCGTCCAGCCTGCTCCTCTCCTGCTCGGTTCTGGCAATCACCCTGCCCGCCCATGCCCAGACGAACGACACGACCACCACGCCTGCATCAACCCCGCTGCCTAAAACGACGCAGGCAAAAAAGGCTTCGGTCTCGCGGTCACAGAGCACGACCGGACAAGACGCAGTGCGATCTCCCGATGAGGCATCGCGCACTTCTTTCGATGGCGACAAGACGGCTTCGGTTGAGGCCACTCACGAGGAGCACATCATCGTTAATGCGCGCCTCGACGAGATCCGTTCAGCCCTGCAATCCTCGACGGGGGCAACGACCTATCGCTTCACCCGTCGTGATATCGAAACCAATCCTGGTGGCGACAACACCCCTCTGAATACGCTCCTGCTGCAGGCCCCCGGGGTCGCGCAGGACAGTTTCGGCCAGATCCATGTCCGTGGCGATCATAACGAGGTGCAGTTCCGTCTCGATGGCGTGCAATTACCCGAAGGATTGAGCGTTTTCGGTCAGGCCCTCATGACGCGCTTTGCGCATTCTGCCTCGCTCACCACCGGAGCGCTGCCCAGCGAATACGGATTTCTGCAGGCTGGCGTGATCGATATCACCACCAAAAATGGCAGTGCCGATCCGGGTGGGGATGCCTCGATCTATGGCGGCGCACGCGACTATTTCTTCCCGTCGCTGCAATATGGTGGCCATGCAGGAAAGTGGGATTTCTTCGCCACGGGCGATTTCGTGCATAATCGCATAGGTGTCGAAAACCCGACCCCAAGTTTCAATGCCATCCACGATCTGAGCAACCAGTATCACGCACTCGGCCACCTTCGGTACACCGCTGATGAAAACACCCGTATCAGCCTGACAGGCGGCGTTTCGAACGCGCAATATCAGCTACCCAATAATCCCGGGCAGCAGCGTCAGTTCGCCAATCCCAGCTTTCTGGACTCCGCCCTGTCGCAACAGGTCTATGGCAGCGTTGATAGCGCCAGCTTGAACGAGCGCCAGAAGGAAATCACGGATTTCGGCATCCTGTCGCTGCAGAAGGACATGGGTAAAGTCAGCCTGCAAAGCTCGATCATCACCCGCTATTCCTCGCTCGGCTACTCGCCGGATCCGCTGGGCGATCTGGTCTATAACGGCATCAGCCAGCATGCCGCACGCTCGGTCTTCTCGACCGGCTCGCAAACCGATGTGACCTGGAAAGCAACGCCCAGACACACGGTACGCTTCGGCTACCAGGTCTATGTAGAGCGCAACAGCTCGAAGACAGATTCCATCGTCTATCAGCAGAACGGTGCCGAGGATGACGGCACGCCCATCTATGACGCAGCACAACCAACGTACATGATGGCAGTGGGCGCACTGGCTGGATGTATGGGCTCTACGCTCAGGATGAATGGCGTCCGGTACGCGACCTGACGATCAATTACGGTCTGCGCTTCGATGGTGTCGATGAATACACCCATGCCAAGCAGGTGAGTCCGCGCATCAACATCGTCTGGCGCGCCTGGCGCGGCGGCGTGCTTCATGCAGGCTATTCCCGCTATTTCACGCCCCCGCCTTTCGAGCTCGTGGCCAACACGTCGCTCAGCAAATATGTCGGCACGTCCAACGAGCCCCAGACTTTGCAGAACAACACGGTCAAGGCCGAGCGTGATCACTACTTCGATGCAGGCGTCACCCAGTCTATCATGCCGGGCTGGCACGCCTCATTCGACGCCTATGTGAAGCTCGCCAAGAACATGATCGATGAAGGCCAGTTTGGCGCACCGATCATTCTTTCTGCCTTCAACTACAGACGGGGACAGGTAAACGGCTACGAGCTCTCAACCAATTACGAGCATGGTCCGCTTTCACTGTACGGCAATGCTTCCTGGTCGCGTGCCATCGGCAAGGATATCACCACAGCCCAATGGACCATGGACCCGATGATCTGGCCTATATCCAGCATCGCTGGGTTCATCTTGATCATGATCAGCGCTGGACGGCCTCGGCAGGCGGCAGCTACTCATTTTTCTACCACACAGGCCATCCGACGCGGGTTTCCGCCTCCATGGTCTATGGCAGTGGTCTGCGCGCCGATGGCACCGTACCGAATGGTCGCTCCGTACCGATCTATGCGACCTTCAATCTCTCTCTCGTCCAGTCCTTCAGGGATCTTTTCCGTGTGCCTTTCCTCAAGCGTACCGAACTACGCCTCGATGTGCTTAACCTGTTTGACAAGACCTACCAGATCCGTGACGGCTCAGGGATTGGCGTAGGCGCCCCCCAATACGGGTTGCGTCGTACGATCCTGACAGGGATCTCTCAGCGCTTCTGACTGACAAAGGGGCCTCATGGCCCCTTTATCACCTGA
The DNA here is from genome assembly GCF_000613885.1 of Asaia prunellae JCM 25354. Lineage (GTDB taxonomy): Bacteria > Pseudomonadota > Alphaproteobacteria > Acetobacterales > Acetobacteraceae > Asaia > Asaia prunellae. Next base: position 108,094 of record NZ_BAJV01000006.1, on the reverse strand, counting down.
GAGGGCCAATCCGAGCCGAGGCTATCATGGCCCAGATAGCCGGATTTCCGGCTTATGAGAGCGGGAAATGACAAGCCACGGAACGGCCTGGCGTATATTCTATCAGGACAGGTGGCTCCACGGCGCAGCGCGGCCGGGCCATGGGGCAACGAGGATGAAAGCGACATCCCCCAGGTAATGCGAGGGGCGTCGGGACATCCCCCTGCAGGGGTGCGGGTAGCGGTCTGCCGGGTTGGGGCACGGCATCGACAAGAGCGCGCGTATAGGATGAAGTGGTCGCTCCAGAAGAGTGAGGGTTTCTCCCTCTTCGACGATTGCCCCGAGATACATGACGGCCACACGATCCGAAACCTGCCTCACCACAGCAAGATCGTGCGAAATAAACAGACAAGCCAGATCCATATCAGACTGGAGATGGCGCAACAGATTGACGATCTGGGCCTGCACGGAAACATCAAGCGCGGAAACGGGTTCATCAGCCACAATAACCTGTGGTGAGAGCGCAATGGCGCGCGCAATATTAAGCCTTTGCCGCTGCCCCCCTGATAGCGCTCCTGGATAGCGATCAAGAAAACTGCCGGAAAGACCGACCCGCTCCAGCAGAGAGACGAGAGATTCCCTCGACCAGCCTCGCCTGTGAATCCTGAAAGGTTCGGCAAGCGTGCTTCCTATGGTCCAGCGTGGATTGAATGAAGAACCTGAGTCCTGGAATACCATCTGTATCCGGCTGCGCAGGGCACGCAATGCTCTGGCACTCAGCCTCGCCATATCCTGGCCATCAAACAGGATGCTTCCCGTGTCAGGACGATCGAACCCCATCATCAGACGCCCAAGCGTGGACTTTCCACATCCTGATTCACCAACCAGTGCCAGGGTCTCTCCATGTGCCACCGATACCGAAATTCCATCGACGGCACGGAGAGTCTTGCCGCCTCCCAGTCGATAGACTCTCGAAACATCATGCGCCTGAAGGATGTTACTCATGGATAGAGCACACAGGCGACTTCATGTGCGCCTCCTGTCTCGGCATAGGCTTCCCCTGTTCCCGCCAGTCGCATGTCAGGCCGCTTCTCGCAGCGTGTTTCGACATAGGGGCAACGCGGGGCAAATACACAACCCGCAGGGCGGTTTTCAGGGGATGGCGGTACACCGTCAATAACCGGAAGCTGCGAAGGACGTGGCCCGGAAAGCGGCGGTATGGCCCGTAACAGAGCCTGGGTATAAGGATGGCGCGGGGTTGACAACACCGACGACACCGGGCCCGTCTCGATCACGACACCCCCATAGAGCACGGCCACATCCGTACAGCTTTGAGCCACCACACCCATATCGTGAGTGATGAGCATCACACTGGCTTCTCTCTCCCCGATTTCGCGCAGCAAGGTCAGAATCTGGGCCTGTACAGTCACATCGAGTGCCGTTGTCGGTTCATCGGCAATCAACAGATCAGGTTCGCAGGACAGTGCCATGGCAATCATGGCGCGCTGGCGCAATCCGCCCGATAATTCATGAGGAAAACGCAAGGCTGTCTGCGCAGGTGACGGTACGCCCATACGACCCAGCAATGCCACCATGCGCGTGTGAGCCTCCTTTCTGGAAAGAGGCAGGTGCAGCCTGATCTGCTCTGTAATCTGCGCCCCAATGCGTCGCACTGGCAGAAAAGCGGACATGGGGTCCTGAAAAATCATGCAGCCCGCCTGCCACGAAAACGCCGCCAGTCACGCGCGCGGAAAGCTGCAAGATCCTGACCGTCAAAACTCAGGTAACCGCTCAGCTGTCCGGCAGGCTGCAGGCCGAGAACACTGAGACCTGTCAGGGTTTTCCCCGATCCTGACTCCCCGACCACTCCCAGTATCATTCCGCGCCTGAGTGAGAGCGTGACCCCATCGAGCAACAGACCAGCCACAGGGTGACGCAGACGAAGGTTGCACAAAGTCAGAAGCGGCTCACCCACCATGCGATCCTCCTCCGATACGGGGATCGAGCAGACGATAGAGTCCATCCATCAGGCATTCGCGATAACGACGAAAAACGCCGCGTAAAGTACCGTCGCCATGATCAGCGGCAGATCGAGAGTACTTAGCCCTTGATAGGTAAGATGACCGACACCGGGCAAGGCAAAGACCACTTCTGTCAGCAAGGCGCCGCCACCAAGCAATTGCGCAAAATCAAGCCCGAACAGGGAGAGCGCACTCAGGCTGGAAAGACGCAAGGCATGGCAGAACCACAATCGCCAGGGTCCAACGCCTTTGGCACGCGCCGTGCGCAGGGAATCCTCCTGCATGGCGGTCAGGAGATCCGTACGCAGAACACGGCTGTAGAGACCGATAAAAGCAATGGAGAGTGTGAGGCTGGGCAGTATCAGTGCCCTCGCCCATCCGAACGGATTCTCCATAAAGGTACATAACCCAGAGGAGGTACCCAGCTGAACAGCCAGGTCTCATGGAACCGGCTCTGACTTGCCAGATTGACCATCTCCCCGAGCCAGAAAACCGGAATCGACAGCCCGACCAGACAGAAAGAGGAGAGCAGGCGATCGATCCACCCGCCCTGGAAAGCGGCGCTTATCAGGCCAATAACAAGCGCTCCCATAATCCAGAACAGGGCCGCCCAGAGAACAAGAGAGAGTGTGACCGGTGCTGCAGAGAAAACCTCGGACACCACATTCTGACCATGATTGACATAGGATGTCAGGTTTCTGGAGATGAACAGATGATCCATCATCGTCAGATAACGCATCGGCAAAGACCGATCGAAGCCATAGGCATGGCGCACACGCTCGATGACCTCAGGACTGGCGCCACGCCCGGCAATACGCGCTGAAGGATCTGAACCGGGCATCGCAAAAAAGACGGCGAAGACCAGCACCGAGATACCGAACAGCACCAGGATCATCTGCAAACGGGAGAAGACGCTTTTCATCGCCGGCCTCTTGCGCGGAGCTCCGCCTGGGCAACATCCCCCAGCGCGTTCAGGGAGAGCACGGTCAGGATAATCGCCACCCCCGGCGCAATAGCCACGACAGGACGACTATAGATCAGGCCTTCACCGTCATGGATCAGGCTTCCCCAGGAAGCTGCAGGAGCCTGAACACCGAGGCTGAGAAAGGACAATGCCGATTCCGCCAGCAGACATAACGCCATGATAAGGGGAGAAAGGACCAGCACCGTCTCGGCCAGAACAGGAAGGATCTCACGTAACACAATGCGCAGGGAAGAGGCACCGAGCCCGCGGGCTGCCAGTACGAAGCCGGCATTCGACAGGCTTTTTGTACGCGCCCTGATAGGCCTGGCCGCATAAGGCACGTAGATGAGTGCAATAATACCTATGGGCAACAGAAGACTATCGGGCTGCAGATGAAACGGCCCGAAAGACAGATCATGTCCTATGGTCACGACACTCAGACTAATCGCGAAGAGATAGACTGGCACTGCCCAGAGAATATCGAGCAGTCGGGAAAGGATAATATCCACCCAACCACCGCAATAACCAGCCAGAAGCCCACATAGTGTCGCCATAACAAGGCAGAGACATGCCGCTGAAAAAGCGATCAGGAGCGAGGCGCGCGCACCGTACAGCATACGCGCTGCAACATCGCGCCCCTGTGAATCAGCACCAAGCGCATAAGGCCCCCAACGCCAAGAGGGGCCAACAGGAGAAAGGCCCAGATGCAGAGGATTGTCATTGGGCTGCATGATATCGACACGTACTCCGTCACGCAGCACCGTACCCGCCAGAGAGGATTCCATAGGGTCCACTCCTACGGTCCGGGCATATAACGGCGCCAGCACGGCACCAGCGGCCAGGATCGCCAACATGAAAAGTGCGGCCGCTGCCATCTTGCGACGCCGGAAAAAACCGATCGCAGCCAGGATTACCATGCCGTGCGTCGCGCGCCGTCGCAGCGCGAACGTTCGAGGTAACGAAACCGTGGAAACAAGCAGATGCGATTGATCGGATGACCTCCCCGGTCAGGCTGATACAGTTTCAGCCGTGGCAGAACCGTGCGGTAATTTCAACGCTGGAATGATCGGGGCCCGAGAGAAAGCTGGGCGATGAGACGACGTGACAAGGCAAGATCCGGACAGCCCGTCTGCTTGCAGGCCAGCTCGAAACCCTGCACCGACTCACATGCCCCTTTCAGGCCAGCTTTGTCCCAACGTTCGAGCGCCTTTGTGAAACTGTCCATCTTCTTGAAAAAGACGGGGGGCTTGAGCTGCCTGATCGCCTCCTGGCGTGATTTTCCTTCATCCATCCAGTCAAGCACGCGTTGCAGACGTGTCATCAGCGACAGACAGGCGCGCGCCAGCGCAATGGGCGAGAGGCCGTCGGCAAGCGCTCTCTCAAGAGCAATATCAGCCATGGCTCGGTCACCTGCCATGGCAGCCGTGGTCGCATCGTCAAGCGTTGCATTGGCAGAATCACCTATGCAGTCCTGAACATCGTCGAGAGAAAGTTTACCCCCCTTACCTGCATAGAGAATGAGTTTCTCCACCTCGCTGCGTACAGCCGCACGATCTGCCCCGAGAACTGAAGAAAGCCAGAACAGGGCATCACGATCGACAGCGACAGAAGCATCCCGGAACAACTCGGTCAGGGAAGCAATGAGTGTGCGTCCCTCTTCAGGATAACAGCCAATAGAAGCGATCTTCGGGTGAGAATCGAGGGTACTGCGCAGTTTGGCGCGAGACGCGAGACCCGGCGCTTCAATCACCAGCAAGGTATCGCTCTCAATAGCAAGCGCCGCCATTATACGTGGCAGCAATGAATCCTGCCCGTCACGCACCCAGACAACACGGCGCCCGCCAACAAGAGACAGTGCGCCCATTTCCTCTTCCACCCGGCCATGCTGCTCCTGATCGAGAAGAGCGATACGGAACGGGTCATCAAGTGAATCGGCCACCTGACGTACACAGTACGAGGCGCGCTCGCGGACAAGCCCCAGATCGTCGCCGTAAAGCAGAACCCCGCGCCACTTGCCAATTTCAGCAAGCGTACGCGCAGTTGAACGGGCATCGATCTTCATACGCGATCAGTCGCCGTTCTGGCTGTTCAGATCCGTACGACCCGTCGCTGCTGCCGGGAAGCCATCAGGCCCAGCCTTCTCATAGGGCTGGCCATCCCTTGTCGGCATGGCGTTAGGATCGAAATACGACGGAACATCGCGTGCGTTATCATGAGAAGGTTTGATCTGCGACTTGAACCATGTGGCAATCTGCTGGCGGATCGATCCTGCAAGGGTTTCTGCCAGCCGGGCGCGAACCGTCTCGTCATTCAGCGTCTGTGCGAGATATTGCTCAAAGGTTGCGTTGAAACCGTCAAGCGAGGAGACATCGCCTTCAGCCAGGAATTTCGGCGAGGCTTCAACCGTCCACAAGCGCCAATGGGCCGAGCCGATTTCGCGGAAACGCCCGGCTGTATTGTCACTGTGAATATCGATTACCGAGGCATTCACATTGAAACTGACATTGAGTGTATAGCCGTCAGGCGCCTTGGTACTGCCGCCGCCAAGCTGCTCCTGGAGCGCGAGACGAAGCTCCTGCCCCTGTCGGTCAGGAATATTGGCCACATAAATACGCTGCAATTCATGGGCAACACGCGTTCCACCTGCCCCATTGCTTCCATAAAGCGGCTGAAATCCACAGCCGCTCAGGGCCAGAGAGGCAAGCAGAACAAAACGACGCATGAAATCAGCCTGCCACCACGAAATTGACGATACGATTAGGCACATGGATACGCTTGACGATCCGTTTGCCTTCGAGCATCCGCGCCACATTGGGTTCGGCCTCGGCGAGAGGCAGGACCATATCAGAGGGCGCATCCGGCGGCACCTGAATTGTGCCACGCAGCTTGCCCATGATCTGCACACCCAGCGTGACGCTGTCGAGCGCCAGAAATTCTTCGAGCGCAACCGGCCAGGCGCGTTCGACTACCATGGCGCTGCCTGGTTCGAGCAGAGCCACCATCTCCTCAGCCAGATGGGGCATCATCGGTGCGATCAGAAGAGCAAGCGCCAGCGCAGCTTCACGACGGGCAGCACCAATACCGTCCTCATCCGTCTTTTCAGCCTCGGCAAGAGCCGCACTCAGTTCATGCAGACGCGCCACCGCCACGTTGGGTGTGAACCCTTCCAACGCTTCGGTCACGGCCCTGATGGTGCGGTGTGTTGCCTGACGGAGGCTGCGCCCCCCCTCGACAAAAGCGGCATCATGCGGCACCTGGTTCGCGATGGCCTGAACCAGACGATAGAGACGCTGGCCAAAACGCGCCGAAGCCGCAACACCGGACTCGGTCCACTCCATATCGCGCTCGGGCGGGCTGTCTGACAGCACAAACCAACGTGCCGTATCAGCCCCGAAACGCTCGATGATCGCGACAGGCGATACCGTATTGCGCTTGGATTTGGACATCTTTTCCAGACGACCAAGCTGCACGGGACCACCATTGTCACGACGCACATAGCCATCACCTGACCGAACGACATCTTCCGGCGCCAGCCAGCCATTTTCATCGCGGTAGCTCTCATGGGTGATCATGCCCTGAGTGAACAACCCGCCGAATGGCTCGTCGAGATCAAGATGACCCGTCTCATGCATGGCCCGCGTGAAGAAACGGGCATAGAGCAGATGCAGGATCGCATGTTCGATACCGCCGATATACTGATCGACCGGCAGCCAGGAATTGGCTGCGATCGGGTCTGTCGGCGTCGTGGCATGGGGCGCCGTGAAACGGGCAAAATACCAGGAACTGTCGACGAAAGTATCGAAGGTATCGGTCTCACGGCGAGCTGCAGCCCCGCATTGAGGGCAAGCAACATGTTTCCAGCTCGGATGATGATCGAGCGGGTTGCCAGGACGGTCGAACGTCACATCATCCGGCAGCTTGACCGGCAACTGATCGTCAGGCACCGGCACTGCACCGCAGGACTCACAATGCACAACCGGATCGGGCAGCCCCAGTAACGCTGACGCGAAATACCCCAGTCGCGCAAACGCCAGTTCACGACTGAACGACCGATGCCCATAGCCTCCAGACGCTCGATCGCCTTGCGCTTGCCTTCAGCGGTATCCAGCCCGTCAAGGAAGCCCGAATTGATCAGCGTGCCTTCACCCGTGATGGCTGTTTTACCAACAGTAAAGCCGCTCTCTTCCTGACCGGGCGGCAGAATAACGGGGCGCACGGGCAGATCGTATTTGCGTGCAAAATCAAGATCACGCTGGTCACCACAGGGGCAACCGAACACAGCACCCGTGCCGTATTCCATCAGGACGAAATTGGCGATCCATACAGGTACCGTCTCGTCAGGCGCAAACGGGTTACTGACGCGCAGCCCTGTGTCGAAACCGCGCTTCTCGGCGGCCTCGATCGCCTCTTCCGATGTGCCCAAGCGCTGGCATTCTTCGATAAAGGCACGAGCGGAATCATTGCCCTGCGCTATTTTTGTGGCGAGAGGGTGATCCGCCGCAATAGCGACAAAACTCATTCCGAACAGGGTATCGGGACGGGTGGTAAAGACCTCGACCGAATCCTGATCGACATCGAAACCTTTCGGCGGCGCATGAAGCGCAAAGCGCACGCGAGCGCCTTCCGAGCGACCAATCCAGCGTTCCTGCATGACGCGCACACGGGCAGGCCAGCGGTCGAGCTTCTCCAGCCCTTCAAGCAAAGGGGCGGCAAAATCGGTAATCTTGAGGAACCACTGCGACAGGCGCTTCTTCTCGATCAGCGCGCCAGAGCGCCAGCCGCGTCCATCAACTACCTGCTCGTTGGCCAAGACGGTATTGTCCACAGGGTCCCAGTTGACTGCCGATTCACGGCGTTCAACCAGGCCCTTGCGCCACATATCGAGAAAAAGCTTCTGCTGATGCCCATAATATTCCGGCAGGCAGGTCGCAATTTCACGATCCCAGTCGAGCGAGAAACCCAGTCGCTGCAGGGTGCCGCGCATGGCGGCGATGTTATCAAGCGTCCACTGGCCGGGATGCACACCACGTTCGCGCGCCGCGTTCTCTGCGGGGAGACCGAATGCATCCCAGCCCATGGGATGCATGACCGAAAATCCCCGCGCACGTTTGTAGCGCGCAACCACATCACCCAGCGCGTAATTGCGCACATGGCCCATATGGAGCTGACCCGACGGATAGGGAAACATCTCCAGCACGTAATATTTCGGCTTGTCAGCAGCCGGATGATCGTCTGCCGCAAAAGCACGGGCGTTGTCCCATCTGGCTTGCCATTTGGGCTCGGCCTTGTCGAAATCGTAACCGAGAGTCTCTTGTTCCGTCATGATCTTCTATCGTTTGTTCCGGTCGCACTCACTTCAGAAAGCCGGGATCAGTCCCGGTTGCCATTATCGGCACGAAGCTGGCGGGCACGGGCGAGAATACGCGTGGTAATATCCGAAGTCGTGTTCGGCGCTACTGGAGTATCAACCCATTCAGAGCCCTGCTTCTCCTGACGGAATACCGAAACGCGTAGCGCGTCAGAGCGCAGGCGGCGGTCAAGAATATAGGTCGCAATCTTGAAACGTTCATTCGTGCTGGCTGGCGGCTGATACCAGTCGGTCAGGATAACGCCACCATTTGCATCGGCAGAGGAGAACGGCATGAAGGACAGGGTGTCGATCGCCCCACGCCACAGATAGGCATTCACACCGCCCTTCAGCTCATCATCACCACCGGTTGCACCACGGTCAACACCCAGAAGGTGGTTGCGTGGCTGGGTCAGACTATCCGGGTCACGCCCGCCACCACAGGCGCTCAGTGCCATCAAGGCGCAAAGCGGCAGAACGGGCAAAAACCGCTCCAGAGAGAAGGGCGCCCTGGTGGACGCATTGAGAGGGGCAATCGGCTGCAAACGAGGAGTCATGATGTCCCTATTAGACTGGCACTGGCCGCGTGTCGAAATCCCCGATCGCGTTATCCGCGTCCGGCTCTGAAATCAATTCATATCGCGCCCGCCCGGCTACGCCAAGCGGGACAACGGGTTTATCCTTTGGGGATGCTGACCCGTACGAGCATCTCGCGCAGCCAGGCCTGCATGGAAGCAGGCAGATAGGCATGACGCGAGAGAACGCCTTCTATGGTCACGTCCGGCACCAGACGCAGCAAATGGCGTTTAACACGTTCGGTTTCCTCGCTCATCCCCTGGGCAGCCAGAGCCACAAGATAATAGAGCACACCTGCTGCGCTACGCGGATAAAGACTGACAAAGGCAGCACCGGCCTGACGCGCCTCTTCAGCATTGCCAGCTACTTCCAGCACAAAAATACTGAAAGGCTCGGATAATATGGCAAGAGGCTGGGCCGCGCGTAATGCGCGGAACTGCTGGATTTCCTCCAAAGCCACCGCCTTGTTATCCGAAAGCAGAGCCTGGACAGCCTTCAGCGCATGTATGGAAGGCGAGATTGCAATGGCAGGAAATACTCCCCCTGCTCCGGTATATTCAGCCGTGAGTGCTTTGGCCTCATCAAGCTGTCCCGGGGTAAACGTACGCGTAAGCATGGATAGCCAGACACCAAGCGGGTTCGCTCTGAGCTGAATAGCCACATAGCCCGCTGCAGTAGCAATCTCTTCCATCTCTTCCAGCGCCGAGCCGGACCAGTTCTCCTGATAGAGAAAGAATTTGATCAATGAACGAACATAAAGAACGAACACTGATTCCTGATCAGCCTGATAAGCCCGCTCAACCAGTTCGGCCATTTCGGCAGAAAGCGTAATATCACAGCGCAGAAACAGGGTAAGTGCCCTGATCGCCATCTGGAACGCCGAAAGCTCGGCAATTGGTCGCGACATCATACGCTGCCCCTCCGAAAGGAACAGCGACCATTGCAGCGACTTCATGACATAGAAAAGCAGGGCGCGCTGGGCCCGCGTGTCCTTGGGCAATTCGAAACGATCCGCCCAGACCACGCTTCCTTCCTGACGCAAACTCAGCAATCTGATGATTACATAACCTTCGGAAGCTTCATCATGTGCACAGTTTGAACGCACAAGGCCGGAAATTACATAATCCGTACCTGGATTATGTGTGTTGCCCAGAAGAGGCCCCGTATCGGACTGTGTTGTTTCCGGAAAAGGCACGACTGTGAACGTCTGCAATCCAACCAGCTTGACTTCCAGACGCTCTGTCAGCTCGGCAGCAAGTGCCTCGGCATGTTCCCCGCCAGTCGCTTTGAGCGGGGCGACAGAAATCGACCCCAATGTGCGTAATGGAGACCCGGCTGCCAGAAGAGACCCTTCTCCCCCCACCGAGACAAACAGACCGGTATTATCGACATGAGGATCCGCATGACCAAGTGCCGGATCCAGCTCCACAGGGTAGCCCTGATGCGATTTGTTGTAGGAATCAAATGCAATTCGTTCCTGCAGTCCACGAACCAGACCCATCGTAGCCGGCCCTGGCACGGTGCCAAGCTGGTCCTGAAACAGCTGGACGACCTGGTCTCCAAGAGCCGCAGCCTGCGCATACTCGCCCTTGGTAATCCATGCCTGAATGCGTGCACGCCAGGCTGCCTCATTCAGACCATCGCGTGAAAGCAGATGATCCGCTGTCTCAAGAATGGCATCAGGATCGACCTGGGTACGCAGAGCGCTTTCAAAAAGCTGATAGATATGACGGTTGAGTCGGGCCCTCTGGCCTTCAATCCATTCATTGAAGGCAGGATCAATCCCGTTGAGTTCGCCAAGAAGGACCTCCCCAGGTGGAGGCAATTCGCGCAGGATCGATTTTCCGCCATTGAGAATGCGCTCGACATCAACGGAGGTCAGGGCTGGCTTGAGTGCAAGCGTATGCCTCTGCACATCAATGACATCGACACCAAGCGGACTCAAGGCATCCAGCAGGCGGTGAATCTCCTGGCGCAGCGACGCGCGCGCCAAGTCATCGGGGCGACGACTCCAGAGCAGCTCAGCCAGATGTGACCGTGCAACAGGTTTACGATCCGACAGTGCAAGTATGGCCAGCAAGCCTTTCGTCTTCCCGCCAACAGGAAGCACGCTTTCACCAGTAAGTGTAGTCGCTTCCATACGACCTATAAGCCGCAGACGCAGTAGGGTAGAGTCGGTTTTTGCAACACCACGAAGGGCCAGGTCGAACATTACTTCACGCTTTCTCTCATCGGAGCCTTATATCACAATTTTTAGCCCGGTTTTTTTACGAAACGTTTTCCTCCCTTCACTATTCCGCGCAGCAGATAAAGAAGGTGGCGATGCCGAGACGGTGCTTGCTAACAAAAGCTCCTGAGGGGAAACAACGCAGTAAAACTCTCTTTCATGAAACTATGAGCGTTTTTTTAATGCTTCATTCTCACTGATGCAGAATCCCACTACAAAAAAGAATATTAGATTGACTTGTTATTATTGCAACCAACCTTTCGGAACAGAAAAATTTGAAACCATACATCTTGCTTGTCGATCCTCACTCTCCTAGACTGGCGAGGATGGTCCGCGTAGCTCAGCAGGATAGAGCACAGGATTCCTAAAATTGGGCGCCATGACCGGAAACATTATGGTGGATCTGCTCAAATTCGGGGAACGCTCTGGCTCACGCCGTGCCAATCCCGAGCCAAGCACCCCTCTGAAAAGAAGGGTGAAGGTGTAGAGACTGTACGGGCAGCACCTGTCATCTGACTTGTCAGATTATGGTGAAGAGACAGTCCAGACCACGAACGACACACCGGGCCAGAGGTCCGTTGCGTCGGCGGCGAAAGTCGAAGTGGGATGAATCCTGGGGCCGTGGGTTCGAATCCCGCCGCGGACACCATCATCCATTACAAAAGGCGTACGCTCTCTGGGCACGTTCACGCCCCATCGATGCCCTTCCCCGCCTGTCAGAAAGTCACAGTTCTGATATCAGGTACGAACAGGGCCTGTAATAAAAACGCGACAAGAACAATGGCAATCAAAACGCCAAAAAGACGCCCGAACAACCGAAATGACGCCACAATCAGCACCAGCAGCAGTAATGCCAGAAGCGCTCCCTGGATCTGCTGGGGAATACCGAGTGCCACAAGCGCTTTTCTGGCGCTTGCTTCAATCAGGGCGATTACTGAAATGATCAGTGTAAACAACCCAAGTATAAGGCCCATAACGACCGAGATTGCATTCTGGACCACGATTTGCTCCTCCGTCGCGGCATGGGCAGCGTTATTCACATATGGCTGAGTTCGTCAAAGGTCACAACGCGCCATTTTACAAGATCGCGCCAAAATTACGTCTCAGTATGTGACAGTTCCGACCCGTTCCGGCTCCGTCATTTGATATTGGAGGCAATAATAGCCTAGAGCTTCCTGCAACAGGGCATCCTCTACCGGCTGACAGGAAACAGCCGCAGGGAAACAGACCGAACGCCGAACTGCTCGACGATGAGGCGGCAAGAACTCACAACCTGCCCTCTCAGCAGAAAGGAAGAACCAACATCATGAAGCGCATGAGCATGACCACGATCATTGTCATCGCAATGCTGCTCGGCATTGGTGCGGGTGCGACAGCCCATGCGTTGATCCACGATACGGTGCAGCAGCAGCATGTCGCCCATTATCTATCAATCGGCTCCACTGTTTTTCTGCGCCTCATCAAGATGATCATCGCTCCTCTTGTCTTCTCAACGCTGGTCGTAGGTATAGGCCATATGTCTGATGCGGCCTCGGTGGGGCGTGTCGGTGCAAAGGCCATGATCTGGTTTGTCGTGGCCTCCCTGTTTTCGCTGTCACTCGGCCTGGTGCTCGTCAATCTTTTTGGCCCGGGTATCGGCATGCACCGATTCCAAGGGACACAAATCGCGCCAAGTGCGCCTTCCGGCATGTCTCTTGACGGCTTCATCGATCATATTGTGCCGGATTCCGTCTTCCGCGCCATGACCAACAACGAAATCCTCCAGATCGTCGTGTTTTCGGTATTTTTCGGTATTGCCTGCGCGTCCATGCCTGAGAAAGCACGTGTGATCATGGAATGGACCGAAAGCCTTTCACGAATCATCCTGAAAGTTACGGGCTATGTCATGCTGCTGGCACCGGTCGCTGTGTTCTGTGCCATGTCTGCGACCATTACAACCAATGGGCTGAGAGTGCTTGTCAATTACGGCAAGTTCATGGGCGAGTTCTATATCGCTCTGTTCCTGCTCTGGTGCGCTCTGATCGGTGCGGCATATCTTATCCTCGGGCGCCCTGCCAGAAGGCTGATTTCCCTGATGCGGGAGCCGTTCCTGCTGGCGTTTTCGACAGCAAGCTCGGAAGCCGCCTATCCCCTGATGCTCGATCAGCTCTCGCGTTTTCCCATCTCGCGCCGGATTTCATCCTTCGTTCTGCCCCTAGGCTATTCATTCAATCTTGATGGCACGATGATGTATTGCACTTTTGCAAGTATTTTCATCGCTCAGGCCTATGACATTACCCTGTCCTGGAGCACACAGATCGTCATGCTGTTGACGCTTATGCTGACGAGCAAGGGCGTGGCAGGCATTCCACGTGCCTCACTTGTGGTCATCACGGCAACACTTAGCCAGTTCAAACTGCCGGAAGAAGGTGTGCTTCTCATTCTCGGCGTTGATACGTTTCTGGATATGGGGCGGTCTGCAACGAATGTTGTCGGCAATTCCCTGGCAACTGCCGTTGTCGCCAAATGGGAAGGTCAGCTGCCTGAACAGCCTGCCCAGCCCGCAACGGACTGAGCAGGGTTCCTGTAATGCTGCCAGACGGCGGCTTCAGGCCTTGCGACGACTGAGGACAATCAAACCCCAACCCAGAGCCAGAATCAGCCCGATGAAGGGGATAGCGATGACCGTATAGGTCCCTTCAGGATAATCGAGCGCCATCATCACGACGACGAAACCAAGAAACCCGAGCGTAAGCCAGGAAGTAAAAGGCGCTCCCGGCATCCGGAAACCCGCACTCTCTATCACACCACTGTCAACCAGCTTACGCATGCGTATCTGGCAGACCAGAATGAAGCTCCATGTACTGATAATGCCGAGCGCAGCCACATTGAGCACAATCTCGAAGACACGTGCCGGAATGAGATAATTCAGCCCTACACCGACAAGATATACGCCAACCGTGGTCAGGATACCGACATAAGGCACTGACTGACGGTTCATCTTGGCCAACGCACGTGGTGCCGATCCTCCAAGCGCCAGCGCGCGCAGGACGCGACCGGTTGAGTAGAGACCGGAATTGAGGCTCGACAACGCCGCCGTCAATACGACTATGTTCATGACCGTATCGATGTGCGGCACTCCGAACGCTTCGAAGAAGGTCACGAACGGGCTGATACCCTTGTGATAGGCTGACCAGGGCAGAAGGCAGACAAGCAAGATCACCGAACCAACATAAAACAGGCCGATACGCCAGATCACACTATTGATGGCCCGAGGAATGATGGCGCGCGGATTGGCGCATTCGCCTGCTGCCGTTCCAACAAGCTCAATCGCTGAATAGGCAAAGACCACCCCCTGCATCAGGAACAGAGCCGGCATAAGACCATGCGGGAAAATACCACCATTCTCGGAAATCAGGTGAAATCCTGGTACGGCACCGCCAACCGGGACCTTCAGCCCCAGCACCACACAACCAAAAACAAGAAAAAGTGCGAGAGCAATGACCTTGATGAGTGAAAACCAGAATTCGAGCTCACCAAAATAGCGCACACCAATCATGTTCATGGTGCCGACAATACCAAGGGCTACAAGGGCAAATACCCATTGCGGCACGTGATCGAACGTCCCCCAGAAATGCATATAGAGCGCTACCGCCGTGATATCGACGATGCCGGTCATGGCCCAGTTCAGAAAAGAGAGCCAGCCAGCCGCGTAGGCCGCCTTTTCCCCCAGAAACTCACGGGCATAGGACACAAAGCTGCCCGCACTCGGGCGATACATCACAAGCTCGCCAAGAGCACGCAGGATAAGAAAGCAGAAAAGGCCGCATACCAGATAATCGATTGCGAGAGACGGCCCCGCCTGTTGCAGTCTCGAACCTGCGCCCAGAAAGAGGCCGGTACCGATAGCACCGCCAATGGCAATCATCTGGATCTGACGCCTGCCCAGATCCTTGTGATAGCCTTCATCCTGTTGTGGCAGCGGGTGATGTTGTGACTTGGATGGAATGTCCAAAACCTTGTAATCCTGACCCAGTTGACAAAATTTCTTGTATAATCGTAACGAAATCTGCAGCCGCTGCCAATCATTTCCACGAATGATCGGACTTGGGCGTGACGGCCAAACCGCAGTTATTCGGCTTTTCCTGTCAAGCTGGCTATCACGCTCTGAACCGCTTTGTGATCGCGAGCATGGAGCATACGGGCAACAAACGTATCGTCACATCAATGTGTTTTTCTTCACATCGATATGTCATATTCCTGAACAGCTTCCCCTCCTAGTCTTGGACCGACGAGCAGTATGATGCTGGCGCCACAAACTTGGGAACGGACATAGGGATCCAGATGAAGCGGTTTTTCAACAAGCGCGAGACCATCGTGGCAGAAGGTCTGCAGGGATTGCTGCGTTCCTCATTCGGGATGAATCTCTGCCGTCTTGAAGGTGTGGAGGATATCCACGTCATTCTGCGAAAAGACTGGGACAAACAGCATGTTGCCGTGCTTTCCGGCGGTGGCTCCGGTCATGAACCGGCTCATGCAGGCTTCGTGGGCAAAGGCATGCTGACCGGGGCTATCTGTGGCCAGCTTTTTGCCTCACCCGGAGTTGACGCGATTCTTGCAGCCATCCGGGCGGTGACAGGCAAGGCCGGATGTCTCCTTATCGTGAAGAACTATACCGGTGACCGTCTGAATTTCGGCATTGCTGCAGAACAGGCCAAGGCGCTGGGTCTGAATGTGGAAGTCGTGATTGTTGGCGATGACATTGCCCTTGGTCGCACCGACAAGGCACGTGGCATTGCTGGCACGGTTTTGGTGCACAAGATTGCAGGCGCTGCTGCCGAGGCCGGAAAATCGCTTGGCGAAGTGGCCACTCTTGCCCGACAGGTTGCAGGCTCACTGAGCTCGATCGGCCTAGCGCTGAGCGATTGCAATGTCTTCACTCCAGGTCAGAAGCCCCGACTCAGCGATGATGAAGCGGAGCTTGGACTGGGCATTCATGCGAAGCGGGGTCGAACGCGTTCCAATGGCAGGTCTTGATACGCTTGTGGCACGTACAGCCGAAAAACTGGAAGCCGCCCTGCCACATGAGGGGGATCTGATTATCCTGCTCAACCTGCTCGGCAGCGTTCCACCCATCGAAGCGTTCGCACTGCTCGATGGTTTTTCACGTACCAAACTGGCCTCACGCACAAAATGGATCATCGGTCCGGCACCGCTGATGACCGCGCTTGACATGAACGGGTTCTCGCTTACGGCAATGCCTGCAGATCCTGCCTTTCTTGAAGCGCTTTCCATCGATGTCGGGCCGAAATCATGGCCCGGGATAGCCCCTTACAATTCCATAGCGACAGTGCCCTGCCCCACCCTGCCAGAAACTTTTGTGGATGCCCCGTCAGACGATGCCATTCTGCGCAGACTGATCGAAACAGGCGCCCGGGCTCTGCTGGACAGCGAAGCCCATCTGAACACACTTGATGCCACCTGCGGTGATGGTGACGCAGGCTCTACCTTTGCAGAATCAGCCGCCAGATTCTCAAGGCAGTCGATTCCCTGCCCCTGGCTTCACCACGAAAGCTGTTGGCAACAATAGGCCGCTTGCTGGCACGCCACAGCGGAGGATCAAGCGGTGTATTGCTCTCGATTCTGACAACCACAGCAGGACAGGAGGAAGACTGGCGCGTTGGTCTTCAAAAGGGTGCTGCACGTATGCAGGCATATGGCGGTGCAAAACCAGGCGATCGAACCATGCTCGATGCCTTGCTCCCTGCCATTGAGGCTCTCGAAGCCGGCCGCTCTGTAAAAGATGCTGCCGTAGCCGCTCGCAAAGGTGCCGATGCCACGCGCGGCATGAAAGCGCGTGCCGGACGTGCGGCCTACATCCCGTCAGAACAACTTGCCGATATCCCCGACCCCGGAGCCGAGGCCATAGCCGTGTTGTTTGAAAGTCTGGCAAGGAGCTTCTGAAAGACTGACAGGTCTCTCCCGTTCATACCAAATGAGCGTGGTGAGACCTGACCAGAGACAATCATCTGTCCTGTCTTGTGAACGCTCTAGAATATTGCCCGCAATATCCCTGCGCTCGCTATGCCGATGATCACGGTAGGGAGTAACGAGAAACGCATAGCAGCCAGAATAGTCAGTGCCATCGCCAGAAGATCAGCGGGATGACCGGAGACGAAATGCGGCGCAATCACCGAGATAAGCACGCAGCCTGGCGCTGCATCCAGCACCTCACGCATACGAGGTGACAACTCACGATTACCAAGCACCATATAACCCGTCGCACGGGTAAGGAAAGTGGCGCAGGCCATCGATATGATCGCCAGAAGCGTCATCGGATGAACGGTCATGCCCGTGCCCAGACCCATGCAGACACGATACCTGAGAGCGCTCCGGCAGGAACGTACCATGCACCTGGTATGAGGAGATATGTCAGCCCTGCCACAACCAGACTGACCAACCAGGGACGCGACCTGCGAAAACCCGCCCACATGCCACGCAAAAGAACGAGGAACACTGCCGGAAAGGCCATGTCGAAGCCATAACGCGTCACATCGCCAAGTATCGGACCCAGGGCTGCACCCAGCCCGGTGAAAATTACCCAGGTCAGATAGAGTCCGGCCGATACGCCTGCATAGTAACCCAGACTCAATGCCGGCTCGATGCCGACAGTCTTGCGTTTCTTTGCGTCAGCCAGTGCCAGAGCCCATGTCTCGTCACACATGAAGGCAAGCATCACAAGCGCCCGATGCCTCGAAAAGCGCCGCAAATACGGCGCCAGAGCGGCTCCCATAAGTACGTGACGACTATTGACCAGCAGTGTGACACCAACCAGCAGAAGCAGATGGGGAGGCGATGTCCAGAGCCCGATCGCGGCAAATTCAGATCCACCGGCAAAATTGAGACCCGTCAGGAGCGGAACCTCGGCCAGCGTGAACCCTTTGGCGCTCGCCTGCGCTCCCAGCACAAGCGCAAACGGCACAAAACCGATCATTATAGGCACGGCATTGCGTAGCCCTCGAAGCGCATCAGAACTCCGACCGACGGTCGGAATAGCATTGTCAGGCGATTTGTGTATCATTGCTGGATAATCAGATTACATTTTTAATTGAACGAAAGTTCAATATAATGAACAAGGCACTGTTCATCAAGCAGAACGACCGGATAATATACTGAACGGAATGACCTGTGACTGAAGGCGTGATTACCGGCCCCGTTGCAGCTTTTGCGCTGGCATTGCGTCGCGAAAGACTGCGCGTGGGTCTTAGCGTAACCGAGTTGGCCAAACGCGCTGGCCTTGCAAAATCGACACTTTCGCAGCTTGAGAATGGCATCGGCAATCCCAGTCTCGAAACGATCTGGTCGTTGGCTGCGACACTCGGGGTCCCGTTCAGCCGCCTTGTTGAAGACGAGCGTCCTCGTATTCAGGTAATCAGGGCCGGGTGTGGAACACCCCGGATTTCAGAGCACAGCAATTACACCACAACCTTGCTGGCGGCCTGCCTGCCCGGCGCAAGGCGGGATATCTATCGGATAACACTGCAACCGGGTGAGCCCTATCAGGCAAGGGCGCACGCAGCAGGAACCGTAGAGCATGTCGTTCTCGCTGCGGGCAAAGCCCTTTTCGGTCCTGCAGGCAAGGAGATAGAGTTGTGCCCTGGTGATTACATTGCCTATCCTGCGGATGTCCCCCATCAATATCACGCGCTGGAACCGGACACCTCAGCTGTGCTGATTATCGAAAATACGTGAATTGGATGGCCGTTATCCGGCATGTCGCCAATGAGAGAAACGGCCTCGACAGCAGGGCAGTCATCAGGAATCGAGGGTGAAACTGGCCAGATTCGCACATCCCAGAGCAATTTCCTGCCAGGCGGTCTCGAAATCAATATCCTTTCCATAGAACGGATCGGAAATTTCCTCACCCCGCCGTTCAGGAACGTAATCGAGCAAGAGGCGGATACGCTCCCGGTCAGCTTCGGGGGCCAGACGGCGCAAGGCACGCAAATGACCTGAATCAAGCGCTATGATATGATCAAAACGCGCGAAATCCTCTTCACAGACCTGTCTGGCGACATAGGATTCGATATCGAGTCCATGACGTTTTGCGACGCGACGCGCCCGGATATCCGGCATCTCTCCTACATGCCAGACTCCTGTCGCTGCGGAATCGATATCCAGAGTCAGTCCGCGCTTTGCGGCCTCGGCACGCATGGCTGCTTCCGCAAGAGGAGAACGGCAGATATTGCCTGTGCAGACAAAGAGAAAAGAAGGCAGAGGCATAGGAATATTCCCGCGCAATCACGATTTTGAGCCCCTGTCCGGAGTTGCAGATTGGACATCTGAAGGCCGTTTCAGAATAGACAGCTCAGCGCAGTTGAAAATGCCATGCCTTATCAAGACTTTGCTATCACGCCGCACGGGAACTTTTACGAATGCGGACGCTCAGCGCGGCCATTCCTTCAGGATATCTTTGCGCACCGAAGCCGGAAGAGTAATATAATCCAGCTTTCTGGCCACATCTTCTCCATCGGTCAGACCGATCTCGAAAAATCGCCTCACTTCGGGACGGGCGGCTTTTGGCACAATCGCATAGGTCGCACTCATGATTGGCCATGCATTCCTGCCTGATGCATCAAGCAGATCGACGACATGATTATCCGCATGCGCCCAGTCTGCCTCAGACGCGGCAGCCGCAAAATTCGCCGGTACTGCTTCGACATAGGCGCCATCATGAGTTTTCAGTTGAGCCATAGGAATATGATTGTGACTGGCATAGGCATATTCCACATAGCCGATACCGCCGACTGTTTCACGTACGCTGGCAGCAACTCCGTCATTGCCACGCGCACCGGCACCTTCGGTCCAGGCAACAGAAGTCCCTGCCCCCACCCTTGTCCGCCATTCCGCAGAGACATGAGAAAGATAGGAGGTAAACACGAAGCTTGTCCCTGAAGCATCCGCCCGATGGATTGGTGCCACATCAATATCAGGCAGGCTCACGCCGGGATTCTGCGCCTGAATACGCTGATCATTCCATTCACTGATACGACCATCATAGATTGCCGCCAGGGTAGGGCCATCGAGACGCAGTGCACCGGCAGGCATATCAGGCAGATTGACAATAACCACAATCGCCCCGAGTGTCGTTGGAAACTGATAGAGCTGATGATCAGACAGGAGCGTCTTGGCGGCAGGCTTGTCGGATGCCCCGAAATCAACCGTGCCTGCAACAACCTGATTCAGTCCGGCTCCGGATCCGACACTCTGGTAATTGACGCTTATATTTCCCTTTTCCTGCGCGAGGACACCCCAGCTCTCATAAAGTGGCGCGGCAAAACTCGACCCGGCGCCCGTTACACTTTGGGCCTCCGCCATACAGGGGGAAAGCAACGCCGCGAGAGAGAACAAAAAGGAAAAGCGTGAAAACGAATTCATGTCGCCAATCAGTTTTTCTGTAACAACCACAGGCCTCTTCAGGATAACCTGATCAGGAAGCCCCTGCTTCTCCTCTAGCACAGCATGGCACAAGGATCGAAACCTCACATGCAACCCGGTTTTTCCCATTCCTGGCCCGCTTCACAACGCAGCGAGCGCGCAAGACGCTGGGCCTGGATCGTGCACATCCTTTTCGTCGCTACGTTTTTTTTCGGCATCACGAGCTTTCCGGGAGTAATCGTGGCCTATCTCAAACGCGGCGACGCCCAGAGTACAATCTATGAGAGCCATTTCACCTATGCCATCCGCACATTCTGGCTCGGGATCTGCGGCGCAGTCATTGCTGGCGTACTCTGCCTTGTCGGTGTCGGTTATCTGCTTTTTGCCCTGCTGTTCGTCTGGTGGCTGGTCCGCGTCATCCGGCCCATTATTGCCCTCACCGATGAGGTACCAATGAGCAACCCACGCGGCTGGTTCTGATAGCGCAGTCCAGGGCGTCTTATCCTGCCCTGGGCAACCAGATACGACAGGTCATCCCCTTGCCCGGTGCGCTTTCAATCCGAAGGCGCCCACCATGCGATCAACGATATGTTTTACAATCGCCAGCCCCAGACCCGTGCCGCTTTGCGAGGCGGTCACCCGTCCTTCGACACGATAGAAACGCTCTGTCAGACGAGGCACATGCTGCGTCTCCACACCGCGGCCATTATCGGCAACCGTAATCTCGACGCCCTTGCCATTATCCGCAGTGATCCCGACCCTTATCTCGATCTTCGGACCTGCATATTTGAGCGCATTTTCGACCAGATTGAGCAATACCTGCACAATCTGGTCTTCATCGGCCGGAAAGAACAGATCCTCATCCGTGGGCATGATGATCAGACGGGCTTCAGATGACCGTATGAGAATCTGACTGTCTTCAAGCACGCGATCCATGATGTCCTGGGCTGCCACCATCTCGCTGGGACGCATATGCTCAAGACGCTGGACCCGGGAGAGATAAAGCAGACGCTCGATCAACCGCTCCATCCGGGCCGCCTGAGCAGCCATGATAGCCAGAAACTGCTGTTGTGCGGCCGGATCGTCAGAGGCTGGCCCCTGAAGGGTTTCGATAAAGCCGATCAGGGAAGCTAAAGGCGTACGTAATTCATGGCTTGCATAGGCCACGAAATCAGCACGCATCCGATCTACCACCTCGACTTCGGAGCAATCATCGAGCACGGCAAGAACGCCCTCCGTCCACCCGATATCACTGGCAAACCGTTCAGACCATTTACGGAAAGTGACCTGCACAATGCGCCGCACCGGGACATCAAGCTCAACCCGGGTTACAACCCCGGTTTCCGGCGTCAATGTTGTCAGAACCGATTGCACAGCAGGATGACGGATCACCGCACCCAGAGCGTCACCGAAAGTCGAATGCGCAACACGATTGGCGTGATAGATACGCCCCCCACGATCAAGAAGGACCGCAGGAATGGGCAGGAGGTCGCAGAATGCCGAGGCTTTCGGCCCTTCTCCTGACAGTGGCTGGGATGTCAGGGAAGAAGCAGACTGCGCCTGGCCTGAACGCCTATGCCAGGCGCGCCAGGAGAAGCCCCAACCCAGCAAAGCAAGCGCCAGCAGCGCAAAGAGAGCGAAGGTCAGAGCTGCGCTTCCTCAGGCCTGATCATCAAGCGCATAACCGGCCGAACGCACAGTACGCACATAATCCATCTCTTCGTCCAGATTGAGCGCACGACGCAAGCGACGGATATGGACGTCGATGGTTCTGAGCTCGACATGGACATTCGAGCCCCAGACCTTCTGAAGCAGATCCTCACGCGAAAAGACACGTCTGGGGTGGCGCATCAGAAATTCCAGCAAACGAAACTCAGTCGGACCCAGAGTAAGGGAACGACCGTTTCGTTCGGCGCGGTGAGTTGTCAGATCGAGCTGCAAATCAGCGAAATTCAGCACGTTCTGCTTGACCGGCTGGGTGCGCCTCAACAAGGCACGCAGACGCGCATCAAGAGCCTCTATGCTGCACGGCTTGGCAATATAATCATCCGCTCCGCTATCAAGGCCACGGATACTGTCCTGCTCGTCAGCCCGCGCCGTCAGCATCAGAACGGGCAGATCATGCAGACTGGCTGTCCCTCTGATGCGTCTGCACAGATCAAGTCCTGACATGCCGGGCAACATCCAGTCGAGCACCACAGCATCCGGTCGAGCGCGAGAGATATGCTCCCATGCCAGTTCGGCCTCGGGAAATGCCGAGACATCATAGCCCAGCTTGTCGAGATTATAGCGGATCATCAACTGAAGAGAGGGATCATCCTCAACGACAACGATCTTCACAAGCAAACCACTCATCGTGAAACCAGATCATCCCCGGCTGTAAGACCGCCACGAGGGCGCACGGCTGGCAGATTTTCACCTGTCACAGCATAATAGACGCGCTCGGCAATGTTGGTTGTATGATCACCGATACGTTCGAAATTCTTGGCAATAAAAAGCAGGTGGGTGCAGGGGCTGATATTACGCGGGTCTTCCATCATATAGGTAACCAACTCGCGGAACATGGCCGTGTAGTACTCATCCACCTCACGGTCAGCCTGCCAGACTTCGGTTGCGCGGTCAGCATCCTGCTGGGTAACGGCATCGATAACCCGACGCAAATTTTCCTGCACCAGCCGCCCCATGCTGCGCAGGCCGGAGAGAGAGATCTGACGATCAGCCAGATCGAAACGCTGGCTGCGACGGGCGATGGAGGCAGCATAATCGCCGATACGCTCAAGATCACCTGTGATCTTGAGCGCGGCCACGATCTCACGCAAATCGCCTGCCATCGGGCTGCGCAAGGCAAGAAGCCGAATAGCCAGCGCTTCGACATCACGCTCAAGCATATCGACTTGCGGATCCTGCGCAGGCGCTGCCTGGGCAGCATCTTCATCATGCTCGGTCACGGCGGCGACAGCCTGTGCGACCTGACTTTCGACAATACCGCCCATACGCGCCATCATGGCGCGCATCCGGTCCAGTTCCTGTTCGTAGCTCTTGACGGTGTGAAGGCTGTCCGTTGGCATGATATCTTGTTCCTACCCGCTTGGGGAAAACTTAACCGAAGCGCCCGGTAATATAATCCTGCGTCTGTTTCTGGCGCGGGTTGGTGAACATCCTGTCGGCACTGTCCATCTCGATCAGGGAACCAAGATAGAAAAACGCAACCTGATCCGCACAGCGCGCAGCCTGCTGCATGTTATGCGTCACGATGGCAATCGTGAAATCCTGCTTGAGCTCGTCAAGAAGCTCCTCGATACGCGCCGTCGAGATCGGATCGAGTGCCGAAGTCGGCTCATCCAGAAGCAGGACCTCCGGCTTGGTCGCAATACTCCGCGCAATGCACAGACGCTGCTGCTGGCCACCGGACATACCTGCCGCAGGCTCCTTGAGGCGATCGCGAACTTCTTTCCAGAGGGCTACGCGGGTCAGAACATCCTCTACACGCGCGTCCATTGCCGAACGGGACAGCTTTTCATGCAAGCGCACACCAAAGGCGATATTGTCATAAATCGACATGGGAAATGGTGTTGGCTTCTGGAAGACCATGCCGATACGTGAGCGCAACATATTGAGGTCAAGCGCGGGGTCAAGAATATTGGCGCCATCAAACAACACCGATCCTGTGGCCTTCTGGCCAGGATAGAGATCATACATGCGGTTGAAGATACGCAGCAAGGTCGACTTGCCACAGCCAGAGGGGCCAATCATAGCCGTTACACTTTGCTTGCGGAAATCCATGGTGATGGATTTGAGCGCCTGTTTCTCGCCATAGTAGAAGTCGAGGTCGCGTACAGCGAGGGCCGCCTCGGGCAAGGCCGTACTCTGTGACATCAAAGAAGGATCATGCAGGGCTTCGCTCATGAGCGTAACGTCCTCTTGCTTATGACTGTTTGCTGCGGAAGCCGAACCGCACAATGATATTGATACTCAGCACACCCAAAGTAACCAGCAGCGCCCCTGTCCAGGCAAGGCGCACCCAGTCGTCATAGGACGCACCGGCATATTGGTAGATGGCAATCGGTAGACTCGCCATGGGCTTGTCGAGACTGAAAGACCAGTTCTGATTGCCCAGCGATGTAAAGAGCAGAGGCGCCGTCTCGCCGCTGACGCGTGCAAGTGCGAGCAGGATACCTGTCAGCACGCCAGGCAATGCCGAGCGCAGGCAGAGAAACAGCACGACACGCCAGTGTGCGGCGCCAAGTGCCGATCCAGCCTCACGCATCGCAACAGGAACAAGACGCAGCATGTCCTCTGTCGTGCGCACGATGATGGGCACGGCGAGAATGGCGAGGGCGACAGAGCCTGCAAGACCGGAGAAATGCCCGAACGGTGCCACAAGAACGAGATACACGAACAGGCCAATCAGGATGGAAGGTGCCGAAAGCAGCACATCGGATACGAAACGCACCGATGTCGCAAACTTCGAGCCATTTCCGAATTCAGACAGGTAGATACCGCAACCAAGCCCGACAGGTGTCGCCAGAATAAGAGCAACTCCGGTCTGGATCACACTGCCCAGAATGGCATTGGCCAGACCACCGTTACTGCCGGGCGGCCCCATGGGATGCAGAAGGGCAGCGATGGAAAGACCTGCAAAGCCGTTCCACAGCAACGTCCATAATATGGAGGCCAGAGCCAGAACCAGCACAGCCGTTGCCACAAAACTCATGACTGTTGCCAGACGATCCATCACGAGACGTTGTGTGGCACGAGGATCCTTGCGCCACCCCTCTCCCATCGTCTTGCTCATGCTTTTTTCTCCCGCAGCAGCCAACGCGCAATGGCAAGCGTCGTGAAGGAAAGAAGCATCAGAATGAAACCCAGAGCGAGAAGGGAGGAAAGCTTGAGGCTGCCTGCAGCACTCTCGGGAAATTCAAGGGCAACCAGCGACGCCACCGTGTTGCGGGGGGCGAAAAGTGACCAGCCAATCGTATTGGCGTTACCGATTACAAAGGTCACGGCCATGGTCTCACCAAGCGCGCGTCCCATACCGAGTACCACACCTCCGATCATGCCGGCCCGAGACCAGGGAACGATCACACGTCGCATGACCTCCCAGCGCGTGGCGCCCAGCCCATAGGCACTCTCCTTGAGCATGGGAGGCATTACGGCAAAGACATCACGCATGACCGCTGTCACGAAAGGCGTGATCATGACTGCCAGAACAATCCCTCCCGTCAGAAGGCCGTATCCGAACGGTGCCCCGTGAACCAGCCAGCGGATGCCAGGCACGTGACCAAAATGATGACGGAAAAAAGGCTGCACATGCTGCGCCATAAAGGGCACAACGATGAAAAAGCCCCACATGCCGAAAATGATCGACGGTACGGCTGCCAGCAACTGCACTGCTGTGCCAACAATCCCGGCCACCATGGGAGGCGCAATATTGGTCAGCCAGAACGCTGCACCGAAGGCCAGCGGCACACCGATCAGAACGGCAATCAGGGTCGAGCCGATCGTACCGAAAACCGGAGCAAGCGCCCCGTACTGATTGGTGACAGGATTCCAGATATTGCGAAAGACGAAAGAAGGACCGAAAGTGCTGAAGGCCTTGCTGCCACCGAATGCCATGGTGAGAACAAGACCACCGAGCGACACCAGCACCAGTAATGCACACGCACTGACAAGGAACCGAAAGAGACGGTCACCCTTCCAGAACGGCAATTTCCGGGCTTCCTGTATTGGTGCAGGCTGGGTCCGCGGAGCGGCAGCGCTAGTCATTCGGTCGGTACGTCCTGGCTCAGACAAGAAGTAAACAGGTCACATGACACCACGTGTCAATCTGTCGTGTAGCTTCCTCGCCACGATGAGACAACAAGCCTGTCGGATCAGACGCCATGAATATTTCATGACACTATCAAAACTGTCGCCCTTCTAACCATCCGTAAAGCAGGAAATGCATCAGTGGCCCCGGTGCCCAGCCCCTCACATCGTCATAACGGCTTTCATAGGCCAGACCTGACCAAGGCCGCGCCATCTGACCGTCACTCAGCAGGATCGGAGCATTTTCAAGATGAACAGGCAGGGATGAAGCCGCCCGTGCCCAAGGCAGAAAAAGATGAAGCATACCCTCATAGCGGGAGAGGTAATGGGCCTCGTCTTCAAGCAGGATATCAACGAGATGTCGCCCCGGGAGATTGGGCGTTATAGCGTATCGCTTCAGCGCCTCACGATCATCCGGGTCGATGAGGGAATTGGTCAGCTTCACTTTGGTGCGACGCTGCATTTCGGCGAAATCGTGATTATGCCAGTGCAGATAGGAAAAGCGGGTCAATGCGTATCCCGGCGCCAGGCACGAAGACGGGTTATGCTGACCGTTGTCGATCACATCGACACTTCCGGCGGGAAGAAATCCCTTGATGAATTCTGTATCAAGCGCAAACCATCCCGGTCTTTCCGGAATATTGAAGAGAGAACAGCCAATGCGAAAAGCACGCTTCTCTCCCGTGTGGTAAGCGAATTCTCTCATAATGCAAATTCGGTCAGTTGAAATGCCCTCATCGTCCAGAACAACAAGAAATTCATCGCAATCAACTGGCAAGGCAAAATCGTATGGCGCACCGTTATCCCATGCCCGAAACTGGGCGGCAAAGTGTAATCCCTTGCCATGAAAATCAGCTAAATCAGCCAGGTCACGCCGCACAGTCACGCCGCAACGCACAGCGTGAGCAAGCAGATGCAGGGTAAAAGGGTCTTTCGAACCGTTATCGAGAATTGTCAGGTTTTCAAAGCCAAAGAGCTGACCGTAATAGGACAGCCATGCCATGAGTTTTATACCCTCGTCGCGCTGCATCATCAGCACCCGTATCCTGGGCAATACTGTCATTGAAAATCCCTCCGGGGATAGAACTCTAGCATTTATCTAGCCACGGGAACGGAACTGCGGCATCTGTAGAAGTAACGACTTACAGACCGATTACTATGAAGGACAGATTATGCGTGCTACTCAGGCCAACAGCCCCTTCATCGGTTATTGCGACGGCCTCCAGAAAGAAACATTGACCGGATGGGCCGTCAACAGGCTTGCTTCCAACACGCCAGTGCGTCTGCATATTCTCGTTGACGGGCAGGAAATTGCCCAGATCCTGGCTGACCAGCCACGCAGCGACGTCCAGAATGCCCTGAAAACACCCCACGACCGACTGGGATTCTCGCTCTCCATTCCCGCGCAATTCATAGATGGAAAAGAACATGTTCTCTCGGTGCGGTTTCCCGATCGAACCGTCCTTATCAATGCGGATCAGAATGACGCACAGGGAAAGAAGGGAGACTACCCTTTTACCATAGAGCGTCGACCGGAATATACGAGCTGTGTCGACGGGATCAAACAGGGGTCGCTCAAGGGTTGGGTGCTGCAGAAAATGCCGGGCGAGGCAGAATGGCGAGGCGATTGTGTGGTATCGGTTCAGGCCAATGGCATTCTGATGGCCCAGGTCAGGGCCGATCGCTATCGTGGTGATGTCGCCGCCGCAGTGGGCTGCAATCCGAATTGCGGTTTCGATATCCCCATTCCGCAACGCTTTCGTGGCTCTTCACCACGCAGCTTTTCTGTCAGGGTTCTGCCTGAAGGTGAAGAGCTCATGGGAAGCCCTTTTACCAGTTCGATCGCCGATGATGCGCTTGAAACACGACTACTGGATATCGCAGAAACCATCGACAGGCTGCATCGGGAACTGACGAAGCTGCGTACCGAAATACGCAGCGCCATTCCGCAAGCCGGGTATAATCTGGGCAATTATGATCGCTGGGCTTCGCTCTATTACACGGCTTTGCGAGAGCGTACTGCCATGCTGCGCATCAAAAATCCGATCACCGAAGAGCCCCTTATCAGCATCCTCTGCCCGACCTACAAGCCCCTCAAGGCCGACTATGTGACAGCCATCAACTCGGTGCTCAACCAGAGCTGGCGCAACTGGGAACTCATCCTGATCGATGATGGCATGGTATGCCCGCAGACTACCGCGCTGATGCAGGATTATGCTGCAAAAGACAGCCGCATCCGCATTCTGCCTCTGGAAAAGAACCGGGGTATTTCCGGCGCGACCAATGAGGGCATGAAGGCCGCGAAAGGCCAGTACACGATCTTTTTCGATCACGATGACATGCTGGTCGACGTAGCCCTGGAAACCATGATGCGCAAGGTACAGGAAACCGGTGCCCAGCTGCTCTATTCGGACGAGGACAAGGTCGATCAGGCCAATAACTGGCAGTCCCCCAACTTCAAGCCGGACTTCAACTACCGATACCTGCTTGGCTGCAATTATATCTGTCATCTCACGATGATAGATACTGCTCTGATGCACGAGATCGGTTCTCTGCGTGCCGAATATGACGGAGCCCAGGATCATGATTTCATTCTGCGTGCCTGCGAAATCGTGCCACATGACAAGATCGCGCATGTCCCGGAGCTTCTCTATCACTGGCGCATGACCCCCAACTCAACGGCAGTGACCGTTGGCAACAAGAATTATGCCATTGCTGCCGGGGTAAAAGCCGTATCCGATCACCTCTCACGCCTTGGATACGAGGCTCATGTCTCATCCATAAACGGGTTGACGCTGTATCGCGTGGACTGGCGTCTGAGCGAAACGCCTTCTGTTTCCATCATCATTCCTTTCAAGGATCAGATCGATATCACCCGACGCTGTGTCGAAGCCCTCATAGAACATACGAATTATGCAAATTTCGAGATTGTCCTGATCGATAACTGGTCGGTCACACCTCAGGCTAAGGAATTCATTGAGAGCTTCAGCAAGCTGAAGAAGGTGCGATTTATTACCGTTGAAGAGCCGTTCAACTATTCCAGACTGAACAATATTGCCGCCCAGACCTGCAAGTCAGACTATCTGCTTTTTCTCAATAACGACGTCTTCGTCGAACAGAGAAACTGGCTCAGACTGATGATGAACGAGGCGCTGGCCAATAGTCGTGTGGCAGCGGTCGGGGCGCGGCTGCTTTACCCCAACCAGACCATTCAGCATGCAGGTGTCGTTGTAGGCCCTGCCGGCGTAGGCGCCCACGCGCATCGTGGCTGCGGTCCGGAAGATTATGGCTATATCGGACGTATTCTGCTCAGCCATGAAGTGACCGCCGTAACTGCTGCCTGCATGCTCGTCCGACGCGAGGTTTTCAACGAGGTCGGATGTTTTGACGAAGAGCATCTCAGGATCGCCTATAATGACGTCGATCTCTGCCTCAGGATCCGCTCCGCTGGCTACCGCATTATTTACTGCGCAGAAGCCGTAGCTGCGCATCATGAAAGCGTGTCTCGCGGTTCTGACGATGTTCCGGAACAAGAGGCCCGTTTTTTCGAGGAAGGACAGGTTATGCAGAAGCGCTGGTCCGGACATGCCCTTTATGAGCGTGACCCCGCCTATCCACGCTTCTTTACTGTCGATCTCCAGCCCTTCTTTGACCTCGTCGATCCACAACGCACATAAAAAAAGGGGGCGTCAGGCCCCCTCCCCTTACCCGCGTGGAGCATCGTTCCTTTTGTTTCGGAACTCATCGGCAATGCTGAGAATATAGATACCGAAGCCTCCGAGAGAAAGCGCAAGACCTACCCAGCCAACAGAGGTCCAGCCGAGCCCCGCCGAGATAGCCAGACCACCAAGCCAGGGCCCTACGGCATTCGCGATATTGAAGGCACTCTGATTAAGCGCTGCTGCAAGCCCTTCCGCCCCGACTGCAACCGTCAGCAGACGTGCCTGTACAACAGTCGCCAGCCCCCCGCTTGCGCCAATCATGAAAACATTGATGGCCAGCGGAATGAATTTATGGGCTGCCTCGGGGAAGCCCGCCATGCCGCTGCGCCCATCAGAAGCACACCGGCCAGGGTTGGCATCATTTTATGGTCAGCCAGCCAGGCACAAACCAGTGTACCAATTGTCATGCCGACACCAAAAACAGCCAGCATGATCGGCACATAGGATTCCGGTACCCGGGTGACATTGATCATGATCGAGGCAAGATAGGTATAGACACAGAATACGCTGCCAAAACCGACCGCACCAATGGCAAGTGTCAGCCAGACCTGCCTGATTTTCAGTGCCGTGAATTCATTGAGAATACTGGCATCCTTCCGGGGCGCATCCTTGGGGGCGAAGAGCACGATCAGCAGGGCCGTGCAAAGCGCAAGCGTTGCAATCAGACCAAATGCCCAACGCCAGCCGACAAGCTGACCAATACCATTGGCCAGAGGCACACCACCGATTGTTGCAATTGTCAGGCCAAGAATGACCCGCCCAACTGCCTGTGACCGTTTATTGGGTGGCACCAGTGACGAGGCCAGAATGCTGGCAATACCGAAATACGCGCCATGCGGGAGGCCGCTGACAAAACGGCAGACCAGAAACAGCAGGTAATTGGGGGCAATCGCGCTCAGCCCGTTACCGAGCGTATAAAGCAGCATCATGCTGATCAGCATGGTACGACGGCTTATCCCGGCACTGAACAGGGCAATGGTCGGCGCCCCGATGCACACCCCGGCCGCATACAGCACGATGGCATGACCTGCTTCAGGATCACTCACGCCAAAGGTATGGGCGATCATGGGTACGAGGCTCATGGCGGCAAATTCTGCCGTACCAATCGCAAAGGCACCCAGGCCCAGACTAAAAAATATGATGCGTATGTCACGCATCGACCGAGCCAGATCGCCAGATCTCAAGCCGCTCATGCCACCCTCAGCCATTCTCTCTAGATTGTATATCTGAATCAGGGCGCACCCATCGATCTCATCGCCATCCCCGAGACAATGTCAGCCCTTACCTCAGCTCAGCATCAATACGAAGAGGCACGGGCATAAAATAGTGGCGTGATATGTGGCGCCTTCTTTTGTCACAATTTCTGGTCTTGTCCGACCCGGCGCACCAGAAAGCTGTCCTGACAAGACAATTATCACCGGTTTTCATCATCAATGGCCTGAAATACAGCCTCAAGCTGGCCGCACGGAGGTCAGATCAGGACCCTGAACCCTGGGTCACACTGTATCACAAGCTATTCAAAAATCCGAGAAGCCAATCGAATGAAAATCGGGACAGGATGTGGACTTACCTGCAGAGCCTCCGACATGTGTCTGGTGTGTGGACCATATTTCTTTCCTTGTCCGGACGCGAAACCGATCCATATCTTTCACGTTCAGTCGTCATCGCTTTGTGCGAATGTCCGATAGTCAAATCGTAAGGGTGAAACCATGACAACGAAAAACGCGATGCACACTACGCAGAATGCTCTGAAATCAAATGCAAAAACCGTTTCGATCGAAACACTCAATGCGCGTCTTGCAGATCTGATTGATCTGGCATTGATCACCAAGCAGGCTCATTGGAATCTCAAGGGACCGCAGTTCATTGGTGTTCATGAAATGCTCGACGGCTTTCGCGGCAGCATAGACAATCTGGTCGACGAAGTTGCAGAACGCGCCGTGCAGCTTGGTGGCACGGCCTATGGCACGACCCAGGATGTGACGAAAAAATCGTCCTGCACACCTTATCCGACGAACATCTACAAGATTGCCGATCATATCTCGGCACTGATTGACCGGTACGCAACGGTTGCAAACAATGTCCGTGAGGCAATCGATATCACGGATGAAGCTGGTGACGCAGATACTGCCGACCTGTTTACCGAAGCCTCACGTGCTCTGGACAAGCATCTCTGGTTCCTTGAAGCCCATACCCAGGAACCGACAGGTCAGATGCGCGACGGCGACCATACCGGCTCACGCTGAGCGGTTCTCTCGCCAAGCCTGCTGGTCAGCCAGCAGGTGACGCCCCCGCCACTGCAAGGTGGCGGGTTTTTTTGTATCTTCCGGCATTTCTGGCACCAAGTTGACACCGGAAGCTGCCTCAATGGAGACACCGCCAAAAAGGAGGCGGGCAGTCTGGCAATCAGCAGAGAGAGTGTTTTCGCATTCTGCCTGCCTGACTTCACAAGCGACAGAGATCGTTTCGTGAGATCAGTCCGCCTTCTCTCCGCGAACAGGAAAACCCATACCCTGCAAATACAGGCAAGTCATGGGCTGTAACCATACGGCCAATCATGCAGCTATTCAGCGATTAACGAACGCCATGTTGCCTTCATTATACCGCAGACCAGAGATCTTTTCCGCAGACAAGGCATTATCGAGCTCGGTCAGATCCGTTTCGGTCAGTCCTACGTCAAGAGCACCAAGGTTCTCTTCGAGATAAAGACGACGCTTTGTACCAGGGATCGGCACGATATCCGGCCCCCTTGCAAGCAACCATGCGAGCGCAATCTGAGCGGATGTCGCGCCATGACGTTTGGCCACTCTTCCCACACAGGCAGCCGCCTGCATATTGGCTTTATAAGCAGCCCCCGTGAAGCGCGGGTCAGTATGGCGAAAATCCGTCTCTGGATAGGCTTCTGCGGGTTGTGCCGTGCCGGTCAGAAAACCGCGTCCCAATGGACTGAAAGGAACAAGCCCGATTTTCAGTTCTCTGAGAACGGGTAGAATATCGGCTTCTATATTCCGCTCCCACAGCGAATATTCGCTTTGCAACGCTGTTACCGGCTGCACAGCATGGGCTTCTCTTATAGCCGTGACGCCCGCCTCGGAAAGACCGAAATGCAGAACCTTTCCTTCCTCCACAAGGCGCGCAACCGTACCGGCAACCTCGGCCATCGGCACCGCAGGATCAACGCGATGCTGGTAGAGCAGATCAATCCGGTCAGTTTGCAGGCGTCTCAGTGAGGCTTCGACAACGTCGCGAATATGCGAGGGTCGACTATCCACCCCATTCGATTTGCCATTCTCTATTCTGAAGCCGAATTTCGTGGCGATCTGCACCTGATTGCGACGAGGAGCGAGCGCCTTTCCCAGCAGGATTTCATTTGTGAAGGGACCGTATACTTCTGCCGTATCAAACAGCGTTATCCCACGCTCAATGGCATAATCGAGCGTGGCAAGACTTTCCTGCTCGTCGGCGACGCCATAGGACTGGCTCATGCCCATGCAACCCAGACCCAATGCCGAAACCCTGAATCCGGCTGAGCCGAGAATCCGTTCATTCATACCACGTGCTCCTGTCCATCCCGTGCCGAAAGGTAAAAAGCAAGGTGGCGCTCCCGGTTGCTTTCGAGCGTCAGGGATCAGCCGGCTTTCTTCAGAAGCCGCGTGAGATAACCGACCATGATGGCTTCATCAGCGCTGAGTTGATGGGTATCCGATTCCTGCTCCAGCATGGTCTCGGCCTGCCGGGCAAAGGCCTCACGTAAACTACCGTCAAGATAGCCCGTCAGAATTTGCGGATGAATATAGCATTTGCGACAGACGGAGGGTGTATTGCCCAATCGTGCCGCTACCTGCTCGATCGTGCGCAGAACATTCTTCTTGGCGCGCGCCTTCGTATCCCCCTTTTCGAGACTTGAAAGCGTCAGCGCTGCGAGATGGGTCGCAGCCCATGTGCGGAAATCCTTTGCCGTGATGTCTTCACCCGTGATTGCCTGAAGATAGGCGTTGACGTCCTGAGAATGAATTTCGTGACGTTCCCCGCTTTCATCAACATACTGAAAGAGTTTCTGTCCCGGGAGGTCCTGCAATCGGGAAATCACCCTGACCAAACGGGGATCCCGTACCGTGAGATGGGCCTCAATGCCGTGCTTGCCCTTGAAATCCAGTGCAACCTGACTGCCTTTCACCCGCGCATGGCGATGGCGCAATGTCGTCAGACCAAAACTGCGATTTTCACGCGCATAGCTTTCATTCCCGATACGCGCCATTGTGCGTTCCATCATACGCACGACCGCCGCAATAACACGCTGCCGGTCAAGCTGCGGGTGACGCAGATCCTCATCGACGCGACGTCTGATTTCCGGCAGTTTTTCGCCAAAAATCAGCATACGTGCAAATTTGTCTTCATCACGCACAAGACGCCATTCGGGGTGATAGCGGTATTGCAGCCTGTCACGCCTGTCTTTGCCGACAGCCTGCAGGTGACCTCTTGGATTGGCACAAATCCAAACATCGCGATAAGCTGGAGGAATAGCGAGCGATTTCAGGCGCTTGAGAACAGGTTCGTCCGTGATCCGCTCGCCATGTGGATCGCGATAGAAAAAGCCGCGCCCGGCTTTGTGCCGCGTGATACCCGGCTTGGTGCGATCCACATAGATCAGACGCGCAGCCTTGGCATGATCACGCGCTTCCTGCTCTGCATTTGTGGTTGTACCCTCGGTCATCTCACGCTCTCCCTCTAGGGAGTGGGAGAGCGCAGCAGAGAAGCGAAGGTTGCAGCCGTTTCCCTTGGTGGCAATCAGGCGCCAGGCAAACGGATGAGATAGTCAAATGCCGAAAGCGCACTTCTGGCGCCCTCTCCAACAGCAATCACGATCTGCTTGTAGGGTGTCGTCGTGGCATCGCCTGCAGCGAACACACCCGGCACCGAAGTCGCGCCGTGATTATCCACCTCGATCTCACCAAAATCATTCAAAGCAAGCGTGCCACGCAACCACTCAGTATTGGGCAACAACCCGATCTGGACAAAGACACCTTCGAGCTCGATATGATGATCCTTGCCATCCCCCCCCCGATAGGTCAGTCTGTTCACTTTGGTGCCATCACCCTCGATCTGAGTCGTCAGCGCTTCTGTCAGAACGGTGACGTTGGGCAGGCTGAGCAGCTTGTCCTGCAGGACCTTGTCGGCCTTCAGTCTGGAACTGCGCTGAAGCAGGGTGACGTGGCCAACGATCCCTGCCAGATCAATTGCGGCCTCGACACCGCTATTACCGCCGCCCGCGACCGCCACGCGCTTGCCTTTGTAAAAAGGACCATCACAATGAGGACAGTAGGCTACACCCTTGGTACGATACTGCTCCTCGCCCGGCACGCCTAGCTGACGCCAATGAGCGCCTGTGGTGAGAATGACTGTGCGGCTATGCAGGATCGCACCGCTTTCGAGCGCCACACCATGCAGTCCACCTGGCTTGACGGTGGGAAACAGCTCTTTGGCACGTTGACCGGAGATAATTTCCACATCGTAGCTACGCACATGGGCTTCAAGCTGGGCAGACAGCTTTGGCCCTTCCGTCTCCTTGATCGAGATGAAATTCTCGATGCCTGCAGTATCCATGACCTGACCACCGAAACGATCAGCCACCAGCCCGGTACGCAACCCCTTGCGAGCAGCATAAATGGCCGCAGAGGCACCGGCCGGACCACTGCCAATAATCAGGACATCAAAAGCCGGCATGTCTTTCAGACGCTCTGCTGCGCGACGCGGCGCATCATCATCCAGCTTTGCAAGAATCTGCTCTACATCCATACGACCGGAGCCGAATACCATGCCATTCAGATAGATCTGAGGCACCGTCATGATATTCTTCGAGGCTACTTCTTCCTGGAAGAGGGCGCCATCTATGGTTGTCACGACAATCGCAGGGTTGAGAACGCTCATCGCGTTCAGTGCCTGCACAACATCAGGGCAGTTCTGACAGGAAAGAGAAACAAAAATCTCGAAACGGAAATCGCCTGTCAGCCTACTGATCTGTTCCGCGATTTCGGGCGCAATCTTTGGAGGATGCCCCCCAGCCTGCAGTAGGGCGAGTACGAAAGATGTAAACTCGTGCCCCATCGGAATGGCAGCAAAACTTACAC
Organism: Asaia prunellae JCM 25354; assembly: GCF_000613885.1. Classification (GTDB taxonomy): domain Bacteria; phylum Pseudomonadota; class Alphaproteobacteria; order Acetobacterales; family Acetobacteraceae; genus Asaia; species Asaia prunellae. Next base: position 71,905 of record NZ_BAJV01000006.1, on the reverse strand, counting down.
CATGGCGCTGATCAGCACGACGGATCAGAAAAGAGGGACGGCGCTCACTGACACCATCCACCGTAAAAGACAGTTTTTCGGAAAGGGCAGCAACTTCTTCCAGGAGGTCACGCATTTCGCGCGCTTTCTCACTGCTGTCGAGAGAGGCTTCGAGCACCACCGGATGGGCCAGATTGGCCAGATAGGTGATCAGCTGTGACTTGATGGCGTCCTGCAACATCAGGTTATCCTGCTCTTTTCCGAAGAACTGCGTGAGTGGAAGGCTTTGGGCAATCAGACCGGAAGAATAATATCCGGGCATGACCCGACGCAAAGCGCCGGGTCATAACAACCTCAGATCTTGCCGATCAGATCAAGTGACGGTGAAAGTGTGGCTTCGCCTTCTTTCCACTTCGCCGGGCAGACTTCGCCGGGATGGGCTGCGACATACTGGGCTGCACGGATCTTCTCGATCAGCTCGGCTGCCGAGCGGCCCACGCCACCCGATGTGACTTCGATGTACTGGATCTTGCCTTCGGGATCGACCAGAAAGGTACCGCGATCAGCCATACCGGCTTCTTCGATCATGACATCGAAATTACGGCTGATCGTGCCCGTCGGATCTGCCAGCATGACATACTGGATCTTGCCAATAGCCGGCGAGGTGTCATGCCAGGCCTTGTGCGTAAAATGCTTGTCCGTGGAGACCGAATAGATTTCAACACCAAGCTTCTTAAAGGTCTCGTAGTTTTCAGCGAGATCTTCGAGTTCAGTGGGGCAAACGAAGGTGAAATCGGCCGGGTAGAAGAAGAAAACAGCCCATTTTCCCTTGATGTCAGCTTCTGTCACCTTGACGAACTTGCTCTGGTGATAAGCGTCGGTCTCGAAAGGCTTCACTGACGAATTGATGCGTGGCATGCCATATGCTCCTGAATTGCATATCTGTGTTTAGTAACAGGGACACCGTCCCACGAATACGAACGCCACGGAAATCGTTTCTGTCAATGGCAGTTATCGGTAAAACCTTTTTCCCCTCCTACAGGAATTGGTCTTATCTATGGGCATGACCTATATTCCTCTTTCAGGCCTATCCCTGCGTGATATCGAATATGTTGTAGCAGTCGATGATCTGCGCAATTTCTCCCGTGCTGCAGAACGATGCGGCGTCAGCCAGGCAGGCTTGTCGGAACAGGTACGCAAGCTTGAAATGCTGCTGGATGTAACGCTCTTCGAGCGCTCGCGTCGTCACGTTGCTCCTACCCCCGATGGCACTAGACTGATCGCCATGGGACGCGAGGTTCTGGCCTCGGCGCGTGCCATGATAGAAGCAGCGCGCGCGCAAACCGGGCCGCTTGAAGGATTGCTGCGCATCGGTGTTATTGCGACGCTGGGGCCTATTATGTGCCAAGCCTGCTACCCCTGTTGCGTCGGGCCTATCCTGAACTACGTCTGCAACTGACAGAAAGTCTGACCCAGTCCATGCTCTCCAAACTGCGTCAGAACGAGCTGGATCTCGTTTTTGCCGCCCTCCCCGTTACCGGCGAGAGTTTTGAGACCGCCCCCCTGTTCGAGGAACCCTTCATGGCGGTGTTCCCACGCAATCATCCCCTGACTCAGCGCAAGACACTGACGATGGAAGATCTTGCGAGCGATCACGATGAAAACGGCCTGCTTCTGCTCGAAGATGGCCATTGCCTGCGTGATCAGGCGCTCTCAGTCTGCGGTATGGTGCCGATGCGCGATCAGCAGAGACTCGCAACCAGTCTCGAAATGCTCTGGCACATGATCGGTGCGGGAGAAGGATATTCTCTCATTCCGCAGCTCGCCCTGAGAAACCGTGCCGAATGGGAAGAACTGGTCGTTGTGCGCCCCATGGCCCCGGCCAGTCGTCAGATTGGCCTAGTCTGGCGCAGCTCAGACCCGCGCGGGTCGGCTTTTCGTGATTTTGCCGCCTTTCTTGCCAGCAAACTTCCTGAATCCTGCCTGCCTGTAACGGTCGAAAATACCTGACTTCAACCGGAAAACCGATGCTGTGCGACAGGATAAGGACGGTTCATGGTCTTCAGCCGGAACCGACTGATCCTGTCAGAACAGCCAGCTCCAGAATCCCTTGTCTTTCAGGTCGTTTTCGCAGCTGGAAAACTGGGCAGCATAGACATTGGCACGAGCACCCACCTTGCGCGCGACTGTCGTCAGCCATCCCTTGCTTGCATAGGAGCGTTTGCGATACCCGCTCCATCCCTCGTGATAGGCAAGATATTGTCTCGTGCCATCCGTCACGGGAACATTGGCCTGCTTCTTGGTATTCGTCACATACCAGCTGATGAAATCAAGTGAATCGGCAAAATTCTCGCGACTTGCACTTGTATCGGTCGCCTTCTGGTAATCCTGCCAGATATCAGTCTTTGCCTGAGGATATCCGTACGCTGTCGTTACGTATCCCCAAGGAATGAACCACAGAATATAGGTTCGCTTGGTATGCAGGTTACTGTGAAAACCCGATTCTTGGTACATGATGGCCATTGGCACCGAAAACGGGACATTCCATTTTTTTTCTTTACGCAATGCCGCATGATACCAGCCACGTTTTTCGTGGAAAACCGAACAGATATCATCCGGATGAGAGGGCGGCGCAGGGGTACAGGCGCAGAGGGTCATCGCAATCAGCGTTGAAGAAACCGCAATTTTCCTGACTGACACCTGAGCCCTCACTCCCCGTCGCTCGAGCCGATCCGTTCGGCTCTGATACGGAATCAGGCGCGATGCGGTGAATCAGCCTTTAAGGCTGGCGTCTCTGTCCCATTGGTCACGTGACACAAGACTGAGATCAGCTGCACAAGTGCCGACCATATAGCGATCAGCATCCCAAGACCAGATTTCGGGCGCGTTTACCGGTTCCTCGCCGCCATAGGTAGGTAGCGAGAATGACAAGCCTACAGCGCCGATTTTGATACCTTCATAGAGGCTATCCAATGTCGGATACATCATGGCCGAAGCCTTTCTATTCTGATGAATCAGTTATTGATTTCCGTCCTGCAGTCAAAACCTGCCACGTTCTGACGAGTTTCCCAATAAGCTCGACAGAGCCATCTCACTTTTTCGACAATCCCGGCCAAGGATCCCGATCCATGATCCATATCCCCGAAACGCTGGATTCCGACGAACTGCAAAGACGCCGTCGTCTGGCCCTGCTTCTCGACCGATTGCCTCCGCGACTGAAGCGCACGACCGAATGGCTGCTGGCTCCGTCCCATGGCTGGATACGCATTCCAGCAGGCATTCTTTTCATAATCGGGGGATGTCTGGCATTTCTGCCAGTACTTGGCGTGTGGATGCTGCCGCTCGGCTTTTTTCTTCTGGCCGAAGACGTCCCGCTTCTGCGTCGGTGGAGCGGCCGCCTCCTGCTCTGGATCGAGCAGCGTCACCCTGGATGGATGGGACTGAAGAAGTAACCCCACCTCCGCAAGCGCCATACCTGTTTCAGGGCGCTGCAGGCTGCTGCACAGAGCGGATGCATGCCTCCTGCACGTGCTCGGTACATTGTGGCAGGGGTTTGGAGGCAGGGAGCGGCCAGAACAGTCGTATTCCGAGGGAAATCAGGACCAGAACAAGTGCAACGACCCCCCAGGGTAAAATGGAGGGCAGTTTTTTACGGGGCTCCGGATCCGGAACCCCTTCCCTCATGATCCGGTGGAGATCACTCACATGCTCATCCTTTTTTCAGAATAGCCTGCATTTCTTCCCATTCGCGCTTGGTAAGACCCGAATCAGACTGTGTCACCGTTTCTCCAGCAATCTGGCGACGGAGAACAGCCAGCATCCCGGCAGAAAAGGTGAAAGCACCCAGACGATATTCCTCAAACGCCGCAGCTGTGATCGGCACCCAGGCCCTGAGTACGTTGATCATTGCCTCAGCATAGACCCGGATCTCGTATTGCGCATGGCTATCGGCACGCAGCCTCAGAAAGCTGAGCAGGTTATGAAGATCGATCTTCCAGTACCATTGGGTATATGTGTTGAGCGTCAGGTTCATACGCGCAAGTTCACGCGCGAGGCCGTAGGCTTCCGGGTCGAGCAGGATCTCATAATTATCGTAGCAGCGCGCTGCATCCTGACGCAGCAGATCCAGCACTTCCGCCGCTTTCTCCGGAGCAAGGGCCTCTGCCCGCCCCTGGCGGTTTGAAACGCTCTGCGAGGAGACCTGCTCCGGCTCCGGGAGATAAAATTCCCGGTCCAGAATCGAGTAGCGTGCCGAATACTCATTCACACTCGCCATGCGGTGGCGAATCCATTGACGTGCCACAAAGACCGGCAGTTTCACATGGAACTTGATTTCGCACATCTCGAACGGAGTCGAATGGTGATGCCGCATGAGATAGCGGATCAGCCCGGTATCCTCCGAGACTTTCTTTGTACCACGGCCATAGGAAACACGGGCGGCCTGAACTACGGCACCGTCATCGCCCATATAATCAACAACACGGACAAATCCGTGGTCGAGCAGTTCGATAGGGGTGAAAAGAAGCGCCTCAAGCGCCGGCACGGTAGGCCGGCTCGTCTGGGAGGGCGCAAGGCGGGAGGCGTCGATCTCGGCGCGTTGTTCTGATGTTAGCGGCATGAACAGAGCTTATCACAGACGCCGCTTTTGCGCACCGGATTTCCCCCTCATCATCGCACACAGACCCTCTTGTGAAGTGCCGGCCAAGAGCCTATATGCGTCAGTGCCGGAGGGCTTGCCCTTGGCTATGGCGATAAACGGTAAGTGGAATAATCGTTACGGACCGGGGGCAGTGCCCGGCGTCTCCACCATCCTTTCCTTCTGGAAAGTCAGGGGACGAAACAGGCTCGACGTGCGTGGTAAAGACTTATCTTTTGCTCGGTATTGTACCACCGTTATCGGGCTAAATCACAAGTGCCAATGATAACACAAAGGTGCTCGCTGTCGCTGCATAAGCGATAAGCGCGGTTCGGGAGGGCACCGGGCAACAGAAGCCCTCCCACTTAATATACCTCCGATCTCTCGCCACCCTTGCCATCAGCCATGAAACGTCGCATCCCTGCGTGATCGTTTTTCGGAAATGGATGGGTTGGAATGAGCGACGATCAGGCGACGGCATGGATCACGAACTGCCAGAAAGCCTGCTGCCCTACGATGAGTGGGTTGAAGATGCCTATCGTGAGGTCATGCTGAGAGCGCTGGATTATGCCAGTACGGAAGGTCTGCCAGGCGAGCATCATTTCTATCTTACCTTCCTGACCGATTATCCCGGCGTCATCATTCCCGATCGCCTGCGGGCACAATACCCGCATGAAATGACTATCGTGCTCCAGCATCAGTTCTGGGATCTGAAGGTTGATCGTGATGCCCTGACCGTCTCTGTCGGGCTCTCATTCGGGGGAATCGGCAGTGTCCTGGTGATCCCGTTTGCCGCAATCACCGCTTTCGCCGATCCGCATATCCGTATGGCACTACGCTTCACAGTCGATCCGGGCGAGATGGCAACTGAAGCAGAAGAAACAGATTCCGGATCGCAGGAAGAGACCAGCCCCCAGATCTCGGGCGAAGATGCCCAGGTTGTCAGCCTCGACGCTTTCCGCAAGCGTCCCCACTGACACCCACACCTGCAAAGGATTGGCGTTACGCACCAATCCTTTCAGCAAATCCAGTAAGTCAGCCTACGCTTACGAGCGACAGAACAAGTTTGTAGAGAATCTCTTCAATCATCTCCTGTTCCTCGTTCCTTACCAGCTCCGGTGCAAGCTTGAGCAAATGGAGCAGAACCTTGCCTCGCGCCGGCGCCGTCATCTGCGCCTCAGGTCCGGATTTCTCAAGTATCGCAACCACTCTCGCCAGAAACTGCTCACGCCAGGCCCGTGCCGATTCTTCTCCATCAGGTCGGGCGGCAAGGAGCAGCGTCGTATAGTCACGCTCGTTTCGCTTATCGAGCCAGACACGCAACAATCCCTTTGCGATTTTCTCGAAATCCCCTGGCTGAGCCCCGGCTGCCAGCTCGTCGAGTCTCTCCAGACGATCATGAATAAAACGTTCGAGCAGCAGGTGCGACAGACTCTCTTTCGTAGGAAAAAATCGATAGAGCGAGCCTATTGCCGTGCCGGAACGCGCCGCAATTTCGGTCATGGTCGCGCCATCAACCCCTTTCTGGACAAACAACTCCCCTGCTGCGTCCAGAATACGCGCTACGCGTTCACGCCCGCGCTGCCTTTTGGGCGCAATGGCATTTGACTTATGAGAGGGTTTCCTCGCATAACTGGGCGGTAACGTGTCCATGAACGGAAAGATCTCCCATGATTGCTCTTGATCCCAAAACAACGGCACTTGTTCTGATCGATCTTCAGAAAGGGATACTGAATATGCCCGTCGTGCCGCATTCCAGCAAAGACGTCCTGGACAGAGGCATGATGCTGGCCCGGCAGGCACGGGATGCAGGTATGCCGGTCGTGCTCGTTCATGTCGGCTTCGCGCCAGATTTTGCCGATGTCCCGCCTCAGAATGTCGATGCTCCGCTCTCTCATGCCTCCCCCTTGCCGGCAGACTGGAGCGATCTTGCCCCCGGACTGCGTCAGGAAGGTGATCTGGTCGTGCTGAAACACCAGTGGGGGGCTTTTACAGGAACCGATCTCGATCTTCAGCTGCGTCGCCGTGGGATAAGAACGGTTATCATGGCAGGCATTGCGACAAATTTTGGCGTAGAATCAACCCTGCGTCATGGATGGGAACTTGGTTATGACTTCGTGATACCCGAAGACGGTTGCACATCTCTCGACAAGGATCTGCATGACATGGCCTTTAGTCGCCTTTTCCCTCGCCTGTGTCGCGTGACGCAGACAGACCAGATCCGTTTCACCGCGTGATGACAATCAGATGATTGCCCAGACGCGGATCATCATCGGACTTGCAGGGCTCTCCGCCGTTTTCGCAACAGGATTGTCCCTTGCCGGTTTCCCGGCTGCTTTTCTGGTCGGACCAATGATCGCCGCGATCATAGTGGCTGCCTGCGGTATAACCATACCGCTTGACCGACGCCTGCCACCTTTGGCCCAGTCGGTCATTGGCCAGCTTATGGCCCATAGCCTCACTCTGAAGGTATTGCGTGAGATTGTTGATCAGTGGGCGATCTTTCTGGGTGGTGTCTTCTCGGTCATTTTTCTCAGTTTTACTCTTGGCTATATTCTCGCCCGCCTGCGGGTGATGCCGGGCAATGTGGCGCTTTGGGGCTCTTCTCCCGGTGCGGCCACTGCCATGACTCTTCTTTGTGAAAGCTACGGTGCCGATCAGCGGCTCGTCGCCTTCATGGTTTATCTCCGCGTACTTCTTGTTACGCTTGCAAGCTCGGTCGTCTCCCATCTTGCTGCTCCGGTCCATGGCCCACTTCATGCCAGCCAGGCTGCCCACGACCTGCCATGGTGGCCCTGTCTCGCAGTCATTACCGTAACCATGCTGCTGACCCCTCTGGTACGCTTCGGTGCAGCACCTCTGCTGTTGAGCCTTGCCGGAGGGCTTGTCTGCCAGACGATACTGGGGCTGCATTATACTCTGCCCGTCTGGCTGCTCGCCCCAAGCTACGTTGTTATTGGCTGGATGATCGGCCGCCGTTTTACCCGCAGCGTACTCAACCATGTCTGGCGCGCCCTGCCTGCCGTCACACTCTCGACAAGCATACTCATTCTGGGCTGTGCCCTGCTTTCATGGCCTCTGGCTCATATCGCCCATGTCGATTTGCTGAGTGCCTATCTGGCTACCAGTCCGGGTGGAGCCGACTCCATCGCAATTATTGCGGCCTCGACTCCGATCAATGTTCCGTTCGTGATGGCAATGCAGATCGCCCGGTTTCTTGTGCTGATCGCCGTCGCTCCTGCCATCGCGACCTTTCTGACCCGTTTCATTCCTGATCAGGCGAGGGCGGCAGCTAGTCAGGTAGGGCGCAACCCTGATAATGCTTGAAGCGCTTATGTTTGATGCGTCCCTGTCAGCGAAGGTTCGGCCCTCATGCGTTTTACCGTCGATCGCCTCGACCATATCGTTCTCACAGTCCGTGACCGCGCCGTTTCTGCCAACTGGTATCAGCGCGTTCTGGGCATGGAAATCGAGGAATATGGACGCAATAATCGCGTCTCACTGAGCTTCGGTGGGCAGAAAATCAATCTCCGCCCCATGGATTCCGAAGGCTGGACAACAGCACGGCGTGCTGCCCCCGGTGTCAGTGATCTGTGTTTTACCACAGCCATCGACTCAGAAAATATCCTGCGTCATCTCGATAAATGCGGCGTGGCCGTCATTGAGGGGCCGGTTATGCGTATCGGCGCGCTCGGGCCTATCACCTCGGTCTATATTCTCGATCCGGACGAGAACCTGATCGAGATCGCTTCTTACCAGGGATAAAGGACGAAAGCGGGGTGGTGCCGCTTTCGTCCAGTCAATCACCAGTTTTTGCTGATCAGCCAGAACTCTTCCGATGTCAGGGTCACCAGCCCGCCACCGGGCAGGGAAGTTTCAGCCGCGGCAGCCGCCAATGCTTCGATACGCTCAACCATTATCGTTTTACGGACATGGGTTTCGGACTGTTCCTTGACCTGCCCAAGAGCGGTCAGGCAGATTTGGCGGCCTTGGCGACGCGGGCAGCGTCAAGAGCGGCATAAGACATTAGGGAATCTCCTGTAGGGCTTGTTGTTTCTCTCTAGTCGATTCCGCCTGTCACATCACCCCCTGCGGAAAACCTCCTCACCCGGCCTCGTTTGCGACAAAATCGAACGTGACCGTCACTGGCAGAGCCACCCATTGCCCCGAAGCCCATGGCCCCTGACCCACACCAAATAACGCACGTGAAAATGCGGCATTCCCCTGTGCGTGGGCTTTTCTGCCATCAATATGCAGTGTGAAATCCAGTGTAACCGGATGACTGAGATTGCGCAGCGTCAACGTGCCGACGGCTTCGTAATGCTCCCCTGCGATCCGCCGAATCGCCGTCGACACAAAATGCGCTTTCGGAAAGTGGGCGATATCAAACCAGTACTGCCCCGGCAGGGCCGTATCTCGCTGACGATCTCCGGTCTGTGCGCTGGCAAGATCAATCGTGAGATCAATGTGCCCCTTCTCCGGCTGCGACGGATCGAAAACTATTGTCGGTTCATAACGGGTGAAGGCCCCTTTGAAGGAAGAGCCGGTCTGCATACCCGTGAAACCGAGTACGCTATGGTCTTTTTCCACCTGCCACTCCGCAGCCTGAACAGCGTGCGCCTGGCAGACAATTCCAGTGCCCAAAACGAGCGCAGGAGCGAGAGTTCGGATGATATGATTCATTTCAGATGTGTCCGGTCAGGAGTTCTTCGGGTTGCAGGCAACATCCTCAGCAGCACCCCGTCGCGCAGGAAAAAATGATGTCTCAACGCTGCCATCATATGCAGACCCACCACTGCAATGAGGGCATAAGCGCCATAGGCATGCAGCAGGGTAAAAGCATCTTCGACCGGCTGCCTGTTTGTGAGATGCTCAAAAAAGGCAGGTCTGGCCAGGGCACAATCCCGTACAGCACTGTCGGAATGGCAAAGACCGAACTCGATACCAGGGCCCAGCCACTCAGTGGCATAAAGAACAGCTCCATATAAAGCAGAGCATGGCCGAGCTTCGCCAATCGGATCTCGCCCAGCGACATACTTGCTGGAAATGCCGGTGGATGATGAAGAAAGCGCCAGACCACACGCAGCAAGGCCACAGCAAGAAGTGTGATGCCGATCGATTTATGAAGCTGGAAAAGCCTGTACATGATTCCCGGATCAAGAGAACCATGAACCATAACCAATCCCAGTCCGAGCATGAACAGAATGCCCAGTGCCATGATCCAGTGCAGGATCATGGCAACAGCGCCGTATCGCTCACTGCTTGTCGTCATCGGAAACGATACCTGCAAAGACCCGGGATCAGGACTGGCGTTCAAAGGCACCGGCAATATGCAAGGTGACGCTGTCAGCCACCAGCGGCACGTAACGGCTTACGCCAAAAGCAGAGCGCATGATCACGGCATCGCCTTCGAAGCCGACAGTCTCTTTCTTGTCGAGCGGGTTTACACCACTGCCAATCAGGCGGGCCTTGATCGTGACAGGATGCGTTACACCATGCAGGGTAAGATCACCGGTGATATTGGCAGTCTTTGCGCCCGTCTTGACCACACGGGTCGAGACAAAATGAGCTGTAGGAAACTTGTCCGCATCGAGCCAGTCGGCGCCCTTGAGCTCACTATCAAGCTTGGCAACCGTTGTCTGAACCGAGCTGATCGGCAAAGTCACCTCGAGCTTTGTTGCATCGATATGAGCCGGATCAAGTGTCAGCGTGCCTGAAGCCTGAGAGAAGAAACCAGAAAAACCGGTAAAGCCCATATGCAGCAGAGAAAAGCTGATCTGTGTATGATAGGGCTCGACTGCATAACTACCCGCCTGAACCGCTTTGGGGTCAGGCGTGCCGCCCTGTTGCGCCCGGGCTTGCGGCATGGACAAAGCACCCAATGCCGTCAGGAGGGCGGCACTGGCCAGAAAAGTTTTTTTCATAGAGGAAATTCCTGTTCTCAGACTGGTCTTACAGAGCAGCAATTGCAGCGCGCGCAGCACTCATTGCGCTTTCACGTGCATCACCACCACGGCTGAGCCCTTCAGCACGGATCCATGTCAGGTCCTTCAGCCCGACAAAACCAAGTGCCGCGGAGACATAAGGTTCCTGATGGTCCATTGAAGCTGCAGGATGACCCGCGCCATACTGACCACCACGCGTGGAGATGAGAATGATCTTCTTGCCCTCCGGCACCAGGCCAACCGGGCCGTTCTCGCCATAACGGAAGGTCCGGCCTGCTACCATGATGCGATCAAACCAGTTCTTGAGCTGGGCCGAGATCGTGAAATTGTACATGGGTACGCCGACAACCACGATATCGGCAGCGAACAACTCGTCGATGAAGGTATCACCGCGGGCGATATCAGCCTTCAACGTCTCGTCTGTCACCTCTGCACCAAAACGGGCCGCCACATGCGCCGGCCCGAGCTCGGGGATAGGATGGGCTGCAAGATCATGATAGGTAATCACTGCCTCGGGATGGGCAGTTTTCAGATGGGCAATGGTTTCTGCCGTAAGGGCACGGCTCGCCGAATTATCGCCCAGAATGCTCGAATCAAGATGAAGGATCTTCATGATTTCCTCGCCTTTTTCCTGTTGGATCCAGCAATGCAACATACCCGCAGAACGAGCGCTGAATGCTGTGTTCTGTTGACCGTCTCACATCAGGACCCATCTCGACAGTCAATATATTCCGATAGATAGTATCGCTTTGAACGATAGGTGACGGCTCGATGCTTGACAGGATCTCTCTCGACCAGCTCCGCGTTTTCATAGCGGCAGCCGATGAGGGCAGTTTCTCTGCTGCGGCCCGGCGCTTCCGGCGCTCGCAGCCTGCAATCAGTGAAATGATTGCGACCTTTGAAGCACAGATCGGCGTCCAGCTTTTCGAGCGTATTGGTCGCTATCCGCAATTGACCAAGGCGGGGGAAGCACTCCTTGCTGATGCTCGCGGCATTGTTCTGAATGTCGATCACATGAAGGCGCGGGCATATGGCATGTCATCGGGTGTCGAACCAGAACTGGCTGTCGTGGTCGATGTCTTCTTTCCCATGGACCGGATGACACGCGTGGCGCGCGGCTTTCGGGAAACTTTCCCCCATACGCCACTGCGTCTTTTTGTCGAGGCACTGGGCGGAGTATTCCAGCCCATTCTGGACTCACGTGCCCAGATCGCCATTGCCGGCCCCCTGCCGGATGTTCCACCCTCCTGCTCGACCGAGGCGCTTGGCGAAATACGTTTCATGATGGTTGCCTCTGCCGAACATCCTCTGGCGCGTCATGAAGGACCAATCCCTCGTGACGAACTCGCAAAGCATGTGCAACTTGTACTGACAGACCGCACGGATCTCTCTGCAGGACGTGAACGGGGCGTATTGTCTCCTTTCACCTGGCGTCTGGCTGATCTCTACGCAAAGCATCATTTTCTGCTTGGAGGGCTGGGCTGGGGAGCATGCCCGTTCACAGCATCGCCGCCGATCTGGCCGCTGGCAGACTTGTCGAACTCACGATCGAAGGGTTTTCCCCTCCCGGCGGGGCCAATATGCCGATGAGTGTTGTCTATTCCACCGCCGAACCGCCAGGCCCTGCCGGACGCTGGCTGATAGACCAGCTGAAACTCTGCCCGAAAAAACACAACGAAACAGAGAGCGCAGACCCCTGCGCCTAACAGAAAGCCGTGATCTAGATACACGCTCTTCTCTCTGCCCGGACTCGAACGACAGGGTCCGGACAAATGCCCCCTCCTCCGGGAGGCGCCTCTATGACCGTGTCCTTCGCCCGGGATTCAGGATTTGCGCTGGCCTTTTCCGTCCGATCTGGCCTAAACGAAGCCGCCCATGCAGATATCCGATTTCGACTTCGATCTTCCGCGCGACAACATCGCTCTGGAACCCGCCCGCCCGCGTGACAGCGCCCGTCTGTTGCGTGTTGCCGCCGGTCAGCCTCTGGCTGAACATCGCATCGCCGATCTGCCCTCGCTGCTCGAGCCGGGCGATCTCCTGATTGCCAATGACACGGCGGTTATTCGTGCCCAGCTGGCGGCACAGCGTGGCGAGGCAAAAATCGGTATCACGCTCGATCGCATTCTGAGTGATGGAAACTGGCATGCTCTCGCAAAAAATGCCCGCAAGCTGCGCCCCGGTGACACGCTGCGTTTCGGCACTGATCCGGTCACGGCAGAAGTGGTCGAAAATGAAGGCGATGGCGCCATTTCCATGCGGTTTTCGGCAGAAGGCACGGCGTTCGACGAATTTCTGAAGCGTGTCGGTGCGCTGGCCCTGCCGCCTTATATCGACCGTCCTTCTGGTCCTACGGCTCAGGATGACAGCGATTATGCAACCATTTTCGAGCGCTACAAGGGCGCGGTTGCAGCCCCGACCGCAGGGCTGCATTTCACCCCCGGGCTTCTGGCCGCGCTCGATGCGCGTGGCGTAACGCGCCATACGCTGACGCTGCATGTCGGCGCAGGGACGTTCCTGCCTGTACGAGACGATATCGCCAGTCACAAGATGCATGCGGAATGGGGGCGTATCGACGCCCATACGGCGCAGCTCATCAATGACACGCGGGCCAGCGGCAGGAAGATCGTCGCGGTTGGCACAACCAGCTTGCGCCTGCTGGAAAGTGCAGCAGATGAAAACGGTATCGTACATCCATGGGAAGGCGAGACAGCCATCTTCATCAAGCCCGGCTATCGTTTTCGCGCTGTTGACCGGTTGATGACCAATTTCCATCTGCCACGCTCGACGCTCTTCATGCTTGTCTGCGCGCTGGCGGGCACAGACACGATGCGTGCGGCCTATGCCCATGCCATCGCCGAGAAATTCCGCTTCTATTCCTACGGAGATGCCTGCTTGCTGGATCGCGCGCCATGACAGAAAACGCCACGAAAATGCAGTGGAAGGCGCAGGCCTGCTGCGGGCAGGCACGCGCAGGCCATTTGCATACCGCTCATGGCACGATCCCGACCCCTACCTTCATGCCGGTGGGCACGGTGGGCACGGTCAAGGCCATGACCATGGATGCCGTGCGCTCGACAGGCGCAGGCATCATTCTGGGCAATACCTATCATCTTATGCTGCGCCCGGGCGCCGAGCGCGTGCGCAAGATGGGCGGTCTGCATCGCATGATGGACTGGTCCGGCCCGATCCTGACCGATTCAGGCGGGTTTCAGGTCATGTCGCTCGGCGCGCTGCGCAAGCTCGACCAGGATGGCGTGACCTTCAACTCTCATATTGATGGATCCAAGCATCGCCTGACGCCTGAGAGCAGCACGGATATCCAGCACGCGCTCGATGCCACCATCACCATGTGCTTCGATGAATGCCCGGCTCTGCCCGCCACGCCCGAACGTCTGGAATCCTCCATGGAGCTTTCCATGCGCTGGGCTGCGCGCTCGCGTGAGGCCTTTGTGCAGCGTCCCGGCTATGGGCAGTTCGGTATTGTTCAGGGCGGAACGGAACGCGATCTGCGTACGCGCTCGGCCAGGGCCCTGACCGATATCAGCTTCGAGGGATACGCCATTGGCGGTCTGGCAGTGGGTGAAGGTCAGGAACTCATGTTCTCGACACTCGACTTCACCATTCCGCTCCTGCCGCACGACCATGCCCGTTATCTGATGGGTGTCGGCACGCCCGATGACCTGCTGGGCGGTGTCGAGCGCGGCGTGGACATGTTCGATTGCGTCATGCCCACGCGCGCAGGCCGCACGGCGCGCGCCTATACCGAGCGCGGCACGCTGAACCTGCGCAATGCCCGCCATGCAGAAGATAACCGTCCGATAAGCCCTGATTGCGATTGTCTGGCCTGTTCGCGCCACAGCCGCGCCTATCTGCATCATCTCTTCCGTGCCAATGAGATCCTCGGGCCGATGCTGCTGACATGGCATAATCTCGCCTATTACCAGCGTCTCATGCGCCAGATCCGTGCGGCCATCGTCGATGGCACCCTGCCGCAGAAGGCCATCGCCTTGCGCGCCGACTGGGCCGCAGGGGACTGGACGCAGGACGAATTCCCCCAGCCGGACTGGCCGCCCGTGCCATGACCCATACAGCATGACGAAGAGCATCGAAGACCGCATTGCCGACCATGCGCGGCATCTCGGCTTCGATGCGATCGGCTTTTGTGACGCTTCCCTGCCCGAGGAAGCCCGCACGCGTCTGCGCCAGTTTGTCGAGGACGGACGTCACGGCACGATGGGCTGGATGGAGCAGCGCATCGAGCAGCGTGGCGACCCCAGGGCGCTCTGGCCTGAAGTCCGTAGCGTGATTTCGCTCGGGCTTTCCTACGCACCCGAGGCCGACCCTGCCGAAACGCTCGACCAGCCCGATACCGGCACGATCTCGGTCTATGCCCGCCATCGCGACTATCATGATGTGCTCAAAGGCATGCTCAAGCATCTCGCGCAATTCGTGGTGCGTCAGGATGTTGGCGGCGATGGCACAGAGGTGAAGGTGTTTGTCGATACGGCACCGGTCATGGAAAAGCCTCTGGCCGAGCAGGCCCAGCTCGGTTGGCAGGGCAAGCACACCAATGTCGTCTCACGCGTTCATGGCTCCTGGCTGCTTCTGGGCGAGATCTATACCACGCTCGAACTTGCCGCCTCACCGCCTCGCGCCGGGTCATGCGGCAGTTGCACGCGCTGCCTGGCAGCCTGTCCTACCGATGCCTTTCCTCGTCCCTATGCGCTCGATGCCCGGCGCTGCATTGCCTATCTCACCATCGAGCATGACGGGCCGATCCCGGTCGAATTTCGCAAGGCCATGGGCAATCGAATCTATGGCTGCGATGACTGTCTCAATGCCTGCCCATGGAACCGTTTTGCTGCAACGTCACGCCACATGAAGCTTCAGCCCCGGGCCGATCTGATGGCGCCCAGACTAGATGATCTGGCCCGGCTGGACGATGCCGGATTCCGCAGCTTTTTCTCCGGCTCGCCCATCAAGCGTATCGGACGCAATCGCTTTGTGCGTAATGTGCTGATTGCGCTCGGTAATTCCGGCGATCGCGCGCATCTGCCACTGGTCGCGCATCTGACGCAGGACGAAAGCCCGATTGTCGCTGACGCTGCCGCATGGGCACAAACCGAATTACAGAAAGCCGCACCGAATGAGTGATCTCGTCAAACGCAGCTTCACATTGTCACGCCATCGCACCAGTATCGCCCTTGAGCCTGAATTCTGGGCCGTGCTGGAAGAAATGAGCGCAGATAATTCTCTCGCCTCTCTGATCGCCAGTATCGATGCGACCCGTCCACCGGAACGCCCGCTTGCCTCGGCATTACGGGTGGCTTGTCTGGTTTTTCTGCGCAGCACGTGAACATGATCCGTCAACGTATGTAAGCATCAAGCCGTCGGGATTATCACCACTTCCTTCGGCACCCTGTGACTGTCAGCCCCTGCGACGGCGGCCCATCAATGCGCCCAGCCCCGTCACGATGACATACGCCAGAACGATGCTGACCAGCATCATCGTCGCCATGATGATGCTGGCCTGGCTCAGACCCAGACCAAGAGTGTCATTGAGATAAAAGACAGGTGACAGGATCTTCCATGTCCGACCTGACCAGGCAAAATAGTGATGCGTCGCATTGCCCAGAGCAAGATAGACAAGAAGAGCGACCGGCAGGGTAACAAGCACTTTCATTTGACTTCCAGCGTCCCGTAGGAACGCATTCCGTTCAGATAGACGATAGGTTGCGCAAGCAGAAACTCACGCAGGCGATAGAAATCATGGGTATCGGGTAGCGTGATGCATCCCTTGCTGATCCCCCAGAACCCGACCGGATGCAGCCGGAAAGCGCCTCGTCTTATGCCATCTATCGATGTCTGATCATCTATGACGCCATCATCACGGTAGAGAGCGAACCAGTCCTGACGACGGGTACCCGCAAAGAAATCACCGATATGATCCCTGACACCACCCAGGCGGCCTCCGCACTGCCGATCGAGGATATGATAAAGCCCTAGCGGAAGGGGGCCATTATTCCTGTTGCCGGTCGCAGCGGAACGATTGGTCAAGTCGCCAGACCCGGAATAGGCAGGAAAGGAACCGAACCCTGCACAGGTAAGTACCGAGAAATCTTTTCCGTTGAGGTAGAATACGCAATGCACGGACAATCGGGCTGTCTCCGATATCAAGAACAGAATGATCTGCAGCAATAATCTTCTCTTTTTTACATTTTTCTGGCTGGAAAACCATTGGTGCACGATCCCGCCCGCGCTTTTGCCAGTCTCTTGTCTTGCTGATCACCAGCATTGATTCTGCCGGGCGGTTCAGTCGCCAGTCACTCCGGTTACAGACTCACCCCGGATCTCGGCTGAACACACCATGAAACAACGCAATACCTGCGCCCATGGAAACCAGAAACAGCAGGGCTTTGGCACCACCGAACAAAATGGCGGCGATAGCTGGCCCCGGACATAAGCCGATCAATCCCCATCCGATACCGAAAAGGATGCTTCCCAGGACGAGATGCGCGTCAATCCGGGTTTTCCCGGGGAGATGAAACCGGGCATCGTACCATGGACGCACCATGCGCTTTTGCAGTCTCAGGCCAGCAAATGTCACACAGACCGCACCACCCAGCACGACCATCAAAGAGGGGTTCCAGTCCCGGCCAGGCATCAGAAAGGACTGGATGGTTTCAGGGTCGGTCATCCCCCCCGATATGAGACCAAGCCCGAATATCACGCCGCATAGCGCAGCAAGGCCAAAGCGCTTCACGGTCTTGTCCACCACCCTGCCATGTGATGGGCGCAGATGGCTGTTGCGATTGCGGCAGTCATGAAACACCCAACAGCGACAAGAGACCGGGGAGACAGACGCGCCAGCCCCATCACACCATGGCCGCTAGTGCAGCCACATGCCATCTGCGACCCGAAGCCGACCAGAACGCCGGCAGGGACAACCACAAACCAGGGCTCCCTGATTGTCAGAGGAGGCCAGTGACCCGAGATACCTCGCCAGAGAAGAGGCGCAACCATCAGACCCAGAAGAAAGATAACAGCCGGGCGATCAGCTGCCTGTTGAGAAACTTTGCAGCCATGCCACTGATCCCGGCTATGCGCCCGATCCCCATAAGATAGATCGTGCAGGCTGTCCCGATCAGCACACCCCCCAGAAGACTGGTGAAAAAAGGCGCCATCAGAATGCTCCATCGTCAACGCGAGGCTCGCAATAGATGGTATGTAGCGCTGCAATAACATGCCCGGCTTTTTCATCGGCCAAGTGGTAGAAGACAGAACTGCCCTCACGACGGAAATTGACGACGCGTGCGGCCCTCAGGCTGGTGAGGTGGCGAGACAAACCAGGCTGGCCGATGCCAAGCATCCTTTCGATCGCACCAACAGACAATTCCTGACCGACCAGAAGACAGGCGATCATCAGGCGCTCCGGATGGGCGAGAACCTTAAGAAGCAGGGAAACCTGCGAGGCTGTCTCACGCATGGGTATCATGATTATTCTCTTATTATCGATAAACCGATAATTATCACCTGATACAGGTCTTGTCGAGCAGAAGATGTCATGATGCCATCTCCTGGTCACCAGGCAGGCCGATACGGGAAGGGATCGCGCAACCCTGATCTGGTCTGACCGTTTGTTTTGCCAGGTGGTCTGCACGGCACCACCCCTGCTCGACGAGGCTTTTCTCTGGTCAATGACATTCGTTGTCGATAATTAACGATTTGAATTCCCGCTTTCACTGTGGCGCAAGGGCCCTGTCGATCCATGACATCTCGTCCCTCATTTCCGCTTCCCTTTTCGGAAGCACTTTCACGCGCCCTTGAAGCGGAACTCTCCCAGGGTGCGTTTGCCTCTGCGGAAGAAGCCCTGAAGGCCGGTTTGTCTCTTTTACGGCAGAAGCGCGAGGCAGCAGCTTTGCGCGATGCCAGGGCTTTCCCGCTTGCAGGCGGGGAATGCGGTGCCCTGATACGCGCGCTTGACTGGGCTCATAACCCTGTGGGTGCCTTGTCCCTGTGGTCTGACGTCCTGCGCGCCACGATCACAAACATCGTTAATTCCCCGGTCGCCAAAATGCTTTTCTGGGGGCCTGATCATATTCTGTTCTACAATGATGCCTTCAGCCGTATTGCTGGTGACCGGCATCCTTGTGCGCTGGGTATCCGCAGCGACGAGGCCTTTCCCGAACTATGGGCATGGCAGAAGCCCGTGCTTGAGCAGGCGCTTCACGGTCAGGCCGCGACATTCCGTAATCGCCATGTCAGGTTCGATCATCCGCATGGACGTGACAGCTTCACGCTTGATCTTTACTACACTCCGGTTTTCGAGACGGATGGGCATGCAGCTGGCGTACTCTGCACCGTGGTCGACAATACCGAGCGTGTGAAAGCCGAAGCCCGTCTTGCTGCAAGCGAAGCCAATCTGCTTCGTGTCACCAATGCAACGCCAATGCTCGTCTCCTACGTCGATCAGGCCCATATCTATCGTTTTGCCAATGCAGCCTATGAGACTCTGCTTGGTCTGAAGCTGGACAGTATTATCAATCGTCCCGTGTCCGAAGTATTGGGTGCACGCGTTTACGAAGACAGACGACCGGATCTGGAACGCGCCCTTTCCGGCCAGACAATCACAGCCGAAACACTCTTGCCACAGCGCGATGGCACATTGCGCCACACCGAATTCCGCTATGTACCCCATACAGATGGTGAGGGCGTCGTGCATGGCGTCCATATCCTTGGCATTGACATCGAAGAACGGGCAAGGCGCATTGCCGAGGTAGCCGCCAGCGATCTTCGCTTTCGTACGGCAATGCGGGCTGTTCATGGTGTACTCTGGACCAATAGTGCCGATGGCCGCATGACTGGCGAGCAGCCTGGCTGGGCTGCACTGACGGGACAGAGTTATGACGCCTATCAGGGTTTCGGCTGGGCCAATGCCGTTCATCCCGATGATGCAGCCGCGACCATTGTCGCGTGGAATACCTCTGTCACAGCACGCAGCATGTTTGTTCACGAACATCGCGTTCTGAGCCGCGAAGGGGTCTGGCGGAATTTCGCCATACGCGCCCTGCCAATTCTGAATGATGAAGGCGTTATAACCGAATGGGTTGGTGTGCATTCGGACATCACTCACCAACGTGCGGCAGAAGCTGCCTTGCGTGAGCGCGCCGATGATTTGGCGCGTCAGGTAAGCCATCGCCAGCGCGCCGAAGAGCAGCTTCGCAAACTCAACGAGACGCTCGAGAATCGCGTCATAGAGGAAATTGCCGAGCGCCGTCAGGCAGAAACCCGCCTTGCCCAGGCACAGAAAATGGAATCCATTGGCAAACTGACCGGCGGTGTAGCCCATGATTTCAATAATCTGCTTCAGGTGATCAGCGGTAATCTGCAGTTACTGGGCAAGGATGTTGCCGGTAATGCGCGTGCTGAGCGTCACGTCAGTAGCGCCATGGGCGGTGTGCAGCGTGGCTCGCGCCTGGCCAGCCAGCTTCTGGCGTTCGGGCGTCGTCAGGCGCTGGAGCCGAAGATCGTGAATGTCACGCGTTTTGTGCGTGGCATGGACGAAATGCTCCGACGTGCCATTGGCGAGGGAATCGAGATCGAGACAGTTGTCTCGGCAGGATTGTGGAACACCTTTATCGATCCCGCGCAGATCGAGAATGCACTTCTCAACCTCGCCATCAATGCCCGTGATGCCATGGATGGCCATGGCAAACTGACAATCGAACTGGGTAATGCCCTGCTCGATGATTCCTATGTACGCCAGCATGACGACGTCAAAGCAGGTCAGTACGTACTGCTTGCTGTTTCGGATACCGGCACTGGCATGACTCCCGAGATCCTGTCGAAAGTGTTTGAGCCCTTTTTCTCTACCAAGGCCGAAGGCAAGGGATCAGGTCTCGGTCTGTCGATGGTCTATGGTTTCGTCAAACAGTCCGGTGGCCATATCAATATCTACTCCGAGCCGGATGAAGGCACGACAATCAAGCTGTATCTGCCACGTTCAATAGACGCCGAGGATGTGGAAACTGACCTCCACATGACCCCCGCTACAGGCGGCACCGAAAGAGTACTCGTTGTTGAGGATGACGACGAAGTGCGGGCTACGGTGGTCGAAATGCTCTCCGATCTCGGCTATCAGGTGCTAAAGGCGACAGATGCCGCCAATGCTCTTGTAGTGATCGAAAGCGGCATTCCCATCGACATGCTGTTTACTGATGTGGTGATGCCAGGAACGCTCAAAAGCCCGGAACTGGCCCGGCGCGCCAAAGAGCGTCTGCCTGATATCGCTGTCCTGTTTACCTCGGGTTATACCGAGAACTCGATCGTCCATGGCGGTCGGCTTGATGCCGGGGTGGAACTCCTTTCCAAACCCTATACGCGCGACGCTTGGCACGGAAATTCCGCCATGTTCTTGCCAATCGTGCGCAACGTCAGCAGGCGGCTGATCCGGCCGTATCAGAACGGCAGATCCACCCGCTCTCTCATTCTGCCGATGCAACATCGGACGGCTCTGCCCCCTCTCGTTCCCTCTACCTCACAATCCTGCTGGTTGAGGATGACCGTCTGATCAGACAGACGACGTCAGAAATGCTCAGGGATTCCGGCTATCTGATGATAGAGGCCAGCGATTATGCCGAAGCCCTGATCGTACTCCAGACCATGCCAGTCGACGTGCTGCTGACGGACGTGAACCTGCCAGGTCTTTCCGGCAAGGATCTCGCCACTCAGGCCCGTAGCCTCAAACCGGATATCGGAATCATTTTTGCTACAGGTGACACTCATTCTGTCCAGGGCGATCCATCCGTTACGATTTTGCCCAAGCCCTATGATCTGACAGCACTGACCAATGCGATCAGCCAGAGCCTGCCGCGCCTTTCCGTGAGGAATGATGAGGGTACAGTCGATCTGCCCTGTGCCAATCCGTCAGCCATCGTTTGAACTCATCCCCTGCCTCATGCTACCGATAGATCATGGCATTCTGGGGCAAGATGTTCGGTGGTGTAGCCGGTTTCGCAGTGGGTGGACCGATGGGCGCGCTCATGGGGGCGGCGCTCGGTCATGCCGCCGATCGCGGCTCGCTACTTGAAACGCCAGCCGGTGGCTGGCATGAGCATTGGCGCACAAAAGGCCAGCCCGATCCAAATGGGGCAGCGTTCATGGCGGCCGCTAAGATGGCAACCCTGCTTGGCAAGACCGATCAGCTTTATGCCATCGGTCTGGTTGCACTCTGCGCCAAGATGGCCAAGATCGATGGACCTGTGAACAAGGCAGAGATCTCGGCTTTCAAATCCCTTTTCCAGTTTCCGGCAGAAAACAGCCGGGAAATCGGCATGCTTTTCGACCGCGCACGTGACCGGACGGATGATTTTGAAATGTATGCGCGCGAGCTTGGAAAGGGATTCGCCAAGGATCGCGCACCACTCGAAAATCTGTTGATGGCACTATTCGTTATTGCCAGAGCCGATCTGCCCCCCGGTGCGCCTCTCAACCCTGCCGAGACAGCTTTTCTCAGAAAGATCCATACGGCTTTCGGCTTGCCTCCGGGAGCCTGGGACCGGGCTGAAACCGGACGCTCCGCTTCGGCAAGCAATGAAAACGATGCCTATGTCGAGCTTGGCCTTTCTCGTTCAGCCAGTGACCAGGAAGTACGTACACGGTGGCGCGTCCTGATCAGGGAGCATCATCCTGACGTTCTGGGGCAGAAAAATCTCAGCCCCGATGCCATGGCCAAAGCGCTGATCGTGTCGCACGCATCAATGCCGCCTGGGACAGGATCAAACGCGACCGAAAACTCTGATCGTTCTGACAACCTGACATGATTTGATATCAAATTGAGAATAATTCTCATATAGATTCAACGATCGCTGCCTTCCTCAGCCCTGAGTCGGGCTATTGAGACGGAATGCGAGGATCATGCTGGTTTTTGTGCTGCTTTTCTGCCTGTCCTGCGGGGCTTTTACCATTTCTGCTGTGGCAGGTGGCGGAGCGGGTCTGGTTATCATGCCTGTTCTCGGCCTGCTCCTGACTGCGTCGAAGATACCGGCTGCGCTTTCTCTGGGAACCATGTGCAGCACGATCGGCCGGATTGCGACCTTCCGTCATGCGATTGACTGGCGCGTCGTGTCCTGTTTCCTGCCCGCCGCCTTGCCTGCCGCAGCATTGGGTGTGTTCTGTCTGCGGCTCATGCCCCCGGTCTATCTTGAAATGTTTCTGGGCCTGTTTCTGAGTGGCAATGTTGTTCTGCTGCTACGCCCAGCCTCACCGGTCATGACCGATCAGGGCGCCTGGAAGTATCTGCCCGCCATTGGCCTGGCGGCCGGGTTCATCTCGGGTTTCACTGGCGCCACGGGACTGTTGTTCAATCGCTTCTACCAGAAACTGGGCCTGCAGAAAGAAACCATCATTGCCACGCGCGCAGCGAACGAAGTCCTGCTCCATGCCATAAAGCTCTTTCTGTACGCCCGTTTCGGATTGTTTGACGGCCCCGTGCTTGTGGCTGGGCTCTGTGTCGGCGTCTCTGCCCTTGCGGCCCTCAGGGTCACAAAAATTGTGCTTCCTTTGCTCAGCCATGCCCAGTTTTGCCGTATTGGCCATGCAGCCGCTGCGTTGGCCGGTCTGTTTATGTTGGGCAATGCCGCACATCAGATCGTGCAGAAGGACGCGATGTCATTCCGCTATGGACGCTTTAATGGTGAGACCGAACTGGCCATGACCTGGCGTAGCCACCGTCTTGCGCTGGAAATCGAACGACCTCTCGAGATCGAGGTCAAACATCGTATCGCCGGTTTTACTGATCCGCATACCGGACTGGCAAAGGAAAAGCTGACCGTACTGCATCTGGCAGCAGATCGGGGCGTCTTCGTGACACATCGGGAGTTCATGCCAGATCCTGGCCATCACCGCCGCCGCCATCACAGAGACGCCTGAAGCCTGCCTGCCCAGAGACCAAGCAGGCAGGGTAGGCTCAGCGCGTGCCGAGCTTGAAGATGGTCGTGTAGTCGAATTTCTGGCCCGGACGTAGCTCCGTCGTCGGGAAAGAAGAATGATTGGGGCTGTCCGGAAAATGCTCCGCCTCGATAGCCAGGGCATCGGTCTGGCGATAGGCACGATGTGAGATACCGGCATATTTCCCGGTCAGGGAATTCGATGTGTAGATCTGAACACCTGGCTGATTGGTCGAGACATCGAGCGTACGACCCGAAGCCGGATCATACACCGTCACTGCGGGGCGCGGTGCTTTGCCATATTCTCCCTCGACGACCCAGTTATGATCATAACCGTGCGCGTACATCATCTGGATGAAATCACTGCGCAGGCGATCGCCAATACGTGCAGGCTTGCGGAAATCAAGTGGTGTTCCTTCGACCTGGGCCAGCTCTCCTGTCGGGATCGAGGTCGAATCCGTCGGAGTGTAACGCTCTGCATTAACCCGAAGAACCTCGTTCTCAATCGAACCCGAACCTTCGCCGTTCAGATTCCAGTAGCTGTGATTAGTCAGATTCAGCACGGTTGGTGCGTCTGTGGTGGCCTGATAATGCAGGCTGAGCGCGTTATTGTCATTGAGTGTATAGGTAATGCTGGTCGTCAGCGTTCCCGGAAACCCCTGATCACCGTCCGGGCTGACCAGACGCAACGTGACGGAAGCCTCTCCGGCAGTCTTTCTGGTATCGACCAGTGTCCAGACGTGTTTGTCAAAGCCGATCTTGCCACCATGCAAGGCATTTGGCGGATCAGTCAGATCGGTGTGATAGCTCTTGCCATCTATCGTAAAGGTGCCATGGGCCAGACGATTGGCGTAACGGCCGATCATGGCGCCAAAAAACAGCCCCCCTTCTGCCGAGTCCTTCGTATAGCCTTCAAGTGTCCCGAAACCGAGGACCAGATCCTGGACATGGCCAGCACGATCCGGGGCCTCAACGGACTGGATGATTCCGCCATAGGTAATAACCCGAACAGTCATGGCGTGGTCATTGGTCAGTGTAATGATTTTGACGTCCTGACCACCCGGAGTCTTGCCCCAGGCTGAACCGTCACAGCCGGCGCTGCCAGCGCCGCACCATCTACCATACTGGCAAACGCCGCCAGACAAACAGCGCTCATAACAATTGCTCTCATGGGAAAGGTGCTTCCATCTGTTGATTTGACGCCACACTGGTAGGAGAAACGATCCATGTCAAAATACTTGGAATCCATCTTCGCCAACCGTGGCCCTCCTCAAACGCTAGGCAGGGAGCATGAGTTGACATCTACGGTCTGGCATCTGTCGGACATCATGCTAAAAAACCACAATGCTGCGTCTCCAGAGAGACAGCATTGATGTCTTCTCCCCTAAAGGAGATGGTGTCATGCTGCATCTGTGGCGGCGCTTTCAGGCTATTGAAACCGGGGCTGTTCACAGCCTGTAACGAAACGATCGTGGGCTTGTGCGCAGATTCTGGCGCAGCCAGGCGCGCTGACACGACTTGGGGACTGCGATGACCGCACCGCTAGGTGATTCCGATAACCGGCCTGATACCGGATCTGCCGTCGAGAACCGGACGCAACGGCACAAGCAGCGTAAAGGTGGCCGTCTTCTTGTCGGACTGACAGCCCTGCTCTCTCTGAGCGCCTGCGCCAGCTGGCGTAATCCGCCACCTAAAGACCCGGAAGCCCTTGCAGACTACAAGGAAGCAAACGACCCCTATGAGCCTGTCAATCGCAAGATGTATGGCATACAGATGTGGGCCTATCATCATGCGTTGCGACCTGTCGGCAAGGCCTGGGCCTGGGCAGTTCCCAAACCGATTCGTAACTCAATCGATAACCTGAACCAGACATGGTATATGCCGACCGTCTTCTTCAGCGATGTCGGTGCAGGAAAGCCGCGCCGCGCCGGCGACGATTTCATGCGTTATATCATCAATATGACCATTGGCGCGGCCGGCTTTATCGACGTGGCCACATCGCTGGGTTACCCGCATCACGACAGCGATCCGGGCCTGACCCTCGCCACTTGGGGTGTTCCCAGCGGTCCTTACATGTTCCTTCCAGGACTCGGGCCAAACACATTGCGTGACGCTGGCGGCTATGTCATCGCGCAAGGTCTGTCACCCATCAATTATGTGCCACGCGGCTATGGCCTCCTGACATTCAACTGGGCCTATAATATTGCCGGAGTGCTCAGTGGTTTCTCGTCTCATATTGACGAGATCGATCAGGTCGAGCAGGATTCACTCGACCCCTATGCGTTCATCAGAAGTGCCTGGCAGCAAAACCGGCAAAGCCAAGTCGACTCCATGCGTAACGACCACCGGGCGACCGTGCCGGACTGGTACAATTAAGGACCTCCCGACATGCTCAAGACATGCCTTTCTTTCTCCCGCCGTGCGGCTCTCGGTCTCCTGACCACGGCCCTCGTTTCGGTTACTGCCATCGCCACCCCTGCACAGGCTGAAGACGCACAGGGCTTTGTGAACAATTTTGGTGGCAAGCTGGTCGGAATCATCAACAGCGACAAATCTCTGGGCGAAAAGCGACAGGAAGTCCTGCCGCTGCTCCAGAACAATGTCGATATTGCCACGATCGGCAAGTTCTGCCTTGGTCGCTACTGGCGCACAGCGTCACCCGAGCAGCAGGCACAATACCTCAAACTGTTCCATCAGGTTCTGGTCAATGCTGTCACTGACAAGATCGGTGATTACAAGGGCGTAAGCTTCAGAGTTATCGGGACCACTACCACGCCCAATGGCCAGCTCGTCAATGCCCAGATCATGCGCCCTGGCCAACCAACGGCCGATATCGGTTTGCTGATCGACCGGAACAGCGGCATGAAAATTGTTGATATGATCGGTGAAGGGACGAGCCTGCGCTGACACAGCGTCAGGATTACAGCTCCTATCTCGCCCGCAACGGGGGCAATGTCGCAACGCTTATCAGCGCTCTGGAGCGTCAGCTTTCCCATCGTCACTGATGACAGATATTTCTCTCTGCCGGGGATCAGGATACCCCCCGGCAGAAAGCCTCTTGTTTTGAAAAAAGCTGCACTGCAGGACATACACGGCAATCTCGCAGCACTTGATACGCGCCCTTGCCGGCTACACTCGTGAGATACTCGAATCCGTCGCCCTGACAGGATAACCTCGCTCCTCACAGTATTCCTGCCTGAGGAGTAAATTTTCGTCCTCCCCCACCCGACTGATACTGCCTTATTCGGTCAGACATGCTGGATAGGTGCTCGCTGCCATCGCATCTATCGGGTCAGGGCTTTCTCTCAAGGAAACAGCGCTATCACTCTTGCCATTGGTCCTGGCACGAATGGAAGACGCAGAACCACTCCCGTTCAAGATAAGATCACACGTCAACGACGTGCCCGCATCGCTGACCGAAGGCGGGATCGGATCGGCTCATCCCAGAATACGAGACCCGCCCAGGCAACAAGCAGCGTAACGGGAATCGTCGCCAACCCGTAAGCGAGCAGTTGGCGGGACGTGGGATGACAGTTGGCCACATAGTTCATCCATACGTACAGGATCGGAAAATGGGTAATATAAAGGGGATAGGAAATACGCCCGCTTGCCTTGCATAACCCCAACATTCCACGCCCGGCATTCGAGTGCTGGCCAGCGATGATGATTGCCGGAAAAAGCAGGATCACGCAAAGCGCCTCATAAAAGCCGTTCCATTTTACGCCATCAGATTCCGGGATAATCGGAACCAGCATTGCCGCGGTCATAATGACACTGAGCGGCAGCCACCCAAGCCGGAAACGCGGCAGACGGTCACGAAGGCGGTAAAGCCAAAGCCCCGTAACGAACGGGAAATACAGACGGATCTGCGCCATCCAAAGCGTTTCGAAGCTCGATCCCTGATCCAGTGTTCCGATGCTCAAGGCACAAGCCGTCAGAACGATACCTGCAACGATCGCGATACCGCCGAGCACACGAGCGGACAAATGCCGCAGCACCAATGCATAAGCGATATTGCCTATATATTCCTGAAGCAGGCTCCAGCATGGACCATTGAACGGGTGCGTATCGGTCCAGCGGTTGGGTAGTGGTCCTGCAGGCAGTAGCAACAATCCAAGCACGAACACGCCGAGCAGGGTCTCCAGTGGGACGTTCTGCAGACTGCCCTTGAAAGGATCGAACAGATAACTGACCAGGCCCATGGTCACACCCAGAATTACCAGCGGGTGCAACCGGATCAGGCGAAGCGTCAGGAATTGACCAACGCTCATTTTCTTCCATCGATCATCATAGGCATAACCCATGACAAAACCCGAAAGCGCAAAGAAGAAATCAACCGCTAGAGGAGCATGATGAAGGATAACCTTCTCCCCAACCCAGGTAACCGTAATCCCCTGGATATGGAAAAGTACAACAAGTATTGCGGCTGTGCCGCGAAGCCCGTCCAGCACCTCAAAATGTTCTTTGCCCGTTTCTGTCCGATCAGGGACCGGTTCGGACCTTCCCATATCAAACGATGACACCGTCGCGCCTTCTGAATCCAGAGTATTTACCATTCGCGCTTCTCCTTTTTTCAAAGTATAAAGCAACAAATGCATTAATTAATATTCACTAACGTAATTTTGTTCTGGATAAATATGTTTATTAATATCAAATAATTAACACGTATGCTTGATCGCTCAATCCGATATATTCTGCATAGAAAACCACAACGATCAGACTGAAAGTACGTACGATCAATTCGATATCATGTGAAATCTCCGGCTTTCAGCTGGCAGCAAAGCCGATTTCATGGAGAGCGTTTCGCGCCGGGAATCTAAACACGTCTCCACAACAGAAAATTACGACTTACGCGCGACCACTCCGTGTGGCTGTACTCATATGCCGCGTCAGCTGGTCCTCAGTCAGGAGCGACTGGCAACTTCAAGCAGTGAGGGTCAGGCCCCTGCGCACATCTCGGCTTCAGGCTGTAGGGAACTGTCTGCTCTGTCGGATTTCGTAAACAAGCATTAGATACCCGTCACGCTCGAAGCTCTCAATATGATGCATCCCGATACTACCCAGAACGATACGTGAGGGCATGTTGTCTTCGCGAGTTACCCCCACAATACGTTCAATACCGGCATCGAGGGCAAAACGAAGCGCAGCACCGGCCGCCTCTCGGGCAATCCCCCGCCCCGATGCCTCGGGTACAAGGGCAAAACGCAGACCCAGACCGCGACCATCCGGACGCTCATGCAGACCGGTCATACCGACAAAGCAATCATTCTCACGGATGGTAAAAATGCCGATACCGCGCTTTGCCCAGAAAGCGAGGTCATCGGCCATTTCGTCTTCAACCTGCTGAAGCGAACGAACACCACCCAGCATACGCCCGAAAGACGCGCCACTGGTCTTGAGACGGATCATGTCCTGCATGTCGCGCCAGGTCACCGCTTGCAGAACAAGGCGCTGGGTACGGATCTGACGCCCGAGCGTCACGACCCATCTCCCGGAACGACATCAACAGGATAGATGTCAGAGAGGCACCACCCCGACATCCTCATCCTTAGCGTGCGATGGGACGATACTTGATACGGCTTGGCTCGGTCGAATCGGGACCAAGACGACGACGCTTGTCTTCTTCATAATCCTGGAAGTTCCCCTCGAACCATTCAACATGGCTGTCACCCTCGAAAGCGAGGATATGGGTGGCCAGACGGTCAAGGAACCAGCGATCATGCGAGATCACCACGGCGCAGCCGGCAAATTCGGCCAGAGCATCTTCGAGAGCGCGCAGCGTATCGACATCAAGGTCGTTGGTCGGTTCGTCGAGCAGAATGACATTGCTGTCCTTCTTGAGCATCTTGGCCAGATGCACGCGGTTGCGCTCACCACCCGATAGGACGCCTACACGCTTCTGCTGATCGGAACCCTTGAAGTTGAACGCACCAACATAAGCACGCGATGGCACCGTACGCTTGCCAAGCTGGATAACATCCGTACCGCCGGAGATTTCCTCCCAGACCGTCTTGCTGTCATCAAGCGAGTCGCGTGACTGGTCTACATAGCCGAGCTTGACCGTATCACCGATCTTGAGCGCGCCGCCATCGGGCTGATCCTGACCGGTGATCATCTTGAAAAGCGTGGATTTACCGGCACCATTCGGCCCGATTACACCCACAATGCCGCCTGGTGGCAACTTGAAGCTCAGACCGTCGATCAGCAGACGGTCTCCAAAGCCCTTGGAAAGATTCTCGGCCTCGATCACCGTACCGCCCAGACGTGGCCCCGGAGTAATGACGATGTCAGCCGTGCCACCGGCACGCTCCTGATTCGCGGCCAGCATTTCCTCATATTTGGTGATACGGGCCTTGCTCTTGGCCTGACGGGCCTTGGGCGAGGAGCTGATCCAGTCCTGCTCGGCAGCAAGGGCGCGCTGGCGCGAGCTCTCTTCCTTCTCTTCCTGGGCAAGGCGCTTGCGCTTCTGTGTCAGCCAGGAAGAGTAATTGCCTTCGAACGGATAGCCACGACCCCGCTCGATTTCGAGAATCCAGTTCGTGACATTGTCGAGGAAGTAGCGGTCATGGGTGATAACCATGACGGTACCCTGATAGTCGCGCAGGGTCTTTTCAAGCCAAGCTACACTCTCGGCATCGAGATGGTTGGTCGGTTCATCGAGCAGTAGCAGATCGGGCTTTTCGAGCAGCAGGCGGCACAGGGCCACGCGGCGACGCTCACCACCGGAAAGCATGGTGACGGGGCTGTCGGCGGGTGGGCAACGCAGAGCTTCGAGCGCGATTTCGAGCTTGCGATCCAGCTCCCAACCATCGCCGGCGTCGATCTTTTCCTGCAATTCTGCCTGTTCGGCGAGCAGGGCTGTCATTTCGTCATCGGTCATGGGCTCGGCGAAAGCCATGGAAATCTCATTGAACCGATCGACGGCTCGTTTCAGATCGCCGAATCCCAGTGCCACATTCTCACCGACAGTCAGAGACTCGTCGAGCTTGGGCTCCTGCTCCAGATAACCGATACGTGCGCCTTCTGCGCCCCAGGCTTCACCGCCATATTCCTTTTCGATCCCGGCCATGATCTTGAGCAGAGTCGATTTACCGGCGCCGTTGACACCAAGCACACCGATCTTGACCCCGGGGAGGAAAGAGAGAGTGATGCCCTTGAAGACCTCGCGCCCTCCGGGATAGGCCTTCGTCAGGTCCTTCATGACATAGACATACTGATAGGCGGCCATGACGGATCTCCTGATGAAATGGTCGGTCGGAAAGGACGAGAACGCAGCTCGAGTGCGCTCCTTCAAGGAGCGAAAACCCCTGCGCCCGGCAGGACTCGAACCCGCAACCAAGCCGTTATGAGCGGCCTGCTCTAACCAATTGAGCTACAGGCGCACAGGTAAGCTGCAAATTGCGCAATTCGGTGTTTATTGCAAGTCGAAGAGAGAAAGAAATCCGTTCGCGGTGCAATTTAGCAATGATAAAGACAGGTTCCTGCCCAAAACTGCCCGCCATTCTGATTGCTCTGGCGCCGCAGGACAGCTTCCGGAGAGGCTCTCATGAATACAACATCGCCACCCCTCGCCGAAGGGCGACCGCGCATCGCCATACGTTACTGCACACAATGTAACTGGATGCTGCGTTCCGCCTGGATAGCGCAGGAAATCCTTTCAAGCTTTGGGACCGATCTCGGAGAGGTGGCGCTCATTCCTGATACGGGCGGCCATTTCAGTATCATGCTTGATGATACCCTGATCTGGGAGCGCAAACGCGATGGTGGCTTTCCGGGACCGAAAGATATCAAACAGCGGCTGCGCGACGTAATCGCCCCGGAGCGGGACCTGGGTCACGTCGACCGTCAGGAAGCCACCGGACGACCGGGACCAGACAGGAGGCAACCCTGATCACGCTGCAACTCGGACGTCACAGCATCTGGGCAGGAGAGCAACGAACCGCTAAGATCGGACCATATTACCAACCATATCAGGAAATACAGTGATGGACGTCACCAAGATATCCCCAGGCAAATCTGTTCCAGACGATATCAATGTCGTCATCGAAATTCCTCAGGGCTCTTCTGTCAAATACGAAGTGGACAAGGAAAGCGGCGCAGTATTCGTGGATCGCTTCCTGTTCACCCCGATGAACTACCCGGCAGCATACGGATTCATTCCGAACACGCTGGCAGCCGATGGTGATCCGGCTGATGCCCTTGTTCTGGCACCTGGCCCGATCGTTCCTGGCGCCGTTATTCGCGCCCGCCCTATCGGCATGCTGAAAATGGAAGATGAGAGCGGGCAGGATGAGAAAATCATCTGCGTTCCGCATGACAAGATCCACACGCAATATACCGACGTGAAGACGATCAACGATCTGCCGGAAATCACGCTCAAGGCAATCGGTCATTTCTTCGAGCGTTATAAAGATCTTGAGCCAAACAAGTGGGTCAAAGTCTCAGGCTGGGCCGGACCAGAAGAAGCCAAGAGCGCCATTCTCGCTGCTCTTGACGCCGCAAAGTAAGATGATCCCCCTGTAAGGAAACGTGACCGGAAAGACACAGTGCTTTCCGGTTTTTTACCTTCATATGGGTTTGAGGAAAAAACGTCCATTGCTGACGTTGCCAAATCTAAATCATATGTAATAAAAAGGTCATGTTGAGATCAGGGTCGATATCCTGATTCCTTCCTTTGACGGAATTTTGCGTTTTCCATCCGACTGGCGGACTGCCCTCATGTCTCTTACCCGTAATTCACTAAAGGCGCTGGGCGTGGTCACCACAGCTCTCGCTACATTCTCCGCCATCCCGTCAGCCCAGGCGCAATCGCCGTTGGCCGGTGGCGCACCGAACGGCACCGGCCTCGCGCCCTCCGTACGTGTTTCGAGTCCGATCGGCACCTACAACCTCCAGACCTCATCCGTTCCCCCTCTGCCCCATCCGGAAGCCATTTTTGACGATCCATGGGGGTGGAACACCTGGCTGCGCCAGCATGGTGTCGCGATCCTGCTTGATACGACCAACGAGTTCGCAGGGGCTATTACAAGCCCGACCAAAGGTCTGGGCCTGCGTCAGGGCAGCAGCAACGCCGGTCAATACGGTTTCGAAAATGATATCGACTGGGAAAAGCTGGCTGGTATCCGGGGCTTTTCGACCCATGCCGTTATAGTAGGTCGTTATGGCATTCCAGCAAGCCGCATGTTTGGTGACAACCTGAATCCCAGTCAGGAAATCTACGGCGGCGGCGGCAATGTGGTTGTCCATCTCGTCTACATTTACGGTGAAGAGACACTCTTTAACGGTCATCTTGATATAGCCGCTGGCCGTATTCCTCTTCTGACCGATTTCTCATCGAACCCGCTCTATTGCAACTTTATGAACAATGCATTCTGCGGTAACCCGAAAGCATCGTCAGACAATACGAGCCATTCATCCTATCCGGACTCAAACTGGGCAGCGCGTATTCGCGTACGTCCATCGCAATATACTTATATTCAGGCTGGCGTTTACTTCAATACGATGGGTATCTACGGCGTTCAGCAGATGCGCACCGGCTTCAAATGGAATGGCGCTGATATCAATGGTGAAGCGGCTCCGGTCGAGTTTGGCTGGGAACCAATCTTCGGCAAGGACAAACTGCCTGGTCACTACAAACTTGGTGGTGCCGTGGATACCGCTCCACACCCCGACATGCTCTATGACGTGAATGACAATTACTGGGCTGTTACTGGCCAGGCCCGCAAGGTCCATAATAACTCGTGGTCTGCCTGGGCGCTCGCTGACCAGATGATTCTGCGTCACAAGGGCAATGGGCCCGATGCAGGCCTCACTGTCCTTGGCGTATTCTATAATAACTCACCGGTCACCCAGACCCGCGAACGTCAGTTCTCGATTGGTGTACTTGATCGTGGTTTCTGGAAGTCACGTCCGCTGGATGCCTGGGGTGTGAATTTCAGCTATGTTCAGGTCTCGAAAAAGGTCAAGACAGCACAACAGATCCAGCAGAGCCTGGGCTATCAGACCCTTCTCAATGGATCATTCTTCCCGCAAACCAACGGTATGGTGATCGAAGCCATGTATCAGATCCGGGTTTGGCGCGGGATTACCTTTGCCCCTGACTTTCAGTACTTCATCCGTCCGGGTGCACAGCCTGGCCTGAAGGATGCTGCAACGCTGGGATTCAAATCCCATATCGAAATCTTCTGATCCTCATCTGCCCTGGTATTCCGGGGCAGAACCAGGGTTCATGATCTGAAACACCCGATAGCCCTGTCAGCCTACGAGAGATGCGATCAGGGCGTCGTAATTGGCAAGATAACCTGAAAGGGATAATTCCGCTTCGGCGAAACTTCTCGCCCCTCTCCTGAGACTGGTTGCCAGAGACCGGTCTTCCAGGATTTCCAGAATTGATTGCGCAATACGGGCTGGTTCGAGAAACGGCGTCAGAAGACCGTTATGCCGGTCAGTAATGAATTCTTCTACTGGCGCTGTCTGGCTCCCCACGATCGCACAGCCTGTTGCCATGGCCTCACGCAACGACCAGGAGGCAACAAAGGGGTAAGTCAGATAAACATGGGCATCGGACCGTTTGAGGGTTGTGCGAAAAAGATCATAGTCAACCCTGCCCATGAAATGCACCCGGTCCATATCAAGGTCGGTTACTACCTCATTCAGGAAATGATCGCGCCAGCTTCCAGATTCAGCAGGTGGCAATGCGCCATAACTTGTCCCGTCTCCACCAATCAACACAATGCGCACATCGGGTCTTTCGGCCAGAACGCGTGGCAGCGCCCTCATAAAGCTGTGATACCCCCGATAAGGTTCGAGATTACGCGCAACAAAAGTGACCAACTTGTCGTGTGGACGAATAACATGCGGTCCGATCATGACGTCGCGCCGGAAAATGGCTGGATCAGGTGCGCAGAGATCAAGATTGGCGCCCTCGCGTAACAGGCTGATCCGGTCATGAGCCCAGATCGGATACGTATCTTTCTGGAAGAGAGTCGGCGTCTGCCCATGCTGGTTCAAGTTTAACGCCAGAAGATTAATGGCGTTTTTGACTCTGACATTTGCAAAAAGATCTGACCGGGGCGGAAATTCCGGATCAAAATCAACATCGTTTCGATCCGTATGATAGAAAAACTCGAAATATCCGAGGATTGGTGTTGCAGGATAAACATCGACAAGGTTGAGTAATTCCCCCCAACCGTGATGCCCTATTATAATATCGGGCACATAGCCCAGTCCCTTGAGCGTCTGAGCGGCGCGTGCCACCGCTTCGGCCCGGATCAGCCCGGTCTCGAGTTCACGAAGAGACGGATGCGTCTGCGGCGAAACTGCTCTATCCTGACGATAAAGCACACGCCTGACACCAGGCAGAGCCCCCTCGTTGGCTTCGGAAATAAAGACAATCTCATGTCCACCCTGCTCATGCAAATGCCTGACCAGATGGAGGAATTGGCCCGGAAAATTCTGATGCACAAACAGAAAACGCACAGCAAATCAGCTTTCAGATCACGATGACAGGAAAAAGCCACTTCCCCTGGCACTTTCCCGCACATGGATGAGGATCTTGTAAATCACACTGTCATCCATGCGACGATATCAGTTGCTATCGTCCACTCGTCGACCGCAACTATTCTTTCTCTCAATCCTCAGAGGATTTGCGTCGGGAACTGGTTTTTTTTGACGTCTTGCCAGATGTGCTCTCCCCTGAGCCTGTGTGTGCCCCTCGGGGGAGAATCTCAAGACGGAATGCCTCAAGCGGCGCAAGCGATTCAGCTTCAAGCGCCTCGCCGGCAGAAACAGGGCCGAGACGGGTACCATCAGTAAACGTGGCACTCAGAGCAAGATCGAACTTTTCCTCTGCACCATTTTTCAGGCGAACACAAAGTCCGAGAATGGGAAGAGCCATACCCCGTGAGCCACAATACTGACCGGCCTCGGCCCAGGGCGACAACCATCCCTTCCCCAGAACAGCCTGATACTCAACATCCTCTGGAGCGATCAGACTTTGAGGTGCAATACCGAAACCTTCAATCCAGTTCTGGCTGCCCGGCTCACCCATCCATTCACCAATCTTCGCCAGCACATCACCACGACGCTGCACATGCGCTGCGACCTCGGGTTTGAAGTCCGACTGTGAGGTCTGGGCAGAAGTCGCACCTGAAGCTGCCCGAGCCGTTTCCGCAGCCGCAACAGGCGAAGTGGTCGCAGCAGAATCACCTGAAAGACGCGCAACCTGGATACTTGGCGCTGGCAGGGTACTGTCAGGCTCCTGATAGGTCGTAACCAGAATCTGTGCCGGACCGCGAGAGACGCGCACGACCGCGGCACCGGCCCCAGCTCCATGATTTGCACTGATAATGCCGTCATCATCAATCGTGGTGATGGACACGATGCCTGCTGGTATATTCGGCGCATGAGTAACCGTTACCGCCGGGTAGCCATTCACAGATTGCCCGGCAAATTCCGGTGGCAAGAAAACACAGTATAATCCGGCATCGAACGTCATCAATGACCCATGGACCTTAAGCTGAACTACCTGCCCTGCCCGGGGGGATGCGTCGCGTTAGACATCTATACTTACCCATCACTCAATAAAGATTTTTTAACATGATTACAGATCGAATCTGTTCATGCCATTTCAGGAAATTTCCCACACTTTAGCATATGCTTTAACAAGCTGACAGTCGCATCCTCTAATGTGATAAGTGTAGCAAGAAATTACTCAATAATGACACTGGCATTCCAAGTGGCACCACAGCACCACGACCGGATTTCTGAATACGCTCTGACTGGCGCCCAGATCAAAACTTACCACTTTCAATCCGGCCTGCCACAGATTTGACAGTGCAAAACACCATGTTTCAGGCCAGATCGACGGAATAAGCCCAATATCGCACTCAAAAGAATTGATAACGTCTACCGCCTCGTCCTCTCTATACTCTCCCGACACCATCGCATGACCTGTCGCCATCAGGCGTTCGTCATCAATGGTATAACCGGCAATGATATAATCCAGGGGTAAACCGCGTTTCGCTGCATCCTCTGCCAGTTGCAGCACAATCTCAAACCCTTTTTCCTTACCGATTCCGCCCGGCACACAAATGCGGCGTCTGCGATGACCATGGTCGCGCATTGGTTTGAGAGGAGGATAGCTCTCCTGCTCAAGCGGTTCGATCCTGATCTCCACTCCTGGAAAGTGACGCTTCATCCGGCGTTGAAGATCAAGGGATCCTGCACTCACTTCCCGCGCGTCTCTCAACAAACTACCTGAACGACTGACAAGTTCCGTTACAGAAAGATGACCATCAATCAGCGATCCCTGCTGCGCGATACAGCTCTCGCAGCCCGAGATAGAGGGCTCGCCACAGTAATGTGTCGTCGGGCCGATCAGACAGATACGCGGGCAGAACCAGATGTAATCATGCAACACGACATCCCATTTGAGATCAAGAGCTGCCGCAAGCTCATGCATGCCGGGGGCATGACCAAGCAGGTGATGCCACTCGATCCGGTCTGCTCTCATACGACGCAGGATCGTGACGAGATTGCGCCACTCGTGAGGCAGCTCGAATATCATATTGGTGGTATCACCGCCACAATCCTCTATCAGACAGCCTTTCTGATGGGGTCTGAGGATCAGAACCTGTACACCTTTGGCTTCAGCCTCGGCGCGACGACGCCTGACGACACGCTCAACCCCCCCTCCGGAATCATGAGTAACCATGATGAGGCATGATGCTGCAGCCTTGCGGCGGGTGATCATGCGAACCAGAGCAACGTTACGTCTCACCGAGCCAAGAGGATCCGCCGAAATGAACTGCGCCACCTCTGCATCATATCCCGGATGAAGCGCATTGAGCATACGTAGATTGCGCTCCAGGAGAAGCGTACGCGTATGACCGAACGAAACAGATCCCACATGAATGACGTAAAGATCTGTTGCAGCAACATGGCGCCATCCATGAGCAGCAGCCCGGCAACAGAAATCATTTTCCTCGCCATAGCCCTGCGCAAAAACATCGACATTCAGCAAACCGGTCTGCGCAAGACAGTCCCCGCGTATTGCCATGCAGAAGCCGTTACCGGTCGGAAGATCGATCAGGCCGTTTTGCGGTAGCGATGAAAAGATCCGGTCCAATGTCCGCCCTGTCTCGGCGTCAGGAACAGGATTTGTTTTTGTGACAGATGGATAAGACAGGATAGTTGCATCATTGGAAAACGGTGTGGCCGTTCCGATCCGGTCATCCCGGTCAAGCCAGGCCCGCAAGCGGCCAACTCCCCCTCGGGGGATCAGGGCATCACTGTTGAGCAGAATGGCATCCCGCCCCATGGCCTTTTTCAGTCCAGCATTGGCACTTGCCGTAAAACCCCGATTCCGCTCGTGACGGATAAGCGTAATCGCCCGGCGTGACGCCATCGTAGCGAGATAGGCCGTCAGCTCAGGTTCAGGCGAAGCGTCATCAATCACCAGACATTCCACATCGCTCTGTCCTTCTGCCAGAACAGCCTCGACGCACGTCCTTGTCAGAGCCGCATCACGATAGGCCGGAATAATAACCAGACAGCCGGGCGTTCTTGCGGCGATATGCGGGGTTTTTCGCTCCTTTCGTACCTTGCGACGCCCTCCCCCTTCGTGATCAAGCAATTTTACCACCGCTGGACTGATCGGACTGCCAGTCAGAGGCTGCCCGTAACGATCAACCAGCTCGATCCGTCCATCAGGCAGCTTTGCAAGTGGAATGTCAAAATGACGCGGTCGGGCAAGAGGTTTATCAAGCTTTGCTTCCTGCTCGAGTTCGGAGGCCGTGATGTCGATACGATCAGCACCGGTTTCGTAAACGACATGAGGTGTGAAGTCCGGGTCAGCCGGATACCAGATCCAGCCTTCGAGCCGATGGTTGCGAACAGTCGCAAAACCCTGAACTGTCCGTATGGACTCAAGCGAGACGGGTGCCCCATAAAGGAGGGTATCGTTATAAAAAACACTGAGCCTTCTGGCCTGCTTCCAGCTATCAGGCAGCGAAAACGGAAAAATCGCATCTTCTGCGACGGTCTGATCATCGAGGACGATACGTACGGGACCCGGGGCCTCTCCCTGTACGATCCCTTCATTGCTGGTGGCACACCATCCAGGCAGACCGGACTGATTGGTGAAGAACGCTGTCCGGGAGTGAAACCCTGGAGACGGAGCATACAGACTTAGCATTTTGCCGAAAACAGCTACAGCGTCATCCATCCGGTCCATATGGGAAAGCGCAATTGCCTGTGCGGCCTGCGCCTTGCGCATGATGAAACGCTCGGTAATCCAGGCAAATCTCTCCTGTGCTTCTGCCCAACGCTCGGCAGAAAGCAACGCCATGCCATAAGCAAAGATGACATTGGGATTATGACGGGCCATGCGGGATGCACGCCCAAGCCAGAAAAGCGCTGCATTCTGCTCGCCGGACTGAACAGCATCGGTACCACGCCTGAAAGCTTCCTGCGCTCTGGCATCATGCCATCTCTGCCAGTCAACACGATCTTGTGCCGTAACAGCATGACCGTATCCGGATGCAACCGGAGGAGGGCGCCGGGTCTGTGGTGGACCTTTTTCAGACACGGCCGCCCAGACGACGTTCAAGTTTACCCAGCTCTGTCCGGGCATCGGTCACACCCTGTGCCTGCGCTCGTTCGAGCCAGACCCGGGCTTCTACCGGATTGACCTCTCCGCCAAGTCCCCGTTTCAGGTACCGACCGAGCATCAGCTGGGCCATTGCATGACCACGTTCAGCAGCCATGCGGAAGTAGCGCTGCGCCTCACGCCGGTCGACCGGCACGTCATGCCCCCCGCCCAACATCGCCCCAGCAAAGAACATTGCCTCGATACTGCCCATCTGTGCCGCCTCTCGGTACAGAGCCAGAGCAGCAGCATGATCTCGGCCTTGCGGCGCTCGACCCGAAACCAGAATCTGGGCGAGAAGTGTCATGGCATCGGTCATGCCCACGCTGGCCGCCTTGTTCAGCCACTGGACAGCGAGACCGATATCTTCCTTCAGACCACGGCCTTCAAGATACATCCGACCCAGCCAGTATTGCGCATTGATTACGCCATCTGCCGCACGCTGCATCCAGTAGGCAGCCCTGGCTTCATCGCGTTCGGTACCGACACCTTCAGCATAACAGACGCCCACATTGAACGCACCGACCAGATCCCCGTTTTCCGCTGCCTTAAGAAAACGTCGCTGCATGCCATGGCGATCTTCTTCCGTCCCGACACCAGTCAAGGCCAGATTTCCCAGATCGGCATCAGCCATGCGGTCCCCGCACTCTGCCGAGACCCGGAACCATTTGGCAGCTTCATCCGGATCCCGATGAACGCCCGTACCGGTCAGATAGAGCAAAGCCAGACCACGAGCGGCAGGACCATGTCCCAATTCGGCAGCAAGCTGATACCACGTTGCTGCCTCAAGGTAGTTCGGAGCCGTATCCTCACCCCTTACATGCAGATCGCCCAGCAGAGCTGCCGCTTCGGCATCTCCCCCCAGTGCCGCACGACGCAGCCAGGTTTCGGCTCTGTCGAGCCGGCGCTTTACCCCCTTGCCCTGAAGCAGATAAAGGGCAAAACGTGTCTGTGCCTGAACGACACCGCGCTCTGCTGCTTTTTCGAAATACCGCGCAGCGGCTACGAAATCCTGATCCTTGCCAATACCCTGTTCGTTGATCCAGCCAA
This sequence comes from Asaia prunellae JCM 25354, assembly GCF_000613885.1. Taxonomy (GTDB): domain Bacteria; phylum Pseudomonadota; class Alphaproteobacteria; order Acetobacterales; family Acetobacteraceae; genus Asaia; species Asaia prunellae. The sequence continues at coordinate 31,699 of NZ_BAJV01000006.1, read as the reverse complement.
GAAAATAGAACGCTGTTGCCAGACCGGCTTCTGCGGCAAGAACGAGCTCTGCCGTACCGCGCACAAGATCCTCAGATGATTGCGGATCGGTATGCAGCGCCATGCCGAGGCCCAGATGCCCCTGCGCGGAGCCGGCAGCTGCAGATTTTTCGTACCACTCCCGCGCCTGGGCAATATCGCGCAACGCATCAGGGCCATTGGTCAGAACATAACCGAGCAATGCCTGAGCATCTGGTTGCCCTTCTTCTGCGGCAAGCCTGGCCCAGTGAGCTGCCTTGACCGGATCGGGTACACGTTTGCGTTCTGTCTCATCACGCAGGATAGCCGGGCGGTTTTCATCAAACCCCTCAGGGAAACCCATAAGATAAAGAGTCGCAAGAACGAGACGCGCCTGGACATGCCCGGCCTCGGCCGCTTTACGGACCCATCGCGTACCATCCTCAAGGCTGGACGGTGTCCCCCACCCTTCAAGATACGCCTTGCCGACGCGATACTGAGCCTCGACGTTATCCTGCTGGGCGAGCTGGGCCAGAGCCTTGAAGCCCTGAACCGCATTCTCTCCCGTCTCAAGTTGTTCGATCGCCTGTTTGAGTTTGACATCGCGCGAGACGAAGGATGCCAGACGTGTCTTCAGAGCCAAGCCACTTTCCTTTCGAGCAAACTCACCGTACTCAGGACGGCTCCCTCAGCCCGTTTGTAGCAGCTGGTATCATCTTGCTGAAGAAATACTGCAGCATGGTCCTCTTGCCGACCTGAATATCTGCTGTGACAGGCATACCAGGTGTAGGATGGAAGAAGCTCGGCACACCATGAAGCGTATAGCGATCAATGCGCAGACGTACGCGATAGAAACCGGTCTGCGAAGGATCATCATCTCCAGAAGGCGGCTGTCCCATAGCAGCGCTCTTCATGTCACCCGGCGTGAAAGCATCGGCACTGATCAGACGTACCGTACCTTCAGCCCCGCCATACTGAGTATACGGAAAGGTGGAAAATTTCATCAGGGCGTGATCACCAAGCTTGACGAAACCGGCGTCATTACCTTTGAGCACAGCCTCCATTTCAAGAGCTGCGCCTGTCGGAACAATGGCCATCAGCATCTGGGCAGGAGAAATGACTGACCCGACAGAAAGCTTGGCAATATTGAGTACGACGCCATCCTGCGGCGCTTTAAGAACGACGAGCTTGTTACGCAATGCCGCCTTGTCATATTCGCCAACCGATTCATCAAAATGGTGCTGGACCTCGGTCAATTGGGTATAAACCTGCGCTTTCCAGTTCTGCACATAGGCATCACGCTCGGCCTGCACCGATGCCAGCTTGGACTTGGTTGCGGCAGCTGTCTGCTGAGCTTCGATCTGCGCACGTTCCGCGTCCATGAACTCGCTCTGGGCGGCGAGAGTAGAAAGTTTACTCCCTACCTGATCAGCCTGCAAACGCCGTCGCATCTGCAGCACTTCATTGGCGACACGACCACGGCTCTGATGCATGGCCGCATTGGCCAGCGCGCCATTCATCTGGCTCTGAAGCGCTGCAATTTCCTGATTGAACTGATCAATCTTGGCCGTGTATTCCGCATGTCGCCGCTCATAGGAAGCAGCCTCGCGCACAGAGTAGCTGTTATCGAGATCGGGCGTGTAAGGCTTGCCATCTGCTTCAGCACGCAGACGCGCCAGTGTTGCCTGATAGGAGTCACGCTGCGCCTTGAGATTGACGATATCGGCTTTGGAAAGCGTCGGATCGAGATGGGCCAGAATCTGGCCTTTCTTTACATATTCCCCGAGCTCGACATCGATAGACCGTATGATCGACATTTCCAGCGGCTGGATGATCAGATCCCGATCAACGGCAACAAGCCGACCAGGGGTGCTGACTACCTTGTTGAGCGGGAAAACCGCTGCGGCAATCAATCCGGCAATGAACAGGGCTCCGACAATCCAGATGATATAGCGTGCCGATGCCGTCGGGGGCATATTGACCAGCGCGGCACTTGGAGAGTGGAACTCGAGCAATGCCAGGGGCATGCCCTGCTGGGCAAACGGATCATCTGCCTGGCGCGGCACGTGTGGCTGGATTCCACGGCCTTCCTCTTTCCCGTCTTCGGGGACAATATCCTGATTGCTCACGGCTTATTCCTCATCCATCAGCATGGGATCGTCATTCTGATCAGTCTGATCGGTGTGCCCGCCCTTTGCCCGATGTTCATGGCGGTTCTGCTGTATCCAGAGCATGCGGTAAATCTCGCAACGCTCAAGCAAAACGGCATGAGGCGCCACATCAATAACCTTACCCTTGTCCATGACGCAGATCTGGTGACAGTCAACAAGCGACGACAGTCGATGCGAGACGATCACCATCGTGCGGCCCTTGCCAATACGCTGCAAATTGGCGTTGACCAGCGCTTCACTTTCCGGATCGAGAGCTGAAGTCGCTTCATCCAGAATCATGAGCTTCGGATCACTGATTACGGCGCGGGCAATGGCAAGACGCTGCCTCTGACCACCCGATATATTGGTCGACCCTTCCTCGATCGGCGTGTCATAACCTGCAGGCATACGATCGATAAACTCTTCTGCACCCGCCAGACGGGCAGCGCGGATGACATCATCCATGGTATAACCTGGACGACCTGCCGTGATATTGTCTCTCACGGAGCCGCGAAACAGAAAGTTATCCTGGAGTACAACGCCGAAAGACCGGCGCAGATGACTAAGGTTGATTTCACGCAACTCCACCCCGTCGAGACGCAGATAACCGGTGTAATTGCGACTTACCCCTTGCAGCAAACGGGTCACAGTCGATTTGCCCGAGCCTGAACGTCCGACAAGACCCAGCATTGTGCCCGCAGGAATCTCGAAATTGACGTCGTTAAGCGCCTTGACCGTCGATCCTGGATAACTGAAATCGACCTGCGAAAAGGAAAGTGCGCCCTTGATCGGAGGCCTGAGCCCCGATGTCAGAGCCTTGGTCTCGGTGGGCTGGTTGAGCACTAGCTGCCTCTCCCAGTGCGGTCATTACCTCGTTGAGATCTTCAAGAATTTTAGCAAGCCCGACCAGTGGCTGCGCCACACGACCACCCAGCATCATGAAGGCCATGAGGGCGCCTGCCTGTATGCTGCTGGAACCGGAAAGAATGAGATAGGCGCCTACAAGAATGATCCCGCGATTGATAAACATGTCGAGCGGCATAACGAGCGTGCTTGGCCAGTTCTGCATGCGCCCGGCCGCCAGCTTCCAACGGATAACTTCCGCAGTCGTCTCGTCCCATTTGTCACGACGTGTACCTTCGAGAGCAAGCGTCTTGACAGTGCGAATACCGGCAACAGTCTCATAGAGAATGGAGGAGCGGTCCATTTCGGCATTCATCAACCGGTTATAGACGCGTGTCATCGGCGGCAGGAAGATCATGATGATCAGACCAATGAGACCGGCAGAGGCCAAAGTCAGCCAGGCAAGGGTCGTGCTCATGACGAAAAGGACCGGAAGAATCACGACCAGCGTGAACATGTCCAGAAACGTGGACATGAGCTTGCCCGTCAGGAAGTCACGCACCTTGTAGATGGCCATATAACGACCGAGAACGCGCCCCGTCTGCTCACGTTCGTAGAACTCCAGCGGCAAGGCAAGAAGACGGTTGAACGCATGAAGCGAAATACGTGTGTCGATGCGGGTCGTCATGACCAGTGTCAGCTCACGCCGACCATAGGTCAGAAGCGTCTCATAGAAGCTCAGGATTATGACGATGGCAGTAATAGATACCAGCGTGGACATCGAATGGTAATTTACCACACGATCAATCACCTGCATTACGATCAGCGCCGGGAAGATCTGCAGGATAGCCAGTATCATGGAGGCGAAAAGAATGTCACGCAGTGACTTCTTCTCGCGCATGACGACTTTGACGAACCACATAAGGTCGAAAGGCGCATCGGCTTCCGAAAGATCTCTCCGCCGTTTGACCAGCAGGATATCGCCGGTCCAGACTTGGGAGAGACGCAGTTCATCGACCGCTACCGGAATACTGCCCTCATCCCCGAGCGGATCACGCAGCCAGACAATATTCTTTTCCGGGTCAGCACGCACCATCAGCGCTGCAGAACCATCGCGGAACATCAGGACGATCGGCGGCGTATTATACATGCGAACAAGGAAACGCCATTTGATGCGCATGCCCTTCGCCACGGCACCATTCTCATTCAGCCAGCGCGCCAAGGACGCTGGAGAAGGAGATGGCTCTCCAGGCTCGGCTGCAAAATCACGGATATCGAGATCCAGCCCATGATATTTTGCTGCGGCCATCGCAGCGCGCAGTCGGATATAAACGGGGTTCTGGTTTTCGCCATCCGCAGCGAGGCCATCACGATGCTTCACGAAGCTTCCTTTTGTGTTTCACTTAGCAGCTCAGACTCCAGGCCGCCCGGACCGGGCAAAACCCCTCCCCATGTCGAGCAAGAATTTTCAGTTTCATCTCAAGTTCAAGAAAATGCTGCAATATGCACCTAAACTCTCCATATTACGTAACCGATATTGTGTAAATTCCTCTCAAACTTTTCTAAAAAGACATAATATCTAAAATTTGTAACGTGCACTGACTAGGACGTCACCTTCCAGCACTTGTCTGACATGATTAACCTGATCTGCCTGACAGGCGATGCAGACAAAGGAAAACAACGGGCATCGCCGGCGTACGCGATCCATAAAAAGCTGACGCAGCACTGTGACAAGGGGATTCTGCCCGGAACAACAGGAACAAAACGGTTTGTGAGGCCCCCAGAGGAAAGGAATGGGAGGAATATCATGCGTGATAAGCCATACCTCGTCTTTTGCCTCACCATGCCCCAGACGCAGCAGTGCGCCTTTGCCCGGATCATCAGGCATGAGCAGGTTTGGGTCTCTTTCATTCTCCCTTACCAGCAGGGGTATGCGCGCAGTGTCCGGCACGGCATGTCCTTCTTATAAACCACTTTCGACGCACATAGTGATTGAATGTCACACTGGACATAAGAGGATGCCTCTGAAAAAAGCAGGCTATCGCAGTTTTTCCTGCTGCGCGCCCCCGACCGGGCCTGAATCCTGACAACGAGACCGATTGCTATCATGACACGCCCTCATCTGCTCGATGCCCTGCGCGACCATGTTCTGCTCTGCGACGGAGGCATGGGTTCACGCATCCAGATGCTCGATCTGGAGGTCGAACGTGATTACTGGGGGCAGGAGAACTGTACCGAGATCCTTACCCTGTCGCGGCCGGAACTGATCCGCGAAATTCATCGGGGGTATTTCGAGGTCGGCGCAGATATGGTGGAGACCAACACCTTTGGTGGCTCGATCGTGACTCTTGCCGAATTCGGTCTGCAGGACCGGGCACGCGAGATCAACCGTCGCTCAGCTGAACTGGCGCGCGAGGCCGCCGAGACCTTCAGTGACGGGCGCCACCGTTATGTCGTGGGTTCCATTGGACCAGGCACAAAGCTGCCCAGCCTTGCCAATATTGATTACGATACTCTTGAAGCCGGTATTATCGAGCAATGCCGCGGGTTAATCGATGGGGGCGTCGACGCTTTCCTGATCGAGACCTGTCAGGATACCTTGCAGATCAAGGCCGCCGTCAATGCCGCCAAGGCGGCGCGGCGCGAACTTGGCTCCGATGCACCTATTTTCGTCCAGGTGACAGTGGAGACAACGGGTACGTTGCTGGTCGGCCCCGATATCGCCGCTGCTGCCACCACCATTCACGCGCTCGATGTGCCGCTGATCGGCATGAACTGCGCCACCGGTCCGCAGGAAATGGCCGAGCATGTCAAATGGCTTTCCGAAAACTGGCCGGGCCTGATCTCGATCCAGCCTAATGCGGGCCTGCCCGAGCTGGTGAATGGCACCACCCACTACCCGCTCTCTCCGGCTGAGATGGCAAGCTGGTCGATCGCTTCATTACAGAAGACGGGCTGAACCTCGTTGGCGGGTGCTGCGGCACCTCCACCCCGCATATTCAGGCACTGGATGAAATGCTGCGCCGCCGAGGGGGCAGCACCTTCCATCGCCCTGCCCCGGTCAAGCGCATTCACCACTGGGTGCCGTCCGTGGCGAGCCTCTACAGCCAGACGCCGCTCCGTCAGGAGAACTCCTATTTCTCGATCGGCGAGCGTTGCAACGCCAACGGCTCGAAGAAATGGCGCGAATTGCAGGAAGCCGGTGACTGGGATGGCTGCGTCGCCGTCGGGCGCGAACAGGCCGCAGAAGGCTCGAATGCGCTCGATCTCTGCACCGCCTTCGTCGGTCGCAACGAAATCGCCGAAATGAACGAGGTCGTGACGCGCTTCACCTCATCGGTGAACGCGCCGCTGGTGATCGATTCAACCGAAACGCCGGTCATCGAGGCCGCGCTCAAGCTGCATGGCGGCAAACCCATCATCAACTCCATCAATTTCGAAGATGGTGAGGGCCACGCCGAAGACCGCATGATTCTGGCGCGCAAATTCGGCGCTGCCGTCATCGCCCTGACCATCGATGAAGTCGGTATGGCCAAGACGGCCGAAGACAAGCTGCGCATTGCCGAGCGTCTGGTCGATTTTGCCTGCACCAGACACGGTCTGCCCCAATGCGATCTGATGATCGACCCGCTGACGTTCACCATCGCCACCGGCGTGGAAGACGACCGCAAGCTGGGCGTCTGGACGCTGGACGGCATTCGCCTGATCCGCGAGCGCTTTCCGGACATCCAGATCATTCTGGGCCTGTCGAACATCTCTTTCGGCCTCAACCCCGCAGCCCGTGCCGTGCTGAACTCGGTCTTTCTCGATCATGCGGTCAAGGCCGGTATGACGGGTGCCATCGTGCATGTCAGCAAGATCCGCCCGCTGCATCTGATTGCCGCCGAAGAGGTAAAGGTCGCTGAAGATCTCATCTTCGACCGTCGTAGCGAGGATTACGACCCGCTTCAGAAGCTGCTGGAGCTTTTTGCAGGCCGCAAAGCCGCCGATGCCGTGCAGAAGCGCCGCGCCGAAACGCCTGCCGGGCGCCTGAAAGACCGCATCGTCGATGGCGACCGCAAGGGGATTGAAGACGATCTGGCCGCGGCAATGGAAGAAATGCCCGCGCTCGACATCATCAACACCGTCCTGCTCGACGGCATGAAGGTGGTCGGCGAGCTGTTCGGCGCGGGCAAGATGCAGCTTCCGTTCGTGCTGCAATCCGCCGAAACCATGAAGACCGCTGTGGCCTGGCTCGAGCCCTACATGGAGCGCGTCGAAGGTCAGGCGCGTGGTACGATGGTGCTCGCCACGGTCAAGGGCGACGTGCATGATATCGGCAAGAATCTGGTCGATATCATCCTGACCAATAACGGCTATCGCGTCATCAATCTGGGCATTAAGGTGCCTCTGGCCGACATGATTGCCGCGACCAAGGAGCATAATGCCCATGCCATCGGCATGTCGGGGCTTCTGGTCAAATCGACCGTGATCATGCGCGAAAATCTCGAGGAAATGGCGCGGCAAGGTATCGACGTTCCGGTGTTTCTTGGCGGCGCGCCCTGACCCGCAATTACGTCGAAGAGGAATGCGCCCGCTCCTACGGCAATGACGCCCCCGGTCGTGTGGCCTATGCCCGCGATGCCTTTGACGGGCTCTCGCTGATGGACAAGGTCGTCAACAACCAGTTCGACGATTATCTGACCGCCATCCAGACGAGGCGTGCGGGCAAGAGCCAGCGCAAGACCGAACGGCGCCCGAAATCGCCGAAACGCGCGGCTTCACGCCCATCGACCCGGAGCAGGCACGCGCCCGTCGCGCCCGCGTTGCGGGATCGGTACCGGTTTCGACCCCGCCCTTTTGGGGGGCTCGCGTTGTGGAGTCGGCTCCGGCTGCGGTTCTGCCCTTCCTCAATGAGCGCTCGCTCTATCAGTTCCAGTGGGGGTTCAGGAAGCAGGGGCGCTCGCTCGACGAATTCATGACCTACGCCAAGCAGGAGCTACGCCCTGTTCTGAAGCGGATGCTGGCGCTCTGCGCGGAAGAGGAAATTCTCAAACCACAGGCCATCTATGGCTATTGGAAAGCCGCAGGCGACGGCAATGATCTTGTTCTGTTCGAAGAAGACGGCATAACCGAAGTCGCCCGCTTCGCCCTGCCGCGCCAGCCGCGTGAAGACGGCGAATGCATTGCCGATTTCGTGCGCGACATCGGCGAGTCAGAGCGCGATGTGATCGGCTTGCAGGTCGTGACCGTCGGGCAGAAGGCGTCGGATCTGGCGCGCGACTGGTTCGAAGCCAATCGCTATCAGGACTACCTCTATCTGCACGGGCTTTCGGTCGAAATGGCTGAGGCCATGGCGGAATATACGCATAAGCGTATCCGTGCGGAGCTTGGTTTTGCCGCGGAGGACGACCGCGACATGGAAAAGATGCTGGCACAATCCTATCGCGGCTCGCGCTATTCCTTCGGCTATCCGGCCTGCCCGCGCCTGGAAGATCAGGAGCCCATCCTGAAATTGCTGGGCGCGGAACGCATCGGCGTGTCGCTTTCGGACGGTTATCAGCTTCATCCCGAGCAATCGACCTCGGCCCTCGTCATTCTCAACCCGCGTGCGAAGTATTTCACGGTCTGACTCGAGTGTGATGCCGGGTTTACGTCCGGCATCGGCAATACTGGAGTCCGCATGAATTACTGGCGCAATCAGAAACATCACTCCTGTTGATTGCGCCGCCCCTTGCGAGGGGGAAGAGTCAAAAAAGGGATCGCGATGTCGGAGAGGTTCGCAGCATTACATACCCCTGAAATCAGGGAACGTGCCGATCGGATTGCCGCATTTCTCGCCCTTACCAGTGTAGATGACGCCCCGAACCGGATCGATCTCATCTGTCTTGCGGGCAATGGCGTTCTGGCCTGTGTCGATCACGCCGCACGCCTTGCCCGTCATCATGGCTGTCTTTTGTTAATAACGGGCGGGGTCGGCCACTCGACTGCCCCCCTGATGGCGGCCCTTGCTACGCGTCTGAACTGCGCGCTTTCGACCCTTGCCGGTCTCTCCGAGGCCGAACTGGTTGCCCGTCTCATCATCGCCGACGCGCTTGTTGCGCCCGATCAGATCATTCTGGAAACCCGCTCGACCAATACGGGTGAAAATGCTGCCTTCACGCGCGATACGCTGGATGAACGCGGCCTCACGCCCCATAACGTCGTGCTGATTCAGGACCCCTTGCTCCAGCGACGTACGGAGGCAACGTTCCGCCATGTCTGGCGGGACACCCAGACCCGCTTTTTTTCCTCGCCGCCTTTCGTGCCGCGCCTTGGCGACACGCAGACAACAGAGGCGTGGGCTGATGAGCGTTATCTTTCGCTTTTACTTGGAGAAATTCCTCGTCTCCGCGACGATGCTCAGGGCTATGGCCCGAAAGGCCAAGGCTTTATTGGACATGTCGAGATACCGGATTTTATCGGCGCCGATTACGCCATCCTGAAGGCCCGTTTTGCACAACAATCAGAACGATAGGGTCGCTCGCCCTCAGGTCTTTGGTCTTGATCATGCGGGCAATCCAGAAGAAAGCCCGCACCATCGCTCCATCGTCAGTATTGGTAGGCCAGTCCCGCATGCAGAACCAGACCGTTCTGGAATGCCCCGGAAGAATCGATACCCGTCTCCGAATAGGACGAGGCAGAAGAGGCATAAGAGTAGCGGCTCGTGGCGTGACCGTAATCCGTATAGGCGTAATCGCCGCCCCCCGTCAGATGAAGATGCCGGGTCATACGGTAATCGAGCCCCAGTCCTCCTTCCCACCGTGATTGTACGCCACCGTGATACATGAAGCGCCGCTCAAGCTGTGCTGCCCAGCCAAAACGCCCGCGAAGGACAAGCCGGGAATTAAGCGCGTAATCCGCCTTCACACCCGCACCTACGAAGGTGCTGGAACCGTCATCGCCATAGGTGTATTCGCCTTCGGTGAGATACCCCCCTGCGCGAACGGGGTTAAGAGCAGATTGTTGTGCAGAAGAAGAAATCCCTTGCCGATTTCACCCCGCGTATAGGTCGAGTGGGATCCTGATCCTTCTCCATACTGCGACGTACTCGCCCCGTAGAGAGAGGTGCTTGAGGAATAGCTTCTCTTGTAGTTCCGGCTACCCGATCCAAGAACAAACTGAGCCGCGACATAGACATTCTCGACCGATCCGACAGTAAACATGCTGGAGGCATCGACCTGAAAGCCTGGCACCCAGCCGATACGACGATAACGGCTATGTGACGTTGAGCTGTAAGCCGGATAATAAGCGGACGATGACGTATTATAGCTGTAGGTACCTCCGCTGACACGGTTGTCGAACAATCCGGCCATCGAGAGGCCAATTTCGCGATTGACCGCCACTACGGGCAGAGGATCTGCCAGGGCCGTTGAGACGGTCAAGATGGAGGCAAGAGAAAGCACAAGACCGGAAAATTTGCTCATGAGGATTCCAGAAAGAAACGAAATGTATCTCTCTGGAAACCAATCTTAAGCACTCAGTCAATGTTTCGACGGGGCAATTAAACGAAAGTCATCATTCGTTATAAAAAGGATAATCCGTGTACCCCTCTTCACCCCGGCTGTACCATGTTTTCATATTGTCCGCCTGAAGCGGAAGATCGCGCTTTAGACGCTCTGGAAGATCAGGGTTCGCAATGAATTTACGACCGAAAGCGATGGCGTCTGCGGTGCCGTTAGCGACCGTTTCGAGCGCCTCCTCACGTGTATAGTCCTGATTCAGGACCAGACCGTTCTTGAATACTTCACGAATCGGCCCATGCAGCTTCGGCTGGTCGGTCTTGCCGAAAGTGCCGTTCGGTCCGGGTTCGCGCAGTTCGAGAAAGCCGATCCCCAGATCATTGAGTAGTTTGGCGGCGGGCACGAAGACCTTTTCCGGGGCGCTGTCGATGCAGCCCTGGGTATCACCATTGGGCGAGAGACGCACTGATACGCGCTCGGCGCCGATAGTCGCGATTATCCGTTCGGTCACTTCACGAAGCAGGCGGATACGGTTCTCGGGTGAGCCGCCATATTCGTCCTCGCGATGATTGGTGCCATCGCGCAGGAACTCATCAATCAGATAGCCATTAGCCGCGTGAATCTGCACGCCATCGAAGCCAGCCTCGATCGCGTTACGAGCTGCCACTTCATATTCGCCCAGGATACGGGAGATATCGTCCTTCGTCAGCGCCCGCGCCTGCTCGGGGTCCTGCTTGCCATCATAGGTGTGGAGCTGCCCCGGTGCGGAAGTCGGCGAGCTTGAGACAGGCTGCTGCCCGGTCACACTGGAATGCACCATGCGACCCATATGCCAGAGCTGGACGACAATCTTGCCACCCTTGTCATGTACGGCCTTCGTGATCGGCTTCCAGGCCTCGACCTGCTCGGCAGACCAGATACCCGGCGCATAGGGCCAGCCAAGACCTTCGCGGCTGATACCGGTCGCCTCGGAGATAATGAGCCCCGCAGAGGCGCGCTGTGCATAATACTCGGCCATGATCGGCGTCGGCACATGTTCGCGCGTCCCGCGGCCGCGCGTCAGCGGCGACATGAGTATGCGGTTCTTCGCGTCGATAGCGCCAAGCTGGATCGGATCGAACAGAGTTGTCATAATGCTGTGTCCTCATGAACCCGTGGGGGTTTAATTCGATTTTGATCGAACAATATCAGGAATGGGGACGCGTCTGCCTCAAGACAACCCCTCCCCCGCATTTTTTGGAACCGGACGACGCCGATGGCTGACTATGACCACCCCGCTTCAGAAAGCCTGACCCTGCTGGGCGTCCTGCGCGGTCTGGCCGACCCGATCCGTCTTGAAATCGTTCAGCACCTTGGTTCGGTTCCCGAGGCCAGTTGCGCCGCCTTGCTGGGTGACCGCCCCAGATCGAGCATGTCACATCATTTCCAGGTACTTCGTGAAAGCGGCCTGCTGCACACCCGCATACAGGGGGTGCAACATTTCAATTCTTTGCGCAAAGCTGATCTTGATGAGCGTTTTCCCGGCCTTATGGAGGCTATTCTTGCAGGATAGGCGCCTCTGGACCATAGAGAGGAGAGTAATAAGCGCCTAGGCATGAAAGGCCGAGATAATGCCCCATTTTCTGCTCTCCTGGCATGGTACGATCCTTTGTCATGATTCAACTCGCATTTTCCCGGCCTCCCTTGATGACGCAGATGCTGGGCGTGCAACACCCATATTAATTGATACCGGGAGCAGTCTGGTCCCAGAGCTTTCCTCACACTCGATCCACCCTGACATTGCTCCTGATTTTCCCGGGGCTGTTGCCCTGCGATCGGGAGAAACCTATCTGACCGTCACTTCCGAAGGAAACGTAGGGGAGAGTGAGACCCGTGACCAACAGGCACTGTTTCTGCCTTTGTCCAAGGATATTCTTCCCCTTCTCAACGTCCTGACATCCAGAGACTGGGCAGACGGAAATGGTCATGTTGTCCGAGGACAACTGAAAGAACTCTCTCTTTTCCTGGGAGAGACCCGTCTCGATCCGCGCGGTTTCGAAAACGGTCCGGAAGGAACAATCCTTCATCATGTTTCCGGAACAGTTCTGCACTCCTGGCCCAACGAGAATGTGGAACGGGCCCTTGCTGCAGTGCGCTCTGCCTCTGAAACGGGAGAACCGGGAAAACACGCAATCTGGGCGCAATGGTCGGAGCTGGAAGGGCAGATCGCGCTTGTACATGCCCACCGCGACCATCCCCCTCATCTTTATTATCTTGCGCGCCTTTGCACACTGCTTGGTCTGTTCAACGAAGCCAATCTCTGCCTTGATGCCCTGAGAGGGGCTATAAATGAGATAGATCTTCTTGTGGCGCGATCGATTGTGGCAAGTTGTGCCGAAGACGACATCGTGAGCGCGCTTCTCCTCAGTCAGGCTTTCAAGAAAGCCACGTTGACCCGGCTTGAAACAGCCGAAATCGAGGATTACGCCACCCGGATCCGAATGGGGGAATTCACCCACAAGCGGGTTCTGAACGACATGAGGTTCAGGTATCAGATTGCTCTTGATGCCGCTTTTGAAACCGCATTGATGCCTTACAGCTTCCTCAGAATTCTGAATATGGAATACGCCTGTATTATTATCAGGAACTCGAACACGCCTGGAGCAGCTGTCCCCGATCAGGCGCGCCGCCTTTATCGCACGCGAAGAGCATCTGAATGGTGTCTCCCACGCCTTGCACCTCGCCAAGGCACATAATTCCTGGCTCAACCGTGATTTCGCCGATGCCAACATCCATTATGACAAGGCACGCAGCCTGGCCATCGCCAATGGTTATGGTTTTGTTCATTTCAACTGTGGAACATATTCCTGGTTGACTGATACGCCACGCCCGCCAGAGCCCCATCCAATCAGTGTAGCACACTGGGAATGGCACTGGGCTCCCGCGCCACAGACAACGCCTGAGGTATGCCTCGTTCTCGGATGCGATTCGACCTATTTCAACTTCTTCCCCAAGCTCCTTGCCTCTCTCATTCAGGCAGCAGAGACGACCCCCCCCTCTGCTACCATTCGTGTGGTTTTGGGCGTTGCTCTCCCCACAAGGGAGCAGCTCGCCTTTCTCAGGGCCTGCAGCCAGGCTCTGGCCGAGAAAAACCATGCCGTGCAGCTCAGCTTTGCCTGGGGAACGCTGAGCCATCCAGATGGCGCAAGCTATACATGCATCCGCTATATGCTGCTGCCCGAGATCACGAGGCAGTATTCCTGCCCCATAATCACACTTGATATCGACGCCATGATCCCGCGCGACTTCACGAATCTCCTGCGCACCCTCAAGGCAGAGTATGATTACGGCTTCCGCCTCTACGCTTTTGATCGCGAAGGACACCAACTTGCCGGCGAGCCATGGGGCTTTGGGGCCACTGTTTCCTATTTCGGCGAAACAGATCAGCTGCCATTGCTCGCGCAGGAGTTACATGATTACGTCGTTACCGCCTATAATTCGGCCAATCCGACCAACTGGTGTGTCGATCAGTGCGGGCTTTCTGCCGTCTATCACCGTCATATAGCGCCACGATGGAACTCACTGCGTATCCGTTTCATGGATGACGACCCGGCTATCGTAGCCATGCCGCATCATTACGGCATGGACAAGGACAGTTTCCGCGCCTGGGACGGGATTGTGGATATCGTACCGGTTTACACATCACTTGGCATCGACCCGGAAACTGCCCGTCATCTGGGGCAATAAGACCCGGTAGGAGCAAACTGAAAAGCCCTTCATCACAAGCAATCAAACCACCCCTGACACCCTTATGGGGATGTCAGGGCGTCAGGATAATCTGCGCCACAATCCTGTTCGTTTCGGGATCCCATATCACCACACGATCGCCCTGCGGGGAGCTGATCTGAAGCGCAAGTGATCCATCGGGTCTGACCGCCTCGGCAATAAGCCGCCCTCCTCCGGGGAGGGCAAGACGTGGCGCTTCGCCTTGCGGCACGTCCTGCCGGGCCACAGTCATCACTTTGTGCGCCGGTGACATGGCACGATGGATGATCACTCCTATCAGCCCGCCGTACCCAGGACGATGAGAACCCCCATGACAATAACGACCGCCATAAGCAGGCGGGGAGTTCTGGGAGGGGGTATATCCATGGCGATAAATGATCCTAGTTGCTACAGGGACGCATGACTGACGCCAACGCCAACGCGCCTACTCGATTCGACCTTACTGTAACGCCCGAACAGGCAGGACAACGTCTCGACCGTTTTCTGGCCGATGCGGTCGATACCCTCTCCCGTTCGCGCATCAAATCCCTGATCGAAGCCGGACAGGTTTTCTGCGATGGCACCATCATACGCGAGGCTTCCGAAACCACCAGAGCCGGACGTCTTTTCACCCTTATCGTTCCACCGGCAATCCCCGCCCGACCTCAGGCAGAAGACCATGCACTTCCTATCATTTTCGAAGATCGTGACCTGATCGTACTCGACAAGCCCGCCGGGCTGGTGGTGCATCCGGCACCGGGCAACGAAACCGGTACGCTGGTCAACGCACTGCTCGGTCATTGCGGCGATGATCTTGAGGGCATTGGCGGTGAGAAACGACCGGGCATCGTTCATCGCCTCGACAAGGATACATCGGGCCTGATGGTTGTGGCCAAGACACCGCTCGCCCATAACGCACTTTCAGACGCTTTCGCCGCACGAGATATTGATCGTTCCTATCTGGCGCTCGCCTGGGGACTCCTTCCTTCAGAGATCAGCTATGACGGGGCTATCGGACGCGACAAGCGCGACCGCAAACGCATGACTGTGGTGGCCCAGGGTGGCAAGCATGCCCTGACCCATGTGCGCTGTCTGGAAGCCTTCAACGCCGCTGTCAGTCTGGTGAGCTGCAAGCTTGCAACCGGCCGCACCCATCAGATCAGAGTACATCTCTCCCAGGCCGGACACCCTCTTCTGGGTGACCCTGTATATCTGCGACGTATCCCTGCCGCAGCACGCGGCTGGGAGAAACAGCCAGGCGTGCTGCGCTTGATTTCCCGCGTCAGGCGCTACATGCAGCGCGACTCGGATTTACTCATCCCAGAACGCGGGAAACCCTACTTTTTCAATCCGAACCGCCCGAGGATTTCAGGTTTTTGCTACAAACCCTGCGAGCCGGTTAATTAGGAGTAATGCAGTACGTTTTCTTGACACAAAAAAAGCTGTATGTTCCATTCATAGTCAATCCGACGAAGTGACGCGCCGCCGGAATGGACGTACCGCCTGGCATCGCTCATGCTGAGGGTGCTCTGCGGGGACGAAGGTCCTTCCCTAACCCAGCGTCACCCGGTGACGGGAACTCTGACGGGCGCACCCCGTAAATAAGGTTCCTCTCTGCACCGGGCGAAAGGAGTTGCAGCCCAATGGCCTCTTCCGCCGTTTTGTCCCTTGGTCCTGAAAGCAATCTGACACGCTATCTTCAGGAAATCCGTAAATTCCCTATCCTGAGCCCACAGGAAGAGGTCGAGCTTGCCCGTCGCTGGCGCGACCGCGAGGATGACGCCGCAGCGCATAAGCTCGTTACCTCTCACCTCCGGCTGGTCGCGAAGATCGCCATGGGTTATCGCGGTTATGGCCTGCCGATCAACGAGCTGATCAGCGAAGGCAATATCGGCATGATGCAGGCGGTCAAGCGCTTTGATCCTGACCGCGGCTTCCGGCTGGCAACCTATGCCATGTGGTGGATCCGTGCTGCCATGCAGGAATATATCCTGCACAGCTGGTCGCTGGTAAAAATGGGTACCACCGCCTCACAGAAGAAGCTTTTCTTCAATTTGCGCCGCCTCAAGGGGCAGATGCAGGCCATTGAAGACGGTGATCTGAAGCCCGAGCAGGTCAACAAGATCGCAACGACGCTTGGTGTTCCCGAGCAGGATGTAGTCTCGATGAACCAGCGTCTTTCAGCGCCGGATCACAGTCTGAATGCTCCGCTACGCAGCGACAGTGAAGGCGAGTGGCAGGACTGGCTGGTCGACGATCAGGAAAGTCAGGAAACAACTCTGGGTGAAGCCGAGGAAATGAGCGGCCGTCAGGCCTTGCTGACCGAAGCGATGAAATCACTCAATGACCGTGAGCGACATATTCTGACGGAACGCCGCCTCAAGGATGAACCTTCTACTCTGGAAGAACTCTCACATGAATATGGCGTGTCGCGTGAGCGCATTCGCCAGATCGAGGCGCGGGCATTTGAGAAACTGCAAAAAGCCATGGCCGCGGAAGTCGAACTGCGTCGCAAACAGGATGAAGGTATCTCGCTACGCAACCACGTAGAAGGGTGAAAGGTCGGCAAAATGTCCCGTGCGATCAAGGACATTTTGCCTTTCCAGAAGCGCCACTTGATCCCTCAGCACGCAGCACCTGCAGGGCTGTGAAACGCCTTCTTCTTGCCCTGGAAATGGGTGCAATCTACGGCGCGGGGCCCCTGCTCGTCCTGATGGTCAGACAACCGGGTGTCCTTTTTGCCGTACTGTGGCTCGGGGCATCTGGCGCTCTTGTTTCGATACGCAAACGTAGCCCGAAGCCTCATCTGCATGACCTGATCCCTGAGCTGCTGAATATTCTTTTACGGTTCACAATACTCGCTCCTCTATTCGCATTTTGTACCTGGTGGATCTCGCCGGAGTATTTTCTTCGGCTGCCACGACAGGATCCGCGACTGTGGCTTCTCATCATGGGGCTCTACCCTCTGCTCTCGGTCTGGCCGCAAGAAGTGCTTTATCGGGCCTTTCTGTTCGAGCGTTATCACACGCTGCTGCCGACGGCATTTGCGCGCATCACGGCCAGCGCCCAGGCTTTCGGCTTTGCTTACATAATTTTTCTCAACTGGTTCGCGATCATCCTGACAACGGCGGGAGGCGCGCTTTTTGCTCTGGATTATGAAAGGCATCGTTCCCTTCGTCTCACGTGCCTTGAGCATAGTCTCTATGGATGTCTGATTTTTACCCTGGGATTAGGCAGGTTTTTCTATACCGGCACTGCCTGGCACCAAGGCTGAACCTGATCCAATCCTGTTCAGGGTCAGACTACTGGCACATATGTCCTGCCGCACAACCAAGCCACTTCAGGGGAACAATGACCCGATGCGCTCTACTGGAGACGCAGACGCATTACCGACATCTATACGCTCATGAAATTCATTACGGGCCAGGCAGATTTCAGAGTTTCACAAGCCAGGATCTGGCTGCCATCGTATTCTGGCATGGTGCCGAAAAAATGCGGCAGGACTATCCATAACAGATACGCACTTTCGATGAACTCCATCATTGAGAGGCTCAGCCTGTCACAAAGATCAGAACGATCTGTTTTGCTTTGGAATAGGGCGATGGCAGGGTGATCAGGCTCTCACTGAGACCCTTTTCACGGAGACAGGCTCATGACCAGAATAGATTCATCCATTCGTCCATTTACGACAGATGCCTATTGTCGCGGTAAATTCCTGACCGTCACGGATCAGGATCTGAATGGAAAATGGTCTATCTTTTTCTTCTATCCTGCAGATTTCAGTTTTGTCTGCCCGACCGAACTTGAGGATCTGGCTGACAGTTATGCGGAATTCCAGAAGCTGGGTGTTGAGATCTACTCTGTCTCAACCGACAAGCATGTCACGCACAAGGCATGGCACGATACCTCACCCGCTATCGGCAAGATTGATTACGTCATGCTCGCCGATCCGTCTGGAACGATTGCCCGGAATTTTGGTGTGATGATCGAGGAAGCGGGTGTTGCAGACCGCGCAACCTTCCTGATCAACCCCGAAGCGGATCCAGTATATCGAGGTCACTTCAGGCGGCGTGGGACGCAGTGCAACAGCCCTGCTCGACAAGGTTCGGGCAGCCCAGTATGTCGCCGCCCATCCTGGTGAGGTCTGTCCGGCGAAATGGAAAGAAGGCGCCCATACGCTCGCTCCTTCACTCGACCTGATCGGCAAGATCTGATCCGCGCGCTCTGACAGACTGCACTTTCCTCTTTCCGGTAGCCGGAGTGCATGCGGCAAAGCCTGCCTTGGGCACACCCGGCCTCTCGCCCGAACCGCTTTTTTCAGGACACGATTAATGCTCGATACAACCATCAAGGATCAGCTGCGCAGCTATCTGACCAATCTGCGCCACGATATCACTCTTGAAGCGTCGCTGGATGACAGTGACAAGGCGCAGGAACTGCATGAGCTCGTCGAGGATATCGCCGCCCTTTCCGACCGCATTACAACAAGACTGGTCACCGATGGTCTGCGTGCGCCAGCCTTCCGTATCCGTCGGACCCATGGTGAGGAGACAGTAACCTTTGCCGCCATTCCCATGGGGCATGAATTCACATCGCTTGTTCTTGCGCTGCTACAGATCGGCGGACATCCGCCCAAGATCGAAGACGATGTGGCAGCTCAGATCCGCGGCCTGAAAGGCCCACTGCGGTTTGAAACCTATATGTCACTCTCGTGCCAGAACTGCCCGGATGTCGTGCAGGCACTGAACGCCATGGCGGCACTCAATCCCGCAATCGAACATACGTCGATCGACGGCGCGCTGTTCCAGCAGGAAGTGACCGAACGCAATATCATGACGGTGCCGCAGATCTATCTGAACGGTGTTCCGTTTGCCTCAGGCCGAATGGATGTAGAGGCCATTATTGCGAAGCTCGATACAGGCTCTGCCTCACGCAAGGCTGAACAGCTTTCCGAAAAGGCTCCTTTTGAAGTTCTGATCGTAGGCGCAGGTCCGGCCGGAGCAGCGGCGGCCGTCTATGACGCCCGCAAGGTATTCGCACAGGGATTGTCGGGGAACGTTTCGGCGGACAGGTACTGGATACAATGGCTATCGAGAATTACATTTCGGTGCCTGAAACCGAGGGGCCAAAACTGGCAGCAGCACTTGAAAAGCATGTGCGCAGCTACGAGGTGGATATCACAACTGGTCAGCGCGCATCGGCGCTTATCCCCGCCTCAGAGCCAGGCGGATTGCATGAGATCCGCTTTGAAAGCGGCGCCGTGATGCGCAGCCGCTCGATCATTCTGGCACCTGGTGCCCGCTGGCGCGCGATGAACGTACCGGGCGAGGATGCCTATCGTAACAAGGGTGTTGCCTATTGCCCGCATTGCGATGGCCCGCTTTTCAAAGGCAAGCGCGTTGCCGTAATTGGCGGTGGCAATAGCGGCGTTGAAGCAGCCATCGACCTCGCCGGTCTGGCCTCGGAAGTGACGCTTCTCGAATTCGCTGACGTGTTACGGGCTGACTCCGTGCTGCAGGACAAGCTGTTCAGCCTGCCGAATGTGCGTGTCATCATGAATGCCCAGACCACCGAGGTCGAAGGTGACGGCAGTCGCGTTACAGCATTGGCTTATCGTGATCGTCCCACGGGCACGCCGCACAAAATCGAACTGGAAGGAATTTTTGTCCAGATTGGTCTGGTGCCTAATACCGAATGGCTTGGCGACAGCGTGGTCCTGAGCGACCGTGGCGAGATCGTCGTGGATACGCATAATGCAACATCAGTGCCCGGTATTTTCGCTGCAGGTGACGCAACGACGACACCGTTCAAGCAAATCATTGTTGCTACCGGCGAGGGGGCGAAAGCTGGCCTCTCGGCCTTTGACTATCTGATCCGCCTGCCTTCAGCAGCTCCGCTTGCGGCCGCTGCCGAATAAGAAAAAAGCGGGCCCGAAGGCCCGCTTTTTTTGTCTCAATCCTCGAAAGGATCGCGCATCAGAATGGTATCATCACGCTCCGGACTGGTCGAAAGCAGTGTGACCGGAGCCTCGATCAGCTCCTCGATGCGACGGATATACTTGATCGCGGCAGCAGGCAGATCGGCCCAGCTGCGTGCACCGAAAGTTGTCTCCTGCCAACCGGGCATGGATTCAAAAACGGGCTTTAGACGTGCCTGAGCAGCAGGGCTGGAGGGGAAAGAGGTGATCATCTGGCCGTCGAGTTCATAGCCGATGCAGATCTTCACTTCCTCAAAACCGTCAAGCACATCGAGCTTGGTCAGCGCGATTCCGTTCACGCCACCCACACGGGAAGCACGACGCACCAGCACGGCGTCGAACCAGCCGCAACGACGCGGACGGCCCGTGACGGTCCCGAATTCACGCCCGCGCTCACCCAGCTTCTGACCGACATCGTCGAACAGCTCGGAGGGGAACGGCCCCTCACCCACGCGGGTCGTATAGGCTTTGGCAATGCCAAGCACGAAGCCAACCGAACCGGGACCAACGCCACTGCCGCTGGCTGCAACTGCTGCAACGGTGTTCGAGCTGGTTACGAAAGGATAAGTGCCGTGATCAACGTCAAGCATAACGGCCTGAGCACCCTCAAACAGAATGCGACGGCCTGCGCGGCGCGCCTCGTCCAACCGCTCCCAGACCGAGCAGGCATACGGCAGCACGCGCGGCGCGAGCCTTGCCAGATGGTCGAGGATTTCCTGCTTGGTAAAGGTCGCAGCACCCAGACCTGCCAGAAGCGTGTTGTGATGCAGCAGCAGCTCATCAAGCTTCCAGTCGAGCGTTTCGGGCTCGGCCAGATCGCACAGACGAATGGCGCGACGGGCCACCTTGTCTTCATAGGCAGGGCCAATGCCACGGCCGGTGGTGCCGATCTTGCGATCGCCACGCGCAGCCTCGCGGGCGCGATCCGTGGCAACATGCAGCGGCAGGATAAGCGGTACGTTATCGGCAACCCAGAGCGTCTCGGGATTGACCACAAGACCCTGAGCCGAAACACGATCAATTTCAGACAGGAGCGCTTCAGGATCGACAACAACGCCATTGCCGATCACGCCGGTCTTGCCGCGCACGAGACCTGAAGGCAGCAGGGAAAGCTTGTAGACCTGATCGCCCACCACGAGTGTATGACCGGCATTATGGCCGCCCTGGAAGCGGACGACGATATCCGCACGGCTGGCCAGCCAGTCCACGATCTTTCCCTTGCCTTCGTCACCCCACTGGGTGCCGATGACGGTGACGTTGGACATGCTCTTATCCCTTTACAGCGTGATGAGTTCGTCAGCGACGAAAATGAAAGCGCAGTTGAGGCGACGGGCCTCGGCTGGCAGATCCTCGACCATGTCGAGACCGGCCACCGTGGCGTAACCTTCGGCGCGAAGACGGGCAGCTCCAGGCGAATCCTGCATCTCGGCTGCCACATAAACACGCGGACGCAGAACGATCGGACGGGCCGCACGAAGGAGGATTTCCGGCCGGAAAGTGAGGCCGCAGGCTGGTTCATCATCCTGCGCCTGATAGCGCCCGCCACGGCCCAGCTCTTCGCGCTGGCTTCTCGCAAAGACGGTCATGCAGATACCGGTATGATACTGCCAGCCGCGAAACTCGGCCGGATCAACCGTCAGACGCAGATGCGGCGCGCGGGCATGCAGGGCACGCACGACTGCAACAAGGCGCTTGGCATGCAGTCCGATTCCAGCTGGGAGATCGAGGGTTTCAAGAATGCCAAGGGCAGAATCTGAAGGACCACAGGCTTCGACCAGAGACGTCAGGATTGAGGCCACAGGACCACCAAGCTCGTCTACAGCCGCGATATCCTTACGGTCGAGCGCGTGCACAAGTGCTGCGCGACGTGGCCCTGTATAACCGGACAGATCAACCAGCGCCTGAACCAGAGCCGGACAGGAGAGATCAAAGGAATAGTCCTCGACCCCCAGTTTTTCGAGCGCCTCGGCAGCAATCAGCACCACTTCACAATCGGCCTCGACGGAATCAGCCCCGATCAGTTCAATGCCGGCCTGGCTGATCTGACGATCTCCCTCACGACCAGGTGTCCCGACCAGAATGCACGAGCCGGCATAGGACAGACGCAACGGGCGCGCCGTCGTGGCCAGACGGGTAGCCGCAATACGGGCGATCTGGGTTGTCATGTCCGGACGAAGCGCCATCATGCGACGCGATTCCGGATCCATCAGACGAAAAGTCTGCTCCTCGAGTGCCTGACCGGCCCCATGCAGAAGTGACGTCTCAAATTCGAGCAGAGGCGGACGCACGCGCTCATAGCCATGAGCGGTGAAAACCTCCATCACCGATTCAATGCCTTGTGCCTCGGCCTCGGCCTCATGCTGAAGCAGGTCGATAAACCCTGACGGCAGGAGGGCTGTTACGGGCTCTTCAGTCAGTTTCATACGCTGTATTCCATCCTGACGCTCTCATAAGCCCAGTCGAGCCAGGGGAGAAGGGTCTCGATATCCTCGGCCTCGACCGTAGCGCCGCCCCAGATACGCAAACCTGGCGGGGCATCACGATAGGAAGCAAGATCGAACCCTGCCCCTTCATCAGCGATCATCGCCGTCAGTGCTTTGACGATTTTCTGCTGTATCTCCACGCTCTGGCCCGCAAACCATGGGGCCACGATACGCAGGCAGATCGAGGTTGTGGAACGCTGTGCGGGTTCGACGGCGAGAAATTCCACCCAGTCTCTCTGCTCAACCCAGCGCGCGACCGTCTCGAAATTGGTACGTGAGCGGATCTTGAGCGCCTTGAGACCGCCTATGGCATCGGCCCATCTCAACCCGTCAAGCGCGTCTTCAACGCAAAGCATGGATGGCGTATTGATCGTATCGCCGGAGAAGATGGCGTCGATCAGCCCCTTCTTGTTCGTCAGGCGAAAAATCTTGGGGAGCGGACGCGGCGCGGCCTGTTCGAGCCTTGCAACAGCACGCGGGCTGAGCGCAATCATGCCATGAGCAGCCTCACCACCCAGCGCCTTCTGCCAGGACCAGGTCACGATATCGAGGCGATCCCAGGGCAGGTCCATCGCAAAAGCCGCCGATGTCGCATCGCAGATCACCAGCCCCTCATGTTCTGCCGGAATGCTGTCAGCCCCGGGTATGCAGACACCAGAGGTAGTGCCGTTCCAGGTCAGGACCACGTCATGCGACCAGTCGACCCTCGACAGGTCGGGAAGCGTTCCGTAAGGCGCTTCATGAACAGTTACTGCGTCAAGTCTGAGCACATCACGCAGATCCTGTGCCCAGAGCCCCGAGAAACTCTCGAATGACAGCACCTCGATTGGGCGCTCACCCGCAAGGGACCAGAGGATCATCTCGACTGCCCCGGTATCCGATGCCGGCACAATACCGACCTTCCAGTCGGCAGGAGCTTCGAGCAGACTGTGGGAACGATCAATCACCTCTTTGAGACGCGCCCTGCCCTCAGGCGCGCGATGCGACCGCCCGAGCAATGCGCCATCGAGGGCATTCAACGTCCAGCCCGGGCGCTTTGCACATGGGCCTGACGAAAAGAACGGTCTGGCGGGTTTTCTGACAGGACGTTGGGGCATGATGGGTCCGGCAAACTGAAAGAAAGTTCGCGAGATATGCCGGAGGCAGGCCTGAAGGCGCAAGCCATGGCCGGGTCAATAGCATGTTTTCGATAAAAAATCTGGTACGAGAGGGGGGATTCGAACCCCCATGCCTTGCGGCGGTCGATTTTGAGCCGACTACGTCTACCGTTCCGTCACTCTCGCCTGATGCGCAAATTGTTAGCGATGTTTGATGGAAAACGCAACGGATACGCTGGAACCGATCAGACAGGGAATGACCTGCTGCCGGCAAGAAGCCGAGCGAAGCCTGAAAATTCTATGGGTGCGGAAAACAGGAAGCCCTGACCGGTCGGACATCCGATCCGGCGTAGCAAGGCCAGTTGCGCCGGCGTTTCTATACCCTCGGCAACAACATCCACCGAGACAGCCTCACCAAAGCGGATAATGGCCTCCACAATGACCTCCATGGAGGAGTCGTCACAGACCTTGCTGATAAAGCTGCGATCAATCTTGATCGATGAGACCGGAAAATCACGCAGAAAACCAAGAGAGGAATAACCCGTACCAAAATCATCGAGCGTGACCCGAACACCGGCATGACGCAGACGCGTCAGAGCGCGATGGATGAAAGGCTCACTGTTCTGATACAGAACATGTTCGGTCAGTTCGAGCTCGATAAGCCGCGCCGATAATTCATGACGATCGAGCCGGGAAAGAAGCTTTTCAGCATAGTCATCCTGCATGAACTCGACAGGGGCGACATTGATCGAAATGGGTGGCGGCATCAGACCCGCCCTGGTCCAGTAGGCAATATCGGTAAAGACGCGCTCCTGCATACGGGCCGCTACCCGTGATGCCAGATCATAATTGCGGAAAATTTCGGGACATGCCTCCGGGCCACAGGATGGCTCATCCCGACCATGCCAGCGCATCAGGGCTTCAGCCCCTATGATATGCCCGTCAGCAAGGCGTATTTTTGCCTGATACGCAGGGTAAACCCGATCCTGGTCGAGCATCTGACGCACCAGATTTGTCTGGGCGGTCACGCCTGTTCCACGCTTTTCCATGCTTGGATCAAAAAGACGAAATCCGCCCCGTCCATGCGCCTTTACCTCACTGAGCGCCAGCTGGGCTGCATAGCTGAGTCGAACAAATCCGTCGCCGTCATTCGGGTAAATGGCTGCTCCTATACTCAGTCCGAACCGGATCTGCCGGTTGTCGATCCTGAGAGGCAGGTCAATAAAACTGAGCAAGGCCTGGGCATAGTCAGCCAGAGCCGATACCGTGACATCCCCTGTGACAAGCGCAGAAAATTCATCATCCCCCGTACGAGCGATCTCGTCTCCCGTCGCAGTAACAAGACGGAGCCGATCGGCTACAAGTTTGAGCACCTGGTCGCCGATGTCCCGTCCATAGAGATCGTTCAGATCACCGAGATAATCGATATCGACCCGCATCAGGCCAAGTTTGTGCCCTTGCACCCTGGCCGCTGCAAGAGCGCGTTCGAACCCCGCCTCAAACCGCGCACGATCAGGAAGACCGGTGAGACGATCCACGTGATCAGTAGCGCCCGAACGTACTGCCAGTTCACGACCCAGTGCATGGAATGCACGACGAGCTGTATAGGAGGCCGAGCGCGTGAGCAGCCGATCTGGCTTCGCAGTCTGCATCGAGCCTGTAACGCAAACAGAATAAGCGGCGCCTTCAACGATACAGGGAGCACTGGCTGCGCCTTCAAACAGGTCAGCAACCTTTTGCGAGCGACATATCACGGGCCCTTCTTCTCGCGCCTGGTCAGAGATCATTGCCATATCTGGCACGGTTTCAGACGCCAGCTTTCCAGTGAAACGAGAAAGCGGCGGATCACTCTGGGGATGACAGAAAACTATCCATCCCCCTCCACTACCCGCGCCTAATCTCTGCCAGTGCAGATCAGTCCTGACCGAAGCGCCTCCCTCATGACGCAGGATGATATCTTTCAGGACACACCGAGCCACTACACCCGGCTGGCAGGAAGAGTGACATGGCGGCTCGCGCCTTTCATCCAGCAGGTCAGTCCAGAAAGTCTCTCCTGGCCTGTCACCCAACCCGGAGAAAGAGCGCCAGCTCTGATTCAGATAAGAGATGCGTCCATCGACTTCGACATGGCAAGCCAGCATCGGAAGACAGTCGAGAATATGACCGGAAAAATCTGCCTCTATCGGCTGCGTAGCTTCTCTCATGTGAGCGATGCCCTCTCGATCAATCCGACCCGGACTCGTTACCCGAAAGAACGCATAATGGGTTATAGGTCACAAATTATTACTAAAATGTAATTCATTTGATACAAACAGATATGCTCTGGACTGTACTGTTTCTTGATAAGGCCAGAGCTCTGCCACGCAGCTGAAGCGGACTAATCGTCGAGACCACACATCAGGCGGATATTCTGAAGAGCAGCACCGGCAGCCCCCTTGCCCAGGTTATCAAGACACGCCGTAAGCAACACCTGCCGTCTTGCTTCATTACCATGCACTCGCAGTTCCATGGCATCGCTGCCCGCAAGACCGGCCGCATCAAGACGAATCAGGTCAGCGGAAGCTAGGCTGACATGAGAAGCCCCCTCGTAATGGGAATGCAGACAGGCTTCAATATCCGGGACACGCACATGACCCGGCAGATCGGCCAGATGCAACGGGATGGAAACAATCATGCCCTGGGGAAAATGACCGATAGACGGAACAAATAGGGGGCGCCTTGTCAGCCCGGTATAATGCATGATTTCCGGCACATGCTTGTGCTCCAGTCCAAGCCCGTAAAGCTCGAAAGCGGGACCACCAGCCTGATCATGCGCCTCGATTTCGGAACGCCCTCCCCCTGTATAGCCGCTGACAGCATTGATGGTGATCGGATGATCAGCAGGGACAAGCCCGGCATCAATCAGGGGACGAAGAAGGCCGATGGCACCTGTCGGGTAGCATCCGGGATTGGATACATAGCGCGCCGAAGCAATTCGGGCAGATTGCAGGCCATGGAGTTCAGGAAACCCATATGTCCAGTTATCGGCCACACGATGGGCCGTGCTGGCGTCAAGGAACCGTGTCTGTCCGAGTCCTGTTCCCAGTGCCACTGCCTCACGCGCAGCATCATCGGGCAGGCACAATATCACAACATCGGCAGACTGCATCATCTCGAGGCGAGCCTGCGGGTCTTTGCGCAGGGCAGGATCGATAGAAAGAATCTCGACAGGCTGGGCATACAGACGATCCCTGATGCCCAATCCCGTCGTTCCTGCCTCTCCGTCGATGAAGACCCGTATCATCAATTCATTTCCTTGCTAAAATATGTATCTGGACGAAGTAAGCATTTACATGGCTTTGTCCAATCCATGATGGATAAAGATAAAGTTTCACCCCAGGGTTTTTATCGCGAAGGTGAGTCACCCCTCCTGCAGGGCGGCAAACTCAAGGATCGTCATATCGCCATGATTGCCCTTGGTGGCGTCATCGGCGCTGGGCTTTTCATAGGTAGTTCCGCTGCCATTGCTTCGGCTGGCCCTGCGATCCTTCTGACCTATATGGGCACAGGACTCATGGTGGTCATTGTGATCCGTATGCTTGGCGAGATGCTTCTCGCTCGTCCGGGGATTGGCACCTTCATAGATTGTATCAGAGCGGCTCACGGCAATGGCGCGGGCTTTCTCTCCGGATGGCTGTACTGGTTGTTCTGGGTAGTCGTAATCGGCGCCGAAGCCATTGGCGGTGCAATTGCCATGCAGGACTGGGTCACTCTGCCTGTCTGGATTCTTGCCCCGTTACTCATCATTATCGTGAATCTGATCAATCTTATATCAGTGCGCGTATTCGGCGAGTGCGAATTCTGGCTCTCACTTATCAAGGTAGCCACCATTATCGGCTTCTGTGCGCTCGGCCTTCTCAGCCTGAGCCATCTGGTAGGCCCTCATCCCAGGATTATTCATAATGTTTTCAACCATGATGGGCTTTTCCCTCATGGCTGGGGCGCTGTTCTGGCAACCGTGCCGACCGTACTGTTTTCGATGATCGGTTCGGAATCGGCAACTGTCGCAGCAGCCGAGTCCGAAAATGCCGAAGAAAATCTTGCGCGTGTTACACGCACCATAGGCGTTCGGGTTACCCTGTTCTATCTGCTCTCGGTCATCCTCATCCTGACGCTTGTACCCTGGACCTCCATTGAGCCAGGCTATTCACCCTTTGTCACAGTCATGCGCGCTGTTGGTGTGCCCGGTGCCGCAACACTGATGCAGATCGTTGTTTTTACAGCCATCCTGTCCTGCCTGAATTCGAGCATCTACATTACCTCTCGCACGCTTTTCGGCTTGGCCGAACTCAACGACGCGCCAAAAATGTTCGCAACACTCTCAGGCAGGCATGTACCCCAGAATGCTGTTACCTTTTCCAGCTTTATCGGGCTTATCGTAGCTTTCTGCTCCATCCTGTCCCCGAAACTGATCTTTGCCTTTCTGCTCGGAGCCACTGGCGCCGTCATGCTGCTGATCTATGGGCTGATTGTCTCATCACATCGTGTTTTCCGTCTGGCAGATCCGAAAAACCGGGCTTTCACGCTTCCTTTTGGTTCAGCTCTTAATATCGGAACCCTTGGCGCAATCGGTCTGGTCGTCATTGCGATGCTCGTCCAGTCAACACAACGCCAGACAATCATAACAAGCCTTGTCAGCGTTGCCGTTATCATGGCGTTGTACGTCTTGTGTCGCAAAGGCAGATAGGACACAGTCTTTTCCTTGCTCTGCTCAGGATGACCGGTATGAAATCTCGTTTCACCCTCGCCCTCATCCTGATCGGGTGCACCCTCACACACTATAATCTGGCTCTGGCAAAATCAGACCCGGCATCAGGTGTTGCCGCAGGCCTACAGCCGACTGAAGCACTACTCGCCTCTCCGGCGCGACCTGACAGCGATCACACCGCCGATCCGTTGCGAAAACCGCTCGCAGTTCTGGCCCTTGCCCCGGTGGCTCAAGGCGCCATCGTGGCGGATCTGATGCCGGGCAGTGGCTATTTCACCCGACTGCTCAGCCTCGAGACAGGGTCATCCGGCCATGTCTATGCTGTTGTCCCGGCCGAGATGGTCGCACGTCATCCCGGAATTCCCAGAATGGCGCAGGCCATTACTGCCAATCCCGCCTTCTCGAATGTTTCGGTAGTGATCACCCCGGTTGTCGATTTTCATGTGTCACAGCCGCTCGATCTTGTCTGGACCTCGCAAAACTATCACGATGTCTATGGTGGAATGGGGCCGGAAACCGCACTCCGTATGGATCGGGCAATCTACCAGGCCCTTAAACCCGGTGGTATTTTTATGGTGATCGACCATATTGCGCTACC
This sequence comes from Asaia prunellae JCM 25354, assembly GCF_000613885.1. Lineage (GTDB taxonomy): Bacteria > Pseudomonadota > Alphaproteobacteria > Acetobacterales > Acetobacteraceae > Asaia > Asaia prunellae. Next base: position 2,582 of record NZ_BAJV01000006.1, on the reverse strand, counting down.
CGGCACAGGTCTGACAGCTACGACGACCTTACACCGTATTGACCCGGAGCTGATCATCCAGCAGATCGAATCCGTTGGGTTCCAGCTTGAGACAAACAGTCCGGTTCTGCGCAACCCCGATGACTCTCATACCCTGCCTGTTTTCGACAAATCCATTCGCGGTCATACCGATCAGATCGTGCTGAAATTCCGCAAACCTCTCAAGCAGAACGCAGATCACTGACCCCCTTCTGGTCAGGTGGCAAGACAGGCGAACGCTGCCTATACTCGGCAAAGTCCCTTTGCCAGACCGGAGCCTGACGTGAACGCCGCCGAAGAACTCAATCGCCTGCTTGCCATCATGATCCGCCTGCGTGATCCACAGACAGGTTGTTCCTGGGACCGTGTCCAGACTCATGAAACGATTGCACCTTTTGCAATCGAGGAAGCCTACGAGGTGATGGACGCCATTGCCCGTGAAGACTGGCAGGCTCTTCCCGACGAACTTGGTGATCTTCTCCTGCAGGTCATCTATCAGGCACGCATTGCCGAAGAAGCCGGGCGCTTCGGATTTGCTGACGTGGCTCGTCAGATCAGCGACAAGATGATCCGCCGTCATCCCCATGTATTCGAAGGAGAGGAGCTCGACCCGGATCTGTGGGAACGCAACAAGCAGGCCGAACGCGCCGCCAAATCGGAGTATGGTCTTCTGGCGGGGATTGCCCCTGCTCTGCCTGCCCTGATCAGAGCGGAGAAACTGGGCAAACGGGCAGCACGTGTCGGTTTCGACTGGGATACACCAGAACAGGTTCTGGAAAAGATCGGCGAAGAACTCGACGAGGTGCGAGCCGAATTACCACTTGGCGACAAAGACCGTCTCGAAGACGAAATTGGTGACGTCCTTTTCACCGTTGCCAGCCTTGCCCGCAAACTCGGACTGGATCCTGAAGCCTGCTTGAGACAAGGTAATTCCAAATTTACCAGACGTATTGAAACGATGGAAGCTGTTCTGGCTGAAACGGGCCGCTCCCTTGCCGATCTTGATCTCGCTGAACAGGAAGCGCTCTGGAGCGATGCCAAGAAAAGGCTCGCCGCACCAACACCAGCCTGATATTCCTTTCGTGTGCCTCCTTCATGGTCAAGGGCGCAGTCTGACTCTCTGATAGATCATCATCCGCTTTCTCATGTAATGAGTGAAATCCCTAGCCTGCCTGACCTGAGAAAGCATAGGATACTATTTCTGATATAGACACAGCGCTTCAGGATAAAATTAATTATTAAACATTCGGATGTTTGAAATTTCCATAGTTAGATCATATGATAAAAATTGATTTCCCATATTACCGTGATTGTATCCAATAAATATCTTTATCTGATGTTATAACAATCACAGGAATCCGAGCGAAATTATTTGTTTTAAGTTTTCAGAATGAATGTATCAAAATATAATGACTACACATAAATACATACAAATCGGCCTATCAATATCTTTTGCCAAGACTGATTTTATAATACAAACTTTTATTATTTAGATAATAGCAGTCTAGGGAATGCTTGAAATGTCATCGACTCATGAGACGCCTGATAGATCGCGCAAAGCTGCATTCGTTCTTGCCAGTACGGATCATGGAACGATGATCATAAACAGATTTGATTACCATAGGACAGGAGCAGAAGATCACGCTTATGGTGTGGGCTTCAGCCTGCTGGAAGACGGACATTTCGAGCCGGGAGATGTTCTGTGCTTGAAAGACATACTCTCAGTGCAACGCAGACTCCGTGGTCAGGGTGTAGTGGCGCTCGATATTGGTGCCAATCTTGGCGTCCATACAATCGAATGGGCAAAACATATGTCAGGCTGGGGAAACGTTCTGGCTATTGAGGCACAGGAACGCATTTTCTATGCCTTGTGCGGCAATATCTCGATCAACAACTGCTTCAACGCACGTGCAGCCAATATTGCCGCAGGCAATCAGGTTACGACAATGAAGATACCGGTACCGGATTATTGTTCCCCCGGCAGTTTCGGCAGTCTGGAATTGCAACCACGACCACAAACAGAATTCATAGGCCAGTCAATCAACTATGCTGAGCACGCCATGGCCGAAGTCAGTGTTCGCACCATAGATTCCTTTGCATTACCCAGACTTGATCTCATAAAGATCGACGTTGAAGGCATGGAAATGGCTGTATTGGAGGGCGCAATCAACACGATAAAAACGTTGCGCCCGGTTATGTTCATCGAGCATATCAAGATTGAGAAAGACCATCTCATCAGCTTCATGCGAGAAATGGATTATACCCTCATCGATACGGGTATGAATAGCGTTGCCTTTCATCGTGAAGATCCCATCCACGAGTGTATCCGGGTCATACCAGCATCATAGCGCTTCACTCCATGCGGTATGACTGATTCGTGAAACCCGATATGGCAACGGTTACAATCAGCAGCTGCAATCATGTCCGGCAATGATGGTCTGTGGTATCAGGTCAGAAATATCATTTCCCATCATTGCAAGCTGCTACGATCCCTTTCATTGCACGGCTGGATAGCAATTGAGCTGGGTCAGACGACCTTCAGTGCTTCGTCGATATTCTTCGTT
>NZ_BAJV01000007.1 GCF_000613885.1 Asaia prunellae JCM 25354 | reverse complement strand
ACCGTCCGGAAAATTTTGCCAGACGTTATCAATGCGACTTCCCATGAGACGTATTCTCTGGCTGGTTTATTACAGTTGATCAGACCTGATTACAGATTGCCGGGACTCCATCTGATGAGATTATTTATGGTTGTCGTGGCTTGGCCTACCGAGGGTGGTGCTATAAAATACAGAAAAGAAAGTAAATGAACTCTTGATATCCTATAGTTGGCGAATAATATTTTAACTTGTGCACTTCAGTATTTTCTAATATGTACTACCAATATATAATATATTACGAACATTACGAGATTATTTTTACAAAGGTTTGCATTTGAGCTCGTGCGCATCTGGTTTCCCGGTAAGCTGCTAGGTTCAGGGTGCTGAGGTCAGTCCGCTCAGTCAGTCTGTCCCTGAACTAAAGAGCCCTTAATCTATGATCAGCCAAGGGAGACTTTTGCCAGGCAGATCATTCCAGCAAGGCGGGATCCATGTGATTTCTGATCTGGAACTGTTACGAAAAGAATAATTATTAGCAGTTATAAAAGTACAGAAAATTTGATTCTATAATAAATATAAAAGTACGGCTTACTCGTTTTTTATGACGAATATACTGACGATAATATTGGTACAGAAGTCTCTTCTCTGGTTACCTGATAAACGATTGGTGCAAGAAAATCGTAGCTACGATGCCAAATAATTCCGGGATATGTCAGAACGGAAGAGATTAAATCCGATCTCTCACAACAGAAACCTCGCAGAAAACCGCTCGAATACCTCAAGCAGGAATACGGGCTTTGGAAACGCGTCGGGAGTATGCATAGCCTTCTCAGGAACTTGAGATATGGCGCAATAGACTATGGCCCGGGGGCCAATCATGGTCTTTTTACCGTTCTGCACTTGCCAATTCTGATCAGAGATCTGTCGTTCTGATGCGACGGAAAGATATTTTAGCGATACAAATTTATTGACAAATAAAAACTACAAAAATAGTGTTTTCATCTAAAGCACATTTTAAGGGAGTGTTTTAGATGGTCGAACGAAAATCTACTCTTGCCGGTGGACCAACAGCCCTCGACAGTAATCTCGCTGCCCGTCAGCTCGCCACAGCGCATGTGACAAGTATTCAGAATCGGGAAGTGACGCCGCGCTGGCTGCACAAGTTGCTGCCTTGGGTCAGCGTAGGGGGCGGTGTTTATCGCGTGAACCGTCGTCGCATACTGGCGCCTGATTCAGTTCAGGTTTCGAATACTTATGGAGAGGCAGAAATCGCACTTCTGTCGAGTGTGGATGGCGAACCAAAACTTCCAACAACATTTGTCGACTACGACCCTGATCCGCGTGAATACTATCTTCATAGTGTTCAAACTGTGTTGCGTACACACACGCGTGTTACAGATCTGTATAGCAATGAATTTGATCAGCTTCGCGAGCAGGTACGTGTCGTTATTGATGTGATAAAGGAACGCGAAGAATGGGAGCTCATAAATAATTCTGATTTCGGCTTTCTAAGTGAGGCAGCCCCGGCTCAGCGTATTGAAACGCGAAACGGTCGTCCGACACCAGATGATCTTGATGAGCTTTTGCAAAAGGTCTGGAAGCGCCCCGGTTTCTTCCTGGCGCATCCCAAGGCAATTTCTGCCTTCGCGCGCGAAGCCACGCGGCGCGGTGTTCCACCACCAACGATTACGCTATTCGGGTCGCCTTTTATTACCTGGCGCGGCGTGCCGCTTGTTCCTTCGGACAAGTTGCCAGTTTCTGCTTCAGGTCAGACTTCGATTTTGCTCCTGCGGGTTGGTGAGAACGAGCAAGGTGTTGTCGGACTGCAAAAAACAGGTATCGCAGGTGAGGTCGAGCCCGGGCTTTCAGTTCGTTACAGCGGAACAGATCAGCATGCGGTGGCGTCACATCTGGTGACACGCTATTTTTCAGCCGCAGTGCTGGTAGAGGATGCGATTGCCCGGCTCGATAACGTTTTGATCGATCAATATTATGACTACAGCTGAAGGAATTCCCAGCAGCTCGGACCAGGCCCATACTGGGCTGGTCTACGAGCTTGTCCGCAATGCTTTCAGAGCTTCCGGAGAAGGAGTCAGCAATGTACCGGCTTCTGGTCCACAACCACCTGCACGTCATAATTCGATTTATGAGCCTGTACACCAGGCGTCACCACAGATTGCACCATCTCCCTCAATCGACAGTATTGACTGGTCTGCCGCAAGTTTTTCTCGCGCGCTGACGGTACCAGAGATCCCCATAAAGACATCACAACCGGAAGATTTGTATTTTCTTTCGCCCGAGGCACGTACCCCTCCGGGTTTGTCGCAGACAGAACCGGGGCGCCAAGCGGGAATTCTGCCTTTTGACGTTCACAGGATCCGCAGGGATTTTCCTATCCTCGAGCAGGAGGTGAACGGGCATCGTCTTGTTTGGCTCGATAACGCAGCGACGACACAAAAACCCCAATCGGTTATTGATGCCACTTCGGCATTCTATGAGCGTGATAACTCGAACATCCATCGCGCGGCTCATACCCTTGCGGCGCGTTCGACGGATGCTTTTGAAGGAGCACGTGAAAAGCTTCGACGTTTTGTTGGTGCCAGGGAGGCCGCGGAAATCATATTCCTGCGTGGTACGACAGAGGCGATCAATCTTGTTGCGCAGAGTTATGGTCGTGCGAATATCGGACCCGGTGATGAGATTCTCATTACGACTATAGAGCACCATGCGAATATTGTTCCCTGGCAGATTCTTGCGCAGCAGACAGGAGCTGTTCTTCGCGTGGCTCCAGTAAATGATCGTGGCGAATTGCTGCTCGATCAATTTGTGTCGCTCTTGTCTTCGCGCACGAAACTTGTTTCGGTTACCCACGTCGCCAATTCTCTGGGCACGGTTAATCCGATCGAGCAGATAATTCCGTTGGCGCATTCTTACGGTGTGCCGGTTCTGGTCGATGCTGCGCAGTCTGCGCCACATATTCCGCTTGATGTCACGGCCCTCGACGTGGATTTTCTTGTGCTCTCGGGACACAAAATATACGGGCCGACCGGTATAGGCATTCTGTATGGCAAGCGGAATCTGCTCGAAGAAGCTTCACCCTGGCAAGGTGGCGGGCACATGATCCGGGATGTTACCTTTGCGAAAACCCATTATCAGGGCTTGCCAGAGAAATTCGAGGCGGGGACGCCTGATATTGCAGGTGCCGTTGGGCTGGGAGCTGCGGTTGATTACCTGCAGAGCATCGGTTTGCCCGCGATTGCAGCTTACGAGCATGAATTGCTTGAATATGCTTCCAACAGGCTTGCTTCTGTCTCTGGTCTGAGGCTGATCGGTACTGCGGCAGAGAAAGCCAGTGTGTTATCATTCACTATTGAGAGCTATGAGCCAGGCGATGTCGCCCGTCATCTGGACAGCTACGGCATTGCTGCGCGCTCGGGGCATCATTGTGCTCAACCGGCGCTGCGACGGTTCGGAGTGGAAGAGACTGTGCGAGCATCACTTGGGCTTTATAATACCCATGATGATATTGATGCCCTTGTCCGAGCACTCCGATTGTTGCCTCAGCGCTGATCATGCGATCTGCGCTGAGGCATGATCCCGGAGGAGGATTGCTGTTCGGGGCTTTCGCGGTGCTCATGCGAATCTGTCCTCCTTCTTCTGGAGATAGAAGGAGAACAGGCAACGGGGGTTTACCAGACGGTGAAGCCACCATCGACACTGACGATTGATCCTGTCATCAGGCTTGCTGCGTCTGATGACAGGAATTGCACGACTGAAGCTACTTCCTCCGGCTGACCGACGCGACCCATCGGAGTGCCGTCAATCCAGCGATTGTAAAGGGTAGGATTCTGCATACCGAACCGTGTCAGCGTTGTTTCGATATAGGTAGGGGCAACAGCATTGGCACGAATACCGTGGGGTGCCCATTCTGCGGCGATCGAACGGATATACTGATGGACACCTGCCTTTGAGGCGTTATAGGCGGCTTGTTCCTGTGGTCGGTTCACGATTAGGCCAGACATTGAACCGATCGCCACGATCGCACCGCTTTTCTGTTTGATCATGACCTTACCAGCAGCCTGACAGCAGCGGAATACACCGTTGAGGTTGACGTTGATCTGCTTGAGCCACTGGTCTTCCGTCATGTCCTCGGCCTTGACCTCGGAGATACACATTCCGGCATTTGCGACAAGAATATCGAGCCTGCCATGGCGCGCAGTCACGGCATCGACGGCTTTTATCACGCTTTCTTCTGATGTGACGTCCATCGTGACACTACAGGCATTCAGTCCCTGATCTACCAGGATCTTGGCCGCTTCAGCCGCCTTGTCGCCGTCAAGATCGGCAATCACCACATGGGCGCCAGCCTCGCCAAGGGCGGTTGCACAGCAAAGGCCAATATTCTGGGCGCCACCAGTAATGACAGCAATACGTCCATCGAGGCGCAGTTTTTCCATATACATGGGAGAAGACTTTCTTGTTAGTCAGCGAGACGGTGACGCATGAGTTTGGTCAGCGCCATCCCCCCTGCATCAAAGAGATGACAATTTTCTGCGAGGAGGTGCAGACGAATTGGATGATCCACTTCGCCTCCATGATCGCCATCAGTTTGCACGATAATCAGCGTGCCATCCGGCATGGCAACGTGCAGGAGCGTCAGGGCGCCAAGGCGCTCGACCATGCGGATGATACCCTCGATTTCTCCATTCGGATCGAGAACGATATGTTCCGGACGGATACCAAGTGTCAGGGATTCGGCAGCAGCAGTGTCATTCGGCAATACAGGCACGACGAGAGGGTTGCCGTGGTCCAGCACAACGGTAATGCCTTCGGTACCAGTGCTTCGGACAGTCACAGGCAGAAAATTCATTGGCGGCGATCCGATGAAACGCGCCACGAAGAGATTGCGTGGATGGTGATAAAGCTCGAGGGGTGAACCGACCTGTTCAACCACGCCTTTTTGCAGCACAACAATCTTGTCGGCCATAGTCATGGCTTCAACCTGATCATGTGTCACATAAATGGTCGTCGCCTTGAGGCGTCGATGAAGCGTGGCGAGTTCGACCCGCATCTGTCCGCGCAGAGCCGCATCAAGATTGGACAAGGGCTCATCGAAAAGGAAAACTTTCGGGTTGCGTACAATGGCACGGCCAATTGCAACACGTTGTCTTTGTCCGCCGGAGAGCTGACCGGGCTTGTGTTTCAGGTAGGTATCGAGCTGGAGCGTCTTTGCGACATCGGTAATTTTCTGACGGCGTTCAGCTTCCGGCATGCCGGCGAGTTTCAGGCCAAACTCCATGTTCTGGTACACATTCATATGCGGATAGAGCGCATAGGACTGAAACACCATGGCGAGACCGCGTTTGGCCGGCTCTACGTCATTGACACGTTTGCCATCGATCATCAGATCGCCACCTGAAATCTCTTCCAGGCCAGCAATCATGCGCAGCAGGGTTGATTTGCCACAGCCCGACGGACCGACAAAAACAACAAAATCCTCATCGTTGATGTCGAGCGAAACGCCTTTGATGATTTCTTCCGCGTGATAGGTTTTGCGAATATCGCGCAGTTCAACTTTAGCCATGGGTCACTCCGGGAGAGCGTAAGAAGCATGTGGTAATGATCATTTCACGGCACCAAAAGTCAGGCCGCGTACGAGCTGTTTCTGGCTGAACCAGCCAAAGATCAGGATGGGGGCGACAGCGAGGGTAGAGGCTGCCGAAAGCTTGGCGAAGAACAGCCCTTCCGGAGAGGAAAAAGAGGCAATGAAACTTGCCAGAGGCGCTGCATTCGAAGAGGTCAGATTGAGCGACCAGAAAGCCTCGTTCCAGCACAGAATGAGAGAGAGCAGGGCGGTGGAGGCAATTCCGGGCAGGGCGAGCGGCAAGAGGACAATACTGATTTCCTGCCAGCGATTGGCTCCGTCCATACGTCCGGCTTCGAGGATAGGCACAGGCACTTCCTTGAAGAAGGTATAGAGCATCCAGACGATGATAGGCAGGTTGGTAAGCATGTTGATAATTGCCAGACCGATTACCGTATCGAGAAGATGCGTTGACTTGGCAATCAGATAGACCGGCACCAATACCCCAACCGGCGGTAGCATGCGGGTGGAGAGCATCCAGAGCAGCGTGCCGCGGGTGCGTTTGCCGGGAAAGAAGGCCATGGAATAGGCGGCCGGTACGCCCAGAAGAAGCGCTCCCCCCCGTGGCAAGCACTGACATGAACACAGTATTGAACGTGAAATGCCAGTAATTCTCCTGGGCAAATACGTCATGATAGCTCTGGAGAGTTGGATGAAAGAAAAGATGAGGGGGAGTCGAGATGGCATCCATCTCGCTTTTGAAGCCCGTCAGAACCATCCAGAAAATTGGAAAGAAGATCCAGATGGCTACGGCCCAGCCCACGAGGCCTAGCGCAATCTTGGGCAGACGCTTTGACTTGCGAGACATGATCTCAAGCCTCCAGATTGCGGGCGACCGCACGGACGAGGAAAGCCGCGATGATATTGGCAATGATGATTGCAATCACGCCGCCCGCAGAAGCACCACCGATGTCGAATTGCTGGAGTGCACGCGAGAAAATCAGGAAGGCCAGATTGGTCGATGCAATGCCCGGGCCACCCGACGTCGTGACTGATATTTCAGCAAACACGGTTAGGAGATAAATGGTCTCGATCATGATCACGACCGTAATGGCGCGGCTCAGATGCGGCAGAATGATGTAACGAAAGCGCGCAAAAGGCCCGGCACCATCCATGCGTGCCGCTTCTTTCTGTTCATGGTCAAGGGACTGCACGGCGGTCAGCAGGATGAGCACAGCGAATGGCAGCCATTCCCAGGCAACAATCATCATGACTGTCTGCATGGGATAATGCGCCAGCCAGTCGATGGGCTGAAGCCCGATACCTCGCATGAATGCGCTGTACACCCCGTATATCGGATGCAGCATAAGATTTTTCCACAGGAGAGCGGAGACGGTTGGCATCACGAAAAAGGGCGAGATGACCAGTACGCGCGCGATGCCTCGCCCCCAGAAATCCTGATCGTAAAGTATAGCGAGCAGAATGCCGCCACCGACACTGATAACGAGTACACCCAGAACAAGAAGAATGGTGTTGAAAAGCGAATAGAGAAAATCGGGATCGGTCAGCAGATAGATGTAATTACTGAAGCCGGCAAAACCCTTCAGGGTTGGATCGACCAGATTGTAGTTCTGGAATGAGTACCAGAGGGTCAGAACGAGGGGAATCAGGGACCAGATCAACAGGATGATCACGGCAGGGGAGAGGAATAATCCGGCGCCTGATTTACGTTTCACCCGTTTCGGTGGGACGATGACGGCTTCCATAGGTGAGCTCCGCAGGCGACGTGCCGCCTGTACTGGCTGTGGACGAAAACTCTCGGAAGATGCCCGCCGCCGCTTTGACAGAAGCGTGCCGGACATCCGGCGACAGGATTCAGGAGGCGAGTGCCTCCCGCATCAGATCGCGGTGACGTAACTGTTCCTGATGCATTGACTGGAAAACGGAAAATTTTGCATCGTGATAACGTTTCGTACGCGCATCGGGAGCAATCTCGGAACCGATACGAGCCATCTGCGACATGGCGCTGCGCATGTCATCATAGACATTTCCGGCGACGCGCCGAGAATGGCAGAACCGAGAAGGACGGCGTCCGGCTCCTGAGGCAGAAGGATGCGACAGCCTGTGGCATTGGCATGTTCTCGCAGGAAAACAGGGTTTTTTGTTCCGCCGCCAGTGGCAAAAATGGTGTCGATTGCATAGCCTTTGGCATTGAGCGCGCGAATGATGTCGCGCGTACCGTAAGCCAGAGCCTGAATGGTTGCGAGATAGAGTTTTGCGAGATCATCAAGCGTAGCCGAAAGACCAAGGCCGCTTACCATGCCTTTCAATGTCGGATCGGCGTGGGGGGAACGATTACCATGGAAATCGGGAAGGACGTGGAATTCCGCCGTCAGTGAGCCGGGGAGGGTATTCTGCTCGAGTATGGCGAGGCGTTCGTTGAGCACCTCATAGACCGTACGGTTTTCAGCTTTTGCGGTTTCTGCAAGAGCTGGTCCCTGAGCATGGGTTGTAATGACGAAATCTACAAGGGATCCTACTGCTGACTGACCTGCTTCATTCAGCCACATGCCAGGCAACATGGCCTCGGAATAGGGCCCCAAATCCCATCCACGTAGCGGGCGTCCTGTGAAACGACCATATGACAGCTCGACGTCCCCCCAATCAGGGCAAGACTGCGATTGAGGCTTTGTCGTCAAGTGTATCTCCTGACGCGGCACCAAGAACGCCAATTCCGCCAGCATGGGCATCGATTGCCGAAACACCGACCGGAATACCTGCGGTGAGGCCGAGATCTTCCGCAGCGGCACTACTTAACCCGTTACCGACCACTTCGCCAAGCGGCCGTACCATGTCACCAATACGGCGATATTTTTCCTCGACGAGTTCCCCCAGGCCGATTGCTTCAAAATAGCTGTCATCCCACCCCTTGTCATGAGCGAGATAGGTCCATTTGCAGACAGTCGAGCAGCAGCTGCGTGAATCAGCTCCTGTAGCCCGCCAGGTCAGGTAGTCCGGCAGATCAAAGAAATAACCGGCGCGGACAAAGGTCTCGGGCATGTTGCGTTTGAGCCAGAGCAGTTTCGGTGTTTCCATTTCCGGGGAAATGACACCGCCGACATAGCGCAATACGTCATATGTACCGGCATTGATCTCCGCGGCCTCTTTCATGGCGCGATGATCAGCCAGAGAATGACATCCTGCTCCGGGGCCTTGTGGATCAACAGAAAGGGGCTCTCCCTTGCCATCGAGCACGACAAGGGAGCAGGTCGCGTCAAAACCGATGCCGCGTACGACCGGTGTTTTCCCGGCAAGTTCCGTCATGGCCGTACGGACAGATTTGCAGACCGCTTCCCAGATATCAGCCGAGGATTGCTGGATGAAGTCGTTTTGAGGGCGCCAGCTTCTGGTTGCAACCACGCAAGACGCCAGTTTCTTTCCCTCGAGGGAAAACACACCGGCGCGTGCGCTGCCTGTCCCGACATCCACGCCAATCACTACATCCATGGAAGCTCATCCAAACTCTTACGAATTCGTCATATTCACATGCTCCCTGTGGGATGCAACTCACCAATGCGTGTTAAATGTATCAATCTGCATGATACAAAGCACAAAAAACCCGGCACCTTGTGATGCCGGGTTTTGAGATCATGTACAGAAAGCGGCAGATCAGAAATTCACGCCTGCCTGCAGGAAGACGTTACGCCCCATGATAAGGCTGCCATACTGATACACGTTGGTATTGGTGGCACCATCAACCACGTAGGGTGGCTTCTTGTCGAAAAGATTGCGCACACCCGCCTGGAATGACCAGCGATTGAGCTGATATCCCAGCGTGATGTCGTGTGAGAAGATGCCCGGTGTCTTGTAACGTCCACCCGTATCCTTTGTCAGGTCAACAGACTGGTCGTTCCACACCATGCCGCCTGTGTAGTTCATCATATAGGTAAAGCTGAACGCATCGTGACGCCACGTTGCCGTGGTGTAGTTGCGCACGCGCGGCTGCCCCGAGTTGTTGTTGTAGAGCAGGCGGCCATCATAATTGAACCATTGTCCGCCCGGCACATATTGCTGCTGATAGCTGATGAGCTGCTGGAAATTGTTGCTCAGGCTCAGGCGATCGTGACGGGTGATACGGAACGTGTAGTCCAGATCGAGGTCGAGACCACCCGTGCGCATGCCGCCCAGATTCTCGTACAATGCTGACGCGGTCTGTATCTGCTGGTTCTGGTTGTTGCGTATGATACCGCTGCAATAGCCGGTATTTGCACCAGTATAACATTGATCAAGAAGATACTGGGTTCCAATGGCGCTGATCATGTTCTTGACAGTGTAGTGCCAGTATTCAGCGGAGAGCGAGAGGCCTGGCACCCAGTGAGGCGTGAGCACCGTACCAAAAGTGTACGTACGGCCCGTTTCAGGCTTGAGAGCACCATTGCCGCCTTGCAGCGTCGGAACCTGACCCGCGGTCACCATCGTGAAATTCGCAGGGATCCCCTGACGTGCGCAAGAGGCGGCGACCATGGGTGAAGAGGCCCCGTAGCTCGAGACCTGAGCACAGGGATCATTGGCAAATTCGTAGCTCAGCTGCTGGCCGCTATACAGCTGATAGACGCTTGGCTGACGGTAGGATGTTCCCAGCGTTCCACGGAAGCGGATATCCCGGTTGGGTGCCCAGTTGATGGCAACTTTCCAGTTCTTGGCACCGCCAAACGTATTATAGGACGAGTAACGGCCCTGCGCGTCGATTGTCAGATCCTTTGCGAGGAACGCATTCTTGAGCAGATTCAGCTTGCCTTCGAGATAGCCTTCCGAAACGTTGAATCCGCCACCGGCATAGGCCTGGGTATTGGTAAGGGTAATACCCTGCTGAACCAGCGGATCAGGCTGTCGCTCATCTGCTCGCTGCGGTGTTCCATACCCAGGGCAATACCCAGATCTCCACCATTCTTCCAGGGCATGGAAATAACGTGGTTATTGTGAACGCGGAAATTGGTATCACGGAACTGGTACTGGATATTCTCGACGGTCGTATAATTCGCGTAATTGGCGCCTTGCTGCGTCAGGCGACCGAATGGCGAAGACAGTTCGCAGCCAGCCGATGCCTGACAGACTGACGGATCATAGCTGAGGGTTGTATCCGGATTACCCGGATCATCCGCACGCAAGCCCCATGCGTTGAGAAGTTTCGCATAGTTACCAACATTGAGCGTGCGTACCTGCTCGCGGTTCACACCGTAGGTATAGGATGCGTCATACATCCAGCCCTTGTAGATCTCGCCTTTGGCACCGAACATGCCGGTGACGGTGTCTGAAGCCCGTTCGGTACGACGGGAGCCGAATTCGCTCATGCGACGATATACCTGCATCTGCTCGCCGAATTCGTTACCCGGATAATCAGCAGGAACAAGAATGGAGCTGGGTAGTGAGCTTGGGGGGATGGAGCCGCTGACCGGAACAGGGGCCATGAAGCTGTTAGTGGTGCGATGGCTGTAAAGCACATTCGCATAGAGTGTCAGATGCTTGTTGACATCGTAATGTGTGTCACCGGAAAGCGAGGAATCCTGATAGGAGTTTGTCAGGTTCTGATCGCGATTGAACGGATAGCGATCGCTGCTGGCGAAAGGAACGAAGGTCTTTCCGTTATCATGACTGGTAAAGGAATCACCCGCTGTGTTGTAGAAACGGCCTGTGGTAGGATTGCCCGAACCAAATGTCGGTTGTCCCGTTACCGGATTGTTCTGTGCTGCAGGATTTGCCCAGGCACGGTTACGCTGCATGACACCGGTCGAGGTCAGGTACTGACCAAAAAGGGTGATGTTTCCCTTGCCGTGATCGAAATTCCATCCCTTGAAGGCCGAGAGCATGCCTTCGGGTGCATCGCCATATTGCGAAATGCTACCGCGCATCGTGATATTGCCTGTGGTAATATCGTGACGCATCTTGATGTTGATAACGCCGGATACCGCGTCGGCGCCATAGAGCTCTGAACCACCGTCCTTGAGAATTTCAACACTCGCGACCTGCTGGATCGGTATCGAGTTGAGATCGACGCAGTTGGAGGCGCCATTGACCGTCGTGCGTTTGCCATCAACCAGCACAAGCACACGAGAAAGGCCCAGATTGCGTAGATCAACGCAGGAAACGCCGCCGCCACCATTGGTTACGGCGTTTGAAACGCCACTGGAACCCACAGAAGGCAGGCGCATGAAGAAATCGCCCAGGTTATTGACGCCTGTCTGGGAGATCTGCTTTGCCGTCACGATCTGAACGGGATTGGCGTTGGTGTTATTGGACGTGCTCAGCGCCGAACCAACGACCGTGATGCTCTCGTTTCCTGCCGGGGCCGGGCCAGAAAGGTTACGCAAGGCAGCCGAGCGACGCGCGACCGCTGGTGTCGCAGATGAAACGGTGCCGCTTGTCGCAGCAGCAGCCCTGGGCGTTGCACGGGTGCTGTGTCTGGATGCTGACTTGTGAGGGGCCTTGTGGAGGGCGGTGCTGCTTTCTGTGGCTGCCTGTGCTGTGACGCTTACGCCTGCAAGAATTGTGGCTCCAAGCAGTAACGAAGCGTGGCGGAAGCGAATGCGGGAAATGGCCATTGGTCACTTTCGCGAAAGAAAATGGTGGCGGAAAATATTCCGGATTGGCTTCGAAATGGCACAGCGTGATCCAGGGTTTCAATCTCGTAATGTATGGTCACACCCTGTAATTGTGACATTTCCATTGCGATGTGTTCCGTATGCAACAGGCTGTTGCATGCCTTTGTTATAAAAAATTAAAAATTTGTCTTTATGGACAATTTTATTACCTGACTTCCTCTTGACCGGATTATCACGGAAACTTTACAGTGCTTCTGCTCGCGATTTCGCGAGCATAATAACAGCCTCCTGCGAGCCGCCATGTCCCTGCATCCTGTCGTTGCGTCAGTCACAGAGCGCATTATCGAACGCTCCGCCGTGTCGCGGCGGCGTTACCTTGCCCTGATGGAACGCAACCGTCAGAAAGGTATTTCACGTCCGCGCCTGGCCTGCGGCAATCTGGCTCATGCGCTGGCGGCATCAGGAGAGGACAAGGCCCGTCTCATGCGCGGTGGTGGCGTCAAT
The DNA here is from genome assembly GCF_000613885.1 of Asaia prunellae JCM 25354. Classification (GTDB taxonomy): domain Bacteria; phylum Pseudomonadota; class Alphaproteobacteria; order Acetobacterales; family Acetobacteraceae; genus Asaia; species Asaia prunellae. The sequence goes on along the minus strand of NZ_BAJV01000007.1, from coordinate 180,311 downwards.
CTGGGCGTGATCACCAGTTATAATGACATGTTGTCGGCGCATCAGCCGTATGCGCGCTATCCCGACCAGATGAGAGTTTTTGCACGTGAAGTCGGTGCTACCATTCAGGTGGCAGGGGGTGTGCCTGCCATGTGTGATGGTGTCACGCAGGGCCAGGAAGGCATGGAGCTCTCCCTGCTGTCGCGCGACAATATCGCGATGGGTACGGCGATTGGCCTGAGTCATGGCATGTTTGAAGGAGTTGCCCTGCTCGGCATATGCGACAAGATCGTGCCCGGGCTCCTCATGGGTGCGCTTCGTTTTGGCCATTTGCCTGCTCTGCTTATACCAGCCGGGCCGATGACTTCCGGCCTGCCCAACAAGGAGAAGCAGCGCGTCCGGCAGCTTTATGCCGAGGGTAAGGTTGATTCAGGTGCACTGATGGAAGCGGAAGCTGCGTCCTATCACAGTGCCGGTACATGCACGTTTTATGGCACAGCCAATACAAACCAGATGATGGTCGAGCTCATGGGGCTGATGCTACCTGACTCGGCTTTCTGGAATCCGAACAGTCGTATCCGTCAGGCGCTCAATCGCAAGGCGGTTCATCGTCTTGTCGAGATATCCCGCCCCGGTGAGGATCATCGCCCGTTGGCGCATCTTGTGGATGAGAAAGCGATCGTCAACGCAGCCGTCGGTCTTCTGGCGACAGGTGGTTCAACCAATCACGCCATTCATCTCCCTGCTATTGCCCGTGCCGCCGGAATCTGTATCGACTGGAGTGATCTGGACAGACTTTCTGCCGCCATACCGTTGCTGACACGTGCCTATCCCAATGGTTCTGCCGATGTGAATGCGATGCAGGAAGCGGGCGGTTTGCCGACGCTCATTGCAGCCCTTTGTGAAGGCGGAATGCTGCATCAGGACATTCTGACAGTATCGAAAAACGGTTTTGCCGACTATGCCTGTCGTGCACGTCTGGAAGGAGAGGCCCTGCTTTACAGCGCTGCGCGACCTTCTGCTGATCGTGGTGTTCTGCGCGACGTGAAGGATCCGTTTCGTAAGGATGGCGGGATGCGTCTTGTTCAGGGATCACTTGGCGGGGCATCTACAAGACCAGCGCGGTTGACGAGGATCGCCAGACCATCGAAGCGCCTGCTGCCGTGTTCCATACACAGGAAGATGTCATTGCTGCTTTCAAGGCAGGCAAGCTCAACCGCGATGTAATCGTGGTCGTGCGTTTCCAGGGACCGGACGCGAATGGCATGCCTGAACTGCACCGCCTGACCCCGGCACTTGCTGTTCTGCAGGACAAGGGCTACCGCGTGGCGCTGTTGACTGATGGCCGCATGTCCGGCGCCAGCGGCAAAGTCCCTGCGGCTATTCATATCTGTCCCGAGGCGCAGTCAGGTGGCCCGATTGCCCGGATCGAGGATGGTGACATGCTGCGTATCTGTGCTCGTCGGGGCGAGATTGAAGTTCTGGTGGATCCTGCGATATGGGGGCGGCGCATCGCGGCACAACCGCCTCTGCCGGGGGCAGGGACCGGGCGCGAATTGTTCACCCTCATGCGCAGCCGTTCCGACAGCGCCGAAAAAGGCGGCTCAGCCATGCTCGCTGCCCTGGAAGATGTGATGGACAGTCACGGCCCGGAACTCGATAAGGAAGATACAGATGCTCGATACAACAATGCTGGACGCCGTGATGACGAGATGTCCGGTCATTCCGGTTCTGGTGATACCCGAGCTCTCGCTGGCGCGACCGATCGCGCAGGCGCTGGTAGCGGGTGGACTGACCACGCTTGAAGTGACGCTTCGCACCGAATGCGCATTCGAGGCCATTCGCGAGATGTCAAAGGTTGAGGGCGCGCATGTCGGAGCCGGGACCGTTCTGAATGGTGATGATCTCGCACGTGCCGTCGATGCTGGCGCACAATTCATTGTAAGCCCGGGATTGACGCCTGAAGTCGCGGCAGCAGCCCAGCGTCACGATGTGCCTCTGCTGCCTGGCGTGGCCAACGCAGGTGATATCATGCGTGGTCTGGATCTGGGGTTGAGCCGGTTCAAGTTTTTCCCGGCCATGGCCAATGGTGGCCTGCCTGCCTTGAAGGCGCTTGCCTCTGTCTTTGGCCGGGTCAAATTCTGCCCCACGGGTGGAATCAGCGAGGAGAACGCGTCGGAATGGCTGGCTGAGCCGGCAGTGAGTTGCGTAGGTGGTTCCTGGCTGACATCCGGGCGATTTGAGGCGGCCACGGTCGAAGCGCGGGCACATCGCGCGGCGCATATCAGTCGTTAATTACATTTTGGTGTAACCTGCGTGACATGATTTTTCATTCCACGCAGGAGAGTATCCTGCCATTGTGCAAGATACAGTCGAAACCGGCATTTCAGATCAGATCTCCAGCTCCGGATATCATTTCACTAATTAAATTTTTATCATTCGGGGAATTGCCAATTCGGCCTAAAGCGCCGAATAAAAAGTAATGTGCCTTTTCTACGCTCTTATTGAAATTCACGGCAGTCTGGCGCGCCTGTGACCAAACAGGGGCGCTCTTTCTTCGGGCTGGCCGGGGTGATTGTCCTGGCGATGACAACCGAGCTGAACGAGCAGGTCTCATCCCAATCCCTTCCCGACATCCTCGGTGGTCTTGGCATCAGTCACGATGCCGGGACCTGGTTCAACAGTCTCTATCTGTCGGCTGAAATCTTCGGCATGTCGCTTGCGCCCTGGCTGGCGCTAACATTCGGTGTCCGGCGTTTTGCTGTCAGTGTTGCCGTAACAGCAAGTCTTTCCGCTTCCCTGATTCCGTTCACTGATAATCTGACTCTTCTCTATATGCTGCGTATTGTCGAAGGGCTGGCCGGTGGTTTTGCCATTCCGCTTGTGCTGATGACTGCCCTGAGAGTACTGGCCCCCCCAATCAGGCTTTACGGTCTTGCAGCCTATTCCCTGACCGCGACATTCTTTCCCAATCTGAGTACGGCGCTTGCCGGTTTATGGACCGATCTGGTTGATTGGCGCTTTGTCTTCTGGCAGGCGGTGCCTTTCGGAAGTCTCGCAGCCTCGTTGCTCTGGTATGGTATTCCCGTCGAAAAGCCGAATTACAAACGTTTTGCGCGGTTTGACTGGAAAGGGGCGCTGCTGATCCTGTTTGGCTTCGGGGCATTTTCAACCGTTCTTCAGCAAGGTGACCGTTTTGACTGGTTCAATTCGCCAGCCATATGCGTGTTATCGCTTATTGCAGCGATCTGTCTGCCCTTGCTGGTCTATAACGAATGGAACCAGCACACGCCGCTTTTCAGGTTTCAGCTTCTGGGTCGGCGTAATTTTGCTTATGGGGCTTCGACCCTTCTGGTCTTTCTTGTCGTCTCCTTAGCCTCTTCGACATTGCCTGCCAGCTTTCTGCAGGAGGTGGCTGGGTACCGGCCCGAGCAGATCTATCTCGTGACGCTGGAAATTGCCTGTATCCAGCTCGTCATGCTGCCTTTCATGGCCGTTGTGCTGAACAGCAAATCAGTTGACAGTCGTGTCGTGAGTCTTCTGGGTATGATGCTTATCCTCATGGCCTGTGCCGGAGACAGTTTCATGACGGTAGGCTGGAACCGTAACGAGTTCTATCTGTGGCAGATCTTCATGGGGGCCGGTGAGGCCATGATCGTCATGCCACTCCTGATGATGTCGACAAATTCGCTGGTGCCAGCCGAGGGGCCATTTGCTGCAGCCATGGTCAATACGCCTCGTGCCGTGGCCCAGGCCATAGGGATATGGCTCCTGCAACTGATTCATCGCTGGCGCGGTGGCCTGCATTCCAATCGGATGACAGATCGTCTTGGCGTTGACCGTTATCGTACTTTTCAGGCCAACGCGCTTCCGCTCCAGAAGCCAGCGCCTTTCTTGCCAGATGGAACGCCACGCACAAACGACTCTCTCCTGACCTTCAAGTCACAACTTGCACATCAGACAACGGTTCTGGAGTTGTCTGACGCCTATATGATCATTGCGGCTATCACAATCTGCCTGATGCTGTCTGTTCTGCTTCTGCCGCAACGCACTTTCCCCCCCGTCTCATGTTCATAAAGAAACAGTCCTGACCCATGGCCTTTGACGATCAAGAGAGCACCCCTGCAAAATGGCCGTTCGTTGTAACCGCCCTTATCATTGCGGTGTTCAGCGGCATTATTCTGGCCATCATCTTCGTGCCGTCCAGACATGTCTGGACCAATGATGCCTATGTCACAGCCCATTATGCGACAATTGCGCCGCGTATTCCTGGCCAGATCATTGAAGTACTGGTCGATGACAACCAGACAGTCAGGGCGGGGCAGGTTCTGGCACGCCTCGATCCCAGCGACTACGAGACAGCGCTTATGCGCAGCAAGGCACAGCTTGTTCATGATGCGGCACTGGTGAACGATGCCCAGGCCAGTGTCGAGCGCCAGCCAAGCATGATCGAAGAGAGCAAGGCCGAAGCTGCGCGCATCAGCGCGCAACTCGTTTATGCACGGCAGAATGCCCAGCGCTATCACAATCTTGCTCAGACCGGTGCCGGCTCGAACCAGGAGCGGCAAATGACCGATGCCTCCATGAGGGAGATGGAAGCCAATCTTCAGAGCATGAATGCGCGTATTGTGGCAGCTGAAGCCGAGTTGCCCATTCTGCGCGCCCGTCATGAGGCTGCGCTGAAAACACTGGAAATCGACCGTGCCATTATTCGGCAGGACGAGCTCAATCTATCCTATACGGAAATACGGGCTCCGCTGGATGGTATGGTTGGTGAGAAAACGGTCCAGAATGGCAATTATGTAGCCCCCGGCGCTGCCCTGATGGCTGTCGTCCCTATGGATCAGCTCTGGATCATGGCGAATTATCGTGAGATCGCCTTGCGTCATATGCGCCCGGGCCAGCACGCGCGTATCCACGTCGATGCATATGATATGGATCTGGATGGGATTGTTGACAGCATACCGCCCGCTTCTGGCGCTGCCTTCGCTCCCATTGCACCGGAGAATGCGACGGGCAACTTTACCAAGATCGTGCAGCGTCTTCCGGTCAAGATTGTCGTTGCCCCGGGACAGCCCCTCGCAAAACTGTTGCGAATGGGATTTTCGGTTGAGACCAGTGTCGATACCCATCTCGAGAACGTCGTGGATGAACAGCAGCATAGCACTGCCGGAATCACTTCACGATGAAGACTCTCGCACGGCGACTGACCGGAATTGCGACAATGGCGGTCCTGGCGGGATGTACACTCGGGCCAGATTTCAAACGGCCTGATATCATCGCACCGACATTTCGGCGAAGAGCCACAGGGATTGGCCGGGGCAACTTATGGTGGTCCGGTCGATATCACGTGGTGGAAACTTTTCAACGATCCTGTACTGAACAGACTGATCGACCGGCTGGCCGTGCAGAATATTGATCTGCAAAGAGGGATGCAGCGTATTCAGGAAGCACGTTCCCAGACCCGTATCGCAGCGGCGCAGGGTTTACCAAGTCTTGACTGGGCAGGTTCCTACGCACGCACCCATCAGAGTATGACCGGGTTTATCTCTCTTGTTGAACCAAGAGCAGGCGCGCCGAACGAATATAACTTCTTTCAGAACACACTTGGCGCTTCCTGGGACCTTGATCTGTTTGGTCAGATCAGAAGAGCCGTTGAGGCGCAGCGCGCTACGCAGGAGGCTGCAATAGAAGCGAGGCATGGTCTTGCACTCAGCACTATCGCCACTCTTGTCGATTCCTATATGCAACTCAGGGGTGTCCAGGATCAGATTGCCATAACAGAGCGACATCTCGACGTTTCCGATCATGATGTCGCGCTTGTCCAGGCCAGGTTTGGCAATGGCGCAGCAACAACACTTGATCTGGCGCAGGCCCGCACCGAACAAGCCAATACGGCCTCAGCTCTACCGAATTTGCGGAATTCGGAGAGTGCTCTGATCAATGCGATCGGTCTGTTGCTGGATGAACCTCCACGCAGCCTTGCTGTCGAACTGGCGCGACGGGAAAATGCGCTACCGATTATTGTTCCAGCGGCGCCGATCGGTCTTCCCTCAGCTCTGGCGCGCAGACGTCCGGATATCCGTGAGGCAGAAGCACGTCTGCATGTAGCCACTGCCGGCGTTGGCGTCGCTGTTGCGGCTTTCTATCCGGATATCACGCTGACAGGACAAATGGGGACCCAGACGCTTTCTGCGGCCAATTTCTTCTCCTTGCCCTCGCGGCAATTTGCGACTGGTCCGACGCTTTCCGTACCTCTCTTCGAGGGAGGGCGTCTGCGCGGGACCCTCGCATTGCGCAAGGCAGAGCAAAAGGATGCTGCGCTGGCTTTTCATCAGACCGTCATGACAGCCTGGAATGAGGTCGATAATGCCTTGACGGCATATGCCCAGTCCCAGAAACGACTGATCCAGACCGAGATAGCCTGGAAGGAGAGCCGCAAGGCTGTATCAATCGCCCAGCAGCAATACCGTGAGGGGGCAGTCGATTTTTTGCAGGTTGATTTGGCAGAGAGCGCTGCCCTTGCGGCAGAGGCCAGATTTTCAGCCAATCGCATACAGATCGCAACAGCTTTTGTCTCACTATACAAGGCTCTTGGCGGTGGGTGGGAATATGCACCCTTTTCAGAAAATAATGCTTTAAAACCAAGATAATAAATAGATTACATCATATTTCTGATTAACCGTGATTTATGTCATCCTGTATATGAGGAGATGAGTTCAGGCGCTTGATTATAAAGTTTTTTTCCTATCTAGGTATTGCTGGGCAAATACGAGGCCGATCCAGTAAAAGTTACTGACAGCCCCGATATTGGTTTTGAATAAAATTCCCTTATAATCATAGGCATAGACGTGACAGCGAAACTGATGTCATAAGGCGGCATGATCGGACGTTCTCATATCGTTCTTGGTGTCGCCTGCGCCATCACGGCCTCCTCAATGGGGTATGTGCCGCTTACTTTTGCCAGTCTTGGCGCTGCTGCGCTCGGGAGCCTTGCTCCCGACCTTGATACTGAACGGTCGCTTCTTGGCTGCAGAATGGTCTGGTTGTCACGCCCGATCTCACGGCTTTTCGGTCATCGCACTGTCACGCATTCCCTTTTTGTGCCGTTGCTGACTGGTGGGGTTCTGGCCCATTATTCAGGGATTGGGGGGCTGCGGTCAGCCTGGGGCGCTTTTCTGATTGGCTACATCAGTCATATTCTGGCTGATCTCATGACCGGAGGATGCTGGGCGCTGTATCCCCTGTCCAGAAACAGGGTTTCATTGTGGCCCTATGCCAAGACCGGGAGCATGAGAGAATATCTCCTGCTGATATCCTCTCTCGGATTATTGAGCTGCGTAACCTATCATTATCTCTCGCGCCAGCTTCCACAGTCCGGACAGAAGCTGCATCATTCTGCCTTCATTGCGTTAACGCGTCCGGGTGACTATGAGCAGCTCTGAAATTCAGCTATTCTGGAGCCCCTGATGTCCTCTCCCGATCGTCTGCCCATCCGCCGGGCGCTTCTTTCCGTCTCAGACAAGGCGGGTCTGATCGACCTCGGCAGGGCACTCGTTGCAAAGGGTGCTCAGCTTCTCTCGACCGGGGGCTCAGCCAAGGCGCTACGCGAAGCCGGGCTGGATGTCACCGATGTTTCCGACCATACCGGTTTTCCTGAAATTCTGGATGGCCGCGTCAAGACACTCGTGCCGCAAATCCATGGCGGTATTCTCGGTCGTCGTGATCTCGCGTCGCATCTTGCCCAGATGGAGCAGCATGAGATTGCGCCCATCGATCTCGTTTGTGTCAATCTCTATCCTTTTGCTGCGACAGTTGCCTCTGGTGCAGGCGCAGAAGTGTGCATTGAGAATATTGATATCGGCGGGCCAGCCTCATCAGGGCCGCGGCGAAAAACCATGATCATGTTGTCATTCTGACCGAACCCAAGCAATATGGGGCCCTCATCGATGCGCTGGCCCAGGGAGGTTCCACTCTCACTGAACGTCAGCTCTGGGCGGGCGCTGCTTATGCCCATACGGCCGCGTACGACTCAATGATTGCATCATGGCTTGCGACGCAGCGTGGTGATGCCCTTCCGGAGACAATGACATTGAGCGGGACACGACGCGAATTGCTGCGTTACGGCGAAAATCCCCATCAGAATGCGGCTTTCTATGTCACATCGGAAAAGCGTTACGGCATTGCGACGGCAACCCAGATCCAGGGCAAGGCGCTGAGCTACAACAACCTCAACGATACCGATGCCGCTTTCGAGGCTGTTGCCGAATTTGACAAGCCAAGCGTTGTGATTGTGAAACATGCCAATCCCTGCGGTGTCGCCTGTGCGGAAACGCTGCAAGCTGCCTGGCAGGCCGCATTGAAATGCGATCCGGTATCGGCCTTTGGCGGCATCGTTGCGCTCAACCGCTCTCTTGATGAGGCGACCGCCGAACAGATCGCGTCGATCTTCACGGAAGTTATCGTGGCGCCCGACGCGACTGAGGAAGCGAAGGTCGTTCTGAGCCGGAAGAAGAACCTGCGCCTTCTGCTGACCGGTGGTGTGCCCTCTGCTCTTGCTGAGGGCCTGACGTTCAAGTCGGTTGCCGGTGGTTTCCTTGCCCAGAGCCGTGATGCAGGGCAGGTGAAAGAGACCGAGCTGCGTGTGGTAACCAAACGCGCTCCCACGGAAGCAGAGATGGCAGATCTGCTTTTTGCTTTCCGTGTCGCCAAACACGTCAAGTCGAATGCCGTTATCTATGCCAAGGGCGGTGCAACAGTCGGTATTGGCGCCGGTCAGATGTCGCGGGTTGACTCGGCCCGTATTGCCGCGCGTAAAAGCCTCGATGCAGCTGAGGCCGCTGGCGAGACCGTGGCACTGACCCAGGGTTCGGTCGCGGCGTCGGATGCATTCTTTCCTTTTGCAGACGGGCTTGAAAGCGTGATTGCTGCCGGTGCTGTGGCTGTTATCCAGCCTGGTGGATCAATCCGCGATCAGGAGGTGATTGACGCAGCCGACGCAGCCGGGATTGCCATGGTGTTTACCGGGATGCGCCATTTCCGGCATTGATCAACAAGGCGCAGGACAGGGCTTGGAGCAGGAGGGCAGGATGGATAACCGGTTTCTGGCATTTTCGGCGGCCATGGGATTATCCGCCTTCTTGTGGGGTATGTCGGGTGTAGCCCACGCTGCAACGCCCCCGACGGTTGATCATGCTGTCGGGACCAATTGTGTATTCGATCTTTCCAGCCTGCCGCGTTTTTCGGGAAGGATCGAACGTCTTCTGCCGGGCACTCAGGGCGACGCGATCGGTGCCATCCTTGTTGATGGCACTGAGGTGGAGATGGCGCCCGGCCTTGCCGCACAGGATCACCACCTTCGTGCAGGGGCGGTGTTGACAGTCAGGGGGTTGGCAGCCCCGTCTCTGCATCTGGTACGTGCCTTTGCCCTTGCCGCTCAGCAGGATGTCTGTGCGGCTCCCATGCCTGAGCTGGTGACTTCGGCACCGCCAGCTACCGCCGAGGGGCGGATCGTACGTCTGCTTCATGACGGAGATGGCGCACTGAATGGTGCCTTGCTGGATACGGGGGCGGTAATACGCGTCCCCGCTTCCGGTGCGAGAACGGCCCTCCTGAAACCCGGTTTACCACTTTACGCAGATGGTTATGGTTACCAGACAGCCTATGGCAAGCTGGTTGTGGCGCGTCGGCTTGGCCCGAACCGCCTGCAAGCCATACACATATCGGATGAACCTCTGATCCCACGCGGGGCGCCGCCGGGATCAGACGGATATGACCAGATCACTCTACCTGGCGGTACAGAATAGGATCAGGCTGTATACCTGTGTCAGACAATATCTGACTCACGCAGGGCAAGAGTCAGACAGGGTGAGAGGGGCAGGATCGGGGCCACTGTTGCCTGAAACGCGTGATACAGATCGGCCTTGTCCGGGTAGACGTCACCTGAGATCTTTCCATCCGCATCGACTTCATTGCGCCAGCCGCCTCTCTCGTGATCGATCAGGCTTCGGCGATGTAATCCCAGATCTTGCGGTACCACAGCTCATATGCCGGGCTGCCTGTCCGTTTGAGAAGATTGATTGCAGCGGTGACTGTTTCTGCCTGCACCCAGTGGGCCCTTACAGTGACATGGGGCTTGTGATCCCAGTCTATCGTGTAAATCATGCCAGGCTTGCCATCGGGTGCCCAGCCATAGCGAAGAGCAGAGTCAAGCAGAGCGCGTGAATCATGCAACATCCATCCAGGAGCAATGCCTTCGCGGCGCAGAAGGGCAGCTTCGACTTTGATGGTAAGATGTGCCCATTCGGCAAAATGACCCGGGGTCATCCCATAGGGACGAAGTGAATCTGTCGGCTTGTCCTTGTTGTAATCGCGCAGGAGTGACCATTCGCGATTGAAATGCTCGGGCATGCAATAGTCATGGCTTCCGGCGATCTCATGTACGAAACGATGAACGATACGGTGCGCACGCTTGAGCCATTCGTCATTGCCAGTGATGTCCGCAAGGGCAAGGCAGGCCTCGGTCGAATGCATATTGGCATTGGCACCACGATAATCCTCTTCGTCGCTCCAGTCGCGAGCGAAGCTTTCGCGCATGACGCCTTCTTCTTCAGACCAGTAATGTTTTTCGAGGATTTCTGTCGCAAGGGAAAGAAGCTTTTCGCCGCCTTCCACGCCGAGTAGTGTTGCAGACGATCCGGCAAGAGCAACAAAGGCATGAAGATAGGCCTGTTTGCGATTTTCCGGCGCAGCTGGGCTTTCGAACCAGCGCCGTGATCCTTGTCATGAAGAGGACCAAGCAAGGCCGCAACACCGTGTTGCACGAGCGGCAGACAGCCGGGAATGCCCTGAAGGGCGGCCATCGAGAAGGCATGCACCATGCGCGCTGTCAGAATACCATCGGGCTGTGCATCGTCTGGAAGACTGCCGTCACGCCCCAGAGCGCCAAATCCGCCTTCCATACGCGCTGCCTGGGAGAAGCGCAGAAGGTGACGTCCTTCAGCAGCCAGCCACAAGCGGTGAGCAGCCCGTCGGACCCAGCTCGTTTCAGGCAGAAGCATGGGGGAGAGTAGATCGGTCATCGTGTGATCCTGTCCAGATGTCGTTTTGATCAACACGCAGGGAAAGGGGGGTGGTTGCTCCTGATGTTCTGAAATGACCCGGATATGGTCTGAAAGGAGTGTTGACGGGCGAGGCGAAACAAGAATTCACTGTCACTCCGACAAGGCAAAACTTATGATAGGCCGCGATATGCTCCCGCAGAACCATCAGGCCTGCCGGGAAATCATGAGCAATGCCGTCAACCGCGGAATTTTGAGCAGGGTGATCAAGAAGAATATGCCGTTTTCCAAAACCACCAGTGCCAATGCGCAGGATCTTTCAAGTTTCGGCAAGCTTCCCCTTGCTGTAGCCCGCAATCGCGGCATGTGGCCCAAGCCGCACTACCAGCATGTCTTGGTTGCCTGTGCCCGATGGGAAACCGAGAATGTCGTCGAATGGCTCTCCTATCATCGCTCCTTGGGGTTCGATCATGTCTATCTTTATTGTAATGATGATGATCCGACGGCACTTTATACAGCTATCCTGCCTTTCCTTCAGGAAGCTGCACCCTTTGTGACTTTTCATCATTATCGGTATCAGGGTGAACAGTTGCAGATGTATCGTCATTTTCTCAGGCATTATGCCCATGAGACGAAATGGCTCATGTTCCTCGATCTGGACGAATTTGTATGTCTGCCGGGAAGCAATAATATAAGGGACGTCAGTAATCGTTTCGGTGCGGAATACGATGCGGTCTATCTGAACTGGTGCGGTTACGGGCATTCCGGATATGGCGTGCGGCCAAAGGACGGTATTTTACGCAATTATATCAAGCGGGAGGTCGGAGCCTCGCCCTTCACCAAGATACTTGCCAAGACAGGCGCTGTTTCCTACCGGCTTTCCTTCGACAATCCTCTGATTGCTATCCATCATGATCTCTACGCACTGGGTGCGCCGCTGCGGGCGTGCAACATGCTCGGAGAATCAATGGAGGGTTATTATGATAATTTTCCGGAACATGCCTGGAATTTTCTGAATGAGGAAAACCGGCGGGTCCGTCTGGTAGAGGCTGGCTATATCGCTCATTTCAACATTCGCTCGGAAGACGATTTTGCCCGCAGGGTAGAACGTGGATGCAAGGGTGATTTCGGGCCCCAGACCCACTGGAAGAACAAGAGCCGGGAAGAGCGTCAGGCCTATCATGCCGATACGAATGCGGTAACCGACACTTATCTCAGGGATTACTGGCAATCCCTGGTTGGTAAAGGCCTTGAGACGACCATCATCAGAGGCTCTTCCTGGCCGTTGCTCTCGGTCGGCAAACGCGCCACCCAGACCTCGACTGTGCATGAAGGTTCACGTGATGAGGACGCCTGCCGTGCAGTCTCCGGTCGTTTGACCGGACGCCCGCAGCACCACACCGCTCTGGAGGACAATCCCTGGTGGATGGTCGATCTGGGCGCGCTTTGTCACATACATGAGATCATGATCTTCAATCGTCTCGATGGTGTGCTGGAGCGAATGTCGAGTTTCAAGGTGGAGGTTTCCCATGATCGTTTCTTCTGGAATACGATTATCGATCGCCAGAACGGACCTGTTTTCGGAGGTCTTGATGGTACACCATTCGACTGGCAGAGTGAGGAAGGTGTTCTTGGGCGTTATGTACGCGTGACGGTACCAGGTGTGCAGGTCTATTTGCAGACAGATCAGATCGAGATTTATGGTCGTCTCTTCTCGCTTGCCGAATTCGAGAAACAGCACAAATCAAGCCTCGAAACTGCCTGATCAGGTTTGCCGGATCACTCCCGACACTGAAACGAAGGTATCTGTGGAGAGGGCCTGCAAGTCATTTTGCAGGCCCTCTCTTGGCATTTCGGATAATGCTCCTATCTACAAGTAAGGACGAAGCGAGAACTGCCATAACGGGGTTTACGCCGTCGCAACTGGCCGCCTTCACGGGGCATAGGAGCATTGCAAGAACATGAATATTGAGAAATTTACCGAAAGAAGTCGTGGGTTTCTTCAGGCCGCATCGACGATTGCCCTGCGTGACTATCATCAGCAGCTGACACCCGAGCATCTCCTCAAGGCTCTACTTGACGATTCGGAGGGAGCGGCTTCCGGTCTTATTCGCGCAGCGGGAGGGGATCCGGAAGCTGTTCGCAAGGCCAATGAGGCAGCGTTGGCGCGTCTACCCAAAGTGCAGGGTGGCGGGGCTGGCCAGCCTCAGGCTACGCCCGATCTGGTCCGTGCACTCGACGCAGCCGAACAGGACGCCCAGCGTTCCGGTGATAGCTTCGTGGCGCAGGACCGCCTGCTTGTTGCGCTTGCCGCAAGCAAGTCGGCAGCTGGCCAGGCACTCGTCGAGGGCAAGGCTAATTCCAAGGCGCTCGAAAGCGCTGTCGCCCAGCTTCGTAAAGGTCGTGTGGTCGATAGCGCCAATGCCGAAGCCGGATTTGATGCGCTCAAGAAATATGCCCGTGATGTCACCGCGGTTGCACTCTCGGGTAAACTCGATCCGGTTATTGGACGCGACGAGGAGATTCGCCGGGCAATCCAGGTTCTGGCACGTCGCACGAAGAACAATCCTGTGCTTATAGGTGAGCCTGGTGTTGGCAAGACGGCCATTGTCGAAGGGCTGGCCTTGCGTATTGTCAATGGTGACGTTCCTGAAGCCCTGCGCAACAAGAAGCTGCTGTCACTCGACATGGGTGCTCTGGTTGCCGGTGCGAAATATCGCGGCGAATTCGAAGAGCGTCTCAAGGCGGTTCTCAAGGAAATCGAGAGCGCTGAGGGACAGGTTATTCTGTTCATCGACGAAATGCATACACTTGTTGGTGCCGGACGGGCCGATGGCGCCATGGATGCTTCGAACCTGATCAAGCCTGAGCTTGCACGCGGTGTGCTGCATTGCATTGGTGCCACAACACTCGACGAGTATCGTAAGTATATCGAAAAAGATGCCGCTCTCGCCAGGCGCTTCCAGCCGGTTTTCGTTGGCGAACCTTCAGTGGCTGATACGATCTCCATCCTGCGCGGTATCAAGGAGAAGTATGAGCTGCATCATGGTGTGCGTATCACCGATGGCGCCCTGGTCGCTGCTGCGACGCTGTCAAACCGCTACATCACCGACCGTTTTCTGCCTGACAAGGCGATTGATCTGATCGATGAAGCAGCAAGCCGTCTGCGTATGCAGATCGACAGCAAACCAGAAGCGCTTGATGAACTCGATCGTCGTATCATTCAGCTCAAGATCGAGCGTGAAGCCATCCGCAAGGAAGACGACAGCGCGAGCCGTGAGCGTCTGGTGAAGCTGGAAGCCGAGCTGGCTGACCTGCAGGAGCAGTCCGACACATTGGGTGCTGCCTGGCATGCCGAGAAAGATCGGGTGAACGCCATTCAGAAGCTCAAGGAGCAACTTGATCAGGCGCGTTCCGAAGTCGAGGTGGCGCAGCGCAAAGGTGATCTCGGCAAAGCGTCAGAGCTCATGTATGCGACCATTCCGGGTCTTGAGCGTCAGATTGAGGAAGCTCAGCAGGAAGAGCAGAAAGATGCAGCTCAGGCTGGTCTGTTCAGTGAATCCGTGACCGATCAGGGTATTGCCTCGGTTGTTTCACGCTGGACCGGTGTTCCTGTTGACCGCATGCTCGAAGGAGAGCGTGCCAAACTCGTGCGTATGGAAGACGCGTTGCGTGAGCGTGTTGTAGGTCAGGAGCCTGCGCTCAAGGGAGTCTCCAATGCCGTCCGTCGTGCGCGGGCCGGGTTGCAGGATCCCAACCGTCCTATCGGATCCTTTCTGTTTCTGGGTCCGACAGGTGTGGGCAAGACCGAGCTCGCCAAGGCTCTGGCGCAGTTCCTGTTTGATGATGATCGCGCCATGCTGCGCGTGGATATGAGCGAGTTCATGGAGAAACACGCCGTATCCCGTCTGGTTGGTGCACCTCCTGGCTATGTAGGTTATGAGGAAGGTGGCGTACTGACAGAGGCGGTGCGTCGTCGGCCCTATCAGGTGATCCTGTTTGATGAAGTCGAAAAGGCGCATGAGGATGTGTTCAATATTCTCCTGCAGGTGCTTGACGATGGGCGTCTGACAGACGGGCAGGGGCGTGTTGTCGACTTCCGCAATACGATCATCATTCTGACGTCCAACCTCGGTTCGGATATTCTGGCTAACCAGCCGGATGGTGAGAGTACAGATCTGGTTCAGGCACAGGTCATGGCAGTGGTGCGTAATCACTTCCGTCCGGAATTCCTGAACAGGCTTGATGAGATTGTTCTCTTCTCTCGCCTGCAGCGTGTGGACATGAATCGCATCGTTGCCATTCAGCTCAAGCGCCTGCGCAGCCTTCTTGAGGAACGCAAGATCACGCTCGATCTTGACCAGGCGGCAAGCGACTGGCTGGCGGAATCAGGTTACGATCCTGTCTATGGTGCACGTCCGCTCAAGCGGGTCATACAGCGCAATCTCCAGAATACTTGCGGGGCTTATTCTGGATGGGTCGATCTTTGATGGTCAGACCGTGCATGTTTCGGCCAATGACAAAGGGCTGGTCATCAATGGCCAGCAGGCCGAGCTCGATTGAGGGGATGATGCCTGCGGAGGTTTCACAGCTCAGGGAATGAACCATAAAGGCGTGAGATCTGATGATCTCACGCCTTTCTTTATCAGCCCGGCATACCGGTCCCGCCGGTAATTCCGTAGATCTGTCCCGTTATGTAGCTGGCCTCTGTTGAGGCCAGCAAAACATAGACAGGGGCAATCTCAGCCGGTTGCCCGGGCCGATCCATCGGTACGGTGGTCCCGTATTTCTCTACCGCTGACATGGGTTGACCGCCACATACCTGTAACGGAGTCCAGAATGGCCCCGGAGCGACAGCGTTGATACGTATCCCCTTTGGCAAAAGCTGTTTCGCAAGGGATTTTGTCAGATTGGCGATACCAGCTTTGGTCAGGCTGTAATCAATGATAATCTGTGATGGGTCATAGGCATTGGACGATGCGGTGTTCACGATCGCACTGCCGGGCGGCATATGGGGAATGGCAGCTTTGATCAGCCAGAACAAAGCGTAGATGTTGGTCTTGAGCGTCCAGTCAAATTCCTCAGTCGTCAGGTCGAGAATGCTCTCATGGTAATGCTGACGGCCCGCGCAGTTGACCAGTGTATCAAGAGCACCAAGCTGGGAAACAGCATCCGCCACCAGTTTTTTGCAGAACTCTTCTGAACGCAGATCGCCAGGAAGGGCCACGGCTTTGCGGCCCGCCTTGCGGATGAGGGCGATGACCTCACTTGCGTCCTGCTCTTCCTGGGGCAGATAGTTGATTGCGACATCGGCGCCTTCGCGCGCATAGGCTATGGCAGCCGCCCGTCCGAGCCCTGAGTCCCCGCCTGTGATCAGGACATGACGACCGGTCATACGGCCTGAGCCATGATAGCTTGTTTCGCCACAATCGGGTTTGGGATGCATATGTGACTGGAGGCCCGGCCACTCCTGTTCCTGGGATGAAAAGGGCGCATGAGCATACAGTTTTTGCGGGTCAGTAAGCGGTGCCGCCATAGGAGGTCTGGATTCTGCCTGGGCTCGACTGGAGGCAACCATCATTCCTGCAATGCCCAGTGTTGCACCCTGCATGATTGAACGTCTTCCAGGCCCGACTTGCTTCTCGTTGCTTGCTCCCGGATCTGCAGGGCAGAGGGGCTGGTCTGGTGTTTTGCTGGTCATGAAAACGCTCTCATCATGTGGCTGACTGACTGTGCCGATCTGTCGACACTCAATGAAAAGCAATGCAAGCCGAAAGGGTTGCGTCTCAATGCCCTAGCGGCAGAGTGGCAGACGGGTTATATTGGGCGCTTGTTGCGAGTAGGAGCGTCACCCCAGCATGTCCGAACAGATCCGTCCGACCGAGTTGCCAGAGAACCTCGATGACGAAGCCGATTACGGCGCCTCATCCATCTCGGTTCTCAAGGGGCTCGATGCGGTACGCAAACGCCCCGGCATGTATATAGGCGATACGGATGACGGCTCGGGCCTGCATCACATGGTCTTCGAGATCATTGATAATGCTGTCGACGAAGCGCAGGCCGGTCACGCCACACGCTGTGTCCTGACCATGAATGGTGACGGGTCGATCAGTGTCCGTGATAATGGTCGTGGCATTCCGACGGACATGCATGAGGAAGAGGGTGTCAGCGCTGCTGAGGTGGTACTGACCAAGCTGCATGCCGGTGGCAAGTTCAATCAGAACTCCTACAAGGTGTCCGGTGGTCTGCATGGCGTGGGTGCTGCGGTCGTCAATGCCCTGTCTGAATGGATGGAAGTGCGTATCTGGCGTAACGGCATGGAGCATTTCATCCGTTTTCAGCATGGTGAGCGCGATGATGCGCTGGCGGTGGTTGGTGCAAGTAACGAACCGCGTGGGACCCTGGTCACATTCAAGCCCAGCAAGCAGACCTTCACCAAGGTCGATTTCGAGTTTGCCATTCTCGAACGCCGTATGCGAGAGCTTGCCTTCCTGAATTCAGGACTTGAAATCGTGCTGCGTGACGAACGTCACGCCGAGAACAAGGAAGTGACCTTCTGCTATGAAGGTGGCCTTAGTGCCTTCGTCGAGTATCTCGATGCAAGCAAGACCTCGATTGTCAGCCCGCCTATCGTAGGGTCTATCGATCATACCGAGAGTGGTATCCGTGTTGAGTTCGCACTGACATGGAATGACAGCTTTCATGAGACGATGCTGTGCTTTACCAATAACATTCCGCAGCGCGACGGCGGCGCACATCTTGCCGGATTCCGGCAGGCTCTGACGCGGATTGTTGGTAAATATGCTGAAACCGGATCATCAAAGAATTCAGCTTCGCTGACAGGCGAGGATATGCGTGAAGGCATGACCGCTGTTCTGTCGGTCAAGGTGCCAGACCCCAAATTCTCGTCCCAGACCAAAGACAAGCTCGTGTCGTCCGAGGTTCAGCCGGTTGTGCA
Source organism: Asaia prunellae JCM 25354 (assembly GCF_000613885.1). Lineage (GTDB taxonomy): Bacteria > Pseudomonadota > Alphaproteobacteria > Acetobacterales > Acetobacteraceae > Asaia > Asaia prunellae. Next base: position 162,314 of record NZ_BAJV01000007.1, on the reverse strand, counting down.
TGTAACCGCAGCTGATGCTATCGGGCACTGGTTTGAAACGCATCCCCGCGAGGCCAAGGCCATCATTGCCAAGGTGAATGAGGCTGCAGCAGCGCGTGATGCCGCCCGACGTGCACGGGAACTGACACGCCGCAAGGGCGTGCTCGACGTTTCCTCCTGCCGGGCAAGTTGGCAGATTGTCAGGAACGCGACGCAAGCAAGGCCGAATTGTTCATCGTCGAGGGTGACTCCGCAGGCGGCACAGCCAAGCAGGGTCGTGACCGTCGCTTTCAGGCCATCCTGCCTCTCAAAGGCAAGATCCTGAATGTCGAGCGTGCGCGTTTCGATCGTATGCTTGGCTCGGCTGAAGTCGGCACGCTGATTACAGCTCTGGGGACAGGTATCGGGCGTGGCGATGTGGAGCAGGGCGGTTTTTCTGTCGACAAACTGCGTTACCACAAAATCGTCATCATGACAGACGCCGACGTCGATGGTTCGCATATTCGCACGCTGCTTCTGACTTTCTTTTTCCGTCAGATGCCCGAACTGATTGAGAAAGGGTATCTCTATATCGCCCAGCCACCGCTCTATCGCGCAAAGCGCGGCAATGAAGAGCGCTATCTGAAGGATGATGCCGCACTGGAGCAGTATCTGCTCGACAAGGCGCTCGGTAACGCCACTCTGACGCTTGCAACTGGCCAGATTCTCGATGGCGAGGCGCTTATGGAACGCGTCAGGATGATGGGGCAGGTCGCCAAGACGCTTGGAGCCCTTTCGTCGAAAATTCCTGTCTGGGTGCTCGAGCAGGCTTACGTCGCCAAAGCCTTGTCGCTCGGCCATGATCATGCCCAGGAACGCGCGCCCGTTCTTCAGGCGCGTCTCGATGCAGCCTCGCCGGTCAACGAGCGCGGCTGGATGGTTGGTCCGACGGAAGAAGGCGGATTGCGTCTGGCGCGCAGTGTGCGTGGTGTTGGTGAAGTCTACACGCTTGATGCGGCTCTTCTGCGTTCGGCGGAAGCACGCTGGCTCGCTGGAGAAGGCAGTCGCGTTGCCGACGACTTCGAAGGTGCGGCGAAACTCGCTCTTGACAGCCTGAGTGTGGAACTTGCCGGTCCGGCAATGGTTTTTGATCGTGTGTTGCAGCAGGGGCGCAAAGGCCTTGCCATCAACCGCTTCAAAGGCCTTGGCGAGATGAACAATGAGCAGCTCTGGGACACAACCCTCGACCCCGCAACCCGTATCCTGCTCCAGGTCAAGGTTGGCGATATCGAGGAGGCCGGACAGGTCTTCTCGACACTCATGGGTGACGTTGTTGAGCCGCGACGCGACTTTATCGTGGGTAACGCGCAGAAAGTCGCCAATCTTGACGTTTAAGACATTTGCGACGGCTTTATTACTGGCGGGGATGATTCCGGCCAGTAATAGCCTGTGTGCTGCGGATCTGGGTTCGGTTGCGCCAACAGCCTCCGTTTCTGATTCGACCCAGATAACGGCTGTTTACCGCGTCTATAATCATGGAATGCATGTGGTCGACGCCACTGCTGACTATAAAATAAACGATCTGGTATACGGTATCAGGACCACTCTCCATGCGGGTGGGCTACTCAGTATGTTCCTGCGCATGGATATACAAAGTACGGCCCAGGGACGGTTTGATCATGACCGGGTGCAGCCCACTGGCTATGAGAGTACCGGTTATTCACGAGGTCAGCATCGTGCTGTTGTCCTCAGCTATGCCAATGATAGGCCGCAGATCGTAACGCTTGATCCAAAGGAAAGTGATCGCGAGGCGGTACCGCAAACCAGTCTTGCTCATGCCATGGATACCCTGAGCGCCATGGCTTATCTGCTCGAAAATGTTCGCCACACCGGAAAATGTGATGGTAACGCACAGGTTTTTGATGGGCTCCGCCTGAGTGCCATGACCTCGCATGGCCCTTTCAAGGGGGAGGTGCCATCGTCCTACGGGCAGAAATTCAAGGGACAGGCGTTACGTTGTGATTTTGTCGGACAGCAGGAAGCAGGTTTTATCAAAGACTCATCGCATCTGGATGTCATGAAGGCACCACATCCGGGTGCCGCATGGTTTCAGGATCTGCCAGGCGTCGGTCTGACCGCTGTTCGTGTTGAATTCGAACATCCGAAACTTGGCCCGATGATTGCCGTACTGGACCGTCAACCTACGACGCAGCAATAGGATATGCTGCTCGCGGCCGCAGCTTCAAGGAAGGGCTGCGGTCTAGCCCGGCTGTGAAATCTGACGGATCAAAAGAGGAATCTCTGTCATGGTCTCCGCTATGGCTGTCGCATGTCCGGCCATAATAGGTGTTCCATAGCCCCATTTGGCAAAGAGTGATGGCATGGGTACGCCATTGGCTGCGGCTATGTCATTGTGATGATCGCCGATCATGACTCCATGCAGGGGGTCGGCATCAATCAGATGCAGTGTTTGCCTTATATGATCAGGGTTGGGCTTTCGTACGGGAAAACTGTCGCCGCCGCCGATTGAGTCAATCAGTGAGGCAATGCCAAGCTGTTCGATGATTGCCTGAGCGGCCTTGACGGGCTTGTTTGTGCAGATGACACAGGCCATGCCTTGCTGGCGAAGTGCCTCAAGCGTTTCGACTGTGTCGGGAAACAGACGCGTCTTCTGCGTGGCGCGTGGTTCATAAATTTCGAGAAAGCGCCGCGTCGCTTCATCGCGATCGATGTGGTTCTCGTCACCGGCATGGACGAGTAGGCGATCGACAAGACGTCGGACACCATCTCCGATCATGATTCTGACTGCCTCTTCGCTCGCGGGAGGCAGGTCATATGATTTCAGCAATGCCACGCCAGACTCAGCGAGATCGGGCAAACTATCAACCAGCGTGCCGTCGAGATCGAAAACGGCTGTTTTGATTTGGGTTCTCAAGGACGTTCTTCCCTGGCTTGGTAAGGATGCAATAATCGGCAACCCGAAGTGACAGGGCAAGCGTTTGACAGGTCTTATCCCTGTTGGCTACGCCACGTCATAATATGACATCACTTTCCTTCCCCGACGGCCAGACCGTCCGCCATCACAAGCCCACGACTGCCGTGATCCTGGCTGCCGGCCTTGGAACACGCATGCGCTCTTCGCTTCCCAAGCGCTACATCCTCTGGGCGGGCGTCCGATGATCATGCATCTGATCGAAACGGCCGGACTGGTATTCGACCGGCTCGTTGTGGTTATCGGCCCTGATATGGATCTATTGGAAAAAGCTGCAGTTCCCTGGCCTTGCGTCGTGCAGAACGAACGCCTTGGTACCGGTCATGCAGCACGCATGGCAGAAGCCCTTTTCGGAGAGGGTGATGTCGCCATATTATACGCTGATAATCCGCTGATTACCGAGCAGACCATGCGTGATCTGCTTGCTACCCGCCGTCGGCAAAATACCTCACTGGCCCTGCTTGCCATGCGTCCGGCCGATCCGGGCCGTTATGGACGTGTGATCGAACGCGACGGTTGTGTGCAGGAAATCGTGGAATGGAAAGATGCGACTGAGACCCAGCGTAAGGTAGCCTTGTGCAATGCAGGCGTACTTTGTGCTGATGCTGCCGATCTGCGCCGCTGGCTGGCTGGGTTGAGTAATGAAAACGCACAGGGGGAATATTATCTGACTGATGTCGTGGCCCAGGCTGCCGGAGAAGGTGAGGTGCATCATGTCGAAGCCCCGGCCGAGGAGCTTGCGGGAATCAATTCCCGGGCCGAGCTGGCTGTAGCCGAAGCCAGTCTCCAGAAACGCCTGCGTCTTGCCGCGATGGAGGCCGGTGTCACCCTGGTTGCTCCCGAGAGCGTGTTCCTCAGTGTTGATACAGTGATCGAGCCAGATGTTCTGGTCGAACCCAATGTCGTATTCGGCCCAGGTGTAACGGTACGAAGTGGCGCACGGATAAGGGCTTTCAGTCATCTGGAAGGCTGTGTCGTTGGTCATGATGCCCTGATTGGACCCTATGCCCGTCTGCGCCCGGGCACGACATGCGGTACGGGATCTCATGTCGGTAACTTTGTTGAACTCAAGGCGACCCAGCTGGGAGATGGAGCGAAAGCCAATCATCTTTCCTATCTGGGTGATAGCAGTGTCGGTGCACGGACCAATATCGGTGCAGGAACAATCACGTGCAACTATGACGGGTTCTTCAAGCACCGGACCACAATTGGTGACAATGTATTTGTCGGCTCAGACGCCATTCTTGTGGCGCCTGTCACGATTGGTGATCATGCCCTGATTGCGGCAGGTAGCGTGATTACGGAAGATGTCGAGCCTGGCGCTCTTGCCCTTGGCCGGTCCAGACAAACCAACAAGCAGGAGCGTGGACGCATGATCAGTGAGTCTTTGCGCATGAAGAAGGAACAGGCTGATGTGCGGAATCTGCGGCGTTGTCGGGCATCAGAATGCCACCCCGCTCATTGTCGAGGCGCTACGTCGTCTTGAATATCGCGGCTATGATTCTGCTGGCATTGCAAGTCTTGTTGATGGACAGATCTCACGCCGTCGTGCGGCGGGCAAACTGGATAATCTGCAGGCCGTGCTTGATGTGGAACCGCTTTCCGGTGTGACAGCTATCGGTCATACGCGATGGGCAACCCATGGTCTGCCAAACGAGACCAATGCCCATCCTCATGCAACGGATCGCGTGGCGATCGTTCATAACGGTATTATCGAGAACTACGAGGAGCTCAAGGCTGAAATGCTGGCTGTGGGACGCCAGTTCAGCTCCGAAACCGACACCGAATGCGTGGCGCAGCTTGTTGATTTCTATCTTGACCAGGGTCTGTCGCCCCGTGAGGCAGCCAGCAAGACTCTGGGACGTCTGCAGGGTGCTTATGCGATTGCCATGATTTTTGCCGGGCATGAAGGACTCATGATCGGCGCACGCCATGGTGCACCGCTGGCAGTCGGTTTCGGCGAAGGCGAGATGTTTCTCGGCTCTGACAGCCTTGCGCTGGCACCACTCGCACGCAGGATCGCCTATCTCGATGATGGTGACTGGTGCGTATTGCAGCCGGATGGTGTCGAGTTTTTCGACTCAGCCAATATCCGTGTCCAGAGGCCAGTCCAGACCATTGCCCTGATGGCTGGTGCAGTCGGCAAGGATGGCTATCGCCATTATATGGAGAAGGAGCTTCACGAGCATCCAGTAGTAATCGGTCAGACCCTGCAGCGTATAATCGACCCGGTAACCCGTGCGATCAATCTGCCTGACTTTCCTTTCGATCTGGCCGAACTGCCTCGTGTCGTTATCACCGCTTGTGGTTCAGCTTTCTATGCCGGTCTTGTGGCGCGATACTGGCTCGAGGCCGAGGCGCGTTTGCCGGTCGATATCGATGTTGCCTCAGAGCTGCGTTACCGCAACCCGCCGCTCACGCCAAAAGGCATGGCGCTGATGATCTCGCAATCCGGCGAGACAGCAGATACCCTGGCGGCAATGCGCAGCCTTCGTGAACGCCAGCAGCATATCGTTTCGGTCCTCAACGTTGAGGGGAGTACGATGGGGCGGGAGAGTGATGTTGTTCTCGGCATGGTAGCAGGCCCGGAAATTTCGGTTGCCAGCACCAAGGCCTTTACGGCGCAGCTCTCTGTTCTGGCCGTACTGACGATTGGTATTGCTCGTGCGCGGAACGCGATGTCAGCCAAGCGTGAAGGCGAATTGCTTGCAAGCCTGCTCGATCTCCCTTCAAGGGCTTCTGAGGTCTTCTCGCGGGCAGGGGCTATCCAGGCCATGGCCGGCGCTGTCGCCGAAGCACGCGACGTGCTGTATCTCGGGCGGGGCATCTGTTTTCCGGTTGCCCTTGAAGGAGCGCTCAAGCTCAAGGAGATTTCCTATATCCACGCAGAGGCCTATGCTGCCGGTGAGATGAAGCATGGTCCTATCTCGCTGATCGACAAGGATGTGCCCATTGTCGTCATCGCACCCTCGACCATTCTTTTTGACAAGACATTGTCAAATATTCAGGAGGCCAAGGCACGTGGCGGGCGGATCATGGCTTTTACTGATGAAAAAGGGGCGCAACGCCTGAGCGGTATTGCGGAACATATGGTTATCCTGCCCGATGTTGATCCTTTTGTGGCGCCGATCCTTTATACGATTCCCGTACAGATGCTCGCCTACGAAGTGGCATTGCGCCGGGGGACGGATGTTGATCAGCCCCGTAACCTCGCCAAATCAGTAACTGTGGAGTAGTCTTTTCCCGAAGCAGAACAGGGAAAGAGATCAATGGCGGGATCGGGACCGACGATACTCATCCAGGGTGCCGGAGTGGCCGGGCTCGTGACCGCGGTGACCCTTGCCGAACGTGGCGCTCAGGTAACTCTTCATGAGGCCGGTCCGCGCATAGGGAGTGGAGCCTCCTGGTTTGCCGGAGGTATGCTTGCGCCCTGGTGTGAGGCAGAGTCGGCTCCTGAAGAGGTGACCCGGGATTCGCTCGATGCGCTTGCCTGGTGGTCGGAACACGTGCCGCATGTCATGCACAACGGGAGCCTTGTTGTGGCCCCGCCGCGCGATCAGGCAGAGCTCGCCCGGTTTGGCAGGCGTACGAGCATTTCCAGTCTCTGGGCATGGACGATATTGCTGCACTCGAACCTGATCTTGCCGGGCGTTTCGAGAAAGCTCTTTTCTTTGCCGAAGAAGGTCATGTCGATCCGCGCGTTGCGCTTGTACGTCTCAAGGAACGCCTGCTGACGCTCGGTGGTCATATCCGTCTGGACCATTCGGTAGTTGAAGGCCAGTTCGACTGGACTGTCGATTGTACCGGCATGCAGGCGCGGGACACCGAAACTGCCTTGCGTGGTGTTCGCGGTGAGATGATTCTGGTACGCTGTCCTGATGTCACCCTGCATCGTCCCGTACGGATGCTGCACCCGAGGATCCCGATCTATATCGTACCCAGAGAGAATCATGTTTTCATGGTAGGGGCGACGATGGTCGAGAGCGACGACAGTCGGGAAATTACGGTGAGGGCCATGAGCGAGCTCCTCAACGCTCTCTACACCCTGCATCCTGCTTTTGCCGAGGCCGAAATCATCGAGGCCAATGCAGGGATCCGTCCTTCCTATCCGGATAATGTGCCACGTGTGCATTGCGAAGGGCGTCGGATTTCCGTCAATGGTATGTATCGCCACGGGTTTTTGCTCTCGCCTGCCAGAGCGAGAGAAGTCGCCGATATCATCTTTGGTCAGAGTGTCTGACCCACCCCTGTGCCGGGGCGTTTCAGGACACGGAACGAGCATACAAGCAGGGCGCCAGGTTCAATATCGGGACCAGGCGCTTTCTAAAGACTGGGAGAACTGCCATGCGGATCATGGTGAATGACGAGATGAAGCTGATCACGAGCCGCTTTCTCTCTGAAGCGCTGATCGAACTCGGCTATGCCGGAGCGAAGGTGGCAACGGCAATAGACGGCGTTTTTGTCCCCCGATCCGCGCGAGAAGGCCGGGCACTCGAAGAGGGCGCGCACCTCGAAATTCTTGCTCCGATGCAGGGGGGCTGATCCATGCGCGCCTACGGTGTCGAACTGTCATCCCCCCTTATGCTGGGAACAGCGCTTTATGATAGCCCGGCCATTCTGGCTGAAGCCGTCCGTCATGGGCAACCTGGTGCTGTAACGGTCTCCCTGAGGCGGGAATCTGCAGGGTTACAGGCTGGACAGGCCTTCTGGGAGCTGGTTCGTGGTTTCAACGTGCCAGTTCTGCCCAATACAGCTGGCTGCCATACGGTTCGAGAGGCGGTTACGACTGCGCAGATGGCGCGTGAAGTCTTCGAAACCGACTGGATCAAACTGGAAGTGATCGGGCAGGGTGATCTGCTTCAGCCTGATGTTTTCGCTCTGGTTGAAGCCGCGCGGATTCTGAATGACGAGGGCTTCAAGGTCTTTCCCTATATGACGGAAGATCTGGTTGTGGCTGAACGTCTGCTTCGGGCAGGTTGTGAGGTGCTTATGCCATGGGGGGCACCGATCGGGTCGGGGAGGGGATTGAACAATCTGTTTGGCCTCAGAGCCCTGCGTGCGCATTTTCCCGAGACGCCAATGGTGATTGATGCGGGTATAGGGCGCCCTCTCATGCCGTTACCGCGTTCGAACTTGGCTTCGACGCTATTCTGATCAATACGGCAGTCGCCAAATCCGGAAATCCCGCAGTCATGGCTGAGGCCTTTCGTCTGGCCTGCACGGTAGGGCAGACAGCCCGGACAGCCGACCCTATGGAAGAACGCGATATGGCCGTTCCCTCGACGCCCACTCTTGGCAAGGCAGTTTTCGCATCATGACTTCCCGGCTTCCGTCACCAATCTATCCTGTCGTTGATCATCCGCGCTGGGTCGAGCGTCTCGGTGCTGCAGGCGCGCGGTTTATTCAGCTGCGTCTGAAAAACCTCGATCCCGAGACCTTGCGGTCGCAGGTGATCGAAGGGCAGGAGGCAGCCGCGCGTCATAATGTAAGGCTTGTCCTTAATGATTACTGGCAGCTCGCTCTCGAGCTGGGTATCGATTATATTCACATCGGGCAGGAAGATCTCGATACAACCGATCTGGAACAGATCAGGGCCGCGCGTATTGCGTTTGGCATTTCCACCCACTCTCATCAGGAACTTGATCGTGCCTTGTCCGTGCGACCTGATTATGTTGCGCTTGGTCCGATCTGGGAAACCAAGCTCAAGAAAATGATTTGGGATCCGCAAGGTGTCGAGAAACTGACGGAATGGAGAAGAATAATCGGACCCGACATGCCACTCGTGGCGATTGGTGGTATCACAAAAGCAAGAGCATCGTCCTGTATTGCTGCCGGAGCTGATAGTGTTGCTGCGGTTTCGGATTTCATAGCATCCGATGATCCTGAATATCAGGTCAGAGCCTGGCTGCAGACCTGTTCATCCTGATATCTGGTAATATTTCCTTCATAATGAGGCTCTTGCCCTCGCGGAGTTGTGAGGACTCGCGTATAGAGTCCCAATCTTGCAGGAATTAAGGGAGAAAACGCGCGCATGGTGGTGACGGAATTGACTGCCGTTATTCTGGTGCTGGCGCTTCTGATGGTGCTCATCAGTGTAGTGCAGCCTCTCGCGCGCCGACTTGAGGTTTCGGAGACTGTTCTTCTTGCTCTGGCCGGTATCGGTATCGGAGCCGGAGCTGATATCCTGCTGCGATCCTCCATAACCGAGATATTTGATGGAGCAGCAGAGACGCTGCTCTATTTTCCGATCAACAGCGAAGCCTTTCTCTTAATCTTTCTGCCTATACTGGTCTTTCAGGGCGCACTGGCGATTGATGTCAGACGACTGGCGCATGAGACTGCGACAGTACTGCTTCTGGCCGTCGTGGCGGTGCTTGTCTCAACCCTTACCATTGGTGGCGCGCTCTATCCTTTCGCGGGGCAGTCCATGGTTGTCTGTCTTCTGCTGGGTTCGATTGTCGCGACCACCGATCCGTCAGCGGTTGCGGGGATTTTTCGCGAGATCGGAGCCGCATCGCGCCTGACACGGCTGGTGGAAGGAGAGGCGCTTCTCAATGATGCTGCCGCTATCGCCATCTTCTCTATCCTTCTGGCTTCTGTCACCTCTCATCGCCATATCCAGCTCGGCGAGACGGTTATCGATTTTTTGGCCTCGTTTGGCGGCGCAATCGTTGTCGGTGTTGCTGTAGGCAGACTGACCCTGTTGATGATTGCCGGGCTTGGTGGGGCGGCCGCCGCCGAGATCACGCTTACACTGGCCCTGCCTTACGTTGTCTACATCGTCTGCGATGAATTTCTGGGTTTTTCCGGTGTGGTGGCGACAGCAGCGTCCGGACTGACCCTTTCTGTATATGGCCCATCAACATTCAGACCTCAGGTCTGGCGTTTCCTGAATGAGCTCTGGGTCCAGCTGGTCTTCTGGGCCGGGTCACTTGTCTTTGTTCTGGCTTCCATGCTTGTGCCGCGTCTCCTGATCGGGATGACGCGCTGGGACTGTGTGCTGATCTTGATTGCTACCGGAGCCGGTCTTCTGGCACGCGGAGCCGTGGTATTTGGATTACTCCCTGTTCTAGCTGCCTTCAAGCTATCGCCACCCGTGCCGGTTCCGTTCAAGACCACAATGGTGTGGGGTGGGCTGCGTGGAGCCATCACTCTGGCTCTGGCGCTCGCCGTGACCGAAAACCAGCGTGTTTCCACATCCACAGCGCATTTCATCGGCATCATTGCGACGGGTTTCGTGCTGATTACGCTTCTGGTCAATGGCACGACCCTGCGTTACCTCGTTGTGTTTCTCAAGCTCGATCAGCTACCGACCATGGATCAGGCCCTTCGACATCAGGTGCTGAGTAGCGGTCTGGCCCAGGTTGCCGAGCGCACTCATGATCTGGCTGATGAACTCGGTTTTGGTTCCGGTACGCAAAAAACCATTATTGGGCAGATCGAGCGCCGCGCGCAGGAAGAAAGCGAGGCTAATACATTTGACACGGCGCTTGGTGACAGACAGCGTGTAACTCTGGCTCTGATCACGATCGCCAACCGGGAACGCTCCCTGTTGCTCGATCTGTTCCGCATCCGGGGCCTTTCGCGTCGTGTCATGGAGACACTTTTGCGCTCTTCGGAAGCCATGGTTGACGGGGCCAGACTTGAAGGACGTTATGGTTACGTGCGGGCCTTGCGACGTCGCTTGCGTCCGACCTTACGTTTTCGTATGGCGCAGATGCTTCATCAGCGCTTTCATATCGACAAACCGCTCATGTATTGCATGTCAGAGCGGTTCGAGATGCTTGTTATTGCCCATCTTGTTTCGCTCTCCCTGATGCGTTTCATGCATCAGCGCCTCGAACCGACACTGGGAGTGCGTATCGGCGAAATCGTGTCAGAAGTTCTGGGGCGGCAGCGCCGGATGCTTGACGATGCACTCGAGATGATGCGTCTGCATTATCAGGGTTATTCCGAGGCTCTGGAAAGTCGCATTCTGCATCAGATTGCGTTGCGTCTGGAGGAGGAGGAATACGATGAACTCCTGTCCGACAACCTGGTCAGTGAGGAACTGCATCGCGAGCTGCTCAAGGATGTTGAAAAGCGACAGGAGCGTCTGGAAAAACCTCTTCGTTTCAATCTCAAGAGCGGTATCGAGCAGAGATTGCGTTCTTTTCCTGCTTTTCGTGGAGTGCCTGATGGCGTGCTTCATGATCTGGCGATGAATATTTCTCTGCGTTTTGCCTCGCCGGGTGAGGTGCTTCTGCGTCGTAACGGTAAAATCCGTATGGTCTACGCCGTGGTGGCCGGCCTCGCTGAAGTGCATATTGCTGAACAGGATGTGCAGTTCGGGGCAGGGGATCTCATCGGGGCTGCGGCGCTGATCAATCATTCCTTTTCGCGTGGAACAGTGCGAACAATGCAGTTCTGTCATCTGCTCGCTATTCCGGCGCATCTTTTTCGTCGTCTGGTTGAGGACTACCCGATTGTCAGGAGAACCATTGACGAAAGAGCAGAGGCTCGTCTGGCAGACGGCCATCGTCTGTCTCTGGTGCTTGGTACAGACAAGGAGCCATTCATTCCTGCTCGTGAGCAGATTACAACGGTGGTGGAGCCCAAAAAGCACGATTGATGAGGTTAGGTTCATGCTTGGAGAGGTGCCATGCATGAATCTGGGTCTGCGTGTTCGTTTACCTTCGTTTACGTGTATCTTGTGGATGGATGAGAAATGCCTTGCGAACCAGTCATACTGACAGAAGATCATGATCAATCGCTCCTCTTCCTGAAATCCATAAGTTCGATAAGATATATTATGCCAACTGATATGGGAATGTCAGAGATCAGAGACGGATTATCTCTGATCTCTGACACCGGATTTTCTCTGGCGCGCCTATGCCAATGCGTAGCTGCCGAGCTCGGCACCCGTCTGATTGTCAACTTCCTTGAGAATCACGCCGTAACCCCAAAGCATACCCAGATGTTCCAGGGTCAGCCTTGCATCCGTAGGTTGTAAAAGCTTGCCGGGTCTGGTGCGATGTTCCAGGCGCAGAATGCGATCCCCGGTCAGATCTGCTCCTACGATCTCAATCTCCTCCGCCAGAAGCCCCGGATCATACGAGGCGGCGATCGAACGACGTATGTCACGATACCCTGTGTCGTCATGTATCGCATCGACCAGAAGATAAGACTGGGAAAGATCGTCTTCGAGCCGGAAAAAGCGGAAATCGCGGATGACCTTGGGTGACAGGAATTGCTGTACGAAACTCTCGTCACGGTATTCGGCCCAGGCATGATGCAATGTGCCGATGGGGTCACGGTTACCTGCATGACCGGGGAACCACATGCGGTCCTCTTCTGTCGGATTGGTACAGACACGGGCAATATCGGACATCATGCGAAGCCAAGTGCATAAGGGTTGAAGTTCGGCCCTCCCCCTTCATCGAAACCGCGTTGCGTAATGACATTGCTGGTAGAGTGAATAACCTCCAGTATGGCTGCATCGTCGATCAGTTTCTTGTCATGCAGACGGTGCATGATGAAATTGTGCACCCAGGTGGCGCAGCTCATTCATGAGTTTTGCCTGGGGTTGAGGATAAAAATACTGCGCTATGAGGCGTACGATCCGGATGATTTCCCGTTCCCAGTTGGCCAGTCGCGTGCATTCTTTTCCAGAAAATAGAGAATATTTTCTTCCGGCAAGCCGAGTGCAGCAGTCTGGGCGCCTGTATTGGCTGTAGTATCAGCCTGGACCTGATTATCAGGCAGTGTGCGCCAGAGATCATTGAAATGTTCGTCCTCATAGGCGCGTCGCTCTCTTGCGCGCTCCTGTTCCTGACGCAAATCGAGACGCTTGCTGCCAGTATGACGATCGACGCCCTGACTTTGCAGTGCGTGGGCGGCATCCAGAATTCGTTCTACTGCCTTCACCCCGTATTTCTCTTCGCAGCGTGCAACATAGCCACGAGCAAACTCAAGATAGTCGAGGATCTGGGTTGAATTCGTCCATTCACGAAAAAGGCGGTTATTCTTGAAGAAATGATTATGGCCAAACGCAGCATGGGCGATAACCAATGCCTGCATCGTCGCAGTATTCTCTTCCATCAGATAGCTGATGCAGGGGCTGGAATTGATTACTACTTCATAGGCTAGCCCCATCAGTCCACGTTTATAGGCGTTTTCATGCGAGACGAAACGTTTGCCTGCAGACCAGTGCGGATAACTGATTGGCATACCGTGCGACGTATAGACGTCCAACATCTGTTCTGAAGTGATGATTTCGATACGATTGGGATATGTATCGAGCTTGAGCTCCTCGCTTGCAATACGATCGATTTCTCCGTAGCAATCGCGCAGGATCGGAAAGCTCCAGTCTGTGCCTGTATAAAGCATGGTCACTCCCCTGCCCGTTCGGCGGCGCGACGGGCAAAAAGCTCTCTGAATACCGGGAAGATATCGCGCCTGTCCTGTACCTGACGCATAGCAAGGTGCGGCTTGTCATCCGCGATGACCTTGTAACCTCGCCACAGATCAGTTTCGCTGCGCAGGAAAGCACCGCCAATACTGACTTCGACATAGGCGAAATATTGTACTACCGGTAATATGGCCTCGGTCATCAAGTGGTTTACACTGCTCATATCGGAAGAAATATTGTCGCCGTCCGAGACCTGGGCAACATAGATATTCCATTTATTGGCAGGAAAACGCTCTTTCTGTACCTTGTACATGAGATGCAAGGCCGTGGATACGACCGTACCGCCAGTACGTGGATCGGTAAAAAACACGTCTTCCTCGACTTCTTCCGCCGTTTCGGCATGTCTGATGAAGACAATTTCCAGTTTTTCGTAGCGTTTTTCCAGAAACACATGCAACAGCATGAAGAACTGCTTACCCAGTTCTTTCATTTTCTCGGTCATGGAACCCGAGACATCCATGATGCAGAAAATGACTGCCTGCGTGGTTGGTTTCGGGACAGGTGTAAAACGACGATATCTCAGGTCAACCGGATCGACCCAGGGGATGCGTGCGAGCCTCTGGCGAAGCAGAGTCTGGCTCTCGCGTAGCTCCTGAAGGCGCAGGAACTTCATTTCTGTCAGTGGTCGTTCATTTTCCAGCGCCGTGATTTCGGCTTCGATATCGATCAGCTCCTGGGGTTTGGGACGTTTTAGACCGATACGACGTCCCATCGATCGCCGCATGGTGCGGCCGAGGTCAATTTGCGAGGGTGAGCCGTCGCTTGTGAGACCCGATCTGCTGTTAGACAGAAAAGAGACAGAGGTCACCTCGCGTTTGACGAGATCGGGAAGTTCCAGATCATCAAAGAACAGATCAAGAAATTCTTCGCGCGACAGCACGAAGCGATAGGAGTCCTCTCCCCCGCCCTGCTCGCCGGCCCCGTTTCCATCTCCACCCCCCTGGCCCTCGCTTTCAGGAGGACGGCGCAAACGATCTCCCTTGACGAATTCCTTGTTGCCGGAGAGCACCAGATGGCGTGTGCCGGCATCGAATTGCCTGTGAAAGCTGGGCTCATGCAGGACATCGGCAGGGATCGAGACCGCGCTATCCTGGCCAATCTCACGAATGCGTCCCTGAGCTGCGGCATCTCGCACTGCAGTCTGTATGGCCTGACGTGCTCTCGACAGGACACGCTGCCGGTTCTCGGTGTTCTTGCCATGCGGATTCGGGCGCCTGTCTATGATTTCCATGAAACGCTCCGTTTAAGTGAGATCAGGCAGACTGCTTGACGCGCATGTACCATTCGACCAGACGCCTTACCTGGCGCTCGGTATAGCCACGCGCGGCCATACGGCTGACGAACTCGTCATGTTTTCGTTCGCTGGTGCTGTCCTTTTTCGAGCCGAAGCTGATCACTGGCAGCAGGTCCTCGACCTGGCTGAACATCCGCTTCTCGATAACGTCACGGATCTTCTCGTAGCTCGTCCATGACGGGTTATGTCCGCCATTCGCAGCTCTGGAGCGAAGCGAGAACTTGACGACTTCATTTCTGAAATCCTTCGGGTTCGCGATACCCGCCGCTTTTTCGGTCTTGCTCAGTTCGGCATTCAGCAGATCGCGATTCATCAACTGACCGGTATCCGGATCCTTGAAGTCCTGATCCTCTATCCAGGCATCGGCGTAATCGAGATAGCGATCAAAGAGATTCTGACCGTAATCATTATAGCTCTCCAGATAGGCTTTCTGGATCTCATTACCCAGGAATTCGGCATAACGGCGCGCCAGATCGGATTTGAGCGATGCCAGATAGGCGGCCTCCACCTCTGCGGGAAACTGCTCACGACGCACCGCCTGCTCGAGCACGTACATCAGATGCACAGGGTCAGCCGAGATCTCGGACGGGTCATGATTGAAAGTGGCCGAGAGCACCTTATAGGCGAAGCGGGTCGAGATGCCTTCCATGCCTTCATCGACGCCGGCGCTGTCCTTGTACTCCTGCATGGCGCGCGCCTTGGGGTCGGTCTCGCGGATATTCTCGCCGTCATAGACGCGCATCTTGGCGAATTGGGTCGAGTTGGGGTGCGATTTGAGACGGGACAGCACAGCAAACTGCGCGAGCATTTCGAGCGTATGCGGTGCGCAGGGCGCTTCGCCCAGG
Organism: Asaia prunellae JCM 25354; assembly: GCF_000613885.1. Lineage (GTDB taxonomy): Bacteria > Pseudomonadota > Alphaproteobacteria > Acetobacterales > Acetobacteraceae > Asaia > Asaia prunellae. The sequence continues at coordinate 146,775 of NZ_BAJV01000007.1, read as the reverse complement.
GCTGAAGACTGGATCAGCTTCTCATAAATCTTGGATTCCTCGGTGACGCGCAGGCAGTAAGGTACCTTGATGACGCAGACACGGTCGAGGAAGGCCTCATTGGTGCGGTTATTGCGGAAAGACTGCCACTCAGCTTCGTTCGAATGGGCCAGAATCACGCCGGTAAAAGGAATGGCGCCGATATTTTCGGTGCCCACATAATTCCCTTCCTGCGTTGCCGTCAGAAGGGGGTGCAGCATCTTGATCGGTGCCTTGAACATCTCGACGAATTCGAGAAGTCCCTGATTGGCACGGTTCAGACCACCGGAGAAGCTATAGGCATCAGGATCGTTCTGGCTGAAGTTTTCGAGCTGGCGGATATCGACCTTTCCGACCAGCGCTGAGACGTCCTGATTATTGTCGTCACCCGGTTCTGTCTTGGCGATGGCGACCTGACGCAGCTTGGACGGGTTGAGTCGTACCACGGTAAAGCGCGAGATATCGCCGTCGAAATCCTCGAGCCGCTTGAGCGCCCAGGGGCTCGCAATGCCGGTCAGAACGCGACGGGGAATGTTATACTGCTCAAGCAGGGAAGCCCCGAAACGCTCGGGGTCGAACAGACCGAGCGGGCTCTCGAAAACGGGGCTAATCTCCTTGCCCGCCTTGAGCACGTAGATCGGCTCGCGCTCCATCAAGGTCTTGAGACGTTCGCCAAGCGAGGATTTGCCGCCGCCGACCGGGCCGAGCAGATAGAGAATCTGCTTGCGCTCCTCCAGCCCCTGAGCGGCATGGCGGAAGAAGCCGACAATCTGCTCCACCGCGTCTTCCATACCGTAGAAATCAGCGAAGGCGGGATAGGTACGTACGGTGCGGTTCATGAAAATGCGGCTCAGCCGCGGGTCACGTGAGGAATCCAGCATGACCGGCTCGCCGATGGCCTTGAGCATGCGTTCCGCGGCGCTCGCATAGCTGGCAGGGTCTTCGCGGCACAGAGAGAGATAGGAAGCCAGCGACATCTCTGTTTCCCGACGTTCCTCACGGAACGAGGAAGCCAACGTAAAGACGTCCGAGAATGAACTCATGACTCATGTGCTCCGATGGACCTGCCACTTTGCCGGGGGGCGAAACGGTCATACCCACCGAAAGACATGCAGGCGATAAGTCGGGAAGTCAGGCTACGGGGACGACAACAGGTGCGGAGACATTGCTGTCTCAACATTAAAAAACTGACCCGGAATACCGGATTTTGAGGGAAATCAAACGTTGTGCAAAAGGACCAGACTGACCCGATATGATGACGCTATCGCGATGTTGAAGCGCGCATCAACAAAAAACTGGATCAACGTCGAATTATTTAGGGGTGAAAAACCATGCCGTCATAACCGGGCTCTATCCCTTTCGGGAGCTTCCTGCGAAGCGTCTGATAATCGAGCCCAGGCCCCATATGTGTCAGGATGGTCCGTTCCGGCCGGAGTTTCTCGCACCACTCGATCACCAGATCGACCCAGGCATGAGCCACATGTGCTCATACTGGAAACAACCAACCACCCAGGTTCTTACGCCCTTGAGCGCGAGAAACGAGTCTTCACTCAGATGCTCGACATCGGTGGAATAGGCGAAGTCACCACAGCGGATTCCTGCTGTCGGGATACGGTAATGCCGCTGTTCGAAAAGCTGGACCTCAAGATCGCACAGTGCAAGACGATCGGTGAGCGTGATCTTGTGAGGTTCGGGCACCGGGCGAAAAAAACCGGTTCCACTCCAGGGGCGGAAGGCATAACTGAATCGTGCCTCCAGTTCCTGCATCACTGTTTCGGTCGCATAAAGCGGCAAAGGGGCATCCAGCATACGGTTGATGGCGCGTAGTTCATCGAGCCCGGCGACATGGTCCGCATGTTCATGGGTGTAAAGTACAGCATGGACCACGCCGATCTTCTCGCGCAGCAACTGGGTGCGTAGATCGGGCCCTGAATCGACCAGGAGACGCTTGCCACTGTCAGCTTCGATCACGATAGAAGAGCGTGTCCGCTGATTGCGTGGCTCAGTCGGGTCGCACAAGCCCCAGATCCCTGCCCCATCTGCACCGCCCACCATGGGTACGCCACCAGACCCACCGCAGCCGAGGATCGTTACTTTCATGCAGCGCGCCCGAACAGGGTGAAGAAATTTTCTGTTGTCAGCTCGGCGAGCGTCTGGGCTTCCATGCCCCGTTCCTGTGCAAGACGCGCAGCTGTATAAGCAACATAGCCTGGCGTATTCGGCTTGCCGCGCTTGGGAACCGGGGCCAGAAACGGGCTGTCCGTCTCGACGAGTATACGGTTCTGAGGCATTGCACGTGCCACTTCACGTATTGTTTCGCATTTTGGAAAGGTCAGCAGTCCCGAGAAGCTGATATACCCTCCTAGCTCAATGGCGATGCGTGCCAGATCAGGTCCGGAGGCAAAGCAGTGCAGCAGGAACGGGAACGCTCCTCTTGCATGCTCGTCACGCAATATGGCTGCAACGTCAGCATCCGCCTCACGTGCATGGATGACGAGGGGAAGGCCTGTCTTTCGCGCCGCTGCAATATGAACACGAAAGCTTTCTGCCTGGGCTGCGCGTATAGGCTGCGCACCGTGAAGATAATCCAGCCCTGATTCACCGATGCCGATCACATTTCTGGCTTCTGCCTGCTGTATGATTGTCTCGACATTAGGGAGGGGCTCTTCATCAACATGGTCAGGATGGGTCCCGATGGCGCACCAGACACGCAGCTCTGGGCTATCAAAACGGGTCAGATCGATCTGTGTCTGGGCATGTGACAGGCGCGTACCGATGGTCGTCATGCCGGACAGCCCATGCTCCTTAGCCAGAGCAAGGGCTGCCGGTATATCATCCAGCCGATCAAGATGGCAGTGAGTGTCAATCAGTCCTGTCATGCGGTCGCCTCTGGCTCGACATGACGTGGGAAAAGACCCTGTGGTGCCGGCAGAGAAGTACCTGACACGAGGCTTTCGGCCAGTGAGGCGATATCACGCTTTTCCTGTGCCACACCGAGCTGGGTAAGAAGCTTGTCCATTGTGCCGGGCATGTAGGGCTGCAACAGAATGGCGATATGACGCAGTGCTTCATGCAGCACACGCAGAACCGTTGCCATACGTACAAGATCTGTCTTTTTCAGCGCCCAGGGGGCCTGACGATCAATATAGGCATTACAGGCTCGTATCAGTTTCCAGACTTCTTCCAGAGCATCTGTAAGGGCAAAACGTCCAAGCTGGCCACGCATCAGCGTCGGCAGAAGCGAAGCACTGGCAAGCAGGGTTGTATCGTCCTCGCTGAGTACATCAAAAGCAGGCAGGCTTGCGTTGCAATTGCGGGCGATGAGACTCAGTGTGCGTTGCGCAAGATTGCCGAGGTCATTGGCAAGTTCGACATTCAGGCGGTTGATGAGTGAACGTCGGCTGAGATCGGAATCGCCGCCAAACGGGACTTCGCGCAACAGGAAGAAACGCACAGGATCAAGTCCGAAATCGCGCACCAGATCGCGCGGGTCGATGACATTGCCGATCGATTTGCTCATCTTCTCGCCTTCGATGGTCCACCAGCCATTGGCATAGACCGATCGTGGCAATTCAATACCGGCAGCCATCAGGAAGGCAGGCCAGAATACGGCATGAAAGCGGATGATGTCCTTGCCGACGATGTGGGCCGAGGCAGGCCAGTAAGCCATGCGCGAGGCGCTCTCATCAGGATAACCGAGTGCCGAAAGATAGTTGGTCAACGCGTCGAACCAGACATACATCACATGGTCCGGATCGTTCGGAACCGGGATACCCCATCTGAAGCTTGTGCGGCTGATGGAAAGATCCTTCAGCCCCTGTTTGACGAAGCTGACGATCTCGTTACGACGACCGGACGGGCCGAGGAACTCCGGATGCTGTTCGTAGAGTGCCAGCAGTTGGTCTTCAAAGCTCGAGAGACGGAAGAAATAGGAAGGCTCACGCACCCATTCCACCGGCGCTCCTGTAGGGGCGGTCTTGTAGCCATCAGCATGGGTGGTCAGCTCATCTTCGGAATAGAAGCATTCGTCGCGCAAGGCGTACCAGCTTCATACGCGCCGAGGTAGATATGACCATTGGCCGCAACCTTTTCCCATAATGCCTGGGCAGCCTGCTTGTGACGCGGTTCGGTGGTGCGGATGAAATCGTCATAGGAAATTCCCATGGCATCAGCCATGCTGCGGAAATCCCTGGCAATACCATCAGTAAAGCACTGCGTGTCGATGCCGGCAATCTGCGCAGCCTGCTCGACTTTCTGGCCATGTTCGTCCGTACCTGTCAGGAAGAACACATTCTTGCCGTCAAGCCGGTTGAAGCGGGCCAGAACATCGGCTGCGATAGATGTGTAGGCATGACCGATATGCGGTGCGCCATTCACGTAATAGATGGGAGTGGTGACGTAATACCGTGAAGTCATGGGGCACTCGCTATGGAGGCTGCCTGTCTGACAGCCTGATTCTTGTCCAGATTGAACCGTTCTGTCTCGCGCTGGAGCGCCTGAAGGGAAGAAAAGGCTTCTGCGGCCTTGCTGGCCTCGTTCAGCTTTCCCTGCCCGGCCAGAGTTCTGGCCCGGTTCGCAAGTGCTTCTCCTAGCAAAGAACACAGCAACGCAAAACCATCATCGTGGCGCAAGAGTCCCGCCACGGTGTCAGGGTCCGTAATTTCTCCGGTTTCTATCAGAGCGTTGGCAAGGTCGCGCGCCGCTTTGTCTGTTCCCTGATCGGTTTCAAGAACACGGCCGGGCATGCCGTGAGCCTGGCCGGATAGTGTCTCAAGCTCGTCCCCGCTCAGGCCATGATAACGGAGAACCTGTCGTGTCTGTTCTTCAGGAAGTGTGTCAAGTGCAAGAAGACGGCAGCGGCTCCTGATGGTTGGCAGCAGAGCCGAGGGGGTTGGACAGGTCAGGAAAAACACGGTCTTGCCGGGCGGTTCTTCAAGAAGCTTCAGAAGCGCATTGGCGGCATTGCGATTGAGTGTTTCGGCGGCGTCAACGATAACGACGCGCCATGCGCCGTCCGCTGCTGTATGATGCAGGAAATCCTGTACAGGTCGTACATCGTCAATCACAATTTCCTGCCGCAGACGTTTGCGTTTTTCGTCCATGCGCCGTGTGATCAGGAGGAGATTGGGATGGGTGCCCGCGCTGATCTGGCGCCCTGCCCGGCTCTGTGGATCAGCCCCGTTCAGCAGGATGCGGGCGCAGGCAAAGGCGAAGCATGTCTTGCCTATGCCTGTATCACCATGGATTATCCAGCCATGATGCATCCGGTCGGTCCTGTGGGCTTTTACAAACAGGGTCAGCTCGGCCTCGTGTCCGATCAGCGGCAGGACAGCCGGATAAACTGCTTTGTTCATGAGGGCAGATAATTCATGACAACTGAAAGAATGTCGGCGGCGACCTCATCGGGTGTGCGGCTCGCGTCAATACGCCTGATGCGGCGTGGTTCTTCATTGGCCAACGTGTCGAACCCGGCAGCAATACGCTGGTGAAACGCAATTGCCTCCTGTTCGTAGCGGTCTGTTTTACCTCCCCGTGATGCAACACGAGCCGCACCGAGTTCAGGGGGTACATCGAGCAGGATCGTGAGGTCAGGTTCGCAGGCGAGCAGACCGCGCACCGAGCGGATGAAATCGAGGTCCCTCGTCGCGCCACGAGCCAGGCCATAGCCTTGATAGACCAGCGTTGAATCATGAAACCGGTCACAGATCACACTCTCGCCGCGTGCCAGAGCCGGCAGAATGAGACTGTCAAGATGATCTGCGCGTGCCGCCATGTGGGCAAGTACCTGCGCGCGTTGCGACAATGGTGCTTCACTGAAAAGAATCAGTTCCCGCAATGCTTCGGCGCCGGGAGAGCCCCCAGGTTCACGCGTAAGATGTACCGTGTGTCCCAGTTTGGACAGCGCGGCATGGAGGAGACGGGTCTGTGTTGATTTGCCAGCCCCTTCTCCACCCTCAAAAGTAATGAAAAGCCCTTTCACGCCTTAGCCATGAGGCGCAGGTTTGGGGCCATGGCCGAGGCGTGCCATTGCGCGCCCGACCAGACCCAGACGTGGCACGGCGTTGGCGGCTACCAGATCAAGACGGATATCGGGCATGCCCTGGTTCTGAAGCACGAGTGCTCCAATTGTCTGACCTGCCATGACCGGTGCGATGGCAGGGGATGGATATTCCACGCTGATCCTGGAGCGTTGCTGCCAGCCATGCGGCAGCGTCAGCACAATATCCCTGGTTCCTACAAGTGGTACTTCGGCAGAGGTGCCCATATAGACGGGCATGTGATCAACAACCTGACCGTGATGGAAAAGGGTTACGTTCTCGAAGTTTGCAAAGGCCCAGCCAAGCAGGCGTTCACCCTCATGGGCACGTTCATTCATCGAGCTCGTGCCATTGATTGCCATGATGATGCGTCTGCCGTCGCGCTTGGAACTGGCGCAAAGCCCAAATCCGCCAGCATCGGTATGACCTGTCTTCAGGCCATCAGCCAGCCCTTTGTCAACCAGAACGTTACGATTGCCCTGCTTGATATTGTTGAACGTAAATTCCGTGGCGGAGAAAAGATGGTAATATTCGGGGTAGTCACGGATCAGATGCATGGCGATGCGACAGACGTCGCGTGCGCTCATGTACTGGGACTCATTCGGCAGACCGGTGCAGTTCATGAAATGCGTATTGGTCATGCCGAGTTTGGCGGCAGTCTGGTTCATCAGATTGACGAATTGTTCTTCAGAACCGGCAATCCCCTCAGCCAGCACGACACAGGCGTCATTGCCGGACTGGATGACCATACCTTCAATCAGATCAGATACGCTTACACTCTGGCCAAGTGGCACGAACATCTTGGAGCCTTGTGTGCGCCAGGCCTTTTCACTGACGGGTAAAGACTGGGTAAGCGTCAGATGTCCTGCCTTCAGCATGCCGAAGGTGACATAGGCGGTCATCATCTTCGTTAGCGATGAAGGTGGCATATGGTCATCAGCTGCTTTTTCAAGCAGGGTCGCGCCTGTATCGAAATCGATGATACAGGCCCAGCGCGCCACGGTATCCAGAGGGCCGATCGGTGTAGTGGCCGGCGTTCCGGTTGGCACAGCAGTCATGCCGGATGCAGCGACAGAGGCGGCTTTTGCGGCGGCTTTTCCTCGTCGCGGGCGTGCAAAAGCAAACTGAGTTGAAACGGCTAACCCAGCCGCACCCGAAAGCAGAAAACGTCTTGTCCGCACATCAACACCTTATTTGGCCACGATATGCGCGCCCATACCACCGCATTGGCGCGCTTTTGCTAATGCCCTATCCGCCTCGGGCACAGTTGTGAAGGGCCCGAGTGCAACCATCCATGGAAGTGTAGCTGCCCGCCCTGCCTGTCGTGTGATTTCCGCGCCACATTGCGCTGCCACCTGGGCGGCTGCCGCATGGCCTGAAAAACTGCCGAGTTCGATATGGTAGAGGGGGGATTCGGCCATACCCTGCATGACAGTCTGAGGCATTTCGGCAGAAACAATTTACGGGAACTGTCGGTCTTGTCTCCTGATTTCAGGCCAAGCGTATGCGTGCTGCCGTCGTCAAGAGACTGCGCGATAATGGCTTCTCTCGGTGCTGCGGCAATATCGAGTTTGGGCGCATCCGGATTAGAATCGGCTATTTGCCGACTGACGGCCTCATCGACACTGATCTCGACAGGTGTCGGCTCATCACCCATGCCGAGCAGACTGGCCACACGTGGCGTAACTGCAATCAGGCGCCCGGATGAAGCCGGTCCGCGATCATTCAGTCGGACCCTGACAATCCGGCCATTAGCCAGATTGCGCACGCTCACGACAGAGGGGAGTTGCAGGGTCTGATGTGCACCGGTCATTGACTGAGCTGACCAGATCTCACCATCTGCCGTAACGCCGTCTTTAGGAGGAGACTGGATGATGGCAAGTCCCGTTTCTGTCATGTCGAAACGTTCGGAGGGATAAAACCAGGAGTCACTCCCCTGCCAGGCCTGTCCGGTCATGTAATGAGGGCTGGCCTGTTTTGTCGTTTCCTGATGGTGGCAACCCACAAGCGTCGCGCCTGCGCCCAACAGTGAAACGAATGCTTTAACCGATCTCATAACCGAGCAATCCTACACCGAGCGCGTAATAATCTGACGGGTTATAGCGTCGGATAACATCAAAATTATGATAGACCATGAAAGCTTCTGTACCCGGGCCATCTGGCCGGAGGACGGCACCCGTTACATCCTGGCGGGAGAAGACTGAACCGTCCTCCCGGCGCACACCCAGAGTCGACCAGGCTGCCAGACTTTGCTTGTTGCTGCGACCAAGCTGGCTCTGGGGAATATCCTGTGTCAGCCTGACCGCTTGTCCCCATGGCTCATCTGCATGCCAGCCGGAACCATGCAGATAGTTGGCGACAGAAGCGAAGACATCCTGTTCACTTGACCAGATATTGCGTCTGCCGTCATGATCGGCATCTACAGCATAGCGAAGATAGGCGCTGGGCATGAACTGAGGCTGGCCCATGGCACCAGCATAAGAGCCCAGCATGTTTCCGGCTGGATATCGCCGTGGTCGAGGATCTGAAGTGCTTTCAGCAGTTCACCGCGGAAAAAGCTTGCTCTTCGCCCGTCATAGGCAAGGGTAGCGAGCGCATCGATAACCGAAAAAGTACCGATTTTGCGGCCAAATCCTGATTCAAGCCCCCAGATTCCCATGATCGCGCGCGGATCAACACCGTAATTCTTCCCTGTTTTATCCAGAAGCGCGCCATATTGCTGCCGGGCAGCCTGCCCCTGGCTGATGCGCGTCGTACTGATGACACGCTTGCGATATTGCGCCCAGGTCAAGGTAAATTCGGGCTGATGCTGGTCCAGTTTGATGACGCGTGCATTTGGCTCAGTTGTCATCGCCAGTGCGCGAGAAAGTGTGGAGCCTGATATGCCTTTACCCAGCGCCTCAGCTCGAAGCGATGAAAGGAACGCAGCATAGTTGCCCTGCGCAGCGGGATTAGCCGGATGCTTGCGCGTTCGTGCAACGCTGCTCCCGCAGAGAGAGGGAATGGCCGTAACAGCGACCATTAGCGAGCGTCGAGTCAGCACAGTGTCATCCTTGCCTGTTCAGTTCAGCCGTTGCTTGCCGACCGTCCTAGCGACGAAGCGGACGGCCCTCAGCAGCACCATGCATGATGAAGTGCAGGAATGGATTGATCGTCAAGGGAATGTCGGGATTGGCAGCAATATATTCCAGGACGTTGAAATGGCCGTTCGGATTTCGCCCTTCGAGATAGCCGTGCGTCAGGAAATGCTCGACAGCGTCAATGCCGCAGGCCCCGACATCCGGATAGGTTTCGAGGTACCAGCTGGCGTCGAAATAGAGGGCCTCTACCGGATAGCTCTTGACCGTCTGAGCTGCTGATTCATTCGAGGTCTGGATTTCGGTCGGGTTTTCATCCCCTTCCCCGGAGGAAGGGGACGGTATTTCAATCGGAGCAGTTGACGCTTCTTCAGCGGGTGGCTCCGCTTCATCCGAAGCCTGAAGCAGAAGCTCATTTGGCGATCTGGACTCTGCTGCCGAGGTTTTTCTCTTCTTTGCGGTGGTGGCTCGTGGCCTGACTGTTCTCGCCAAAAGTGAATTCCCTAGATACGATAAAGAGCTCGCTGACGGCTGAACCGTGTGAGAAATGAATTCTCCGAACCCATCAGGTTTGACTAAATGTTCCCGCCAAAAGCATGATTATCCATGCCTGCCCGCCAATGGTATTGCAAGTCAGACAGTTTCAACCATGTCACTACATTTCTGTGTTATATTGCAACATGTTCATGTTCTTTGAAGTTTTTTCTTTATAGAGAGTTTACTGGAAAATGTCTAGTGACAAACCATGCGACCAAGTTGGCATTAACGATTATTTCGTGACTAAATAACGATATGGGCTTCAACGCCTGTTTTATGTGATGCTTATCTCACTATTTTGAATTTTCTGATCCATTTTCGTTATACAGCCAATGCCTGCGTGCGATGAAAAATGATTGGAGGACAGTTACGTTTTTCTGTTCCAATGGCAAGGTTATCTATCTTCCTATGGTGTCGGCTGGTCGAATGAATAAAAAAGTCCCTGCTCCCACGGTGAGCCTCATTGCTGTCGCGAAAGAGGCCGGAGTTTCGCGGGCGACAGCATCACTCGTTCTGCGTAACAGCCCCCTTGTGGCCGAGCCAACCCGCGCCCGCGTCAAGGCAGCCATGGAAACACTTGGCTATATCTATAATCGAGGTGCCGCCAATCTGAGGCAAAACCGTACAGGAACGATTGGTCTTGTTCTCTCAAATATCTCAAATCCTTTTTTCAGTACGCTGACGGCAGGTGTTGAGGAAGCCAATGATGCGTCGGAAGCCATTTGTCTGATTGCGAACACGGCCGACTCACCCGAGAGACAGAGTCGCCAGATCAGGCGTCTGCGCGAGCATAATGTTGATGGACTGATCATCTGCCCGGCTATAGGAAGTGACCAGAAGCTGATTGATGAACTCACGCGTCTCGGCCTACCCTATGTTCAGGTATTGAGAGAAATTCCTTATGCCAGTGGTGATGTCGTAACAGCCGATTACGCTCTGGGGATTGAGCGAGCCATGGCCCATCTCGTTGAGACCGGAAGAAAACGGATTGTTTTCATCGGGGCGATGGAAATGCATTCGGCGGCGCTTGCACGACTGGACGGCTATCGCTCGGCAATCAGACATTTTGGCCTGGAGGAACTGCCAGTCATCGCTGGCACAAGAGATCATCGTTATGATGAAGAGGCGCTCGACAGGCTTTTCGATTTGCCCGAGCCACCGGACGCGGCCATCTGTTACAATGACCTCATCGCTCTCACCCTGTTTCATCATCTTGGGCGGCGCGGCATGATTGTCGGGACAGATTTTGCAGTCATTGGCATGGATAATCTTCCTCAGGCTGCCGCGGCCTATCCACCTCTCACAACGATTGCGACCCTTCCGCAGCGTATAGGCGCCGTAGCGGCTACTCTCCTGCAGAAACGTCTCATGCAGCCCGAGCGACCGGGAGAGCGCTTTGTCATCACACCGGAGCTGGTGTTGAGAAACAGCTCATGATTCCAGAGACGTCGAACCTCTCTGAAGATCACACAAGCGTGACCTTATCTGCACATTAATCATGTGACTTTTGTTGTAAAAAGGCGTTCTGATGTCATTACAGTTTGTTTAGGTCAGTCTGATCCCGTCTCCCCTCTCCGGTTTGCGCTTTTTCCTGCTGAGCAGGGCGCTTTTTTGAGGCGAATTTAGATCGATCTAATTGCTTCCAGCGGAACCGGCCGACAGGTGGTTCAAGGTGGTCTGTCATGATGGTTGAGAATATCTACGTGCTGTTACCGAGAATTTCTGCTCTTGCGGGGCAGATCCTGTTGTCGCGCCTTTTCAGACATATCACGGAAGGAGCCACGCGATGATGTCTCTTGCCATGAACAAGAACAACGCCCCCGCCAAGACCCTGGCGAGCATGTCAGACATGCAACGGTCCCCGGTTGGTAGTGACGAAAATGATGCTCTATCGCGTCCCGAAATGCCCGAAGCAGAACTGCGTCGTGCAGCCTGGACCTGCTCCATAGGGAGCGCGATGGAATACTACGATTTCGCCCTTTACAGTCTCGCTTCAGCCCTTGTTTTTGGGCCTCTTTTTTCCCCAGCAATATCCCCGGTCTGGGACTCGTCGCAAGTTTCGCCACTTATTTCATCGGTTTTGCGGTACGGCCTATAGGCGGTATCGTCTTTGGCCGGCTGGGTGACCGGCATGGTCGCAAAAAAGTCTTGCTGATTACCGTTACGCTGATGGGATTGGCCAGTGCGCTGATTGGCCTTATTCCGTCCTATGCGAGTATCGGTATAGCGGCACCGCTGCTTCTGGTTCTGCTGCGTATGGCTCAGGGCTTTGGTGCTGGTGCCGAACAGGCTGGTGCAGCCGTGATGATGACAGAATCAGCTCCCAGAAAGCGGCGGGGCTATTATGCGGCTCTTCCCTTTCTCGGTATCCAGCTCGGTACGGTTACAGCGGGCATTATCTACTATGTCATGCTGACCGGTGTACCTGATATTACCCAGACAATGCTCTGGCGTGTGCCGTTTATTGGCAGTGCGCTGCTCCTCGTCATCGCTCTCTACATGCGTCTGCGTCTGAAAGAGTCACCAACATTCGAACAGATCGAGAATGACGAGCGTCGGGAGGAGGTCATGTCGATCCGGGAGACACTGACTGCATCATGGAGGCCTATTCTCGCCGGTCTTGGCTTGCGTATGGCCGAAAATGGTGGCTCGTCGATCTATCAGGTCCTGGCGATCAGTTATCTGGTCCATACGATTGGTATGAGCAGCCGATGGGGAACGCTCGTTCTTATCGGGGCGGCAGTTGTCGGAGGCATCACGATTCCCGTGGCAGGTCTGTTGAGTGACCGGTTCGGGCGTGTTCGTGTCTATCGTGGCTTCGCGATACTTCAGGCAGTCAGTGCATTGCCCGTCTGGTATGTTTTCAGCCAAGGCGATCCGTTGAATTCAGCCATTGCGTTGTCATTCGCGCTCGGTGTGGCGACCTGGGGCATGTTCGGCACCCAGGGGGCCTTTCTGCCCGAGATGTTTGGCCTTCGCCACCGCTATACAGCAGTCTCCTTCACGCGGGAATTTTCATCCGTCATTGCGGGAGGAGTGTCTCCAATGGTTGGACAGTTCCTTATTGCAATGTTCGCACGGTTCCATATCGGCGGAATCAGTAGCGGCAAATATGCCTGGATTCCGCTTGCCAGTTACGTCGTGCTTCTGGCTGGCCTCGCGATCGTGGCTACTTTCTACATTCCCGAAACCAGAGGACGTGATCTTTTGGCCCAGGAGGACGCGTTGTAGCGCTTTGCTCTCAGTCCTGCAGCTCCGGCCTGTCGTGCCGGACCATCTCCTTTCCTGATCCTGGGGCGTTTTATGAGCATTGTCGACTTCTTTCACCCTGACCATCCTGAGTGCCATTCGCTTTCGCCATGCGCCCGTCAATTCCTCGCAGTACGAAATGGTGAGCGCTCCCTGAGCACGCTGGATGCAGGCATTGTACCTGTAACAGAGAGCGAGGCCTATGACATCCAGGACGAGGTCGTTGCGGCTCTCGTTGCAACCCAGGGTAAAGTGGCAGGCTGGAAGGTCGGGGCTGCATCGTCTGGCAGCGTTCCTTTTGCAGCCCCTCTTCATGAGGCCACCTTGTTTTCGGGCGATACGAGTCTGCCGGTAGGGTTTTGCCGTTATTACGGTGTGGAGGCTGAAATCGTTTACCGTTTCGGACGGGATCTGCTGCCTCGTGAGCGGCTCTGGACGCTTGATGAGGTTCTGGAGGCCGTCGACACTGTCCATACAGCCATCGAGATTATTGATACGCGTTTCGAAAAACCAAATACCCAGCCACGTCTTGCCCATCTTGCCGATCAGGGCAGTCACGGTGCCCTGATTATCGGTGAGGGCCAAACAGCATGGCACGGATTGAGTCCGGTTTCGGAGACCGTACGGCTTGCCCTGAGTAGCGGTCATCTCATTGAGCATATCGGTGGCAATTCAGCGGGAGATCCCAGGCGGCTTCTCGTCTGGCTGGCTAATCATGCCAGTGCGCGTGGCCTGCCGCTTCGGGCTGGAGATGTCGTTACGACGGGTTCGATGACTGACACGATTTTTGTGCCTTTAGGAACGATCGCAACGGCACAGATTGCCTCGCTCGCGCCTGTCTCCGTCACGCTTCCTTAAAGCAAGAAAGAAAACACATCGATGAAGCCTCATCTCCTTCTGATCGAGCCAATGATGCCTGCGGTCGAAAAGGCGCTCGACGAGTCCTATGTTGTGCATCGATGGCAGAAAGACGAACTGCCGAAAGATGCGCCAATACGTGCGATCGCAACAGGCGGCGGCACCGGCGTCCCTCGTGCCGTTATGGACGCACTGCCCGCACTGGAGATTATTGCCATAAACGGTATCGGCACCGATGCGGTGGATCTGGTTGAGGCGTCGCGCCGCGGGATTGCTGTTACTGTGACGCGTGATGTGCTGACAGACGATGTGGCCGATCTTGCCATGGCGCTCATGCTTGCTTCGATGCGTGATCTTTTGCCTGGTGATCGTCTCGTACGTGATAATCTCTGGGGCAAGCAGGTTCTCCCTCTGGCCCGCAAGGTGTCAGGTGCAAGAGTGGGTATTGTCGGTATGGGTCAGGTCGGTCAGGCTATTGGCAAGCGGGCCCAGGCTTTTTCGATGCAGGTCTCCTATTTCAGCCGACGTAATCTCGACCTGCCGGCCTTTCCTTTTGTGAGCAGTCTGCCTGCACTGGCAGAACAAAGCGACATTCTTGTCGTTGCAGCTTCCGGCGGCGCGCAGTCCCGCAACCTGGTTGATCGCAAGGTCATTGATGCGCTTGGTCCTGACGGATTGCTCGTGAATGTGGCCCGAGGCACTGTGGTGGACGAGCAGGCACTGGTTTCTGCATTGCAGGAGGGGCGTCTGGGTCGTGCAGCGCTTGACGTCTTTACCGATGAGCCAAATGTACCCGACGCGCTAAAGACCATGCCCAATGTGGTCCTTCAGCCACACAGAGCCTCTGCCACGATTGAAACGCGACAGGCCATGGGGCGGCTCGTTCTGGATAATCTCACTGCCCATTTCGCGGGCTCGCCACTCCTGACCCCGGTGACTCCCCTGTTCTGATGCCCTAGTTTTTCCGCTTCCGGTGGTCTGATCTGAGGGTCAGACGCCCTGACGCACTCACTGCATTTCAGGGTTTGGATAATCATGACAAACAGAGTTGCAATCATGAGCCTGGCCATGCTGGGCGCGCTGCTCTTTTCTGCGCCTCAGGCGCAGGCACAATATCGTGGTCCTGTCTCGGAAACAGCACCCCTTTTTGCGCTCGATACGCCAACATCCTATGCCAATACGCCTTTTACACCACCGGTGGAAAACATGGTGTCGGGCTGGGAACAACTGGTAAAGAAGCTCAATCGCAAGGGAGTTGGTATTGTCATCGACTATACCAGCGAAAGTGCCATGGCGCTGAATGCCGGGCATGCCGGAGATGCCGGGTATGCGCATCAGATCGGGGTGGAACTGGATCTGGACTGGTCACGGCTGATAGGATGGCGCGGCTTTATTACCCATGCTGTTATCGTCAATCGGGCAGGACATAACATGGCAGCAGATCTTGGTGAGCGATCACTTAACGGCTTTCAGGAGATCTATGGTGGTGGTGGTAATGTTGGCGCCCATCTCGTTTACATTTATGGCACGCAGGATCTGTTCAGGAACAGGCTGCAGATTTCCCTGGGAAAAATGCCGGTAAATATAGATTTTGCCAATTCACCGCTCTTTTGCACCTTCATGAACAAATCCAATTGCGGCATTCCCAAATCCCTTACACGGACAGCAGCGGGTTATGGGACCTATCCCGGTTCGACATGGGGGACGCGTCTGCGTTACTGGCCGCTACACGGTATCTACATGCAGACTGGTCTTTATGGGGTAAATCCCTATCTCAATACCAATCAGTATGACCGTACAGGTTTCCGTATGGGAACAGAGCTCTATACGGGGGTGTACATCCCGACCGAGATCGGGCTGATTCCGTCCTTTGGCAAACATAATCTGGTCGGGCATTACAAATTCGGCGTTGCCTACGATTCATCGAATTACCGCGATCTGTTCCGCGATATAAACGGTAATGCGGCTGCAGAGACCGGGCTGCCTTATGGCTGGACAAATGGCAAAACCCAGATCTGGCTTCAGGGTGATCAGATGCTGATCCGTAACGGTACAGGCCCGCTGAATGGACTTTATGTCCTTGCTGGCGCCACAAAAAGTCAGGGCAAGAACAGTCTTTACGACTGGCAGGTTTATGCCGGTATTGTTGATCGCGGTCTGATCAAGGGGCGGCCCAAGGATACATTCGGCATCGAGTGGTCCGAAACATTTGCCAGCCCTGATCTCGTGGCATCTCAATGGATACGGTATCGCAAGGGCCTGGCCCTGCCCGGTAGCGCAACCTATCCCCAGAGTCATCTTATGACATTCGAATTGACCTACAGCATCCATGCGTTCCGAGGCTTGTCGATCCAGCCGGATTATCAGCATATCTGGCGAACAAACCTTCAGGCCGATAAGCCTCAGGTCGATGCTGTAGGACTTAAGATTCACGCTGTGCTTTGACAGACGTGAAGTGACAGAAGCGTCGTTCGACGGCACGATCCGGATCATGACCGACAATCTGATATTCCGCCTCAAATTCAGGCAGTTGCTGTTACTGCGCCAGATTGGCCGCGAACCGGCTCTCAACAGGGCAGCGCGTTCTCTCAATCTCTCCCAGCCAACTGCGTCAAAACTTCTGCAGGATATCGAAACGGATCTGGAGGTGCAGCTTTTCGAGCGACACACGCAGGGGCTGACTCCTACACGTGCCGGCTGGTAGCCATCAGGCATGCGCAGCAGATCCTGGCTGATCTTGGCCGGTTGCGACATGATCTTCAGGCCGTTCAGCAAGGGCTTTCCGGCACGGTGGCCATCGGAACGATCAGTGCACCTTTGAGAGAAATCATTTTGCCCATTCTCTCAGATCTCGCCGAGGCCCAGCCGGATATCAGTGTCACGCTTCATGTCAGTACGAGCCACGACCTGATCGAGATGATGCAGGAGGGGCGTATTGATCTGGCAATCGGTCGCCCGGTAGAGGGCATTCCTGCGGATATGCTTGTTGTTGAGCTCCTGGCCGAGGAGCATCTTGTCATTGTAGCGGGAGCCAGGAATCCGGTTCACCAGACCCCGCCGACTTGCCTGGGGGAGCTCACACACGCGCGCTGGGTTGCTCATATGGCAGCCAGCCCCATGCGGCAGGCTCTGGAGGCGGCATTCACGATGGCGCGATTGCCGTTACCTCTTTTCGCGGTCGAGCTGAGTTCGATCTATGCAACGATCGAACTCCTGACCCAGTCTGACATGCTGGCAGTGCTTTCACGTCCGGTCTACAATTCATTCAAAGATGCTGGGATTATCCGGGAATTGCCGGTTGTTCTACCGGATATTCTTACACCCTATGCCATGTTACGGCTTCGTGATCGGACCATGACACCGGCGATGACATATCTCTCAGATGAAATAAAGCGTCGGGCTATCAGATTATCCGATAGCGCCATCAGGTAAGTCTTATCGACTTTACTTGCGTGCTCGTTCTTCCTCAGTGAGATGCTCATGTATTAACAAGGACGAACGAAAATCATGCGGGTTCTCATCCTTGGTGCGGCAGGCATGCTGGGCCGGAAGCTGACTGAGAATTTTGTAAAGGAAGTCGGGGAATTATTTCCAAGGCCTTCGCATCTGATGCTCGTCGATCGATCGATGCCTGAAAGGCCCCAGAGTTTCAGCGGTACGATTTCCTGTATCGCAAGCGATCTGTCTGTCCCGGGGGAAGCCGAGAAGATCCTTGTCGAGCGACCGGATATCATTTTCCATCTGGCTGCTATCGTGTCGGGTGCTGCCGAACGTGACATGGCACTTGGTTATCGCGTCAATCTCGATGCTTCTTTCATGCTGTTTGAGGCTATTCGCGACCTGCACGAACGAGAAGGCTACAAGCCGCGTCTCGTCTTTGCTTCATCAATAGGGGTTTTTGGACGTCCTCTACCGGACGTCATACCGGACACTCAGATCCCGACACCCGAGAGCAGTTATGGTGTCCAGAAGGCAATGGTTGAATTGCTGCTGAGTGATTATTCACGCCGGGGCATCTTTGATGGCGTTGCACCACGCCTGCCAACCATCTGTGTACGGCCAGGAGAGGCCAATGCAGCGGCATCAGGGTTTTTCTCCAGCATTATTCGCGAACCCCTTGCAGGCAAAAAAGCGATCCTGCCGGTGCCGAGAGAAACACGTCATTGGCTGATCAGCCTCGTGCTGCTGTGCGGGCACTGCGCCATGCCGCCAGGCTCGATTACGACATGATCCGTCCCCGTCCCGTTTTCACACTCCCTGCGCTGAGTGTCACGGTTGAGGAAGAAATCGAGGCGTTGCGACTGGTGGCAGGGAGTAAAGCTGTTGAGCTCATTTGCGAACAGCCCGATCCCTTCGTGCAGTATTTCGTGTCAAGCTGGCCCAAGGCGTTCGATACGCATTGGGCTCTCAGTCTGGGTTTTACAGCTGATGAGTCTTTCGAGGAAATCATACGAATTTATATAGATGACGAACTTGATGGGAGGTTTGATACGGGACTGTCTGCCAGAAATGCATCTGATCGCGTCAGGATGGTAGCAGAAGCGCAGAGTCACACGCAGCATCGTAACGAAATCCTGGCTCACACCCCCCCCTGGTCGGCACAGACCTGGCCGATTGCTGCTGCCATGATCCAGTATCCGGCCACATTACCGGATGGGAGCTCAGTTCAGGATCAGTCTGCAGAGGGGTGGTCGTCTACTCTGGCCGACATACAGTGTGCGGGATTTACCGAGCTTGATCCCACAGATAGCTGGCTGCGTATTGCTGATCTTTTACCGTCTCGCAGGCTGGAGTTTCTCTCTGTCTGTGCAGATCATGGCCTCACGATCCCGGCAATATCAACCTCTCGCCGTTCGGTGATAGACCCGGATAAGCAAAAGGCTGATGCGTCTCTCACCTATATTCACAAAGTGATTGATACGGCCGCAGAAATCGGAGCCCGTGAGATCGCGCTTGGTTTTGCTGCTGAGCTGAGCGCTCGCCAAAAAAATGCCCTGTGGTTCTGGACTGCACCGGGCCATCGAGATCCTGACGACCCGCAGATCTGGAAAAAAGCAGTTTTGCGCATCCGTGAGCTGGCCGATCATGCACAAAGCGTCGGTGTGGCCCTTTCCCTTGAAATGTATGAAGATACCTATCTCGGCTCTGCTGACTCTGCCGTGCGTTTTGTACGTGATGTCGATCACCCCGCCTGCGGCATCAATGCTGATATCGGCAATCTCGTGCGGCTCCATCGCCCGATGGAGCATTGGCGGGATATGATGACAAAACTCGCTCCTTATCTGCGTTACTGGCACGTCAAGAATTACCTGCGTACCGAGGATGAGATGACAGGTATGGTGGTCACGGCTCCCGCGCCGATGGAACAAGGGGTCATCAGCTATCGCGCTGCCATAGGCATGGCTCTGGAGCATGGCTATGCCAGTCCGTTTCTTGTCGAGCATTACGGAGGAGACGGATTGAGTGTCGCTGCGCGAAATCGTGACTATATTCGCAGGATTCTTCCGAAATGACGCTCAAGCCCTATAACGTGCCGCCTCGCCAGTCGCGCTACGACGCCAAAATAGCACGCATGCGTGCCGGCACGGACAGCATTTCGGATTTCATCCTTGCCGATGCCAAGGATGGCGACATGGCGGGAGGACTTTCGGCACTTGGCACGGATCATGTAACCAATTGTCCCCGTACGCTTGTCGAATTTGATGAGGCCGTTCACGAGATTGTACGGCAGGATGTCGTTGATATCTTGCTGGCATCGGTCTCGACGCTTGGCCGCCTTGCAAAGAAGGGCGTATTCGATGGCAGCACCGTCCATCAGGCCGTGCGTCTGAATGATACAACCGATCTGTGGCGAATATCCGGTGCTGATTACGGTCGACAGCCGTCCATTCCGTTCCGTACGGCCCGGCTCGAATATCTTCCCGTCAAATTTGGTCTCTATTCAATGACTTTCAGCGGTGATGCCAAGGAAGATGCTGATACGCTTTCTCAGTATCGTGCATTTCGTATCGAGGCGCAGGCGGCTGGCGTGAAGCATTTTCTTGAAGTCTTTAACCCCCCTCTCCCGCTGCTCGACAAGGCTGATTACGGCTGTTTTCTCAATGATATGGTCAGCCGCGCCCTTGCAGGCATGCATGAGGAAGAACGTCCGGAATTTCTCAAACTTACTTTCAACGGTTCACGTTCCCTTGAGGCTCTCTGCCGGTATGACCCTTCTCTGATCGTCGGTATCATGGGAGGGGGCAGCGGCACCACGCGGGATTGTCTTGAACTCCTTCATCAAGCGCAGCTCAGCGGTGCGAGGGCGGCGCTTTTCGGACGCAAGATCCTGGATGCGGAGCATTCGCCTACGATGATCGCCATGATGCGAGCTGTCGTTGAACGGCGGCTGACCCCGGCTGAGGCAGTCAGTATCTATCACGAAGAACTGCTTTGTCGTGGCCTGACGCCTAAAAGAACGCTTGAATCTGATCTGAACGTCACAGACCCCCTGCTGTATTAGGCCCTTTCGGCTCATAACCGGAACAGAGAAACATGGTCGATATTTGTGGAAATGAAGACGATTTCGCAACGCATGGCTTACGTGCGTTCAATCATGTCTTTCAGGATATCGTACGTCCTGTGCGGAGTGGTGCGCTACGTGCTCAACCCGGGCCCGAAGGTAAGGTAACTGTCCTCGTCGGAGGTGGATCAGGCCATTACCCTACCTTCTGTGGTTTCGTTGGACAGGGATTTGCCGATGCGGTTGTGATGGGCGGTATTTTTGCCTCGCCATCGATCCAGGCCGTGGCGACGATCGGTAGACTTGCCCATCGTGGTGGGGGTATTGTGATGGGGTTTGGCAATTACGCAGGTGACAATCTCAATTTCGGTATCGCGGCCGAAAGGTTGCGCGCTGAAGGCATCGACACGCGCATTGTGGTCACGACTGACGATGTCGCAAGCGCTCCACCAGAAACGCCAGAGCGCCGTCGTGGTGTTGCAGGCGATATTATAGTCTTCAAGATCATGGGGGCTGCCGCTGACGCCGGATATGACATTGATGCTGTCGAGGCGGTGTCCCGCAAGGCGAATGCCCATACTCGGTCTTTCGGTATCGCCTTCGATGGCTGCGCCCTGCCCGGCGCGCCAGAGAAGATATTTACTATTCCCCAGGGACGCATGGCGCTGGGTCTTGGTATTCATGGCGAGCCCGGTATCGAGGAACGTGACATAGCCTCACCAGGAGAGATCGCTGCCGAGCTTTATTCTCGGGTCATGGCCGAACGTCCGAAAGAAGCAAAGCGCCTGGCCGTGTTGCTCAACGGGGCGGGCGCCACGACAACAGAAGAGCTTTTTGTGTTGTGGAATGAGCTAGAGGCCCTTTTCGAGCGCGACGGGCTTACTCTTGTTGCGCCACTGCTTGGTTCTTATGCCACAAGCCTCGACATGTATGGTTGTTCACTCACGATTACATGGCTCGATGATGAACTGGAGCGTTTCTGGCGGGCGCCGGTCAATTCTCCTGCCCTTTGTCGTCATGAAGTCAAAGGCGATTGGGTCGCAGCTTCCAGTCAGGCTATGGCCGAATTACCGGTCCATTATGAACCGGCCCCGAACGCAACCGGTAAAAAGGCCGGAGCCTGTATTGCCCGTGCCATGGCGTGTCTTGCCCGCACCATGGAGGATGAAGAGGACAGGCTTGGCCGTATCGATGCCATTGCCGGTGATGGCGATCATGGTCAGGGAATGGCACGAGGCACCCGAGCTGCAGCCAGAGCGGCCCAAGCCGCCTCTGCAGTCGGTGCAGGCGCTCGCACGGTGATGGAGGCTGCCGCCGATGCATGGGGTGACCGGGCAGGAGGAACATCCGGAGCCCTGTGGGGGGAGGCGCTTTTCGCGTTTTCGACGGTTCTGCATGATGATGCGGGTATTGATGCTAAGGTTCTGGTGCAGGGTGTAATTAAGGGTGCTCAGCGTATCCGCAGTATTGGCAAGGCCGAAATCGGAGACAAGACCATGGTCGATGCTCTGGTACCGTTTGTCGAAGCTCTGGAAAGCACTGGCTCATCTGGACACAATCTGGATGTGATCTGGACCGGAGCGGTTGAGGAAGCCCATCGGGGAGCTGAGGCAACCAAGGCTTTTGCTGCGAGGCGCGGGCGTGCCAAGACCCATGGAGATCATAGCAAAGGGTATCCCGATCCCGGTGCTTTGTCTTTTGCCCTGGCTATGCAGGCGCTCACCCCGCTTCTTGAGGATCTGTCCTGATAAAACTGCCAGAAATGCATGTTTTGCATTTTCGCCAGTGGTTTCCCGACCGACCTGTTTTGTGCAGCGGCACGGGAGAGTAAGGTAATTTCTACTGGTCGGTTTATCCAGAACAGTCCTGCGGGAGGTAGATACATGCTGCTCGAAAACAGAATTTTCGCGATTACAGGCGGGGCGTCGGGAATTGGTCGGGAAGCGGCTCTGGAGGCTGCTCGCCATGGCGCGGATGTTGCCATTTCTGACATCGCAGAAGAAGAGACTGTCCAACCGCTTCTGGACGAGATCACGTCGCTGGGACGCAAGGCAGTCTATCTGCAAGGCGATGTCTCTGCAGCCGAGACAGCGACGTGCTTTATCGAGACCATAGTGCAAGGTCTCGGAGGCCTGGATATCTTTGTCAGCAATGCCGGTATCTGTCCTTTTCATTCCTTTCTTGATCTTCCTTCCGAAACGCTCAGAAGAACGGTGGAAGTGAATCTGCTCGGCGCCTATTTCATGGTTCAGGCTGCTGCAAACCAGATGGTCCGGCAGGGACGTGGTGGCGCTATTATCGCCGTATCCTCTATTTCGGCGCTGGTTGGCGGCGAGTTCCAGAGCCACTATACGCCGACCAAAGCAGGTGTGCATTCGCTCATGCAATCGACCGCAATAGCACTGGGCAGGCATGGCATAAGATGTAACTCGGTACTGCCTGGTACCATCCGTACGGCAATCAATGAACAGGATCTGGCGGATGAGACGAAAGCAGAAGCCATGATCCGGCGCATCCCTCTGGGACGGTTCGGCAGGCCCGAGGATCTCGCCGGTCCGATCGTATTTCTTGGATCTGATCTGGCTGGATATGTCACCGGAGCGTCATTGCTGGTCGATGGCGGCTGTTTTGTGAATCTGCAGTGAGGGTTTGCCTGACTACTACCCAAGACCAGCCACCTGGCGGGGTATTGCGACATCCTGGCAGGTGATTTGCGAGTCTGGAGTATCTGATATTGGTATTTTCTCTGCGGGCGTGGCACATGGAGCGCCATGTCCAGTGGTGCCTCCTTTCGCAGCAGTTCTCTCTATCATCTTCTTTCGGTTGCGGGAGCGGCCTGGTGGTCGAAAGCTCTTGCTGTCATTATCGGCACCTTCATTCTGGAAGATGCTACGACCATGATTGCCGCCATGGCCGTGGATGAGGGGCGCCTCAGTGTTCCACTGGCATTGGTCGCCCTTTATATCGGGGTTGCTGTAGGTGACCTCGGGCTGTACGGGCTTGGCGCCGTAGGTGCCAAATGGCCTCCTGCCAGGCGCTGGCTGACCCTGCCCCGCCATGATAAGGGACGAAGCTGGTTTCACCGTAACGTGGTGCGTACCGTGGTAATCAGTCGCTTCATCCCGGGCGCGCGCCTGCCGCTTTACACGGCCTGCGGCTTTTTCCGGGCACCTTTTGGCTCTTTTGCAATCAGTGCTGTTGTCGCTACACTGATCTGGACATCCCTTCTTTTCAGCGTATCGCTTCATATCGGAGGATGGATGTCGACCCACATGGCTGGGTGGCGCTGGTTTGGTATAGCGGGATTCATCATGACTATTCTTTTTGTCGGGCGCCTGATTGCGCGTTTCCAGACCTTTAGTGACTGACCGATCGATGCTTCAGATTGCGCCTGACCTGTCCTCGCCATTCGATGATTTTGCGGTCGAGGAGACGAAAGATCCTCATCCGCTCTCCCTGTTCGAGTTCTGGCCCGGATCTGTTTTCTACACACCTATTGTGTTGTACTGGATCGCTCTGGGTCTGCGTTACGGCGATTTCAGTATCCCGAGCGCAGCCAATCCCCGTGTTGAAACGGGGGGGCTGTGCGGTGAAAGCAAGAGCGGTATTCTCGATCTTGCCGGTCCGGTGGCCAATCAATGGATAGCCCCTTACATCACCCATATGCTCCGCAAGGGACGACGGGATGATGATGCCCTGGCTATTGTCACTGCCATGAAGGGAAAGAATATCGGTTTTCCGGTCGTGATCAAACCGGATATCGGCTGTAACGGGACCGGAGTAAAGCTCGTAAGGAGCGAGGCGGATCTGCTGCCTGTTCTGAAACAGTTTCCGTCAGCCGTGCGCATCCTGGCCCAGGCGCTGGCAGAAGGTCCGGTCGAGGCCGGGTTGTTCTATATTCGTGAACCCGGATCTTCCTCAGGACGGATTACTTCCATTACCTACAAGGAGTCCCCTGTTCTGGAAGGGGATGGCGTTGCGACCATCCGGGAGCTGATTTCGCGCGATACCCGCACCAATCTCCTGCCTGATATCTATCTTCCGCGTCTTGAAGGACGTCTCGAAGAGGTTCCGGCTCTCGGAGAGCCGGTACAATTGGTCTTTACCGGTAATCACTGCAAGGGATCGATTTTCCGTAACGGCTGCAAGGATGCCACCTCTGCCCTGACCCGCCGTCTGGACGAGATCATCGGTGATGTCAGCGAATTCCATTTTGGAAGAATTGATGTCAAGGCCGCTTCGATTGACGCTTTGCGCCGTGGAGAAGATTTCGAGATTATCGAACTTAACGGGGTCGGTTCGGAAGCAACCCATATCTGGGATTCCCGAACGACCCTCCGGGAAGCCTATCGTGCCCAGTTCTATCATTATCGTGAGGCGTTCCGCATAGGTGCCCTGAACCGGGCCAGAGGCTGGAAAACCTGCGGTGCCTATACGATGCTGCGTTACTGGCGCAAGCAGAGACGTCTGCTCGCGCTCTATCCCCTTAATGACTGAGGAAAGCCGGGCCTGAACGCTTCGGCCTTTCTCTCAGACAGAATGACGTAATCTCTTACTGGATACCCGAACCGAAAATATAGTTGCTGACCTGCTGTTCAAGGGAAGTCGGCGCCTGAGTATTGGTTATCATGCCGTTACCCTGCAAGCGGTCATGTGAAGTGCCTGGGGTGATGGCAAGGGCATTCTCCGAAGTCATGCTCGGAGCAGCAATGGACAGACTCGTATCCTGAGGCAGGGAGAGATGACGGTCTATCGAAAAATCGACCTGAGCCATCTGGGTTTTCGGATCCAGGAAAACACGAGAAACGGTTCCGACGCGTACCCCTGCCATCACAACAGAAGCCCCGGGGTTAAGTCCGTTGGCCGAGACAAACCGTGCATGAAGACGTTGCGTGTCGCCTGTGGGGCCGTGGCGCTGGGCGACAGCATAGGCGGCGAAACCTGTTGCAAGGGCAAGAACCATTGCACTTGCCAGAATTGCGCCACCCTGGTTTTTTGCCGCCATCTCTGCTCACCTGCCTGTTATAATAGCGGAACTCTTCGCCTGACTTGCGATGATCGTCAAGCACGGGCTTGCGATCCAGAGCGCAGTCAGGCAGGAGATAGAAACATTTATTTCATACTGAGCTGACATGACGCTGCTACAAGCACTGGTTCTGGCAATCGTCCAGGGACTGACCGAACTTTTTCCCGTGAGCAGTCTCGGTCACGCGGTACTCATACCGGCCTTGCTTCACTGGAATCTGGATGAGCGCAGTGAGTTGTTCCTGCCGTTTCTCACCATGCTGCATTTTGGTACGCTGGTCGCACTCTTCTGCTTTTTCTGGCGTGACTGGCTGGCAATTTTCACCGGGGCAATAGGACTGCATGGCGCGACGCGCCGTGAAGAAGCCATACGTATTCTGGTACTTCTGGTTGTGGCCACAATCCCTGTGGTCATTTTCGGCGCGGCGTTCGAGCATCGTCTCAAGGTCATTTTCGGGACGCCCATAGCGGTGGCCCTCTTCCTCTTCCTGAACGGGTTCATTCTTCTCGTTACCGAATGGATGCGTTCCTACAAGGGGCGCCGTCCCCAACGGGCTATCGCCGACATGTCGGCCAAGGATGCGCTGGTAATCGGGCTCTGGCAGTGTCTGGCGCTGTTTCCCGGTATTTCGCGCTCCGGCTCGACAATCAACGCAGGGCTTGTCTGTGGCCTCAATCATGAGACAGCGGCACGCTTTTCTCTTCTGATGGCCCAACCCGCCGTTCTGGCGGCGACGGTGCATGAGCCTGGCAGCTCCGTCATATGGATGTAAGCCATGATATGGCGCAGATCTCTGTGATTGCGGCCGTGGCCGCGGGGATTACAGCGCTTGTCAGCACTGCAGTGCTACTCAAATATTTCCGCAACCACGATCGGTGGGCTCTCTCGCCTTTCGCTTTCTATTGCATGGGTGCCGGACTGGTATCACTGCTGCTACTCGTTCTCTTTTGATAACGAAATTATTTCCACTTTGACAGCCGATCCGGCATGATCGGTTTTTTCAGACATGGGCGACTACAATCATTCCTGACCTGTCAGCACCTCCACTCCTCCCTTCTGCTGGTACGAGCCGTCGCAAGACGCTCGAGCAGGTTACGGCCGATTACGAGACGAACGGCCTCAAGCGTTCGCTTACGGCAACGCAGCTCGTCATGCTGGGCGTTGGCTCGACGATCGGAGCCGGCATCTATGTCATGACGGGCACTGCCGCAGCAGAATATGCTGGCCCTTCCATTCTCGTATCCTTTGTGATTGCCGCCCTCGCCTGTCTTTTTACCGCTTTTTCCTACGGTGAGCTGTCATCAAGCCTTCCGGTCTCGGGTTCAGCCTATTCCTATGCCTATGTATCAATGGGCGAGCGTGCCGCATGGACGGTAGGATGGTTGCTTCTGCTCGAATACGGTATCTCGTGTGCTGCCGTTGCTTCCGGGCTTTCAGGCTATGCTACCAGCCTCTTATCAAGTTTCGGGTTTCATGTGCCTGCCGGGTTGAGCCAGGCAACATTCCAGACAGTTCCCGGGAGTGGTGGCATGGCCATCACGTTCGGCTGGCGTTGTGATCTGGTGGCGATGCTCGCGATTGCTGTGGTTACGGCCTGTCTCGTTCGTGGTGTGCAGGAATCTGCCCGGGTGAACACGATCATTGTTTTCATCAAGGTTGGTGTACTTTTTCTTTTTGTTTTCTGCGGTCTGTTCGCTTTGCACCCGGCTTACTGGCACCCTTCATTCCTGAATATCGGGGCGGCTTTCAGTACGGCATTCCCGGAATGTTTCGCGCTGCATCAATCATATTCTTCGCCTATGTCGGGTTTGAAGCGGTCTCGACAGCTTCTGCAGAGGCACGGAATCCAAGGCGTGATGTGCCGATCGGTATTATAGGCAGTCTGGCGATCTGCACTTTCGTTTATGTTTGTGTCGCCTCCATCCTGATCGGCATTGTACCCTACCAGCAGCTCAATGTTGCCGATCCACTCTCGATTGCGGTCAAGGCCATGCATCAGCTGGCTTGCCCTGTTCGTCAATCTGGGGGCGACGATCGGACTTTGCTCTGTTTTGCTGGGTCTGCTCTATGGTCAGACGCGTATCTTCTTTGCCATGAGCCGCGACGGGCTTTTGCCCTCTGTCTTCTCTTATGTACATAAACGCTATCATACGCCGTGGACCGGGACGATCCTGCTTGGAGTTATCGTGCGCTCGCCACGGCCACGCTGCCGATTGATGTAATCAGCGACCTGGTCAGCATCGGTACGGCTGCAGCCTTTGGAATCGTCTGTTTCACGGTCATCTGGCAACGCAATATGCACCCGGATATGCCACGCAGTTTCAGTGTGCCACTGGGTGGAGTCAGAATCAGAGGATGGTGGATTGGTGTTACCCCTCTTCTGGGCATTTTATTCTGTCTGATCATGATCGTTCCGCTCTTTGCCGATATGGCGCGGGCGCTCATACATGGTAATCCTGTGCCTGCATTGTTGCTGCTTGCCTATGCCGGACTGGGTTTTGCAACTTATCGCTTCTACTCGCAGCATAACTCCCGTTTTGCTCTCAGTGATGACGGGGCCATCCGGAACACCAGAGCAGACTGACTTACCCACAGATTTCGTGGATGCGTTCGTGGGTAAGGTTGTGGATAAGCGTCGCATAAGACAGGAAAAGGGCGGAGCATTTGTCTCCCCCCTACATCAGGTAGATTCGCCCAGGCCGAATATGGAACCGACTGGGAATGTCATGCCTATCCGGAGGGTGGGGCGGTCCATGCCAGACTTCGAGCGCCATGGACCTGCATGACACACGGATATCCGCTACATGGACAAGGTCCGGATCCCTGTTTCTGACAAGTTCTGCTGGCAGTGGCAATTGATCGCGTTCAATGCCCGACCATGGCACGAACCATTACTATCTGATCGGTTCCTCTCGCTTTGACAGCGCCAGCAGAAATTTTCTCATGAGGAGTATATTTTTCTGGTGCTGCTCCCCCGCTATTTGCAGGAATTGGGAGAATATTTGCGATCCAGGGCATCAATGCCATCGACATTGCGTGCCGAGGCACTTTTGGGGTCGAACTGTTTTGCGAGAAAAGTGTCTACAATCGTCTTGGCCAGTTCAGTCCCTACCACTCGTGCGCCAAGGGTGATGATATGGGCGTTATTGGACAAGGCAGCACGTTCGGCCGAATAGGTGTCATGTGCCTGCGCTGCACGAATACCTGGGATCTTGTTTGCTGAAATGGCGACGCCAATGCCTGTTCCACAGCACAGGATGCCACGTTCATACTGACCGGATAGAATGGCGTGACCTACACGTTCGCTCAGCTCTGAGTAGAGTTCATCTTCTGAATCAGTCGAGCGGGACAGATCGACGGCATCAATTCCTCTTGTTCTGAGATGAGCTACAATCTGCTGAGCAAGACCTTCACCGGCGCTATCGCCACCTACTGCAATTTTCATGATGTTTCCTCAGTTCTGTTTCTGGAGGGAAGAACCCTGTGTTGCGGGGGAAGTCGTATCGAGCTGTGCAACATGGAGATTGATGCCGGCATCAAGCATCCGGTTCTTTCGGCTCTCGGATATGCCGGAATCAGTGATGACAATGTCGAAATCGGTGAGACTGGCCAAACGGTTCAGCGCGGTCACCTCAAACTTCTGACTGTCAATCATCAGAATGCGCCGGTCCACGATTTCCATTAGCGCCATCTTGCATTTCACGATTTCCTGCTCCTGGTGGTAAGCGCCGAGATCGCGAACCGCCGAGACGGACATGAAGAGGGTATTGGCCCGCAGTGATTTCGTTCCCTGCTCGCAAAGAATACCCAGAAAGGCATCGAAACGAGGATGGTATTTGCCTCCCAGGCAGATCAGACTGATATCTCTTGCCCCTGCGAGTTGTGTGGCGATGCCCATACTGTTTGTAAGCACTGTAAGAGGCATACTCAGAGGAAGGTTTTCAGACAGGGTGCGCGAGGTTGTTGAGTCATCCAGTGCAATGATATCACCAGCCTTTATGAAGCTGGCTGCTACGCGGGCAATCGCCTGCTTTTCGCGGGAAGCACGACGCATGCGGTGAACGACGCTTGTCTCCATGACACCACTGGCGAGCATGGTGACACCGCCATGTACCTTGCGTACCAGCCCCTGTTCGGAAAGGGCATGGAGATCACGGTGGATTGTCATACGGCTTGTTGAAAAACGCTCGACAAGTTCCTCTATCTGCGCGCCGCCATTTTCCAGCACATAATCAAGGATTTCCCGCCGTCTGGCTGAGACCGCCTTGCTCTCGACACCGATTGCGTTGCTCATGACGCTACCGACTGCATGATTGCTGCCAGACCTGAGGGGTCCCAGGCTGAGCGTCCAATAAATACGCCATCGACATCTCTCAGTGCGGTGTATTGTGCCGCGTTGTCGAGTGAGACACTGCCTCCATACAGGATCGGGATACGTAGCGCATTCTCTTCCCCGATGAGTTCACAAAGGACACGGCGTAAACGCGTATGGGCCACACCCACGAAATGAGGTTCTGCTGCCTTCCCTTTTGCCCCGATGGCCCAGACAGGTTCATAGGCCAGCAGGACAGTACCGATCTGATCTGATGTCAGACCATGCAACGCAATTTTCATCTGACGTGCCAAAGTCTCATGTGTCACGCCATAGGCATATTCGTCAGCGCTGTCGCCTATGCATATCAAGGGGCGAAGGCCATGACGAATGGCTGATTTCACCTTGAGATTGACCGTTCTGTCCGACTCCCCGAAATGTTCGCGCCGCTCTGAATGGCCGAGCTCGACCATATCAGCGCCACACTCCCGTATCATCTGGGGCGAAATTTCCCCCGTCCACGCACCCTCGTCCTCCCAGTGCATGTTTTGCGCTCCTACATGCCAGGATGTTTTCCCCAGGCTCTCTGAAACTGTCTCCAGAGAGGTGAAAGGGGGAATGACGAACGGCGTGACCGTCTCCGGAACGACGATCGATGCGATCTGAGCGGCCGCATCCCTGGCGGCTACCGGACCCTTGTTCATCTTCCAGCTGGTTCCGATCCAGAGGGGCTTTCTCGGCATCGTATTCTCTCTCCGTCACGTAGCAACCATCATGTAACATTTTCATGTTATATTATAAGTTTCCTAACGGATTTACAGAGAAAATATCATGAAAAAAGTTCACATTGATATGATTTAGAGATTGTTCGTAGTT
Organism: Asaia prunellae JCM 25354; assembly: GCF_000613885.1. Taxonomy (GTDB): domain Bacteria; phylum Pseudomonadota; class Alphaproteobacteria; order Acetobacterales; family Acetobacteraceae; genus Asaia; species Asaia prunellae. Next base: position 116,282 of record NZ_BAJV01000007.1, on the reverse strand, counting down.
AAAAACAAGATAAAGTGTTTGATTTCAGAATACTAGGATTTGTTTATTTTGTTATATGGCATTTACCGTTTATGTGATCTGGTCGTTATCATCACAGAGTGGTGACAGATTTCCTGTATGCGGGTCATGCTGCCGGTTGGGTGTCTGTTTTCCCGGTGACGCCGTGATATTTTACCGCGATAAGCCAGCTTTCTTCTGTTTCGGTATCGCAATCCTCGGCTGTCCAGCCCAGGGATTCGGCCATAATCATGCAGATTTCCTGAATTACCGATCTGTTCAGCAAGCCGGAAAGCGCAATCGGGCAGCGACGGAATAAAAGATCGCTCGCTTTGCGTACGAGTTCATTCTCGGTGATATAAAGTATTTCGTTGCGTGTATAATCCGGCAAGCTGTTCAGCGCCCGGTCGGGTGAGCCTGTGCAATAGGCAGCAACGGCTTCTGCAGTTGTGCCGTAGCGCTCAAACAGGATCGTAGCTCTTTCGAAAGAAAGATCATGTTTTTCGCAAACTGACGAAGATAGGTTTCGCGTGTTCTGCGCGTCGGATAGTCTGTTCCACCACCTATGGCACGCATTCGTGATGAGGAGTGACGTTGCCGATGAAGCAGTGCAAGCACCTTGTCGGCTGTCTCTTCTGCCAGGCCTCGGAAGGTTGTCCACTTGCCGCCCACAAGTGAAAGAACCGGTGTAGTGCCTGCATAGTCCAGATGGATGACGTGATCTCGGCTGATATCACCGGGGTTATCAGCCCGCATCGCAGGCAGCGGTCTTACACCGCAATAATGATAGATCACATCCTGGTCGCTGAAGCGGAAACCCGGAAACTGTTCCTGAAGCATGGTCAGCATGTAACGTTGTTCATCCTGCTGCAGCAGGCCCTGTCCGGATCCTGCTCCGGAATGTCAGTAGAACCGACAAGCACGTGACCCATGAATGGGTAGGCAAGACAGATCCGCCCGTCTGCTGTGCCAAAATACACCATTTGTCCGTCAAGTTCACGAAGAGCTCCGGATGATGTATGAGGAGATGCGACCCTTTGGTCCCACCGATATAGCGTGTGTTGAAACCGAGTTGCGCGTTGATCGTGTCAATCCACGCGCCGCCTGCATTGATGATCAGTTCGGTATGTACATGTTCGACTTTATCGCTGGATATATCCCCGAGGGTGAGAATGCCATCCCTGAAGGACGAAGCGTGCGTGTAGGTTCTGACCGCACAGCCGGGGTTGAGACGAAGTCCGTCTTCAACACATTCGAAGCCCAGTCTCTCCGGCTGGGAGATAGCTGCGTCATAATAACGCCCGGTTGCAATGACCTTGCGGGTCATATGTGGCCATCTACGCCTGACAGCCCTGCCGAACGACAGATGATGTCGCGGCATGACCCGCTCGCGCCGACCGAGAAAGTCATAGATCTGCATGCCGATCTCGGTAATGATCACTCCCCTGTCAGCCAGTCTGGTCTTGATCCCGCAAAAACGCTTGATTGAAGGCAGGATCCCTCCGAACCAGGAACATATAGGGATGACCGTTGGTAGTGGTGTAACCATATGGGGCGCATTGCGAAGCAGCAGGTTGCGCTCGAGAGTGGATTGCGCCACGAGACGGAATTCGCCTGTTTCAAGATACTTGATCCCGCCATGGATCAGTCTTGAAGCGCTGCCGAAGCCCCGGTGCAGATATCTCCACGGTCAATCAACAGGACATTGATACCCTGAAGGGCGAGTTCCCGGAACAGACCGGCGCCATTGATCCCTGCCCCGATAATCGTGACATCAAAACGAGTGGAACCGACCTGTGGGGCGCTATGAATCATCAGGGCTCTCGATCTGTCGAAAAGTGTGAAGCGGCTTGTGTGTGGCGCGCAGACATTTGGTGCCTAGTTTCCGCTTTCGGATGCATCCGGCCTACATTGAGGGCCGTGCAGAGAAGGCCAGTAAGGTTCCAGAAGGCGGGCTGTGGCTCTGTAGCGGTCATAGACATCATCATAGAAGCCCGAGAGTTCAGTCCGGGGCGTAAAATGATGGGGTTGCATGGCAAGCGAGGCGACTGCCTCTTCGAGAGAATTATGGATCGAGCAGGCAACGCTTGCGGTCAGGGCCGCGCCGAGGGCGCCGGCTTCACGCACGGGGGATGTCATGACACGACGCCCCAGAATATCAGCAAAAATCTGACCTATCTCGGCCGACGGCTTCCTCCTCCTGAAATGCCGATAGAGGTGACCGGGCCCGTTTGCATAAGATCGTCCACGTGATGACGATGATTGAAGATTGTTCCCTCAATCATGGCCTGGAAGAGATCCACGCGGTCATGCCAGGATTGCAGACCCAGAAATGAAGCCGTTGCCGGCGCTTCGAAGGGCGACCCGAAAAGATAGGATGGTAGAGCGGGATCTGACGGGATGCACGCTGGCTTTCAAATCTCCCGATACAGGAATCGATGAGCATCGCGGCAGAATCCGGGGTATCCGGCGCGACACAGCGCGCCATCCACTCCAGATTGCTTGCCGAGGCCGGAGAAATAGCCATGCAGTTCCACAGACCTTTACGATATCCGGCTCGGCAGGCCCATTCCGATCCGACAAGAGGACGGTCTCTTATGACTTCGTTGATCGAGAATGTACCGGCCGTTACGGTCATGTCTCCGGGAGAGATCTGCCCAAGACCGACAGCCGCTGCTATGACATCATGCAGTCCTGCCGAGACAGGCGTACCTTCGAGCAGACCCGTCAGACGGGCTGCTTCTGCTGTCACTTTCCCGGCCTGATCGCAGGAGCTCAGCATGGGGGGTAACGCGCTGGCGATGTCTTCAAGACCAAGAGCTTCCAGAATCTCCTGACTGTACTCCTGTGTGTGAAGATCGGTAAAAGCAGTACTGGCTTCCGTCAGTTCGGTCGCAATCTGGCCGGTGAGACAGAATCTGAGCCAGTCCTTTGCAAAGAATACCGTTCCTGCTGCTCTATAGCGCTCTGGTTCAAAATGTTTGATCCAGGCCAGCAACGTATTGGCAGAATACGGATAAGGCCGCTGACCTGCGATGGGCATCAACGCATCCAGCTGTCCCGAGCGCTTCCATTCTCCATGGAGGGCAAAGGCGCGACTATCAAGGGACATGATGCCATGACCGAGAGGTTGTGCGCTTCGATCAAGCAGAAAGAGTCCGTCACCATGAGCTGTGACTCCTATTCCGGCAATATCTGCCCCGTTACAGTCGGCATCGTCTAGGGCATCGCGAATGGTTTTGGCCACCAACCGCCAGGCTTCGTTCATATCACGCTCGACATGACGAGGCGTTTTTGTAAGCTGGGGAATACGGACCTGGCCTGTTCCGGCAATACGGCCATCGGGAGCAAAAACGACTGATTTGGCTGTCGTTGAGCCACAATCAATGCCGATCAGATAGGGCGCGCCCATCTTTCCCTCTCTGTTCATATGGCGGGCTCTCCGGGAAAGGCTGAGCCAGCATCTGTTCTAGAGAGAATGCATATGTTATTAAAATCACAAAATTGTGTGATGTGTGATATAAATAGGTACAGCCTGCTTTACCTTCTTGTGAGGTAAAACATCGTATTACAGGAGTTTCATCTATAACTTCGACAGGATACACCTTGTTATAATGATACATTTGTGATATTTTTTGTTATCTTGTTTTTGAGTATAGTTTATCCTGTCAATTATTGTACCCTCGTCAAAGGCAGTCTGAGAAAATGAGTGATGACATCAGGTCAGCGCCCTCCATGGAGAATTTTCCGGGAATCAAGCGTCAGAACCTCAAATCGCGTCAGCAGCAGATTCTGGATCTGCTATTCGAGCAGGGTAATGCAAGTATAGAATCTCTGGCTGATCATTTCGATGTCAGTCGAATGACCATCCATCGTGATGCCCATGCCCTGGCAAATCAGGGCCTGATCGACAAGATCCATGGGGGTATCACGCTCAAGAACCGTGCCCGTACAGAAAAGAACGTTGCTTATCGACAGCACCGTGCGGCGAATCTGAAGAAGACAATCATCCAGCGCGCTGTCTCAATGATCGAACCTGGGCAGGTCATTATCCTCGACGACTCAACGACCGTTGCCGAAATGCTTCCGCTTCTTCCGGCCAGGGCTCCACTGACAGTCATCACCAATGCTGTTGGTGTGGTGCAGTCCCTTGCGCCCTTCCCTGGCATCAAGATTATCTGTCTTGGCGGTGATTACAGTAATTCACGCAATGCATTTTTCGGGCTGGTATGTGAGCAGGCTGCGCGCTCCTTGCGTGCCAATATCATGTTCATGTCAACATCCGTTGTTTCGGGCGACACAGCGTTCCAGAACGATCAGGATGTCGTCAAGATCAAGCGTGCACTGATGGCGATTGCTGACGAAACCGTTCTGCTGGTCGATAGCACAAAATTCCGTCAGGGGGGGCTGCATCGCCTTACCTCTTTGTCGGATTTCGCACGCATTCTTACTGATAGCCAGATCAAGCCCGAGACGCTGTCCGAGCTTGAAATGGCGAATATACCGATCGAGATCTGCTGATCTCCCCCTGATAATTCAGAGGAAAGACCAGGGACAGAACTCTCAGGCGGCGTTTTCAAGCGTCGCCATATCGATGACGAAGCGGTATTTCACGTCTGATTTCATCATCCGTGAATAAGCTGTTTCGATTTCATCCATGGCAATCATCTCAATATCAGAGGTGATGCCGTGTTTACCGCAGAAATCGAGCATTTCCTGCGTTTCTGCAATGCCGCCGATCAATGAGCCGGAAAAATTACGGCGTTTCATGATCAGGCTGAATACGGCAACAGGCAGAGGCTTTTCTGGTGCCCCGACCTGAACCAGTGTTCCCTCGCGCTTGAGCAGGTTGAGATAGACGTTGATATCATGATCAGCGGCGACAGCATCCAGAATGAAGTCGAAACTTGCATTCTGTTTTGCCATGGCATCGTCATCTTTCGATAGCACGACCTCATGTGCACCGAGGCGAAGTCCGTCTTCAACCTTGCTTTGTGACGTGGTGAACAACACGACATGAGCACCAAAGGCACGGGCGAATTTCACGGCCATATGACCGAGGCCTCCCAGCCCCACAACGCCAACGCGCTGGCCAGGGCCAACCTTCCAGTGACGCAGTGGGGAATAGGTGGTGATCCCTGCACAAAGCAGCGGTGCAACTGCTGCAAGATCGAGATTTTCAGGTACCTTCAGAACGAAAGCCTGATCGACCACGACTGCTTTTGAATAGCCACCATAGGTGTTGCCACGACCATGACGGTCATTACCATTGTACGTACCGACAAAGCCGTTTTCGCAATATTGCTCAAGACCATCCTTGCAGCTGGCGCACTCGCGGCAGGAATCGACCATACAGCCGACTCCCGCCAGATCACCAATCCTGAATTTCCTGACATTGCTGCCAACCTCGCTGATGCGCCCCACGATCTCGTGGCCAGGCACACAGGGATAAACGGTGTTGTGCCATTCATTGCGTGCCTGATGAATATCCGAATGGCAGACGCCACAATAGAGAATGTCTATACGGACATCATCAGGCCCAGTATCCCGGCGATCAAATCTGAAGGGGGCCAGGCGGTCGGTCGCCTTCTGTGCGCCATATCCAATGCAAGACAGCATGGGTTTTCTCCGGTTTCATTGTTCTGAAAATTACGAAAAGCGGATTGCAGGCCCGGACGGGCCTGCATGCGCTGGTTACGTAACATAACATGGCAACGCCGCCAGAGCGTTTGGGTTCGGTTCAGGAAACCAGAGGGTTTTTCTCCCGGTTTTCACGAAACCGTGAAATCTTGATATAAAGCGTCGGCAATACAAGAAGAGTCAGGGCGGTGCAGGAAATCAATCCGCCAATCACGACAGACGCGAGAGGTTTCTCGACTTCTGCTCCTTCGCTCATTGAAAAGGCCATTGGAAAGAAACCAAGACAGGCCACCGTTGCTGTTGCCATGACAGGTCTGAAGCGTTCGCGTGCGGCACTCACAGCTGCCGAAACGGCATCGAAGCCCGCAAGTCTTTTCCCGCGGATATATGAGATCAGTACGACGCCATTGAGCGTTGCAACGCCGAAGAGCGCGATAAACCCGATCCCTGCGGAAATACTGAAGGGCATGCCGCGCACCCACAAGGCGATGATCCCGCCCGTTGCTGCAAAGGGCAGATTGACGAAAACGAGCCCTGCCATCCAGATATCGCCCAGAGCGAGTATGAGCAGACAGAAGATCAGGACCAGCGTGATCGGTACAACAATGGCCAGTCGCGCAACAGCGGTTTGAAGATTGCGGAACTGACCGCTCCATTCGATCCGGTACCCTGGTGGCAGTGTGATCTGCGTCCTGACAGCCCTCTGGGCTTCCTGGACGAAGGAGCTGAGATCGCGACCGCGCACATTGGCTTGTACCATCATGCGTCTTTCACCCTGATTGCGCCTTATGGCAGCGGGACCATCACGCATGGTGATATGGGCAACCTGATCAAGACGTACCGTATGGTCGTCACGTGTGAGAACGGGCAGAAGCCGGATATCGTCAAGTGTCTGACGTGCCTCAGGCATGATCCGCACTTCGGTAGGAATAAGGGCGTCCTGCAGTGAAACCGGTGGACCGATATGGCCGCCGATTGATTCAACCACATCGAGCACTTCGGACGTGTCGACATTCAGGCGAGCGGCGGCTGTGCGGTCAGCATCGATATGCAAGTAGGATATTGTACCAACATCCTGAGGTGCCACATCCGCTGCCCCCTGGACATGATCAACCACACTTGCGGTTTGAGCGGCAAGCTGCATCAGCTTGTCGATGTCAGGACCATAAATCCCTATGGCAATCTGCGAGCGCACACCGGATTGAAGATCGTCCATGCGCATCTGGATTGGCTGGCTCCATGAATAAAGGGAGCCCGGATTGTTCTTGCGTAACGCGGTATCAAAGGCGCGTATCAACCCTTCCTGGGTCTTGGCCGTCTTCCATTCCGAACGTGGTTTGAGCAGGACATAGGTATCTGACTGCTCTCCACCCTGAGGGTCCGTCGGAATGGCCGACGTGCCGCTATTGCTGACCAGCATCCTGATATCGGGGAACTCGCGAAGAGTCCGTTCAATCTGGGTGATGGAACGTAGCGAGGCATCGAGCGAAATTCCGGGCAGGCGTGTGGAGGTGACGATCAGATCGCCTTCCTGGAGCTGCGGAATGAATTCCCCTCCCAGGCGTGTGGTCAGCCCGGCAGACATGACAAGGATGACAAGGGCAATTCCTATGACGACCCTGCCATGGGCTACACACCAGCGTGAAGCCGGAGCAAAGCCACGTCGCAAAAAACGGATGAAAAATGTATCGTGTTCTGTCCCTATGCTGTTTTCATCGGAGATCTGGTCATGTCCTGTTGCATGTCCCGACCGGATACGCATGAGGAGTGCGGCAAAGGCAGGCACAGCAATCAGGGCATAGATCAGGGAGGCAATGAGCGCGAGAATCACGGTCTGTGCCATGGGTCTGAACATGCGTCCTTCCACGCCCTGAAGCGTCAGAACAGGCAGATAGACCATGATGATGATCAGAATGGCGAAAATAACCGGCCGGGCTACTGTCCTAACAGTATCAGCAATACGCTGTGTCAGCGGGACATTGGCTGCTGCCTGGCTGGAGAGGACGCTTTCTACAATTACCAGCGCACTATCGACCACCATACCGAAATCGATAGCACCCAGGCTGAGCAGATTGGCGGAAATGCCGAGATGGCGCATGCCGACCATGGCCGCAATCAGTGAGAACGGAATGACCGAGATGATGACAACAGTGGCCCGCCAGTCGCCAATCACGACAAGAAGCACGAGAAGAACCAGCAAGGCGCCGAGAGCGAGGTTTTCCTTCACCGTATGAATGGTGACGTCGGTCAGAGTGGCGCGACTGTAGAATGGTTCGAGAGTGACTCCCTGAGGCAGGGTTGAAATGATACCGGGTAGGGCATTCTGAATACGGGCCAGTGTGGCTTTTGCATTGGCGCCCTGCTGTAGCAGCACCACGGCGGCCACGATCTCGCCTTCTCCGTCTCTCGTAACACCACCCAGTCGGGGAAGATTGCCTTCCTGAACCTTGCCTACATCCCGTACATGAACAACGCCCCCGTTGGGCATGGACCGGACCTGAACCTCACCCAGCTCGTGCAGATTGTCGATCAGCGATCGTCCTACGATAACATGCTGTTCGTCGTTATGTTCGATCCAGGCACCGCCGGCAGCTTCGTTGTCACGATCAACGGCATTGAAGACGTCCGAGACCGAAACCTGGAATTGCCGTAACGCCATGGGGTTGAGAGCAACCTGATAGGTCTGGGAAGCGCCTCCGTTGATATTCACGTCAATGACGCCCGGAATGAGTCTGAGCTTTGGCACGACATTCCAGGTCATGATCCGGTTAAGGGCAGCCAGAGAGCGCCCCTTGCCATGAATCTGTACCTGCAGGATCTCACCCATACCGGTCGCCATCGGTCCCATGGTGATCGCGAGACCTTTTACCGAAACGGCTGAGCGGGCCTGTGGCAGGCGTTCGGCGACGAGCTGACGTGCCCGGTAAATGTCCGTACCGTCATTAAACTGCAGATAAAGGACGGAGACTCCGGTGCGCGAAACCGAGCGCATTGAGGTCATTCCAACCAGACCGGACATGACTGTCTCGATCGGAAAGGTAACGAGCCGCTCAACCTCTTCGGTCGGCAATCCCGGCGCCCTTACCGAGACAAGCACCTGCCGTGGCGAGATATCAGGGACAGGCTCGACAGAGAGCGATCTCAGATCAGCGATACCGGCAATCATGAGCAGAACGACGGCACCAAGAATAGCGGCGCGGCCTTTCAGCAGGGCAAGCATGAAACGCATGATCAGCGCTTGCTCTCTTCATGACGGGCCGGGGGCGTCAGGAGGGCCTGGGATTTGAGGACAAAACTGCCATCGGTGACGACATTTTCACCGGAATGAAGCCCTTTGGTCACAACGATCATACCATCCAGATCAGGGCCGATTGTAACCTTTCGGGCTTCGTAATGCGTGTCGTCTATCCTGACGAAAACGCATTTCTCGCTGCCGATTGTCTGGATGGCGGCTTCCGGAATCAGCACCCCTTTCACGGTATCCGAGGAAAAAAGGCGCGTCTTGACCAGCATTTCGGGACGTAGCTGACGTTTCTCATTCTCGACGAGACTGCGCACCAGAACATGACGTGTCATGGGATCGACACTGCCCTCTATCAGATCGATATGAGACGCAATCGGCTGAGTATCGGGTGTAGGCCAGGTCAGTTGACGGCCACCACGACTGAGCCGTGTCGCCTGTTGTTCGCCGACCTGGGAGACCACCCATACCTTGCTCAGATCGTCAATTTCAACAGCAGGGGCCGTCCGGTTGGAAACCTCCTCGCCAACACCGACTGTTATCTTGTCCACGATACCGTCGATGGGAGAAATAACTGCGGAATGAAGGCCGTCAGTGCGCTCGGAGGAAGAGCTGAAGCGAGCGAGACGTTCGCGTTCATTCTGCACGATGGCCTGACTCCGTTCGACTGTACCTTGCGTTTCCCTGAGGCGGGAATAGCGTCTCTGCGCCTCGCCCTGCGAGACGGCGCCTCCCTGCAAGGCGCGACCGCGCTCATAGGCGAGACGGGCATCGTCACGCAGTGCCTTGGCCTGCTGGAGAGAGGCTTCAGCTGATAACAGGCGTTGATGTGCGTCGCTGAGACTGAAATCGTCATAAGTGAACAGAACCTGCCCCTTTTTGACGAGCTCTCCGGGCGTTACCAGAACCGTTTGTACCCTACCCTGCCCCACCGGATGAATACGGGCACTTCGTCTGTCATCCTGATCAATATAGGCGGGCACATCGATATGTGGCGGCAGAGCGCCAGGCTCAGATTTTGCCGTATGAATGGCCTCGCTCCTGAGAGCTTCTTTTGCAATCACGATCGGCTGGTTAGGCCAATTTTCTGTCGATTGAGCCTGGGCAACGGAGGCATAGAGAGGAAGGGTAAACAGGAGACGCAAAGGAGAAAATTTCATGGATAATGTCCAGCCATCAGGCTCATTCTGATCATGGCCGCATGCCAGATGACATCAGCCTCCGCTCGTCTCTGACCGGCATCAAGCGCTGCCCGTCGGGCGCGCAGATATTCGATAACCGGCGTTTCACCCACGCTCCAGGCATGCTCGAGATCGCTGGCGCGAGCATCCAGCGCTTGCTGTGCCGTATTTGAATGACGAAGCATGGTCAGGGCAGAGGCCAGACTGGCACGTGTCCGACGATATTCGACAATCACCTGTCTCTGGGCCAGAACGGCGTCTCGCTCCGCGGCTCCCATCGCCTTGACCTCTTTCATGACGATAGGCGTGTTGCGCGCCTCACTGGGGAGAGTCATCGAGAACTGCAGGCCCACCTGTGTGTCCCAGGGGCTGGCGTACTGGCCCTGCTTGAGCACCTGCACGCCAACCTGCGGAGCAGGCATGTATGAATGTCTGGCAAGGCTGTAGGAGGCTTTGGCGCTTTTTGTAACGGCCTGAGCCATCTCGATGCGGGGATCCTGCGAAGGTCCAGTGTTAATGTCCGAGTACCGAGCATACGTCCGTCAAGTGACAGAATATCAGGAATATCGTCTGTGCCGGTCAGGGCTTCGAGTTCGGCGCGAGCGCTTTCCAGTGCCTGTTCTGACTGGGCAATCTGGGCGTCGAGATCGCCTTTTTCGCCAATAACGGCATCGAAATCGGCAGCTGCAATTTCTCCCGCGGTCAATCCCTGATGGGAGCTATGAGCCACCCGTTCCAGCAGCTGACTGGTCGCCTTCAGATTACCGATTTTTTTTTTGAGAAGAGTCGCGTTACTGGCGAGATCAAGTACACGAACGGCGCTCAGAAGATGCTGTACCTTGATCCTGGCTTTTGCAACGGCTTCGTCTGCCAGTGCGGTCCGCATGGTCGCCGTACCTTGTCCCGGCAACCATAATGGTACGCTGATGCTGCCCTGATAGGTCGTGTAACCGACATTGGAACCTATAAAGTGATCATCCAGATATTGCCCGGCGATGATCGGTCCGTCCGGAAACCAGGATTGGGCAGCACGGGCGTTCCTGGCAGAGGCCTTGGCATCAATGGAGAACGACCGGTTTGCCGGATCCCTGTCCCAGGCTGACTGGATGGCTTCGTGAAAGCTCTCTGCCAGACAGGGCGGGGCCATGGCCAATGCGCCCATGACAAGCAGAGCGCTCCGCAACAGGGAGCCTCCGGGAGAGATGGAACAAGCCCATGCCCTGACATGGCGTCGGGACGACCTAGGAATCACTGACATGGGAAATGATATTAGGGACTAACTTCCCATCGTCCGCGACAAATCTTGGCTGAACAATAAAATAAATAATAATAACTGGCAGACAGAAAGTTTCGTTGCCATGATTGCAAAGCGCGAAACCAGACCCTGTATGATCAGGTTTCGAAAATAGGATCCTGCCTACCTGTTATTCAGTGTCAGTCGTCGAGGCTTTGCACATGCGAGACCTTGCCGAAGCGATCATAGTAGATCACGGCATTGCCCCGACGCTGCGCGTAGCCGTCAGGTGTTCCGTCCGGACGTTTGAAGAGGATACGATTGGCATCTGGCTGTTCGATGACCTTGTCCCCTCGGGGGCGGAACTTGAACATGCTGAAATCGGCCTCAGCCTTGGGCAATGCCGAAGACCGTGCAAGCTGATGCATGTCCGGCTTCTTCTTGCTGTCATCGTCATCCTGAGCGCAGGCTTGGCCGAGGGGGACAATCCCCCCGGCCAGCATCACTCCCAGAGCGGCGCACAGTTTTACCTGTTTCATGCTTGGTTTCCTGTATCAGCCTCTACGTGGAGCCTCACGTGATGTGCCTGCTGCGGTAACATCCGCAGCGCTCCAGCCACCACCAAGAGCCCGGTAAAGGGTTACCAGATTCTGGTAACGGGCGAGTTGCACAACAATGAGGTTTTGCTGCGCATCGTAAAGAGAGCGCTGCTGGGTCAAAGTCGTGAGGTACGGATCGATACCGGTACTGTAGCGCATCATGGCAAGATCGAATGCCTGCTGCGATGAGCCTACCAGAGCCTTGAGATGCGAGTCCTGTGCGAGATAGGTCTCGCGTGCAGTAAGCGCATCCGACACCTCCTTGAAAGCAGTCTGAACGGTTTTCTCGTAGGTGGCGATCTGGGTCAGACGCCGCGCCTTCGAGACTTTCAGATTGCCTTCGTTCTGACCCCAGGTGAAAATCGGAAGCTCGATATTGGGCGATACCGACCATGTCTGGGCACCGGGCGTGAAAAGATGCCTGAACTGTAGCGAACTCACCCCTTCCTGCGCAGTCAGAGTGACCTTGGGGAAAAACGCTGCACGGGCCGCACCGATATTGGCATTGGCGCCCATCAGATTATGCTCAGCAGCCTGAATATCGGGGCGCTGTGCGATCAGATCTGACGGCAGGCCGGCCGGAAGATCGCTGAGCAGGGTCTGAGACCCGAAAGGCTGTGGGGGGGGGAGCGTGTCTGGCAAGGGCACTCCGACCAACAGCTGCAACTGATGTTCGTCCTGAGCCATCTGGCGTTCATACTGGGCCTTGTTGCTGGCAGCCTGCTCGACCTGGGTCTGCGTCTGGGCCAGCGTCAGGGCATCCGCCTCGCCATGATCGTATTTCAGCTTGGTCAGGTTCAGGGTTTTAGTCTGGGATGCCAAGGTTTCGTTCGTGACACGCACAAGCTCCCTGTCTGCCAGCCAGGCAAGATAGGTGTTGGCAACCTGTGATACCGTACTGATCAGTACGGACTGGGCACTCATACGCGTACCGAGAAGCTCTTCAGCCTGTTGTCTGGACAGGTTGCGAATACGTCCGAAGAGATCGATTTCATACGCTGAGAAGCCAATGCCCATGCCATAATAGCGGAGCATTGAAGCACCACGTCCTAGACCGGGCGCGAATGAGAATCCTGCCGTGTCAGAGGGAGAGAAATACTGTCCCTGTCCTGATACCCCAATCGGCGGAAAGAGCGAGGCGTGCTGAACTTCATAACTGCCTTGGGCTTCCATGATGGCAGCAGCCTGGCTTCTCAGATCACGGTTGTTTTTCAGGGCCAGTTCAATCAGGGCCTGCAGACGTGGATCTGTGAAGAAATGCTTCCAGCCGATATCCGAAGCCGCCTGCCCGATGAGAGGCTGTGTCTTGCCTGAATCCCTGGGATAGGCATTCTGGACTGGCTGCGACGGGCGCTCGTATTTGGGCGCCAGATTGCAGGAGGTCAGCATGGTGAACGCCATAAAGACGCTCACCGACTTGAGTTTCCTAAGCTGGCTCATGCGCCCTCTCCCTGCGCAGCTTGATTGCGGCTTTCATAAGGGTCCACCCGATCCTTTATGCGCTGTACACGGAAGAGGCGCAGGATAACGACGAAAAAGACCGGCACAAAATAGACCGCCAGAATGGTGGCAGAGAGCATACCGCCCACCACGCAGGTACCGATGGCGACACGCGCTGCCGAGCCTGCTCCCGTGGCGATTGCCAGCGGAAACACACCACAGACGAAGGCGATCGAAGTCATCAGGATTGGTCTGAGACGTTCACGACCTGCCTTGAGTACGGCTTCTTCCAGACTGTCGCCGTGTTCAAAGAACTCTTTGGCGAATTCCACGATCAGAATGGCGTTCTTGACAGAGAGACCAACGGTTGTGAGCAGTCCCACCTGGAAATAGACGTCATTATCCAGACCGCGCCACAGGGTCGATCCAATTGCGCCCAGCACGCCCAGAGGAGCCACGAGAAGCACCGAAATGGGGATCGCCCAGCTTTCGTACAGAGCGGCGAGGCAGAGCAGGATCACCACCGCAGCGAGGGCATAAAGAGGCCCCGTTGCACCGGCAGAGGCAACCTGTTCGTAGGAAATGCCGGTCCATTCGAAGCCGATGCCTTTCGGCAGGGTTGCCATGATCTTTTCCATCTCAGCCATGGCGGTGCCAGTGCTTGAGCCCGGAGCAGGCTGGCCCTGCAGTTCGAAGGCGTTCAGGCCGTTATAGTTTTCGACTTTCTGGGGGCCAACGACCCAGTTACCTGAAGCAAAGGCATTGAACGGTACCATGGAACCCGCAGTATTGCGGATATACCATTTGTTGAGATCTTCCGGACGCATGCGCGCCCATGATTCACCCTCGATGTAGACCTGTTTCACGCGGTCACTGCGCATGAACTGATTGACGTAGATCGAGCCGAATGCACCCTGGATGGTCGTATTGATTTCGGCGTTTGTGACACCCAGAGCATTGGCACGGGGGCGGTCGATCTCAAGATGATATTGTGGCTGATCTTCAAGGCCCATGGGACGTACCGCCTGAAGCAGCGGGTTTTTGGCCGCAGCGCTCAGAACCTTGTTGCGTGCATCCAGAAGAGCCTTGTGACCGAGATGACCATTATCCTCTAGCTCCAGATCGAAGCCTGCGGCGTTACCAAGTTCCAGCACGGCTGGCGGATTGATCGCATAGATGATTGCCTCTGGGTCCGTCCAGAAATGCTTCATGATCTTTCCGGCAACAGCCATGGTCGTATTCTGGCTGCCCGGACGTTCATCCCACGGCTTGAGACGGACAAAGAAGGCACCTGCGCTCTGCCCTTGGCCAGCAAAGTTGAAGCCATTGACGGCAAAGACAGACTCAGTGATGTCGCCGTAGTTCTTGAGAACGTAGTCAGTAATCTTCTTGTTAACGGCTGCTGTCTGGGCATCGTTTGCACCAGGCCGCATCGTCACCTGGCCGAAAATAATACCCTGGTCCTCATCGGGCAGAAATCCGGTCGGGACACGGGCAAAAAGCAGGACCGTACCAATCGTGAGAATGGCAAACAGCACCATGCTGAGTGCACGCCGGCGAACGAGGAAATTCACCCCTTTGAGGTAGCCCTCGGTCATACGGTCGAAGTTTCTGTTGAACCAGGCAATCGGACCACGTTCCGGCTTCTCGTGCGTCGGCTTGAGCATGGAGCCGCAGAGTGCGGGGGTCATGATCATGGCGACGAGAACAGAGAGCCACATGGCCGCGACAATCGTGATCGAGAACTGACGATAGATCACACCTGTTGAGCCATTGAATGCTGCCATTGGCAGGAACACGGCAGTCAGAACGAGCACGATACCGACGAGCGCGCCGGAAATCTCGTCCATTGACTGTCGGGATGCTTCCTTGGGTGACAGGTGCTTTTCGGTCATCACGCGTTCGACGTTCTCAACCACCACGATGGCGTCGTCGACCAGCAGACCTACCGCAAGAACCATGGCCAGCATGGTCAGGGTATTGATCGAGTAACCCATCGCAGCAAGCACGCCGAATGTTCCCAGAAGCACGACCGGCACGGCAATGGTCGGAATAAGCGTTGCGCGGAAGTTCTGCAGGAAGATGAACATCACGACAAAGACGAGCGCGATGGCTTCAAGCAGGGTCTTGACGACTTCTTCAATCGACAGGGTGATGAAGGGCTCCGTATCCAGAGGATAGACGGTCTTCAGTCCCGGCGGGTAGTAGCGCTCAAGTTCGGCAAGTTTTGCATGAACGGCCGCTTCAGTCGTGATCTGGTTTGCGCCCGGAGCGAGCTTCAGTGCCATACCGACAGTAGGCAGGTTGTTCCAGTGCGAAGTGAAATTGTAGTTCTGGGCACCAAGCTCGACCCGTGCGACATCCTGAAGCAGAACCTGCGAACCATCCTGCTGGACTTTCAGAACGATTTTCTTGAACTGGTCGGGATCGCTGAAGCGTGTGGGGCCGATGATCGTGGCGTCGAATGCCATTTCCTTGGTAGAGGGCAGCCCGCCCAGCTCACCTGAGGATACCTGGATATTCTGCTGCTGGATCGCGGTCTGTACGTCACTGACATTCAGCGAGTATTTGAACAGCTTGTTAGGATCCATCCAGACACGCATCGCGTATTCTGTTCCGAACAGGGTGTGGTCACCCACGCCTGTCACGCGCGAGAGCGGATCAGAAATGTTCGAGGCCACGTAGTCGGAAATATCCTGGCCGGTCATGCTGCCATCGGTGGAGATGAAGGCAATAACAAGCATGAAGTTCTTGACGGCCTTGGTGACACTCAGTCCCTGTGCCACGACTTCCGTCGGCAGACGGGGTTGTGCCAGCTGCAGCTTGTTCTGTACCTGAACCTGAGCGATGTCGGGACTGGTGCCCTGCACGAAGGTCAGGTCGATTTCCATATGTCCGCTGCCGTAAGAGGAGGCAGAGAGATATTCGAGCCCGTCCAGACCGGACATCTGCTGAAGGATTGGACGTACAGTCGTATTATTGACCGTATCGGCCGAGGCTCCGGGATAATCGACCGTGATGGCGATCTGCGGAGGGGCGATAGAAGGATACTGGGCAATCGGCATGCGCAGGATCGCGACGCCGCCGACCAGCATGATAATCAGCCCGATGACCCAGGCAAAAATGGGTCTGTCGATGAAGAAACGTGACATGAGGAGCTCTTATCCTGCGTGCGCGGCTGATTGTCTTCCGTCTTCTCGACAGGTTTGACAGTCGCGCCGGGATGGACCTTCTGAAGGCCCTCTACAATGATGCGATCACCGTCTTTCAGGCCACCAAGCACGACCCAATCGCCACCAAGGGCACGATCGAGCTGGATCGGACGAATGGTGACCTTGTTGTCCTTGTCGAGTGCGTAGACGAACGGATCGCTTTTGGAATCCCGCTGCATCGCAGGCTGGGGAATGGTGATGGCCGTCGGATCGACACCTTCAGCGATCTCGGCATGAACATACATGCCGGGCATGAGCAGGCGATCCGGATTCGGAAACTCGGCGCGGACGACCATCGTCCCGGTCGCGGGATCAACCGTGACTTCGGTCAGGCGCAACTGACCTGTTTTGTCATAGCTGCTGCCATCTTCAAGCATGAGCTTGATGGCAGCGGCATTGCCTGAAACTTTCTCCAGTTTGCCAGAAGCAAATTCGCGACGAAGACGCAGCATATCCGACGTTGCGAGATTGACGTCGACATAGATGGGATCCATGCGGGTCACGGTAGCAATTGCGTTCACCTGCCCTGCCGTGACAAGCGTACCAGGTGTCACGAGCATACGACCGATGCGACCATCGATCGGCGAGCGAACCTGTGTCCAGTCCAGATTGACTGCCGCGCTGTCGACATTGGCTTTGGCCTGCGCAATATCGGCTTCAGCCTGTTTCGCAGACGAGAACGTATTGTCGTATTCCTGCTTGCTGACCGCATTGGCTGCAGCAAGGGGGCGATAGCGATCAAGCTGGGCGCGGATGCTCAAGGCAGCAGCCTGCGCATGCAGAAGCTGCGCCTTGGCCTGATCATAGGCAGCTTTGTAAGGAGCCGGATTGATAACGTAGAGCAACTGTCCTGCCTTGACGTCCGTACCCTGCTCAAAGGTACGTTTGAGAATGACACCACCGACCTGAGGGCGTACCTGCGCCTGTTCGAAAGCTTCGACACGTCCAGGCAGGGAGGTGCTTGTTTCGAGAGGATGCGGGTGTACGGTATAGACACCGACCGTCTGGGGTGCTGGTGGCGGGGCAGCAGTCTTATGTTTGCAGCCTGTCAGATCAAGCGTCAGAAGAGCAAGGGGAATCAGACGCAGGGAAAGGCTGGTTGAGGTCTTCAGGGTCCACGGTGTTCGTGGAGAGAGAGACGATAATACTCGCATGCTGGCGCTATCCAAAAATACCAATGATCTCAAGTGTAGCCGCCAACCCCGCGCTTGCGTAAAAAAGGTTTTCGGAAACTCTTGAGTTTCTCATGCATAGGGAACTATACGGTTTCCGAAACCTGGTCAACGGACCGGATGCAGCGCCGGAGCGGTTTGTTCAATTACTATGTCAGATGTGATTTCACCCTGCCCTAACGCATCAATCAATGATCCCCTGACCCAGGGAAGGCGTCATAGTGGTCGGCCTCCTGTGCTTTGTGAAGCAGAAAGACGTGACCGGATCTTCGATGCTGCCGAGCAGGTCCTTCAGAAGCATGGTTATTCGGGCGCGTCGATGGACCGGATTGCCCAGTGTTCGAACATGTCGAAAAAAACTCTCTACCATATGTTCAGCTCGAAGCAGGAAATGGTGGAGCAGCTTCTGCGGGATCGTCTGCTGCTCTCGGGTCTGCGTGATCTCGAGCTTCAGGGCGAGACGATCGAGGACAAGCTGGTTTTCGGGCTTCAGGCTCTGGGCACAACAATGATGGAGGAAAAGCGGCTCAATCTTATCCGCGTGGTTATTTCCGAGGTTTCACGAAACCCGGAGGCGAGCCGGTTCGTACGCGAATTCTTTTCAAGCGAAAACGGGCCATTTCCACTGAGGCTCTGGCTGGAAAAATTCTGTGATCAGGGCCTGCTCGTCATTGAGGATGTGGAAGAGGCCTCGGATATACTTTTTGGCGGGGCACTGGCGACATTTGTTCTGTGTGAGTTGAGCCATTGTCGGCCAAGGCAATACTGGCGTGAAAATCCGGAATATCTCCACAAGGTTGTGGCGATGTTTCTCAAGGAACTGAAAAAAGAAAACGGGGCCTGAGCCCCGTTTTTTCGGACTGATGCGATCTGATCTGTCAGGCAACCAGACGTCCGTCCTTGTCGACCAGCTCGATTGGATAATCGCCTGTAAAACAGGCGTCGCAATAACGCCCTTCAGCAGCCACACGTCCTTCGTGACCAAGTGCACGATAGAGACCGTCGAATGAGATGAAAGCGAGGCTGTCAACGCCAATCACTTCAGCCATTTTTTCGATCGTGTGGGTTGCTGCAAGCAGCTGACTCTCTTCGGGGGTATCGATACCGTAAAAGCAGGGGTGCTTCGTCGGGGGGCTGCTGATACGCATATGGACTTCGCTTGCTCCGGCGGCGCGTACCATATCAACAATCTTGCGAGAGGTTGTGCCTCGTACGATCGAATCATCAACCAGAACCACACGCTTGCCTTGCAGCACAGGCGTATTGGCAGAATGTTTCATGCGGACACCCAAATTGCGGATCTGGTCTGTCGGCTCGATGAAGGTACGCCCGACATAATGGTTTCGGATGATACCCATTTCAAACGGGATACCGCTCTCTGCAGCGAACCCCATGGCGGAGGGTACCCCGGAATCGGGTACCGGAACGATAACATCGGCTTCCACGCCACTTTCCCGGGCCAGTTCGACCCCGATCTGTTTGCGCGCTTCATAGACAGAATGATTTTCGAGAATGGAATCAGGGCGAGCGAAATAGATGTACTCGAAGACGCAGAAGCGCGGACTCGTCTGGGCGAAGGGGCGCATGGAACGTACGCCATCATTGTCGATAATGACCATTTCGCCTGGCTCGACATTACGGACGAACTCAGCACCCACAATATCCAACGCACAGGTTTCGCTCGCCAGCATCCAGCCTCCATCGGCAACGCGACCGAGGATAAGAGGGCGAACACCGAGAGGGTCACGAAGTCCCACTAGAAAATCCGGACTGAGGGAAACAACCGAATAGGCACCCTTGACCTGTTTGGCTGCGTCGACAAGCCGTTCAAGCACGGTGGCGTAAAGCGAGATTGCGATCAGATGCACGAACACTTCGGTATCTGTCGTCGACTGGAAGAGGCAGCCGCGCTTGACCAGGGCCTGACGAAGTGTCGCAGCATTGGTGAGATTGCCGTTGTGAGCAACTGCAAGACCGCCGAATTCGTAATCAGCGTAGAGTGGCTGCACGTTCCGTAACAGCGTCCCTCCGGTTGTGGCGTAGCGGTTATGGCCGATTGCAGCGCTACCCTGGAGCGAAGCCATGACACGGGTACCACTGAACACATCGCCAACGAGCCCCAGTCCCTTGTGCTGACAGAATTTTTGCCCGTCATGCGTGACAATGCCTGCGGCTTCCTGACCACGATGCTGAAGTGCATGCAGACCGAGTGCTGCGAGTGCGGCCGCGTCGGGCGCCCCCCAGATACCTACGACGCCACATTCCTCATAAGGACGGTTCGAAGCTTCAAGTGTGTCGGGTAACATAATCTGGTGGCGCTCCTTTGCATGGTCACGCATAGGCGGTCGAGGCTGGGTCGATCAGAAGGCTGCGTCATGGCCTGTTGCGGGCGGCAAGGCAAGATGAAGTTGCTCGAAATATGGTGTGAGACCCTGCAACATGTGCACGCCTGCCAGTATGTAAGGACCGGACCGGCTTCCTGCAACGAGAGCGTGAGCAGTAATTTCACCACCGACCGCAAGGAGTGCCATGTAAAGAACCACAAGCACGAGCGCGCCGCGAATGACACCGAAGCCGCAGCCGAGAAGCCGGTCCGTGCCCCCAATCAGAACGCTGCGCAGACCCGTCGCAAAACGTTGGGCGATTGTCGAGAATACGAGCAGGAGCACGATGAATGAAATGATATAGGCCAGAGCACTGGCGGCAAGTCCGTCATGGATATGGAGTAGCAGCCACGGAAGAATGAGCGGTGCAATGCGTGTTGAAGCGAAAAGAGCTCCTATCCAGGCAGCCAGACTGAACAGTTCACGGGCGAATCCCCGCATTCCACCCCAGAGCTGAAAGAGCCATTATGAAAAGAACAATCGTATCGGCGATATTTTCCATCATGGAAGCTTGGTTGAGGACGGTCGCCAGAACTTGCGTGTTGTTTGCGGGCTCAGCGGAATGTCGCGGTTGATCTGGGTCAGCAGGTTGCCCAGTTGAAGACGATGGTCGATCTCGCGCCAGACATCTGCTGCCTCGATTCCCCGTTTCCCCCAAAGGCGCATGAGCGCCTCGAGAAACGCCGCGCTCTCGTCAACAAGATCCTGAGGCTGTTCGAGAGTGTAAAAAGTCGTGCAGCGTACGATGGCATGGGCAAGATCCCGGCGTAGCTGTTCGTCGGAAAGAACGACTTTTTCCAGCTTTCTGACGTGGGTGCCTGTACGTTTCCCCTTCCCTTTCGCTGTTGTCACGCTTCGGCCTTCCTGATCACTCCTGACGACAGGAACGATCTGATGGGCCTGAGCGATGCTGTCTAGGATATGGGGAGAGACCATGCGTGCCTTCATACTCCAGCCATATGAACTTGCTGGGGCAATCGTCAATATGATGCGCGTTTTCTGAGTGTTATTTACGTTATCAAATCATTAATGAGAGACTGATCTTGAGAAAACATTAACGATAACGACCCCGAAAATGATGAAGCCAAGCCCGATCATGGCGGGTATGTCGAGAGCCTGACGAAACTTCAACCAGCTGATGGCCGAAATCAGGACGATCCCGACCCCTGACCAGATTGCGTAGGCGATTCCTGTCGGCATGACGCGCAGGGTAAATGACAGGGCGTAAAATGACACACTATAGCCAAGGATCGTGAGAAATCCTGGTATGGGACGGCTAAAGCTGTCGGACAGTTTGAGCATTGTCGTTGCAAAAACTTCCGAACAAATGGCGATGAAGAGGAAGAGATAGGTCATGGCGCTTCCGTCGGGGCCTCAATTGCATCAGCCAGGCTTGCGCAATAGGCTGTGTTACTGCTCGAAACCTGCTCTATCAACTCCATTAAAGCTGTCACGCCGGATCGGGATTATGACGCATGCTGCAGATGCTCCGGTCAGAAATCTTCATCCTGTCCGAAGCATCCGGGCGATATCAGGTTGAAAACATATCGGGTGGAGCAGGTCAGACTTTTTCTGTTTCCTGAGCAGAGACATAAAGTCTGCTGCCGCCTGTTCTGAAGGCTTCCTTCATCTGCTCCATACCCTGCTCGCGCTCTGCATTGCGTCGTATGTCATGACTGATTTTCATAGAGCAGAATTTCGGACCACACATGGAACAGAAATGAGCGGTCTTGTGTGCTTCTTTCGGCAGGGTCTCGTCATGGAAGCAACGCGCTGTGTCCGGGTCCAGCGCAAGATTGAACTGGTCCTGCCAGCGGAATTCGAAGCGCGCGCGCGATATGGCATCGTCACGGATCTGCGCCGCAGGATGACCCTTCGCGAGATCGGCGGCATGGGCGGCGATCTTGTAGGTGATCACCCCCACCTTCACGTCTGACCGGTCAGGCAGTCCAAGATGTTCTTTCGGCGTGACATAGCAGAGCATGGCGCAGCCATACCAGCCGATCATCGCTGCACCGATGCCAGAAGTGATATGGTCATAACCCGGGGCAATATCGGTTGTGAGCGGCCCAAGCGTGTAGAACGGAGCCTCGCCGCATTCGCGCAGCTGTTTGGTCATGTTGATTTTGATCTTGTGCATCGGCACATGACCTGGCCCTTCGATCATGACCTGACACCCTTTGGCCCAGGCGATGCGGGCCAGCTCACCTAGTGTTTCGAGTTCAGCGAACTGGGCCGCGTCATTCGCATCGGCAATCGAGCCGGGGCGCAGTCCGTCACCGAGCGAGAACGAGATGTCGTAGCGACGCATGATGTCGCAGATCTCGTCGAAATGTTCGTACAGGAAGTTTTCACGATGATGGGCCAGGCACCAGGCCGCCATGATCGAGCCTCCGCGGGAGACGATGCCCGTTGTGCGACCGGCCGTGAGAGGCACATGGGCGATGCGTACCCCTGCATGGATAGTGAAATAATCTACCCCCTGCTCTGCCTGTTCGATCAGCGTGTCGCGGTAGATTTCCCAGGTGAGATCCTCGGCAATACCGCCTACTTTCTCGAGGGCCTGGTAGAGAGGTACGGTGCCGATTGGTACCGGGGCGTTGCGCAGGATCCAGTCGCGGATATTGTGGATGTTACGGCCGGTTGAAAGGTCCATGACTGTATCTGCGCCCCAGCGAATGGACCAGACCATTTTTTCGACTTCCTCCGCGGCGGAGGAAGTAACGGCTGAATTGCCGATATTGGCGTTGATTTTGACCAGGAAGTTGCGCCCGATGATCATCGGTTCAAGTTCGGGGTGATTGATATTGGCCGGAATGATGGCTCGACCCGTGGCGATCTCAGAGCGTACGAATTCCGGCGTGATAAATGCCGGAATTTCCGCGCCAAAATCCTCTCCGTCTGCACGGCGCTGCTCGGCGCCTTCAACCATGCTGGCACGACCCAGATTCTCACGATGCGCGACGAAAATCATTTCTTCTGTGATGATGCCGGCACGGGCAAATTCATATTGTGTGACATAAGGTGCACCAAGGCCATCGAGCACCTTGTGCGGCGCCGGACAATGGGGCACGGCCTGTGCGCCATTGGCAAAGCCGTTATCCTCGGGTTTTATCGCGCGTGTCTCGACAACCGGGGTGAGACCGCGCCTTGCCAGCCAGGGGGTACGCAGGGTCGGCAGACCGAGCGAGACATCTGCATGATAGGCCGGATTGGTATAGGGGCCGGATGTATCGTAGACCCGCACAGGTGGCTCGTTTGCGCTTGGATCAAGATCGATCTCGCGAAACGGCACCGTGATATCACTTCGGTCTTCCGGGCTTGAAAATATCTTGCGTGAGCCGGAGATAGGTCCCGTCGTGACCTGCCCATGGGCAGGCGCCTGATCGCGTGATGCGACCTTGTTCTGTGTTTTAAGCGTTGAGTCGTCCATTTTATGTCCCCTTGCGGTGTGGGGTTATGTCCGACAGCGCAAGAGCAGGATGAACGGGGTCGCAATACGGGACTGGCCGCTCACACCAATCCCTACGCCGGTACGAACCGGATCAGGTTCTTCGCCCACATGCCGGGGCGAAAGGGTCGCTGCGCTGCGGGTGAACCGCCATCAGCCTCTCAGCCTCTTGTCGAGGCCCCCCCTGGTATGGTGTGAGTGTTGCGTTGTTGGCGGCGGCCTGTCAATCGAATTGAAGCAGGTTCTGCCAAAGTTGCCGGTACCGGCCGGTTTCAGGCACGGATACGCGAGGCCCGTGCCGACATGGGCTTGAGCTGACCGATTTCCTGATCATGCCGGCTCAGTCCTGCTGCTGTGATATGAAAGCGCCCGTCCTGCCCCAGTGCGACAAAGCCCATCTTTTGCAGACGTTCAAGGCAAGGCTGATCACGGAGAGCTTGCGGTCGGCCGATCCCTTCGCACAGGAGCGTACGATGCAAGGTCGAGCGGCAGCAGGTTTCCAGATAGGGTTCATCCCACATGATGGCTTCTCCAAAACAGGCATCATGACGACCACCTGACAAGCGGGTGCCCTCTTTCCATGAATGCGACCCGACGGGCAACCGATTTAAATGGCTGTGCGCTATGGCAGGCATCATTTCGACCAGAGCGTTTCAGCGGGACGTGATGCTGGATTAAGGGGCTCGACCCAACCCGGCAGCGGGTTATAGAAGGGCCACGACCGACGCTCACACGCTCAGGATACAGCATGGCCATTTCTCCTTTTTCGCATCTTGCGACAAAGCTCTTCCATGGGCTCGACCCCGAATCTGCCCATGAGGCAGCAATCGAGAGCCTGGCCCTTGGTCTGGGCCCGACAGCACCGAAGGATCTGCCCGCTCTCAGTACACGCTGTATGGGGTTGCGGTTTCCCAATCCGATCGGTCTGGCGGCTGGGTTTGACAAGAATGCACGTGCCGTCATGGGGTTGGCCCGCATGGGTTTTGGCCATGTGGAATGCGGTACGGTCACGCCCCGCCCCCAGGACGGAAATCCGAAGCCTCGTCTTTTTCGTCTCTCCGAAGATGCTGCGATTATCAACCGGATGGGCTTCAATGGCTGTGGTATTGACAGTTTTGTCAGACGCCTGGAGCGGTTTCGAGGGTTACAGGCAAGCCGCAGTGCGCGCTGGCGTGCAGTACCGGTCGGTGCCAATCTCGGTATAAACAAGACAGGAGCTCAGCCACTCGAGGACTATCCCTATCTCGTTTCACGGGTAAGCACGCTGGCCGATTATATCACCATCAATCTCTCATCGCCCAATACCCCAGGCCTGCGTGATTTGCAGAGTGCGTCCAGCCTTGGAGATATCCTGAACGCAATCGGACGTAACAACGCGACCGTGCCGCCGCTTCTTGTCAAGCTGGCGCCAGATCTGGATCCGCAGAGTCTGCCTGATATCGTTGAAGCTGCTGTAGAGGGGGGGGCGTCAGGCTGATCGTCAGTAATACGACAATCAGCCGCCCGCCATCGCTTTGTTCGCCTCAGGCAACCGAGACAGGTGGTCTGTCCGGGCGCCTCTGGCACAGCTCGCCCTCCAGATGCTTCGTCATGTCGTGCCTCTGGTCAATGGCCGCATGGCAGTCGTCTCATGTGGCGGTATTGAAACGGGTTTCGATATCTTCGAACGACTGAAGGCCGGGGCTGATATGGTCCAGATCTACAGCGCCCTTATCTATCATGGCCCTGCCTGGTGACCCGATTGAAGAAAGAGCTTCTGAAAGAGCTCTATAGAGGCGGATATGACTCAGTCGATGATCTCAAAACGATATCAGGCTGAGTGTACAATCCGGAACGAAGAAAACCACCATGTGTTTTCATCGTTCCAGTCCCTACGACCGTCGATTTGAAAAGGCAATTATCGGAATGTCAGCTTTGAAAAAGCGACTAGCTACACGGCTTATCTATGTTCTTTGCCTTGTTTCTGTTCTTGCAAGCCTGCCACGTCTGGCTGCTGCTGCTCCGACAGGCAACGCAGCAGGCTCTGCGCTGGTACCTTCTGCGGCTGACGGTTACGGGTGGACGACGGTTTCTGCCAGTCTCAACAAACAGATCGTATCGTCACAGAACCGCCTGAAATATATCTATACCCAGCTCAATCGTACCGACATTGTGCTCGGAAGCGAAACGCTTTCTGATCTAACGGATCAGCTGGATACAATTGCAAGTACTGTTCAGGTAATCCAGACCCAGGCCACGTCCTACCAGACAGTTTACCAGAGTTATCTGGAAATCATCGGTCCGAAAGTGGAAGGCGAAAGCCCTGCGATTGTTGCGCAGCGTGAGCATCTTCAGGCTGTTGTGCAGGATATCAAATCGGCGATCATGCAGGCCAAGCTTTTGGGCTTGCAGGCCAAGCAGGTCGGGCTTGAAGTGGCCCGTCGTGGCGCTGTGACCCAGAAAGCGCTGCTTTCGGAGCACATGGCATCTCCCTTGTCTTTCCAGTTCTGGCGCGATCTTGTGAACGAAGGGCCGGAACTGCGGCTTACTTTCGCGCCGCCGGTCAACAATGGGTATGCTGGTGTTCTCTATAACTGGCCGCTGACCTTGGGGGCGCTTGTCGCGGTCTTCATTCTAACGGCACTGTTCTCGCGGCCGGTGTACTGGTTTTTTCGTCAGGCTGAGGCGAGAATTGTGCATCGTGCCACAGGCGAAGCCCTTCCTGAAAGCCATAGCTCGACCATTCCTGTCGCACTCAGTGGCCTGTTATGCGGGATCGTGATGTTCCTTCTCTGGGAGATCATTGCGGGTATTCTTGATCTGGATGCAGGCCGCAGCCCGGCGCTGCTTCGCGGTATTGCCGGAATTATGCCCCTTTGCGGCTTTGTACTGGGTGCAGGTCTTCCTGCCCTGAGTCAGTTTACAGCTGTTGATGGTGCCGCACAGCGCTCGGCCAGAGCACTATGGGGGGTGGACTGGTGTGTTGCCGTCTTTGTGCTCATCCAGACCATCTTCATCATTGTGGGATCTGAAAACGCTTTTCCGGTTACCGCCCGTCGCTTCTTTGAAGCAACATTTGCTCTTGTGGTGACTCTTCTTTTCGTATGGCTCTGCAAGCGCCTGAGCCAGAGAACGGACGCCCGACTGGCTCCTGCTATCTATGGCCTGGGCTGGCTCGTTCTGATCGTATCGGCTGCTGCAATAGCTCTTGGTTATCTGGCTTTTGCTTTCGCGGTTGCTGTCTGGGCAATTACTCTCTCGGTCAGTTTTGCATCTCTGATGCTGATTGCCATTGCGACAAAAGAGTTCACATCGAGAACTTTTTCTGCTGGCTCTCCGATATCGCGTCGCCTGTCCCGTCTAGGGGTACATCCGAACAGGGTGGCACAGTTTGGTGTCCTGCTATCCGGCCTTGTCAATATTGCTTTGATCATTGTGTTTGTGGCGATCTGCTTGTCCAATGGCAGTCTTGATATTCCTGTTGTTGCCGACCGTGTGCAAAGTCTGTTTGTGGGGCAAACAATCAACGGTGTGCAATTCTCGCTGAATACAGCCGTTTACTGTATCATTATTCTTCTGGTCGCCTATTACGCCATCAAGGCGTTCAGTAAGTGGATGGAATCCAGACTTTTCCCGACGACCAATCTTGATATTGGCGCCAGAACGTCAATTCTAAACATATTTTCCTATGTCGCCTGGATCGCCGTGTTTCTGCTCGTATTGTCAGAAGCCGGGGTCACAGTAAAAAACCTGACCTGGGTTGTCAGTGCGCTCTCGGTCGGCATCGGTTTCGGTTTACAGGCGATTGTCCAGAACTTCGTATCAGGCGTTATCCTTCTTGCAGAACGCCCGATCCGTGTTGGTGATCTGATTGAACTTGGCGGTATAAAAGGGGACGTCAAACGGATCAGTGTGCGCTCAACGGAAATCGGACTTGGCGACGGGTCGACCATGATCGTTCCGAACTCGCAATTCATCACCTCAGCCGTGCGTAATGCAACGCTGGGTACCTCGCTCAGTGCTGCTTCGGCTACAGTAACGATTTCGCCGCGTGCTGATGCCACCAAGGCACAGATGGCCCTTATGGAGATGATGAAACAGCGTGAGGATATCCTTCAGAACCCGCCACCCGGGGTAGCCATTTCCGCTATTACCGAGACAGGCATTACCCTTGCACTTTCTGCCAAGGTTTCATCCGTGCGGGATGTTGGTGGCGTAACCAATGCCATCATGCTGGATGCTTATCGTGTGCTGCAGGAAGCCGGACTGGAGCTGGGTAAACCCGCCTGATCCAGACTGTGTGAACACGAACGGCATAAGAAGCCCTCTTCTGCCGTTCGTGTTAGTCAATGTGAGTTATCAGTCTTCAGGCCGCGTGGTCGCGGTCCATGAGAAAGCCGGTAACCAGGGCTTTCAGCGGGGTCAATCGTTCTGCGATTGCCAGCCCGGCTTTACGCAGTGCCAGAGCCGGTCTGGCATCATGGGTATAGAGTGATGCAATACCGTTGGTCGCAGCGAATAATGGTGCTGTAGCCCGTCGGTGGCGTCGTTCGAAGTTGCGCAAAACACTGGTACTTCCCGGATCACCGTCGCCCCTTGCGATCTCTTCGCACAGGATCTCCTGTCCACGAAGACCAAGATTGAATCCGTGCGCTGTAATCGGGTGCATGCCCACTGCAGCGTCACCAATCAGGGCAAGACGTGTGGTCTCGAAACGATGAGCGAAAACAGTTTTCAGAGGATAGGTGCAACGTGCGCTTTCGAGCCTCATATCTCCCATACGGCTCTGGGTGCGACGAGTAATGTCCCTGTCGAATTCGGCCTTGCTCATGGTCTTGAGGACAGCAATATCTGCAGGGTCCAGCGTGAGAACGAGCGATGAGAGATGGCCAGGCTGATCATCATCGGCGACGGGCAGAAGAGCAATGGTCTGTCCCTCGTCAAACCACTGGAGTGCAACGCCATCATGCGGTTCCGGATGGCGCATCCGGCAGACAAGGATTTCCTTTCCGAAATCATGGATGATGGCACCAATCCCACGCGTCTGTCTTATGCGTGAGAAGCGTCCGTCGGCGGCAATGAGAAGACCCGACCGGATGAGTGTCCCGTTATCCAGAAGAGTCATTGCTTCGTCGCGGTTGCCTGAGGTCGCTACAACGCTTCTGCCTGCCAGTATCGTGATCTCAGGTCTCTCCCTGACCACCTCATGAATTGCCTTGCGGATGAGGTGATTTGGAACCAGATAGCCAAGTGCATCAGACGTTGTCTCCGGTGCCCTGAAGAGGAGCGCAGCTGAATGATTGCCTGGCGCTTCCTGACCTGTCTCGATACGTGCAGTACGCAACGGAGAAATAGCGCCTGCCGGAATATGTGGCCATATTCCGTTCCGCACCAGCCAGTCTCGCGAATGATGGGTCAGGGCGATTTCACGTCCGTCAAAGGACGGGACTGCCAGCGTGGTCTCCGGGGCGGGATCGACAATGGCCACACGCAATCCGTTCTCCGCGAGTGACAGTGCACAGGCCAGGCCGGCCGGACCTGCGCCAGCGATGGTTACATCATGGAATTGTGTCACCGATCCGCCTCGAATTTGACGGGTTCCCCTTTGTAGAAACCCATGAAGTTGTCGATATCAGGGCGCTTGCTGCCTTCTACCGGCTTGTCCGGTGTGCCAACAAAGAGGAAGCCAGCGAGGCGATGTGTTTCACTCAGGCCCAACGCCTCACGAAAACAAGGCTGATCGGCGAAATCTCCTGAAACCCAGAAACCGCCAAATCCTTCTGCATGCAAGGCGTTAAGGACGTTCATGGCTCCGGCGGCAACGGACATCTCCTGCTCCTGAACCGGAATTTTGCTTTTCGGCTCCAGTGCCATGACCAGAGCAATCGTCATGGGCATTTCGGAAAAACGCTCACGACGCTTGGCGATTTTCTTCTCTGGTACCTCAGGATCGACAGATATCATGGCCTTGACGACCTGTTCCGCGAATTCCGCGCGGTGTTTTCCCTTGATGACGATATAACGCCATGGCCTGATCTTTCCGTGATCAGGCGCCCTGAGTCCCGCAGATAATATACGTGCGATCTGCACCTTGTCGGGTGCAGGCGCAGTCAGATGGTCGGTAGAAGCTCTGCTCAACAGGACTTCAAGGGCGGGAGAGGATGGGGGGGCACTGCTCATGAGCGTTAGATGGCAAGTTCCGCCTCTCGCGCCAAGAGGCCCATCGCGTAATCGCTTCGAATAGTTTAGGGTGGTTTTCATGACAGACGCCAGACAGTCCCGCATCCACCGCAAGACCGGTGAGACCGATATCTCCGTTTTCGTCAATCTTGATGGAAGCGGGCAGGCCGATCTCGATAGTGGAATCGGATTTTTCGATCACATGCTTACCGCCTTGGCCAAGCATGGTGGTTTCGACCTCGAAATCCGCTGTCATGGCGACCTTCATGTGGATGGTCATCATACAGTTGAGGATATCGGTATTGCGCTTGGCAAGGCTTTTGCCCAGGCCCTGGGGGACAAGCGCGGGATCACGCGTTTCGGTCACGCCCTGGTGCCCCTTGATGAGGCGTTATGTGAGGTCGTTGTCGATATCTCGGGTAGACCATATCTGGCGTGGAACGTCACTTTCGTGCGTGAACGTATCGGAGAGATGGACACCGATCTTTTCGAAGAGTTCTATCGTGCGTTTGCCATGGCCTCCTCGATGGCTTTGCATGTGACCTGTAAGGCTGGTCGTAACGCCCACCATATTGCAGAAAGTGGATTCAAGGCTTTTGCCAGAGCACTGCGGATGGCCGTCGCACTTGACCCGCGGGCTGCGGGGAGTGTTCCCTCCACGAAGGGGGTCTTGTGAACTATTATCAGGCTTACCGCCTACAGAACGCCGATCCGGCCATGATCAGGCAGGGTTTTTCGTGGCGCTTCCTTATTCTTGGTCCTGTGGCTCTTCTTTTCCCAAGATGCTGGATCTCGTTTGCCCTGACGGCCAGTCTGAACATGCTTCTGCTCACCTGTGGTGGACGTGGCGGCACGTTTTTGACCCTTGCGGTCAATCTCACACTGGCATTCTTTAGCGCCGAGCTGATTGGCTGGGAAGCACGGCTCAAGGGTGGCGTGTGCCAGGGGGTCTGGCTCGGCCGCTCAGAGGATGATGCCCGGCTACGTCTTGTTGATAGAATGCGGATCTCTCAATGAACAGGATTGTCGTAATCGATTATGACGGTGGCAATCTGGCATCGGCAGCCCAGACAGCACGTCATGTTGTTCGTGAAAACGGGTTTCGGGCTGAAGTTGTGATTTCAGGAGATCCAGAAATGGTTCTCAGGGCTGATCACCTGATTCTCCCGGGCCAGGGTGCTTTTGCTCATTGCGCAGCTGGTTTGCAAGCCGGGCTGCGTGAGGCGTTGATTCAGGCTACCGAACAGGGAACACCTTTTCTGGGTATTTGCGTCGGTATGCAGCTCATGGCGGAATGGGGTCTCGAGCATGGGCGTACCGCCGGACTGGGATGGATAAGTGGCCAGATCGACAAAATGAGTTTTGCGCTCGATGCCGGACTGAGGCTGCCTCATATGGGCTGGAATGTACTCGATTTCGAACCCGGCGCGCACCCGCTGACCCGGGATCTGCAAAAAGGCGATCACGGCTATTTCGTCCATTCCTATGCTCTTGCTGGCTGGGATGAGGCGGATATTGTGGCAACAGCCGAGTATGGAGGGCGTGTACCTGCCATCGTGGCACGAGGTAATCGCTGTGGTACCCAGTTTCACGTCGAGAAAAGTCAGAAAACCGGTTTGACCATCATGAAAAATTTCCTGAGCTGGAAGCCGTGACCTGTAGTGCCGAGCGCCTGACCCGTATCGATGAGACCGACATGGCGGCATTGTGCGAAATCACAACGGCGACCATTCTGGATGGCGGTGGACTGGGCTGGTTGACGCCGCCGGGGCGCGTGGTTCTTGAGCGTTATTTCAACGGACTGCTTCTCGTACCGGAAACAAGATTCTTTGTTGTGCGCGACGAGACAGGCCAGATCCAAGGATGTGCCCAGCTTGTCCGACCGCCGCGCAACAACGAAGCCCAGGCCCAGACCGCACAGATCCGGGGCTATTTTGTTGTTCCCTATATGAGGGGACGCGGTCTGGGGTATGTGCTGGCTGATGCTGTCATCAGCGCTGCAACCGCGATGGGATGCCGGGTGCTCAATTGTGAAGTCCCGGAAACGCAGGAATCAGCTCTTGCCATGTTCCGGTCTTTGGGGTTCGAGCATTGGGGTACACATCCCTATTATGCCCGCAATCATGAAGGGACGGTAAAGGGTATCTTCATGACCAAACGTCTTGAAGCGATGCCTTCCCTTCACAGACACAAGAAACACCCGGCAAAGGATATTGGTGTGGCGAATACAGATAAACTGCAGAACCGGAGCCTCACACTTTATCCTGCCATTGATCTCAAGGATGGTGCTTGCGTCCGGCTTCGTCGTGGCGAGATGGATGATGCAACGGTCTACTCCGATAATCCTGCCGCCCAAGCCCTGGAATTTGCGCGAGCGGGGTGTTCCCGGTTGCATGTAGTCGATCTGAATGGGGCGTTTGCCGGTCGCTCGGCCAATGGAGCAGCCGTAGAGGCTATTTTGGCTGCGACCGCCCTGCCCGTCCAGCTTGGTGGTGGCATTCGTGATATGGCTGGTATTGCGCGCTGGCTGGAAGCTGGTCTTGACCGGGTTATTCTGGGTTCCGTAGCGGTCAAAAATCCAGATTTGGTTCGTGAGGCGTGTAAGGCGTTTCCGGGGCGGATTGTAGCGGGTATCGATGCAAGACAGGGACGTGTTGCCACTGAGGGCTGGGCAGAGGTTTCGGAACTGAATGCCCGTGATCTGGCCTTGCGCATGCAGGATGCAGGAGTGGCTGCGGTCATTTTTACCGAAATCACACGTGACGGTATGCTCGAAGGGCTTGATCTGGAGCAGACTGCGGATCTGGCTTGCCGGCTTTCAATACCTGTCATCGCCAGTGGCGGCGTCGGATCAGCACAGCACCTGCGCGACTTCCGGGCCGTTGCACAGGAAGTACATGGGCTCGAAGGTGTTATTGTCGGGCGCGCGCTTTATGACGGGCGTATCCCGCTTGCTGAAGCAATCAGCATTGTTGAGGGGGATTGATGCTCAAGCTGCGTGTTATTCCCTGTCTTGACGTCAAGGATGGTCGTGTCGTCAAGGGAGTCAATTTTGTTTCACTGCGCGATGCCGGAGATCCTGTCGAGCAGGCAGTCGTTTACGATGCAGCTGGAGCAGATGAACTGACTTTTCTTGATATCACTGCCAGCGTTGAAAACCGCGACACCATCTACGATGTCGTCAGACGTACAGCTGAGCGTGTTTTTCTCCCTCTGACCGTTGGAGGTGGTGTTCGTGCACCCGAAGACATGCGACGCCTTCTGCTGGCTGGCGCTGATAAATGTGCAGTCAATTCAGCGGCTGTGGTGAACCCGGATCTGATCAATGAGTCAGCCAACCGTTTCGGCAGTCAGTGCGTGGTGGTAGCGATCGATGCCCGCTCCGATGGAAAAGGGGGTTGGGAAGTTTACACCAAGGGTGGAAGGGAGCCGACCGGCATTGATGCCATCGCCTGGGCTACAGAAGCACAGACGCGCGGCGCTGGTGAAATTCTTCTCACCAGTATGGATCGGGACGGCACCGGAGAAGGTTTTGATCTCGAATTGCTGCACCGGGTGTGTAGCAAGATCACGATCCCCGTGATCGCCTCTGGTGGCGTGGGTAAACTGGAGCATTTCGTTGAAGGTGCGAAATCCGGTGCCAGTGGTCTGCTTGCGGCCAGTGTCTTCCACTTTGGCACTTTTGGTATTGCCGGAGTTAAAGCCGCTCTCGAAAATGCCGGCTTGCCTGTTCGACCTGGCAACTGAATTCCAGGATTCTTTCTCTAGATAACGGCGGATAACAATTCATGGCGCTGGCAACAAAACGTACGACACGCAAAACCGAAGGTGGCAGCGGCAAGAAGAGTGGCGAAAAACGCTCGGTCGCCAAAACCGCCGTTACCAAAAAACAGCAAGGCAAGAAGGTTGCAAACAAGCAGGTTGTTGAAAAGGGGCAAGCAATAGATGCACAGGTTCTTGACCGGCTTTTTGAAACGGTAGTCTCACGTCGAGGTACAGACCCTTCCCTGAGTCATTCGGCACGTCTGCTTTCGCGCGGCCGGAAAAAGATCGCGCAGAAATTTGGTGAAGAAGCGGTCGAGTGTCTGATCGAAGCGGTCGCCGGCAAGCAGTCTGAACTGGTAAGTGAAAGTGCGGACGTTCTGTATCATCTGATCGTCATGTGGGTTGATGCGGGTGTGATGCCTGAACAGATCTGGCAGGAGTTACAGCGGCGCGAGGTGATGAGTGGTGTAGAGGAGAAAGCCTCCCGTTCTCAAAAAGAGGAGATATGACAGGATGAGTGTTGATCTGAAGCGTCCCTATGATCCCGAAAATATCTTTGCAAAGATCCTGCGGCGGGAAGTCCCGGTGCAGATCATTTATGAAGATGAATATACCCTCGCCTTTCCTGACATTGCCCCTCAGGCCCCAGTTCATGTGTTGATTATTCCAAAAGGGCCGTATGTTTCGTCGGCCGATTTTGGAGCTGTAGCGAAAGATGCGGAAATTGCGGGGCTGGCGCGTGCAATTACAAAGGTTGCAGAGCAGCTGAAGCTTTCCGGCTCAGGATACCGCTTGATCAGCAATACGGGACCGGATGCTGGACAGGAAGTGCCGCATTATCACGTGCATCTTCTTGCGGGTGAAAAGCTTAGCTCAAAACTAGTCAAAAAAACTTCCAATTAGTCTCTTGCGAGATGCTCTCTGATGTCATAGAAGGCACCTCGCCTCGTCCCATTCGTCTAGAGGCCTAGGACACCGCCCTCTCACGGCGGCAACAGGGGTTCGAATCCCCTATGGGACGCCATTGATAACATTGAGGTTTCTCTGTTATCCACAGGCGGGTTATTGGTCCACTTGGACCACTACAGCTTGAACCCCTCCGCGATATTCTTCAGATAAGACGGGTCAAACTTCCGATAGACTCGACGCAGTGTCTGCGGATCTGTAGCCAACCAATCCGAAGTCTGGTCGATCGGTACGCCATCCATCGCAAACCACGATGCCAGAGAATGCTTCAGGTGATGTGGTGTCGGCTTCCATGTCAGCCCTGCCCTTTCGCAAGCCTTGCTGAATGACCAGCGCAGCCCACTCGGAATCGGCTTACCGTGCCAGTTTACAACGTAGTCACCATTCCGCTCCTGATAGGCTGATTCCATCTCGTCACGCAGGGCTCTGGTCATTGGGACAGTTGCGCGCCTTTTTCGTGTGAGCGCGCGGCCTGGCTCCTGAAAGTCTATCATGTTGGTGGTCCAGTGGACCCGGTCCCAAGTCAGCGCCAGTATCGAGCCTTTACGCGCACCGGTGTAAATGGCGAGCGCCATGAACAGGCGGACATGAGGTGTCTTTGCTGCCTCGATAAGGCGTCGGGCTTCTTCCTTTGTGAGGAAACGATCGCGCGGGGCGCTGTCTCGTGGCGGTTCGATCTCTGGCGGGCGGACAAGAAACCCGTCTTTCCAGGCCCGGCGAAGCGCTGCCCGCAGAACGTTGAACTCACGGCGCAGTGTGCCGGCAGAGACCGGCACGTTCTCGCCTCCGTTCTTTTTCACGCGCCCGCTTGCATATGTGTCCCACCGCTTCTGGTCGATCTGGTCGATGCGAAGATGACCGAAAGCGTCTGCGAGTGGCACCACGGCCTCTTCCAGCCGCTTGATTGCCGATATCTTGCCGCGCCTGCTTTCGACGTATCGAGACAAGCACTCCGTCATGGCTGCTTTTATTACCTCGGCTGATGCCATCTTTGTTCTGACCATTGATACCCTGTTCAATGCGCCCATCACGCTCGAAAACTGGTCGGCAGACCGGGCATGGGAGGCGGCTGCGATTGAACAGGTCCAAACCCGCATGTCGATCGATGGCAAGCTGAACGCCGGGTGGGTGCCGAACCCTGTTGATATGACGCTGAATATCCAGCCCAACTCACTGAGTATTCCTGTATTCGAGGCGCTCCAGACGGCCCAGGCCACGGCCCGCACACCGTATCAGCTAGGCGCTGAAATTACCCTTCCCGGCCTCAAGCGGAAATACACGCTCACCACGGGTTATTTGGTCACAGGCTCTGTCATGCCCGCTGCCGGTCGCCTGCTCGAAGAACGCTCTTTCACGCTCCGCTGGGAACGTGTGATCGGGCTTGGCATCTGATGGCACTCAAGCAAACGGAACTGACGCTGACAGACGGCGGCGTCGATAAGCGCTTCATCATCACCCGCATGACCGCCATGCAGGCCGATCGGTGGGCGCGTCATCTGGTCACGGCCCTCACCCGCGCAGGCGTGCAACTGCCGTCCGAGGCGATGGAAATGGGCATGGCTGGCCTTGGCGGAATTGCCCAGGCGCTCTATGGCCAGCTTGATGACGAGGCGGCTGACGTAGCCATTGCGGAGCTGCGGAAGACGGTCAAGATCGCTCGTGATCCATCAAACCCGGCTGCGACGAGCGGGCTAACGGAATTCGACATTGTGGATGCGGAGGCCCTTGGCAAGCTCGATCAGGAGGCATTCCGTCTCCATGTGGATTTTATCAGGGCCGCCGCGCGGTTCATTTCCCCGCTCGTGGGAATGCTGGTGCCGGTGGCAAGTCCAGACCCCTCGCCCGCTGCGTGAACGTGTCCCGCCCGATCGCCTATGTGGTCGGGTCGGGCCTTGCCACGCTGCATGAGCTGGAAACAATTTATGACACCGAAGACCTGCTTGACCTCATGGAGATCGGACAGGTGCGGGATTTTAACGGAGGGTAAGCCTGATCAGCGTGCGGCCTGTTCAATCGCATCCTGCACAAACTGGTTCAGGCTTACGCCGCGAGCCGCCGCCGCAGTGACGGCCTGAGCGTGGACACCCTCAGGCACCCGCACCTGAAACTTGCCGGAATAGCGCCGAACCGGCTCAATCCCCTTCTCAGCACACATCTCAAGAAATACGCGCAAGGACGTTTCACCCTCTGCGACCAGACCGGCCACGCTATCCGCATAAAAATCAGCCCCACCATTAAGCCCTAGGAATTCGCCCCGGAACATGCCGATCTCAGGGTCAAACTGGATGACGGCCTGATGGCCGCCGATGGTCATGGTGTTGTTCATGGCGTTACTCCGTTTGCTTCGAGCCACTTCCGCACCGCTGCGACGGCTCCCTTGTCGGTGTCCGGCTTGGGGTGCGGACGGTGGAAAACCCTTACTTCACCGAACAGGAACACACCGACGCGTGAGCCTTTGCGTTCACTGATTTCAGCGCCCAGCACTACAAAGAGGGCTTCGATTTCACTCCATGCTACGTTTCCCGAAACGGGGCGCTTGAAGATCAGTTCGAGGGTGCGGCGGTGCTTGGCTTTCATGAGTATTTTAGTGCTAACTTTTAGTACTAAAGGCAAGCGAAAAATAACCACTTCGCCGGATAAATGCTGTAATGTTTTGAATGGAGGAAAAATGTCTGGAAAATACGGCCTACGGTTTGCAAGAGCGTGCGTCAGCTACGCAGAAGCAGCTCGGGAAAATAAAACCGAGCCCCGTCAACCTCACTTGATGAGACTCAACAAGTGTTGAGCCGGATCATGAAGAGTACCGATCCCCATTTCGACTAATTTGGCGACGACTGCTTTCAGCGCTTCTTCAGATAGGCCACGCAAAAGACTTTTTGCTTCAGCTTTCTTCGCCGCAGGCTCGGAACTTGCGTCGATCCTGGCGGTGACAAGCTCTCGAAGGGTTTCTGCCTCAAGCCGCACCGTGACTACGTTGAGAATGGCGCTTAGGCCGCCGTCATCCTGAAGGAAGTCGAGGCCTTTGGGGGTGATCTTGAAGGCAACTCCGTCGACAGTACCCGTTTTCTTCGCATCTTCGCATCTTCGCATCTTCGCCGGACACCGAAACACACAGGCCATGTCCCTCTAGGTAGATCAGGTTTTGTGCAATCTCCAGGTACTGATCGGAATCCCTATTAAGCAAATGTAAATTTTCTGGCTCCGGAAACGTCTTTGCCATCTCGTGTAGCAATTTGCGCTGCAGCCCCCTATCCATCCATGCAACCATAACCGTTCCCTCAATTCAGATACTTCATCACCTCGAAGGTCTGGGCTTAGCGGCAGACAGAACCATCGTTCAAGAAATCCACGGCAGACGTGTCCCCATGTAGCGCTCTGGCGGCCATTATACCGCAGGCACCGTTTGGTTTCTTTAGATATTCTTCTGCCACACCGCTTGCACAGGCGTTACATAATCCAAGAGCAAGTAGTTTCTCTGTCGTCTTCTGGTAGAGAATATCGTAGGCATTCTCTGCAGTATCATTCAATGTCAACTTGTAATAAGGGTCAGACGTTGTTTTACTGATGGTACAATTCAGGATTTTCACGCGATCGGCTGGATATATTCCGCCGCCATGCACAGCATAAGTAAGCGGCGTTCCGTCTGGTTTCCCCTCGTATTCGTGGAGCATTTCGACTATCTCACCCGCTTTGCCGTATTCAGGATGGTCGGGGATAGAGCTTAGCAATACGCCCTTGCAATCATCAGCGAATGCAAATGTTGGAGCCAGGAGAGCCAGAATTCCGACGAGTGATCCTAATCTTTTCATTGGGAATACCTCTCATATCGCTTCTATACTGCTTTTACTACAAAGCACTGTGCAACACGACCGCACCGCATAGAGTCTTGTCAATCCGGCGCTAGTCGAGGTACTTCAGGACGATGAAGGTCGGGGCGACTGTCTGCGCACCGGAAATAGCCGTGTAAGAAGTCGGGCTTGCGCCAATGACTAGCGCCCTGTGCCCAAATCTCAAATGGCTGCGAGGGTCCATAAACACGGTGCTATATGACTGCGTGGTTCCTGGGATGACAGTCATCAGGAGGATCGTGTTCTCATCAATCCATTGTTTGCCGCCCCACTGGTCGGAAATCAGGGCTGTGTAGCATTTTCCCTTGAGGGCATAAGGGTCATCAAAAGCCATTAATGGGGCCATTGCGACAGGATTTCCACCGCACTTGCTCACAAGATCTGCGCCGTAACGTCCGATGGAGTCGAGTGTTTGTGCCTCATCCTTTCGTTTCTTGTCTTGGGCAAGATATTCAC
The DNA here is from genome assembly GCF_000613885.1 of Asaia prunellae JCM 25354. Classification (GTDB taxonomy): domain Bacteria; phylum Pseudomonadota; class Alphaproteobacteria; order Acetobacterales; family Acetobacteraceae; genus Asaia; species Asaia prunellae. Next base: position 77,537 of record NZ_BAJV01000007.1, on the reverse strand, counting down.
CATAGACCTGTTCGGCATTTGCTCCACCATGAACGGCAACTGCCTCACGGAATATCTCTTCAGCCTCCATCCTTTGCGATGGCGGATTCTGCCTACGGCATCGAAGATAGCGCCGAGGTCTGCGGCGTCGAAACCGAAATGTTTCCCTGCCTTGTAATAGGTGCCAATTACATCGGGAGCGACCTGCCCCGCTTTTGATAGGACCGATGACCATTTTATAGCCTCGTCCCCATTCGGAAAACCCGCAGCAATAAGCTTGTCGCGCTCCTCTGCGGTAAATCCGTTCCGCGCCCATCCGTTCTGTGACATTGGGTAAGCTTGCGCACTGAATCCATTAGAGGCATCGCCGTTTGCGTAATCAGCCTTATCTTGCGCGACGGTCTCCCCGCAAAGAGTGGCGCATATCATTAGCGCCAAGAGCGTATCCGTTGCTTTGCGAGTAAGTTGCCGACGCATGGTCTTACGCATCCTTGTAGTTTATATTATGCCTACATATCAGTAATAAATCGGTTCCATAATGTGACCATCTGCCGATATCGGTATTGTCACACGGTACAGCGTTAGAGCGTCTGAACATTTCCGCATGTAAAAAGAGCCATCGCTATCGTTTGGTTCAGACAAGCAAATATCTTGTCTTATAAGTTCGGTTTCGGCCGATTTGAACGCCTGTTCACCTTGCACATGGTTGTCTGCGGGATTGGTGCTGTATCGGATCATCTCTCCCTGCAAAAGCCGGAGCAGCGTGCCTTTTTGATCTTCAGGAAAGGCTATGAACACAGGCACATGCGGATGGCTAAAAAGTTTGGCGTATGAGGGGATTTTATTGAGATTATGTTCAGCAACGCCACCTATAAGCAAGCCAAGCAAGAGCCAAGCAGAGTTTCGCATACTGAAAAATTCCAAGTTGAATTGGGTATCTAATCTAAGCGTCCGTCATTTTTCCGTCAATGTAACAGACCTGAGTTTGCAGAAGATCAGCGTCAGAAAGCGCCCTGCCCTTGCGTAACCCTTGCTTCTGTATGGCCCGATAGAGCATACCTGCCTGGTCAAATCGAATTATTACACCCGCATGGCTTCTGGCTGTGCGGGTTTTTTGCGTTTGGAGCTCTGAATGTCCGTCATCGATCGCTTCGTTGTTGAGCTGGCTCTCGACCCGAAGAAGTTCTCCGGTCCGGCGAAGAAGGCGGTCGAGGATCTTCGCACGTTTGAGAAGCAGGCCGGGAATACCGGGAACAGCATCGAGGGCGTAGGCCGCAAGGGGGCGGATGCCTTCGCTGGGGTGCGTCGGGAGGCGCTAGCCATGTTCGCCGTGTTTACCGCTGGTCGGAGCCTGAAGGCATTTGTCAGCGATACGACCAAGGCAAACATGCAGCTCGACTATATGTCGCAGCGCCTGAACATGGACCCCGGCGGCCTGACACGGCTTGAGACGGCGGCGAAAGCGGCGGGCGGGACGTTGGGCGAGGTCACGCAGTCATTCGCAGCTCTTCAGCAGCGTTTGACCGATCCTCAGCAATGGGCCCAGGTGACGCGGGCGTTCACGCAGCTTGGCGTTTCGGATTTTACTGACGAGCACGGGCGGCTCCGGGCGGATATCGTCTTACGGCTTAATCAGGCATTCATGCCAATCATGTCGATAATGCTGTCGCGACTGGATACCTGAAGGATCTCGGGTTTGGTGATGGCGTCATCAATCAGGCGCTCATGGACCCGGCTAAGCTAAAAGAACTGCAAGCTGAAGCAGCAAAAATTCCCGCGCTCAGTCGGCAGCAACTAGAAAATTCTCGCGAGCTATACCAGAGCTTAACCATTCTAAGGCAGGAATCAGAGCAATTCACTAACTCCCTTGTGGCCAACCTCTCGCCAGAGCTAACGCAGGTTATTCGGCAGTTCATGGATTGGGAGCATGAGCATCCCAAAATCGCGGCTGGCATTGGCGGCATCACGCTTGCCGTGAATGAATTGACTCAGGCATTCGGAGGGCTCGGCGGCATTCTGGCAAGCATTGCAGGATATCGCATATTGAAGGCGATGGGTGGCGGGGCTGGTGCAGTCATGGGCGCCAGTGGGGGCGCATCGGCGGCGGGGGCAATAGCTTCAGCGGCTGGCGTAGCTGCTCTACCTGCAATCGCCGGTGGAGCAGCCGTTTATTATGGAATGCAGGGGGAAAAAGCCACAGAAGCCGAGATAGCACAGTCGAGGAAAGACGCAGATAAGAACAAGGATGAAAGGCGCAGATATCTTTATAAATCTCTGATAGATGCGAAATTTTCGAGAAATGCGGCACTCGGAATCGTCGGAAATATTGACCAGGAGAGCCAGCTCAACCCTCTTGCAAGAGGCGATGTCGGCCTATTCGGTCCGCAGGCTTTCGGCATCGGTCAGTGGCATAAACAACGTGTAAGAGAAATAAAAAACAGGTTTGGCATCGACGTAAGGTCTGCAAGTTTCAAGGATCAGGTTCGTGCACTGATCCTTGAAATGCAATCAGGCGACGACGCCGGGGCAAAGCAGGCCGGGGTGTTGCTAAGCAACCCTGAAATTTCAGTAGAAGAAGCAACATAAGCAGTCAGAAAACACTTTGAGAGGCCGCGCGATGCTCAAGGCAAGGAAGATGCTTGGCGTACTGCTCTCGCCAGAAAAGCGCAGGATGCCATACCTGAGGACGTAAATAGTATTCAGGTCGACGCCAACAGCTCGGCAATTTCGCAAGCCGCGAAAACGTTCGATAAGACGAATAATACCCTCCCCAAAGCCGAGCAGGATGCAGCGGTAAAGCGGCTGATTTCCATACAATCGGCACTCAAGGACCAGATGGAGCAAGTTCCCAAGCTCATCGGGACCGACCCATCCGCCCAGATGGCGGCGTCTGTCACGGCGGGCTACAGCCCCGGCTCTCAGAACAACCAGACAACGACGAACAACGCCACCAACTTTCACGGCGATATCGTCATCAACACGCAGGCGACTGACGGCAAGGGCGTGGTGGATGCGTTCAAGGATCACTTCAACCGGCGCAGCATCCTGGCCGTGAACTCACCGGGGCTTCAATAATGGCTTTTCCTGACATTCCTCTTCCGTCCGTCTGGGATATCCCTGTTGCAGTCGGCGTCCCTGCCCTGCTTGGGCAATCCATCGGCGCGGGCTGAATATGCATCGGCGAGAAGGCATACGGCTGTAAGCGCCCTGCGCGAATGTCTGTTTCTTGGTTAGACGTCCTCAACAGCCGCCCTTCCGCTCCCCCCTCCATCCCGGACAATGAATTCCGGTATGGCTTCCTATGCGCTGACCTACTTCGGATGGCTTATATTATCGGAAGTAGGTTTGATGTGCGCGAAATAGCAGCGGATGGGCCGGAAAGCGTGCTTCAGGGGCTCGCCGCTCTTACCAGTGTGCTCCAAGCCGGCCGGCAGCTTTCGCCTCATCTCGGACGTCAAAGCATCAGCATATAGCGTCCAAAAGCGGACGCCGCTCGCTAAGAATAGGCGCAGTCGCTCTCCAACGTCAGCGCCCTACCTCGTCGGGAACGGCGGTGAGAGCCTCGTTGACAACGATCTGCAGCTGATCCCGTCCGAAACCGTCACGCGCCTGAATGGCCATGCCCTGCATGACAGCGGTCACAAAGCACGACAGCCCTTCCGCCTGCTCCCGCTCAACCCATCGCTGTAACGTATCGGCAAGAAGCGCGCGAAACTGTGCGCGACGCCGCGCCAGATCGCGCGCCAGGCCCTCAAGGTCGGGATGGTTCGCGATCATGCCGGTATTGAGCATGCAACCGACCTCGCCCTCGGGGTCAACCAGCCCGCTCGCCGTGCCGTCGAGGAGAAGGCGAACCGCTTCGCGCGCAGAACGCGCGCCTTCCATGAAAGACAAATCCGACGCGCCGCGCTTGTCCGCATAGCGATTCAGCGCCTCGCGATAGAGCGCTTCCTTGTTACCGAATGCCGCATACAGGCTCGGCGCACCGATGCCGAGTGCTGCCGTCAATTGCTGAAACGACACACCCTCGTAGCCGTGCTTCCAGAACATGCGCATGGCAGTCTCAAGCGCCGCATCGCGGTCAAAGCTTCGGGGGCGCCCTCCAGCGCGTTTTACGGCGTTTTCCATAACGATCATTAAACAACGTTTGACAGCCCGATTCAATCTCGACATTCTAGAACGGTCGTTACAGAATATGGGATCAGATAATGTCGTCCAGCAAACCCGTCGCCGTTATTACCGGCGCCTCCTCCGGCATCGGCGCCGTCTATGCCGATCGCCTCGCCGCCCGCGGCTACGACCTCGTGCTGGTCGCGCGCCGCGCAGAGCGCCTGCGGGAGGTGTCGAAAAAAACAGCGACACGGCATGGCGTCGGGATCCGAATTTTGAAGGCCGATCTTACGGTTGAGGCTGATCTCGCCTCGGTGGAGGATCTTCTACGCTCGGACGATCGTATCGCATTGCTGGTGAACAATGCGGGTAACGGCAAGCTAAGCAGCACGGTCGATATGCGCGATGCCGATGCGAACGCGACGCTTGCGCTCAACGTCGTCGCGCCTACCCGCCTGGTCCGTGCCGTGCTGCCCAAACTCGTCAAGCGCAACTTTGGTGCGATCATCAATATCGGCTCGGTCATGGCGTTTCATGCCTTGCCGATCACGACCCTCTACAGTGCCACCAAGAGCTATCTCCTGACGTTCAGCCAGGGCCTGAAGGGCGAGCTTGCCGAGACCGACGTGCGTGTGCAGGTCGTACTCCCGGCTGGCACCGCGACCGAGTTCTACGACCACACGGGCATTCCGCTCTCGGCCTTCGATCCGGCTGCGATCATGACGACCGAGAATCTGGTCGACGCCGCACTGGCTGGGTTCGATCAGGGCGAGGACGTGACGCTGCCGTCCGTTCATGATGCGGGTCTGTGGGCTGCCTATGAGACCGCGCGTTCGACCCTGTTCGGCGCGACACAGACCGGTGATCCGGCACCGCGTTATGCGGCCGACTGAACCGTAGCCAAATCAGCAGGAAAGGTCCGCTTCCCGGCAGTTGAGATGGGAAAGCGGATCGTCTGCGCTCCCACAATTTTATACATGGAGCTCTGGAATGGCCTCCAATATGCCGCCCTAGTTCCGATTACCAACATACATCATCGGAGTAGGGACGAAGGCCGCCAAATGGCGACGGATAGACTCTGAATTGCGTCGCGAAGACCTTGCCACGGCACGGCTGTGCTCAGTCTGGGGCCGAGATTGTCTTGTCGTAAGCAATTAACCCATTCCACGGGATGTTATCTGCGTTCCTGCAAAAAAAAACATAAAACGGAAGTGGAATATTATTTTCACTATGTTTGCATTGTAATTAAGCAACAGCACGATACAAATGGTAGATTAAGATCATTCTGACATTGCATCGGTGTAACCAACAATCTCAATTGGTGTTCGTACCTTTGAGGAGTAGGTCATCTTGCACGCGCCCTTTCGAAATTCAGAAACGTATCCGAAAGAAAAGAGCCCGAAATTTGCTGCCGTAGGTTTCTGTTTGATCGTTGGGGGCATCCTGCCTTTGTCGCTTTCGGTAGAGGCGGCAAGTATCCAGCATTCCACGCACAGCAAGGCTGGAAACGCGCGGCACCAGGCGAAGGCGAAAGGGCCGGAAAGCCCTCATGGCATTGCGAAAGCCCCCCGTAAAAGCGCCTCGGTGCACGCTACGCCAGTCGTACCAGAGGCATCTGCCACGCGAACCACGCCTTCGCTCGCCTCGGTTACAACGCCTTCGGCCGGTTCTGACGTAATTACGGTTACAGGTACACGCCTTACTCAGTCTCGCCTGACCAACGTTATGGCAGGTGTCACAGTAAGCGCGGCACAGCTTCAGCGCCGTGGTTATTACGATCTCGGAACTGCTCTTTTGCGCGAAAATACAGCCTTCAGTGTGAGCGGGACATCCCCGATCGGAAGTCAAGGCAGCTCTGCTGGTCAGTCTTTTGGGGAACTGCTTAATCTCGGTTCCCAGCGGACGCTTACGTTGATCAATGGCATGCGGTTTGCCGGCGGCTCTTCCGGTGGATTTGGTTCGCAGGTGGATGTCAGCGCCCTCCCCCTTCACTCATCAAGAGTATCGAGACAAAACTCGGTGGAGCTGGAGCTGCCTACGGCGCAGATGCCGTTGCAGGTGTGGTCAACTACATTCTCGATGATCATTATAAGGGTGTCAGCCTTAATGCTCAGGGCAACTGGTCCCAAAAGCTCGATGCACCAGGTGAGCGTGTCGCATTCAAAGCTGGTACGGGTTTCGATCATGACAAGGGCGGTCTCGTTTTCGATGTCGAGTATCGCAATATCGGTGGCATGGTTGCCAACGACCGTCCCGATGTCTTTGGCCGGAATGCGACGCTCTATACGCGCGTCCCACTCGGTCAATCATCACCGTATACCTACATCCTCCAGCCTGGGAGCCGTTTGACGCAGGTCACGGTGACCGGTGTCCCGCAACTAACGGGTCAAGCAAATCCTATCTATACCGGTTCAGCGGGGGCCGCTCTCGCTGGGCAGGCCAATGACGGCATTACCAACGGGTTGAGCAATGTACCGCTGACTTTCAGCCCCAATGGAAGATCCTTGGTGCCGCTTTACGCAAATAGCTATCTGAAGCGCGACGGCACTCATGGAATTGGCGGCAACGGTGTAGCATTGCAAGACTACAATCAGCTTGTCGCCCCTAATAACAAGCTTAATCTTACCCTGCTCGGTCATTACGATCTGACAGAACATCTGCATGCCACATGGCAAGGATGGTACGCGCGCGGTACGGCGCAGAGCCAGGTCGCTCAGGGAACCTGGAGCACGCCTCTCTTCGATAGCCCACTTACCCAGAATACGGGTGGGCAGCTCGATAGCTCGTATTACTCAACTAACGGGACGTGCTCGACGCATTGCGTCAATGGTGCCTATCAACTCAGCACGAGTAATCCCTATCTGACATCTGCTGAGCGATCAACGATCCAGAATGCGCTTATTGCAAATGGCCAGGATCCCGGCACTTTTTATCTCTCACGCCTTAATCAGGATCTGGATGCTGGCCTGTACACGACGACAGTGCAGACCTATCGTTTTCAGGGCGGATTAAACGGTGATTTTACCGCATTCAACCGTGTTTTTTCATGGAAGGCGCAAGGCGAATATAGCCGTTATCTCGATAGCACCCTTCAGCCATCGATCGTTACCGCGAACCTCGTCAACGCCCTGAATGCAACAACCGATAGCAGCGGTAATATAGTCTGCGCACCAGGTTATCAGAACGCGCCTGTCGCAACCCGCAGTTCGACCTGTGCTCCGCTTAATCCATTCGGGTTTAACCAGATGACGCCTGGCGCGCGAGACTATGTTATCTCGGATGCGCGTTATCGCGACAAGAACGCACAACGCGATCTCCAGGCGGAGATAAGCAGCACTGTTTTCAAGCTACCAGCTGGCGATATTCGCTGGGACCTGGGTTACGAACATCGTCGCGAGTCTTATCATTACGATTCCGGTGCATTCTTCCGCGGCTGGCAACAGCCGGATGAAACCTATAGGCAATATGGTAATTCTGCTCCGGTCCCGAACAGTGGCGGTGCTTATCAAACTCATGAGGCTTTTGGTGAACTCGATATACCTCTCGTTTCACCTGATATGCACCTACCTGGCGCGTATAGCCTCTCAGCCACCGCGAATGGTCGCTTCATTCACAACTCTATCACCGGAAATTACTGGACGTATATGTTTGGCGGCGCGTGGTGGCCGACGAGAGATTTCGGTTTTTCTGGTAATGTTTCACGTTCGGTTCGCAATCCGTCAGTAGGCGAACTCTACCAGCCTCGCCAGACCGACTATGAAGCAGGCACTGATCCATGCTCCGATGCAGGATCACGCAGGGGCCCAATCCAGCTATGCGCGCAGCGAACTGCGCCAAGGCAGGCATCAAACAGCCATTCACATCCAATTATAATTTCTTCACGATCCCGGGAACCGTTGGCGGGAATTCTCACCTCAAGAATGAGACCTCAAAAAGCTATACGGCTTCGGCAGAGTTCGCCCCACATTTTATACGCGGTCTCGATGTGAAGGCGTCGCTTGTGGACGTAAAGGTAAAGAACGCCATTACGAGCCTTGAACCGGATGACCTGATGGCAGCCTGCTACGATTCGTCGTCCTATCCGAATAACGCTTATTGCAACGCTTTCCAGAGAAGCTCGGACGGACAGCTCGCAAACTTTCAGGCAGGTTACTTTAACATTGCTCAATATGAGACGCGCGCGCTTCAGAGCTCGATGGATTATTATACGCCGCTGTCGCGCTTTGGCTTGTCGCAGAATGCCGGTGATGTCGAAGTGAGCGGCAACTATACGCATTATCTCAAGAGCCAGCAGAGCTATCTCGGCAACACCTATCTTTTGAGTGGAACAACGAGCGCACCGAACGATCTATTCACCCTGAATGCGAATTACATCAAAGGCCCGTTTTCGGGACAGTGGCAGACGATCTGGTACGGTAAATCAAATTATAAAGTTCAGGTCCCTGCAACGACATATGAGAATAACAAACGGCCATCTTTCGCGTACTTCAACCTTTCACTTTCCTATCAAATCACCAAGAATTTCTCCGGGAGCTTCGTTATCAACAATATTACCGGGGCTCTGCCTAAATATCCCGGCACATATAGCGTGACACGGTATTACGACATGCTGATAGGCCGCTCGTTCCAAATGAGTATTGGGGCGCATTTCTGAGCGAGATAAACCATGAAACTGAGAATTTCTTACTACACAGGACTTCTGTCGGCACTCGCCGTCTGCGCATTCAGCATTTACACGCCCGTGCGAAGCGAGCCCATAAAAAGCACTGTAATAGCATGGCGCGAGGGAGACATCGAAGATGCCTTTGCGGAGGCGCAGGAAAAACATCGACCCGTGTTACTCTATTGGGGGGCCAAGTGGTGCCCTCCCTGTAATCTTTTAAAGCAGACCCTGTTCAAGGATCCGGGTTTTATCGCTGAGACAAATGAGTTCATCCCTGTTCATCTCGACGGGGATGCAAAAGACGCCCAGATTTGGGGGGAACGTTTCAGGATCCAGGGCTATCCAACGGTAATCGTGCTTTCGCCGAACCGTACAGAGATAACGCGCCTATCCGGCGGGTCTATGGCTGCCAGCCTGACCGAGACATTGAAGATTGCAGCGAAGCGCACTGCTTCGGTCGACGATCTGCTGAGCAGGGCTGCCGATCCAGCCCATTTGTCACCTGATGACTGGTACCTTCTGGCAAATTTCGACTGGTTCGATGATGCACAGCGTCGGGGCGATTTTGAGAAAAAAGTTATCACGTTGACGTACCTGGCTGCCTCGGCCCCCACGACTGCAATGCAGAGGCATTTCGCCCTTACCGCCCTGATCGAAGCTTCTGGCAATCAACATCCTTCCAAGCTCACACCGACGCAGCAAAGGCAATTGCGTACGATTCTTCCTCTAATTCTCCCGGATGCATCTGAAGTCAGAGCTAATCGTCAGGAACTCAGCGACAACGTAGCGTCGCTGATACTAGCATTACCTGATCGCGCAGTAAGGCGAAGCCTAGCTAGTCAGTTGACAGTCGCGCTCGACCGTTTGGCTGTAGACACCGCCATCTCACCGGCGGAGAGGCTATCGGCTATTGGTGCGGAAATAGAGTTATCCAAGGCTGATAACAGCGGTAAGATATCGCCCAAGCTGCTTGATAAACTTCATCAGCGCATCTCGTCTGCCGATAAGACAATCACCGACCCGCTCATGCGGCAGGCAACGATGCCAGAGGCGGGACAATTGCTTAAAGAAGCAGGCGAACTGGGAGCTGCAGCTAAACTTTGGGAAGCTGAACTACCCCGTTCAGTAGCACCCTATTACTACATGGCAGACCTTGCGGATCTGGCCGAGTCCCTTAAGGATAATCGTGCCGCAGTGGGGTGGTTGGCCAAGGCGGCAGGTAGTGCACAAGGGCCAGCAACGCGGCTTCAATGGGCAGTATTATACTCGCGCGGTGTGATCAGACTGGCGCCGGACGACAAAGCGGCGATCAGCCGCTCAGCAGACACAGTCGTTGCCGCCTTGCGTGCTAATACCAGCGGATACGCAGCACGTTCCGCAAGGAGGCTCAAAGACTGGGGTAGTATGTTAGAAGCGTGGAGTATACGCCATGACGGTGACGCTATACTCGTGCGTGTTAGTGCGGAATTGGATGATGTCTGCGCGCGTGGAAATTGTCGTAATGTAATAAGACGCTTATAAATGGTCGTCTGGATGTCATGCATCAGCGTTGTTTTCTCAAGGATGGATGGTCTGGCGGCCAGCAGATTGGATCACCAGACGATCATGATTTACGCGACCTACCTGAAGGCGCACAGCACGGCCTCGAGCCTGCGGGTAAAAAAGGGGCTCCAGGCCGCCTGATCGGGCGGACCAAAGGCGGCGTGAGCACGAAGCTGCACAGCGGTGACGGAGAGGAATGGCCGCCCGATCAGGTTCGTCATGACGGCAGGCCAGATCAGCGATCACACCGGGTCGCTGCCCTGCTGGACGATCTGCCCGCTGTAAAGTGGCTCCTGCCTGATTGCGGCTATGACGCCGACTGGTTCAGGGAAGGGCTGGAGGAAAAGGGGATCAGACCCTGAATCCGAGGCCGGAGATCCCGCACGACGCCCGTGAATTACGACAAACGCAAATACCGGCGCCGCAATTGTATCGAGATCATGTCCGGCCGGCTCAAGGGCTGGAGGTGCGCTGCCACACGCTACGACAGATGCCCGACCGTCTTCTTTTTCGCAGTCTGCCTCGCCGCTACCGTCATGTTCTGGCTATGTGTCCTGAGCCCAAGATGAGCAGTTGAATAAACCCCTGCCCTCCCTACACGACGGAATGTTGCCTCAAACACGCCGCTTCACGGTATCAGACCGGTTTGGGAGTGCGAAATGCTGAATGCACAGATTGCTCGCATACGCTCTGGCCTGGGCAAGGTCGAAGGTGCTCTGCATTCTCATCAGCGTTTCGGCTCGCACGCCAAAGGCCTTTTCGAAGCGGATTGCCATCTCTGCAGTTAGTCCGCACCTTCCATTCAGCAGGGCGCTGATCGCCTGGCGGGAAACGCCCAAGTGCTCGGCGACAGTGTTGATCCTGAGATTCTGAGGCTCAAGAAGCTCGGTCTTGATCCAGTCCCCGACATGGACTGCAAGTGAGCTATGCATTTTAAGCGCCATGGTAGTCCTCCAACGCCATATCGCAGAGTTGCCCCTGCTCGTTGAGACGAAAAGTAAGCCGTCAGTTTTTAGTGACGGTCACGGACCAAGTGCCTGCCTGCTCTCCGACCAAAGGATGCAGGCCATAATTTGGAGGCACCTTGAGCTCGTCAAGTGACTCCGCAGCGTTGATGAATGCGAGCATCTTTCGTAATCGGTTTACGTCGCCGACCAGCCCTTTGGCATTTCCCGTCTCGAAAAAGCGTCGAAGGCCTTTGTGGCTGATACTCTCGATCTCCATATATGTAAGGTATGGCATTACGTCGATAACGTAAAGATGATCGTTACGTCGCGCTCGTGTTTGGCGTAGAGTGATAAGATCGATGATCTCAGAAAACGGCTGTTTCCCGCCATTTACCTCCTTCCGTTTCTTTTGATTAGCGGAAGTAGGTTTAAGGCTTCGAATTGGCGAAGGATCGACCGAAAAGCGCACCCCAGAGACCGAAGCCGCGGGTTTCAATCTTCACGCGGCGCTGCGCGTCCGCGCTTGATTCCCGCACGATGGGATTTGCCGTCCATCCGGCGCGCGCGCGCCGCCCGACCCGGGCGGGTAGGCACCCGAAACGCCTGACGATGGGCGGCTTCGCGGATCATCATGGCCAGACGTTCGATTGCGTCCTCGCGATTGCGGACCTGCGTGCGGAAGCGCCTGGCCGTGATGACGACCACGCCATCTCGCGTCGCCCGGCTACCGGCAATTTCCAGCAGCCGCACGCGCACCCGTTCGGATAGGGATGCGGAACGCGCGGCATCAAAACGTAACTGCGCTGCGGTCGCAACCTTATTGACGTTCTGCCCGCCGGGCCCGGACGCCAGGATATAGCTGATCTCGAGTTCATTGTCGGCAAGGGACAGGCCGGGGAGAATAGGAATTGCCATGACGCATCCCATAGCATATCGCACCGGGAAATACCCGCATGCGCTGTGCATGAAGCTTTCAGGCGCCTCCATAAAGAGGTCGGTTACCCCGCATCCTCCTCTATGCGCGTGCCGCAGAGCATGCCTCTATCGCGGTTGCTTTTGGGTGCGGTCGAGAGCAAGCGACCCCACTGGCTTCGCCATGCACATTTCAAATAAGAATTTTAGGGCGTCCTCAGATAAGTTCATCGCGATCGGGAATACTTTCATCAATTCAGGAACTTTCAGTTGCCCGCTTTGAATCATTGTCTCTTGGTGCGGCTCAAGCATTTCCTCTACGTGACGAAAGCTCAGCGGGAAGCAGAAATACAGCCATACCGCATGAGAGATCAGTTCACGCGGCAACCGGTGCCGTTTGCAGCTCGCAGGTGACGCTCTCATCACACGCATCTACCATGCCCGACCTAACGTGATATCACCCTTTCACCCTGCCTACAGCGCACCAGTCACGCCGCAACCCGCAGGTAACCGATAAGAAACTTGTATTTTAATGTAAGACGCAGTTGAGGCCAGCAGAACTATCTTTTCCGAAAATATCGTTTCCATTTGGGAGTGATGTTTTTTCGGAAACTATGCTTGGGTTACCAGGATATTTTTGGCCATCGAATCTCAATACTGCGAAAGAACTCTTCTCATCACGAGCGGAAACATGCACGGCCATATCACGCCAACCATGACTTGAAGATTGGAGTAATATTATTGGAAGTTTGACAACAGTTAATCTGGACACAAGTCGTAACTTGTTATTTTCCTTCCCGTATGATAATATAAGCGTAGTGCACCCACCGGACCCACAGTAGTTGGTTCCGTCTAAATATGCGATTATAGTATTTTCCTGTATATTCATATTGACACGAGATATCAGTATATTGCTATTTTTCCATTCATCTTCGGAAATAGAATGAAGGAGGGCGGATGAAATGCCATCCTTTAGCGAGCTAATCTGGGTACCAGATATGCCTGCCTTTCCACAATCAGGAATATTCTCTGCTTTGGATAAATCGTTTGCAAATGCATTATTACATACAAGAATAGAAATTAAGACAAAAGCTTTTTTCATCTTCACCGCACCTTAATAGAGAACGATTGAGAGCGATTTCATTATCGTCACTAGATTCTACTAATATTTGAAGAGGACCGATGTTGCCTTTCGTGGGGTCCTGACGAAATAATAAACAAGTGATTTAACTGACGACCAGTCTTTACGCTCTCAGAAATATCCCCGGCTTCTGCAGGTGCTCCGACAGGGCTATTGACCGGTGCTGTCACGGCTGTTCGTCGCCTAATACGCTTTCGCTGTCACAGCCCCATTGGGAACGATCAATCCCTTGTTCCAATGATTTGAAGCCTGCGCTACGCAACTTTGACTGGATGGCGTGGATCCGGTCATCGATCTCCACTGTATCGACCGTCGTGAAATCGTCGGTCAGCTTCAGTAGCAGCCCCTCTCCGAATGGGGTTATATCAGGCTCATCCCTGAGCAATGGAATGATTGCCGGGTTGCCGAAATACTGCAACGGTCCAATCACGGGGCTGCCAGTCTCAGCAAGGTTTTCTCCTCTCAGCGTCGGACCATACGTGCAGCTTCTGTATAAAAAACTTGTTGTTACCCTGACATCGCTGCAGAAGCGGAAGCGCGACAGAAAGAAGCGCAAGACCTGCAGAGCGACTTCGCCTCCAGCCCATTTCTCATTGGCCTGACCTTGTCCGAATCCCCCACAATAAAAAGCGAGTGTTCTCAGGTCATTCACACGTGTCTGATAGGAGGGAGAGATAATTGAAATGCTGCAGCGGTCCTTCGATTTCCTGATCTTGAAGCCATCACTGAATATCGAAGTAAAACCGGTAGAGGAATACGAGCCCGGTAGGAGACGATTATCGCCGTTACTCCCGACATTTCGAAAGCCGTCGTTTTTTGAATCTGATTGCGCCAGAGCACACATGGCGTCGAAATTCGAGAAATCTGCCTCAATACCGAGATTGCCATGGCGTGGCCTGCGGCCACTGACCGAGCACGGCATCTGCCAGGGGGAGTGCTGCGCAAACTGGGTTATGAAGTCGCGGCACCAGGCAATATGTTCTGAAGCTGTCAGGATGGGATCGACACCAATTGCCTGAATTAAGAGTTTGTTTTCGAATGTCATTATGGCACATCCATTGTGTCAGGGCCTTCGCTCAATGGAGCAGAGCGACCGCTCTCAATGTCTGAATATCACTTTCTCAGCTTCAGCTCACTTACTTCAGTTAATGTGACATTACCTGTGCCTCACACCATTTTCCGCTAACAAGCGTCAGTTGACGGGATCTCATCGGGACAAAAGGTTTGGTCCATTCAGGTGGGTAAGTCTTGGTTCTTCAACAGGGCAGCGGATCGACCAATATATTGCGGCTCTTTCATACGAGCTGGATGCTAACGAGAAATGCATATACTCCATGTCGATTGTAGCCCCAGAAAGACCAGCAAGGGTCGATGCATTCCGGCGGGAGTTGCTGCACAGCTTCGTGCTCTCGGGCCTGAGAAGTTCGTGACCAAACGCACTATCAGTACCCTGTTTCCATTCGATCATGTGGTAATCGAGAACCGGACAGTCGCCTTGGGTCCAGACGGAAAAAAGGATTTCATTGCGGATAGAACCCTTCTGGTCGATGTGGCAGCAGATGGCATCACACTGGGCAAGGAGGCGCAACAGTCTGATTTTTTCATCCCCCTATCTCAAGGCTGTCCGGGGATGTATCGGCCTTCAAAACATACAATCTATTCCGGTCAGGCCACCCTCTCTGACGATTCTGGCGCTCAGACAGTTGCACTGGAGCAGGCTCCTTCAGGAGTGGCTACAGATCTCCGGGGCAAAACAATTCTTAAAGAGCGAGCCGCCGGAGCCAATTATGACGCCTGAAAGTGTCACGACCAAAGCTCACCCCCCCTTGGCGGCGATCAGTCTGGACAGGAATAGCCCGCGCGCACTGAGCGAACAGATCGCCCTGCACATTGAAAGGGCCATTATCTCGGGCGCACTTCCTGCAGGAACCAGACTTCCTTCCTGGCGTGATCTCGCGACGCAGCTAGGCGTGGCGCGTGGCACGGTACGCGCGGCGTATGACAGTCTGATCGACCGCCATCTGCTTTGTGCAGCGGGCGCTGCCGGAACGCGGGTGGCGGAACGTCTCCCCACGGCTCTCCCTGCCTGTCTCGACAGTCAGCTTCATGGTTCGTCTGATGGAACGGCCGCCCGAGCAACCGGCGGATACGGGCCGCTTGCCCTGTTCCAGTACAAGAGTGACCGGCCGCTTGCGTTTCAGATGGGTATTCCGGCGCAAGACGCTTTTCCCGCCACGCTCTGGGCGCGGCTGCACCGCCAGGGTGTGCAGGTCTCAGCGCTGCAGGCAGGCGCGATGGACCCGCGCGGCTTGCCGGAACTGCGCGCTGCCCTGGCATCGCATCTCGCCTTGGCACGCGGTCTGACCTGCACGCCCGATCAGATCCTTATCACGACTGGCTTTCGCAGTGGCCTCGCATGGTGCTGCGTGCCATTGATTGCGCCGGAAAGCAGGTTTGGGTGGAAGATCCGGGCTTTCCCGTCACACGAATGGCGCTGGAAAGCGCCGGAGTACATCCCGTTCCGGTTGCAGTAGACCATGAGGGGATCGATGTGGCGCAGGGGCGTGTCATGGCACCTGCCGCAGCTTCCGCCCTTGTTACACCAGGACAGCAGGCCCCGATGGGGGTTTCTCTGAGCCCCGCACGGCGCAAGGCCCTGATCGACTGGGCAAGGGAGAGCCACAGCTGGATCATTGAGGATGATTATCTTGCCGAACTGCATCTTGAGGGACGCGCGCTGCCCGCACTGGCCTCGGGCGATGGTGCAGACCGTGTGATCCATATTGGCACGTTCAGCAAGACACTCGCCCCCATGATAGGGCTTGGTTTTATCGTGGCACCCCGGGGTCTGGTTAAACGCCTTACCGAAATGGCCTGGTGGCTTGCAACACCACCCAACAACGCTGTCCAGATTGCCCTGACACGCTTCATGCGCGATGGGCATTATTTCAGGCATCTGCGCAGGACACGCCAGATCTATACCGAGCGCCGGTCGCTTCTGTGCGATACCTTGCAGCGATGCAACGTCCCTGTAGCACTAGGTGCAGGGCTTTCCGTCATATTGCCCCAGCCATCCGGCTTTGATGACGCCCGCCTTGCCCTTCAGGCGCGTGAGGCATTGCTGGCTGTCTCTCCTCTGTCAGCGTGGTTTGCAAAAGGATCACGGGCTCGATCGGGCATCATTCTTGGTGTCGCGAATATTCGCTCCGAGCGGGTCGAGGCTGATTGCCATCACCTTCTCACCCTGATGCGCAGCACGAGCTAGCATATGACGCTGATCACCGCTGTGCCTGACACCCTCATATTCTCCTGACAACAAGGATCCATCCCATGCCCGATTTCCGCCATGGCCTTACGGCTCTCACCCTGCTTGTGCAATGCTTAGCAATTTCATCTGCCTGCGCAGAGACACAACCTGTGCCCGGTTCGGCAGCCTTTGTTGCGGAGGACCCTGCTCTCAAGGCAATGATTGGACGCCCTGTGCCGGCCATGAGCTGGCAGACGCTGGATGGCCAAATGCTCGACATGTCAGGACTTACACGCAAGGGCCCGGTCTATCTCAAGCTCTGGGCGACATACTGCATTCCTTGTCGTGCTCAGATGCCGGGTTTCGAGGCGCTCTATCAGCGGTATAAATCGCGCATGAGCGTCGTTGCCGTCGATATCGGTTTTGGTGAAAAACGGGAGAAGATCGCCGCCTTTGTGCGTAAAACCGGGCTTACCATGCCGGTCGTGGTTGATGACGGAAGGCTGAGCGACTGGCTGAATATCCGTGCGACACCCCTCCATGTACTGATCGATCGTGATGGGCGTCTGGCCTATCTTGGGCATCAGGACGGTTCGGCACTTGAAGCCGCACTTGAACGTATCGCATCCGCCCCCCGTAGAGCGAAAGACCTTCAATCTGCAGACGTCACCCGCATACAGCCTCTCGAGGTTGGCGCCGGGGTACCGGATGTGAAACTGACTGATGCAGCGGGATCCGAGACGACTTTGCGTCCAGCGGGCACAGGCCGCGCTCAGGTCGTGATCTTCAGCGCCCCCTGGTGTGAGAGCTATCTTGCCACCATGGACCCCCCAACTGCACGCCACTGCGCCCGCACAAGAGAACTTGCTCAAAAGCTGATGCCTCGTTCCGGCATCGAGTGGACAGTAATTGGCGCCCGGCTTTGGACCGAGCCAGGGGATATGGCGGCGTTTCGTACCCTGTTCGGCCCCGGCTTCAGGGTCTTGCTGGATCGTGACAATCTTGCCTTCAGCGCTTCGGGGTGCGACAGATCCCGGCCATTGCCTGATCAAGAAAGATGGTCATCTGGCAAAGATACTCGACGGTTCGCGGCCTGACCTAGCCACAGAACTACAGAATTTTTCTGTCCAGAATCATTGAGAGCATTCGGTTGTTCCGGGATCAGGTCCGGTAAAGGCGGCTGATGAGAGCGTCGTCCGTTAGCTGCAGACGGTACTGTCGTTCCCTCAATGAGCTGATAGCCAGTAGAATGTAGCTGGATTTCTGCTTTCCGCTGAGCTTTTTTGCGGAGGAAATGCGGCTTGAACGGGGTATTTTGATCACTCATGAGACGATCCGCCGCTGGAGCCTGAAATTCGGTGCAGCCTGCACCCGCTCTTTACATCGCGGAAAGTCCGGTCTGGCGATCTCGTGCATTCAGACAAGGTGCTGATCGAGATACGTGATCGGGTCCACAGGCTCTGGCGGGTAGTAGATCAAAACACTTATGCTTCCGGCGATATTCTGCAGAAACGCCGGAACACCAGAGCCGCAAGGCGTCTTCTGGCCCTGCAAAAACGCGAGAGCAACCTCCAGACGTTTCGCTTAATGGGCAGGATGGCGCTACCAATCTATCTGCACCAAGCCGACGTTGCCAACCATTTCGCTTTTTTCCATCTCAGCCATGAAGCCGAAATAGCACCCAGACGCGGTTCGAGCCATGCCCTAAAGAGCTGCATCACCCTCTCCCAATCACGATCCGCTTTGCCTGCCTTTCGGAATATTTTCCGCCATTGATCGCAGATACGAATGAGGTCCAACATGGTGATAGACTGCAGTTTCATCATTCCCCACCTTGGGCTAAGAACTCATCAATCAGATAACGGCATTCTTGTTTGGGTTTTGCAACGAAACTGAAGATAAGCGCCCTGTTCTGACTGGTGGATAATCGGATGCAGCGCCTGCTGCCGTTGTATCGCAGGAGCCACTGCAAATCTCGTGCGGGAAGGAAAAACACGCAACCATTTTGCGATCATGTCAGAGAGACACAAGGACTGGAGGTGGGTCATGACATGCTCTTACAGATCGAACATCTTCTTCTCAGCTATCTGCCTCATTACAGCCGTCATCTCCCGGCTATGAGACCTGAGTTTAGGCACCCATGATCGAGGCGGTCCGTCCGAAAGGCAAAACTCTGCCTGGTAAACTGCGACGGACAATATCGACAATTTTCTGGTGCTACCAAAATGGGGTGAAGTGGCGAGTCATTCCTTCAGAACTCGCCACTTGGGGGATTACAGCCTAACTTTTGATCGCTGGGTAAAATCCGGGGTCTTGTGGGTTCGCTTTGAACAAATGAAGGGCACGGCCCGGTTCTGGATATAGTCTTCCTTGCTAGCAGATAACGCTTTTGTTGCTTGCACCATGCTCCATGCAGACAACCTGTATGTCCATTGCTAGACTTCTTGGCTGCGCAGTCCGGAAGAGATTTCTGTATAAACACCAATGCACAAATAGTCTGATTATACCTTTGCCTTTAGCGCATATGGTGGTGATGGCTAAGTGCCGTGGGTGATGTCACGTCAACTGGGTATGCCTGCATCTGAGGCTACTCTTCTACAAAATGGTGGTAAGGATCCTGAATTGCCACCAGTCCTTCCCCATCTCCACATGTGGACGCCACGGGATGCGGCCGTTCCCCGGCATCGTCGAGGCGATCAACTTTGCTGTTTTGCCTGTCGGGTGGTCTGGGGACTGACACAAAAGTCCGCATCCTCAGTGGGTTATTCTTCTCAAAAAGCGCTGGTTCATCGAGACAATGAATGGCGAGAGAGTGGAGATGGGCCCTGGGAATATCCATTTTGGTTAGGATCAGGGAACATCCGATGCAAAAGGAGACTTATCTGGACAATTCGGTGATACACCCTGCTATCGGATGCTTGTCCAGCTTCAGGAATCACCGGCAGCTCAAACAAAGGATCCGTTCCAATAATGACACGGCCAACAATGACCAGACGAACAGTTTTCGGAACCGGTGCAGCTCTGGCTGCAATGCGTATGCGTAAGGCGAGTGCTGCGTCTTTGAACGAAAATCCGTTGATGCCCGCACGCCTGCGCTCCCCCGGCCCTCCTGAAATGGTGCAGGTATCGTCGCCGCAGATCCATCACTCTGATGCAAAACCTGTTTTGGAAGCGGCACGGCTTTTCTCTCTTTACAGCCAGGCAAGCTGGAGCGAAGGACCCGCCTGGTGGCCGCAACAGAGAACGCTGATATGGAGCGACGTGGTAGGGCGCCGTGTACTGGGCTGGCGTGAAGATGGGGCTGTTGACGTTTTGCTCGACGCTACGCCTTTTATCAATGGTAATGCTGTGGCACCTGACGGACGAATTTTTCACTGTGAACATGGTCATCGCGCCATCAGTTGCTCTCGCGGTGCGAGAAATCCGATGGTCGTCGCCACTCATGCCAGCGGACAGCGTCTTAACGCGCCTAACGATATCGTCATCGCGAATGACGGGACGGTCTGGTTCAGCGAGCCTACTTTCGGTATCGAAAATCCCAAGCAGGGAGTTCCGTCCCGTTCCGAAAGCGGCAAAACCTCTGTTTGCTGCATCGGGTCCGATGGGATTACGCATCGTGTTGCTGACATGACCCAGCCTAACGGCGTCGCATTCTCCCCAGATGAACGCGTTTTCTATGCATCCCAGACGCCTGAACACAATGAGGGTGAGATTGCCATCTTTGCATTCGATCGCGAAGGCCCTCGCCTGTCTAACCGGCGCCGCTTTGCTGTAGTTCCCCATGGTATACCGGACGGATTCACCGTTGATCGGCGCGGATGGGTCTGGAGTAGCTCTGGGGTCGGTGTTGAGGTGTTCAATTCATCCGGTCTTCATCTGGCTACTGTTCCGACACCGCACCTCTGCAGTAATTGTGAATTCGATCATGAACAGAACCGCTTATTCATAACAGGAGCGGAATCACTGTGGGTATTACATCTCAATGCTTAAATTATTGAAGATATGACCGTGATTTCTGTACAGGAAGACGTCGATCATAATAACTACATTTTTTTGAATGAGGCGATCGGTTTCAGCCTGTGGTTCCGGGCGGCTCACTGTTCATGTCAGGTAAGCCGTCCGGAACATTTGAAACTTGTATCGCTAAATGCCTGGTTCAGCCAGTTTTCGGATCCAACCAGGTGCCGGCTGAAAAAGTGTGATTCTGGGCACAGGACCTATTAATCTATTAAATAGAGCCAGAAGATGATGGTGGCAGTGATTGTAATGTAGGAACTAGACTCTAGGGCCCTGTTGCAGCGGATCGCAACGTGGGGCCAGGCTTTGTGTATCAGAATATAATCTTGATGCGGGTGCGTTGTTTACAGGGGCTTTTGTCGTGCCTGACGGCTTTTTCCGGCCTGGATGCAGGACTTCATGCTCTTTGCCTGCAAGGCATCCCTGAATCTGTCGCCATCTTAGCTCCGGTCGGCGGTTATGAAGAGTCTCAGAGGGCGGCCCGTTCGCATCGGTAATGGAGTTAATCCTGATATTCATGCTGTTTTTTCGCCAGTCTGGCGATCTACATCCTTTTTTCCACTGGCGGGCCAGCAAGGAGGACATGCCTTTAAATAGATCGCGTCGATTATCACCGCCTTACCTATGGAAACCTCGGATACAGCCGGATCCTTTGTCGTTCGCAGGAAGCGTCCTCTATCCCCCTGCAGCGTCCAGCGTCCAGCGACCATCAGCCAAGGGCTTGCCGTAGTTTTTCGGAGAATATGAGTCAAGCCGCGCCACCTACTCGTCCGTCAATCATAATATATCACGCATCTTTCTAAGCTTCTTGAGGGAATACCTGAATGAATGCAGCCTTATGAAATCAGCAGGTCCTAAGCCTACCCGGCGATCAGCGCCCAGAGCGTGAGGAGCAACCCAAGAACCGAGATTATGAAAACCACGGTTCGAACCACAGGAACACCGGCTGCATAAAGTGGCAGATAGGTTACTCTGGCTGCCAGATAGATGCAGCTGCCCCATTGCGTTTTCCATCCGGCATGACCTGCGAGCAACGCCGCCAGTAGCGTTGCGAGGAACAGGGGCAACGTCTCGAAAAGATTGGCCTGCGCTCGCATCAGTCGTGCCGGTAAAGGCTGTAACTCTGGCATATTGCCGTCTCGTGCGCCCATATTCCAGTCCGTGCCATACTGGCGCGTTTTCGCAGCACCGGCCCAGAAGATGTTCACCAGCGCCAGCAGCACCAGCCCCGCAATGACATAGAATTCGATAAGCATAATCAGGTGTCTTTCCTTTAGTTGGTGGCTTAACCGTACAGCGTCGGCAGGCTGTAGGCTGACATATATCGTACGGCTCGTCTGGGAATTCAGGCGGGGATTTGCTCGATGCCAGCTGGCTGAATTTCACTTTGTTTGTTCTGACCGTGGCGAAAGGCAGACAGGGCTTTGTAAACCTGCATTCTTGCGCGCATGACCGAACCCAATGGCCGATGAGCGCTAAGACCCTGTGACGGGCTGAAAACGAGATGATTCTCGAAAAAGGCCGCCCGCTGGGCACTGAAGGCGTTCTGTACGGGAAAGCTCAGTCTGCCCACTGAACGGAAAGGCGCTTCATCCGCTGACCACATGACGGAGGCATCCTCGATAGGCTGCGTCTCGGCATTGTTCCAGAGCTGAATGCGGATGTCGAACACGACCTCCCGTCCACCGAAATAAGTGACCGTTTCATGCCGGAACCCGTCCTCATCATGGTGTGGATCAAGCCGCCAGGATTGCAGGGCTTCAAGATCCGGCATCATCGGAAATGCTGCGATCTTGGCGACATACGCGCCATAGCGCAGGGGTGCCTGACTGTAATACGGCTCCGAAAGCGGGTGGGAATAGGGATGGCCCAGGAAATCAGCCATCGGGCTCTGCGTTCCCACATGACCGAGAGCATAATTGAAACCACGCGCCAGTGAGGAGACTGCACTTTTCGCCCCCTCGGGCAGCGAGGCGGCCTTGCCGATCACCCCACCATCACGCAGGAAACCTGCGGCTGTGCCCGATGGAAAAGTCTGCCCGGATGCCAGGATGAAATCCTGCGTTTCGGTTTCATGGCCTGGCAGTTTTTCTCCTTTGACCCCAAACAGCTTGAGGGAGAGGCCACGGTGAACGGAGACACGATCGCCCAGTGTCTCTCCCGCGCCTGTGCAAAACGTGCCGCTACAGGGTACTGCCCTGATGTGGCAAAAACGCCTTGGGCCAGTTCGCCCGGAAGATGCGGTGCAACATCGAGTGTGCCAACGACAAGGGCCGTAGGTTTGGCATGGCTGGCTCGCACCATGCGCCCCTCGCGCTTGCCGACCACACGGCTCTGTTCAACCATGCCATCGATAATGCCCTGAATGACATGCTGCTCGTCTTTCTCCGGCGTTTCGACATCCGGGGAAAAAGGCAAGGGTGGGGTGAGCATTATCTGAGGTTCCTGCGCTGCCGGTCAGCTCCTCCAACAGGCGAGGCCTGAACAAGTTGCACACAGGATGTAATGCCTCTCGCTCCATGAGGCCCTATTGCTGCGTTGTGTGGGACCGGATCGCTAATTCTCGACCCAGACCTCATGGTGCAAGTACAATTATATGAAATACGATAGAAGTAATTGCCCGTACATTGACTATATCTTTCGCGGTTCGATCCGTTCTATTCGGACTCTGGGTTTATCAAACTCCATCCTTTCGGCTTGTGCTAGTATGAACATATCGCCAGAAAAAAATAAGTCGCGTGTATCACTCAGGCGTATTTTCCCGCTTGGTGTTTTCAGGATGGTGCTCGGCCGAAGCATGAATAAGCGAATATTCTGCTTCCCGAAACTTGCAGATATCGTATGGACGAGTTCTTCACTTAGTCCGTCACGGATATTCTCAGACATACGATTTACCTCAGCCAGCACGAACAATATCTGCATGTCCGCGGTTGTCTCCACAAATATACAAATCGAAGAGAGGCGAATTTCAGCGCTGAAAGGATTCAGACATGAAACCAGATCGTCGGGATCGAACACACAGTCGTTAATCGCAATCCGATGATCGCTCCTTCCTGTGACGAAGAGACAGTTATCCAATATGAAACCACGATCACCCGTTCTTAATAAATAATTTTCGGGATCATTCCTGTTTTCAAAAAACGTTTTTTTACTTTCCTCAGATCTGTTTATGTATCCATGCGCAATGCTTGCGCTGCATACAAAAATTTCTCCGACCGTTTTCTCGGGCATTATCTCGTTTGTATCTTCATCGATAATAAAAACATTGATATCTTTTATTATAGAGCCGCAGTTGGCTAACAGACGGGTGTCTTGTTCATTCAATGGTGGCTCAACGACTCCACGCGCAAGACCAACTCTGGAGACTCTCTCAAATGAAATACCTTTTCTTTTCTCCGAGGCAGTCACCAGCAGCGTCGCCTCGGCTAAACCGTAACACGATAAAAACGCCTGTCTTTCAAAGCCACAATCTGAAAAGAGATTGTCGAATGCCTCGATAGTATGTGGCCTGATATGGTCCGAGCCAGTGAAGGCGACTTTCCATGACGACAGGTCCATAACAGCAGTCTGTGCAGCACTGATCGCCCGAACGCTCATGTCATACATGAAATCAGGGCCACCAGAAAAACTTGCACGGTAACGACTGATCGCTTTAAGCCACCGACCAGGTTCTTCGGCTACAGTCTCGGGAGGCAACAACACACAATGCCCTCCGGCGGCCAGTGCCATCAACGCGCCACCGATCAGACCCATGTCATGCGAGAGAGGTAGCCAGTTGACCCCACAGTCACCATTTTCGTAGCCGAATGCTTCGCCCTGCTTGTACAGATTGAAGAGAATGTTCCTGTGGCTTAGTTCAACCCCTCTGGGCGATCTCGTCGCACCGGATGTATATTGCACCATCGCAATAGAATCAGGCGATATCCTCCTCAGGTCAAAGTCAGTATCATTTCCTCTGTTTTCGGTAGAAATCCAGCGGAATGTGTTGTCATTTTCGACTGCTGCACATGCTTTCTGGAAATTTCGAAGAGTCGTTTGATTCCCGATAGCCGCCACTGCTCCGGAATCCTTCCTGATGTTCAGAAAGCGATCTCTTGCACCGAAGGCCGTGGCTTGTACGCCGGACACGGGTATCAGACCCGCATTCATGCCGGCCATCAATCCAATTAAGTAATCCAGTCCGTTATCATATAGCAGGATAACATGTGTCCCCTGCGGAAGAAGGCGTAGAAGCCATCCGGATAATGTCGTGACATGCTGTGCGAATTCGCACATGGAGACACTCTCTGTCTCGTTTTCTCCATCACCAAGAAACGTATATAATCTCTGATCCGGTTTCCTACTTACCTGAAAAGAGAGAAGGTCGATAAGACTGTTGCAACGCCAATCAAGAATTTCCTGACCATCTGCCCGCGTTACGACTGTGAAACCATCGCTCATACTGGAGCCGAAGCGTCGTCGACATACAGCTTTTCAAGGAAGCTTTGAGACATCTGCTGTATCGTTTCATCACGGGCGAGCATAAGCACAGAAATATTGACTCCCATTTCGATACGTAATGCGCTCTGCAACTCAACCCCGGCAAGGGAATCAATTCCCAGTTCTGAAAGCCGTGCCGTGTCGCTGATTTTCGAAGCGTCCACATAGAGAATCTTGGATACAATTTCTTTCACCTGTGAGATGATATAATCGAGCCTCTGGTTCTCGTTCAGCTCACGCAGGCGCATCATGTGCTTGCCGCCCCGGCCGTCCCCGCCCCTGGCGAACCGTAACTGCGAGAACCTTGGCAAGCTGTCCATGGCAGGAAACACCGTTGCCCATTTCTCCCAGTCAACCTTGGCGCAAGCAAGTGCAGGAAACCGAAGCGCAAGCATACCCGGCAGTTTATCAAGTGCTTCTTCAGGAGACATACTACCGATCCCTGCTGCCTCGAACAACCGGGCTGCAGCCTCATTGGCATGCAACATGCCAATACCGGAAATGGCACCCCATTCTACTGAAAGAGCAGGCTGTCCTCGTCTGAACCTATTGGAAGCTATGGCGGCCAGCGCAGTATTTGCCGCAATATAGGCACTCTGCCCCAAATTGCCCAGTAATGTTGTGATGGAAGAATACAGTACAAAATAATCGAGATCGAAGCCGGCAGAGAGCTTGTCGAGGTTGATTGCGCCAGATACCTTGGGTTCAAGGACGTTGATGATCCTGTCGATATCGAGATTATGTATCAGTGCATCATCGAGCACGCCTGCACAGTGGAATATGCCTTTGAGCGGAATGTGCCTTAGTGAGATGTCCTCGAACAGGGCTGCCATCGAGATTGGATCAGAGACATCGATTGCAAATGTAAGAACCTCTATGCCCTTCTCTCGGTACGCCAGTATCTCTTTATGGTACTCAGACTGTTCTTCAGGACGCCGACCGACAAGTATCAGGCGGGTTGCTCCTTCGCGGACGAGCCATTTCGCAGTTGCCCAGCCAAAACCACCCAGACCGCCAGTGACAAGATACACACCTGCGACATGAACTGATGGCAAAGGACGGAGCAATACGTCGGCCTGTAGCTCATCAAGATTGGTGTAGTCGATGATCACCTTGCCAATGTGTTTGGCCGACGCAAGGAACCTGAAGGCTTCCGAAGTACGATAAGCAGGGAAGCTCGTATAAGGCAAGGCGCGCACACCACCGTTTCGGGCCAGCTTTACGACGTCGGTGAGAAGTGTCCTCATCAGCGCAGGACGCTGCAGCATAAGCCGGTCGAGATCGAGAGAGAAGAAGGACAGGTTGTTATTGAATTGCCTCAGAGGAAGTGATCCCGCCTCCACAATATCCTTCTTACCGATCTCGACAAATCTGCCATAAGGCGCAAGCAGCATCAGGCTATGGGTCTGCCCATCGCCCGATAGGGAATTCAAAACTACATCCACGCCCCTGCCGTGCGTTACGGCATTGATTTCTGCCGTAAAAGACAGGGATCGGGAATCGTACACATATTCGCAGCCAACGGACCTGAGATAGTTCCGCTTCTCTTCGTTACCAGCCGTTGTGAAAACTTTGGCCCCGATCATTCTGGCCAACTGTATTGCTGCAAAACCGACCCCGCCCGAACCGCCATGGATCAGAACAGTCTCTCCTGCCTCAAGACGGGCAAGATGAATAAGAGCATAGTAGGCCGTAACGAATGCTATCGGCAGTGTTACCGCGTCTTCCGGCGAGTAAGGTTCCTCAAGCGGGAATGCCAGAACAGTTGCCGCGTCTGCATAGAAATGCGTTGCAAAACACCCTGGCCATGGCATCAGGTAACGCTGCCCCGGATCAAAACCATCGACACCGGCTCCCACTGCGATCACCTCGGCGGATGCTCCATACCTAGTTTGTCACCATTGAAGGTGTCGTCAATTACGCTGTCCGGAAGTAGCTGCGTTGCCTTCAGCACATCCTTAAAATTCAGGGCACTCGCAATTGTTCTGAACAAGATTTTCCCTGGTGGCGGGGGCTCGCAGATCATGCGTTCATAGTGCAGTTTGTCGAGCAAACCGCTGGGATCGGAGACCAGGCGAACCCCGACTGGCTGGCCACCAGCCAATTCATCCCGTGAATAAAAGGTACGTTCGGCAGCCGCGCCCGATCTGACCTCGCAGATCCTTCCTACAGCCCTGAAACCGGGACGTAGGATAATGTCATCCTCCTGATCCTGATTGGAGATCTCGGCACAGATTTGCAGAGCCGTTGCTTCGTCTTGCAAGAAGTTGCCAATATCGACGAGACGCACCCCGAGATCCGCTCGTTCGGCGGACAACCCTTTGGTGAATCCACGAATACATGCCTGCGCGACATCAATGGCCTCCCCCTTCAAATCGTCGGCTGTCACGGCACCCTGAGTGACGACCACAAGTTTCTTGCCAATCGTTCCGTTTCCGGCTGCTGACGAGAGTTGTGCAAGGCGCAGAAGATCCTTGATAGATTGTTTTCCTGTTCCTTCGGTTTCCTTGCGGGAGATGTAGATCAGCATACCTATCGGATCGGACAGAACGTGGAGTAATGCCGCATCCTCCAGTGTACTGATGTCATGGACATCCACCGTCATCCCATATGACAGGAAGCTATTATGGAGAAGTGAAACACAAGCCGGCGCCGCGGTCAGCACGGTTACTTTTGTCGCTTCGATCAGCAGCGCGGGCTGTTCTGTATCGAACCAGGTCTGGTGATAAAACCTTGTTGCGGCGGGATCGTTCCGCACACGATTTTCCCCTTTCGGGAGTGAAGTGGCACGGAAACCTGATATCTGGATTACTGCTTCACCTTCCGGGGTCGTCAGTCGTATATCACCTTCCACATATTTATCAGATCTCTTGGTAATCCGGGCATGTGCAATGAGCTCTTTATGCTTCCCGCCCCAGTAAATAAATTGCTCTATCTCGGTTGGCACATATACAGTGCGCTCATGCCGATTATAGGCGGCACCAATGAGTGCCTGAAATGCACCATCAAGCAACGTTGGATGAATATAGTAGTCGTCGATTTCATCAGTAAGGCCAAGTTGCAGACAAGCTGAGGCTATACCATCATCAATACGCAAGGACTTCAGGACTCTGAATTCCGGTCCATAGTCGAACCCAAGTGAACTCAGCCTGCTGTAAAAATCTTCTAGATTTATCTCCTGAGTTCCGGATGAATCAAACAGAAATACATCAGAATCCGGCCAAGGCTTGCTCAACAATAGCGTGCATGACGCATGCTCGGTCCACTTTCTGTTTTCTTCTACGTCATACGTTGATGAAACTTTCAGTACGCGATTATGTGAGTCGAAAGCCCATTCTATTCGCACAGAATCTGAGTCATCGAGTGTTAGCGCATAAGGGATTGTGAAACGCTCAAGGACCAATGCGGATGACGGTTCGATCTGATTAGACAGGGCAATACATCCCTCAATAAAGCCCGCAGCAGGAAACAGACATATGCCATCAACCTGATGGTGTCTGACCCACGAGATAGAAGCCTTGTTCAGATAGTAATGCCACACAGGTGCAGAAGCGGAAACCGGATCTCCAAGTAGTGGGTGAACGATAATATCCAGGCGGTCTCTGCGGGATTCATCGGTCTCCGACCAGAAATATTCACGAACCCACGGGTAATGGGGCAATGCTATACGCTTGCCTCCTAGGATTTGATGCCAGTCCAATGGTACGCTGGCAATATAAAGCCGTGCCAAGCAACGCGAGATCGCCAGACTTTCACTTTCATTACGGCGGAGAGTGGGAATAACTGCAAGATCCTTTTTTGAGCCTTGCGCCGACTCACGGATCAAGGCTGACAGCACAGGATGGGCGCCAATTTCAAGAAAAGTCTGATGCCCGGCATCAAGCATCCGCCGGATAGCGTCGTGAAACAGTACTGGTTCACGAGCATTGGCAAACCAGTATAGGGCGTCATGACGCTCCTCCCCGCTCCAACGTTCCCCGGTTACCGTAGAGTAAAGAGAAAGCTGCGGCACCTGGGAGTCGATATCAGAGATCGAGCTTAGCAACTCGTCGTGGATCTCATCCATCAGCGGGTTGTGATACGGAATTGTGACGTTGAGCTTCCGGTTGAAAATGCCATCCCTGTGGCAGAATTCAGAAATTGCCGTCAGGGCATCCGTATTCCCGGCAAGTGTACACGAGGTACCACTATTATAGGCGGCAACTGATACAAGTCCGGGGTATCTGCTGACAAATCTCGATGTCGCTTCTGCACCCGAAAGAGCGACAGCAAGCATCGTCCCTCTTCCAGAAAGACGGGCCTGCAGGCGACTGCGGTGATAAATGATCGTTATCGCGTCTTTCAGGGACAGAACTCCAGCCGCATAGGCTGCCGCTACTTCACCCAGGCTATGGCCCACAATTGCTGAGGGCACGACACCTTTTGCCCGCAAAGCCGCCACCAGAACGACCTGAATGACGAAAATTGCTGGCTGCGCGATGATCGCTTCATCTAGTCTGGATTCTTCTGCGGGACGCAGTATCTCATCAATGATCGACCAGCCGGCCAATCCGATGAAAAGACTGTCAACATGCTCAACGAGCAATTGAACGGCCTGATCAGGGTCTCGCAAGATATGATGACCCATACCTTTCCACTGTGATCCCATTCCGGAGAAGACGAAAACAGGGTTCTGCATCGTCTCGCTCAATCGTCGACCTGTTACGATTTTGTCGGATGCTTTTTTCTCGGCGACAGCTTCAAGACCCTCAATGATGTCGCTTGCGCTCTCGCCATATATGACGGTCTGCAGCTGCAACCGTGCGCGATGCCGGGCAGCGGAAAAACACAGATCCTCTATTGCTGGACTGTTGGAGCTTCTCAGGAATTCCAGATAGGAAATAGCCAGTCTTTGGGTTGCAACTTCAGCCATTGCATTCAGAGGAAGTAGTAATGTTTTGTCTGGACAGACCGCTTCAGTATTGTCAGGGTTGGAGCCGAATGATGGCGAGCGCAGAAATGCAACCGCATTTGTACCGCCGTATCCAAATGAGTTCACACCGATAAAACTATTGCTTCCACTTGAGGGCAGCTTGGTCAGCTCTCCTTCCACGACCTTAATTCCGAGTTCGGCAAACGGTATCGTCTTGTTCAGCTCAGGAAGATTGGCCTGTGGTGGAATTGAGCGCTTGTTTAGACAGAGGATCGCCTTTATCAGCCCGGCCACACCCGCCGCACCCTCGAGATGCCCGATATTAGCTTTTACGGAGCCAATCAGAAGTGGTGTTTCCGGGTCTCTTCGCTGACCGATCGATTTGCCGAGTGCATTGACTTCAATAGGATCGCCCACAGGGGTACCGGTGCCGTGAGCTTCGACATAACCTACATCGTCTGGGGTCAGACCTGCTTTTGACAGAACGTCGAGGATCAAACTGCGCTGTGCTTCCTCGCTTGGGGTAGTAAGGGTGGGTGTGCGACCATCCTGATTGACACCGGTCCCGACAATGACTGCGTGTATCTTGTCGCCATCTCTCTCAGCATCAGAGAGACGCTTGAGAACCACGATACCGCAGCCTTCCCCGCGGCCATACCCGTCGGCCATTGAGGAGAAACTTTTGCATCTTCCATCCACAGAGAGAAAATGCCCTTTCGACATCGTAATGGACGAGATGGGAGAAACCATGATATTGACCCCACCAGCGATCGCAGCGTTACTCTCCCCTGTTGCGAGACTGAGACAAGCCTGATGGATGGCCGTCAAAGATGATGAACACGCGGTATCAATCGACATGCTTGGCCCCTTGAGGTCAAGACTATGGGAGACACGCGCAGCGAGCATGGTCACCGATGCCGCGGTCGCAGAATAATGATCTTTTATGAGACGCCGGTTGTAGACGGAGCCGCTCACTCCCATCCAGTCGAGGGAAAAGGTTCCCATGAATACGCCTGTCCGGCCGGTAGAATATGTTGCCGGAAGAATGCCGGAATCTTCCATCGCTTCCCACACGACTTCCAGTACAAGCCGTTGTTGCGGGTCCATGCAGGCCGCTTCGCGAGGCGAAATCCCGAAGAAGAGCGGATCCATATGTGCAATATTCTGGTCGATGAACGAGCCGCGGCGCATATAAGTCTTGCTGGGCGCAGCAATATCTTCACTGTAGTAGCGCTTGCTACCCCAACGATCATCCGGAACATCAGAAGAAGCATCGCCCTGATCGCACAGGAAGGCCCAAAGCTTCTCGGTATTATCAATTCCCCCCGGAAAACGAAGACCAATACCAACAACCGCTATTTCGCTTCCCCGGTTTTCCATATGGTGTGAATTTCCCTTTTTTGTTGGATCTACATGTGGTCTCGATCACGAGAGTTTAAGAAGCTGCGAAAGCAGTAAACGATCAGGCTGTCCGTTTCCTGTCCGGGGAATACTGTCCACCCAGATAACGGTTACTGGGGGCATTGTCGGAAAGGCGCCCCGTATCCATGAAGATAAATGATCGAGGGAGAAATTCGCCTCCGTTACAAGAGCTACATAAGGACAGGCTAATCCCAACGCATCGGGTACGATAAACATCGCACACTCGCTCACGCCCTCACAGGCATGGATATGAATATCAATCTCAGCAAAATTGAATTTGTCGCCACCCAGACTTACCAGATCGTCGACGCGACCAGTCAGGTGGAGGATACCCTGCGTATCAAGATATCCTAGATCTCCAGTATGGAACCATCCATCCCTGAACTGCTTATCGCAGCTGTCAGGCATACTCCCGTGTCTGTGAACAACTCCCGTCCCACACACCCTGATCTCACCAGGAGTCTCAGCGGTGACCGGTTTACCCTCATGACTTACGAGGTCGAGCCCTACCCAGGGCAGAACCCTGCCCACCGCCGTGTCTGGCAAATCGTCACGTGAAAGCGAAGCAATAGCGCCACACTCATCGGTACCATAAACGACTTCCACATTCGGTGTCAGTGTCTGCTGTATCAGCTCTCTCAATGCAGTGGGAAGTTTCCCTCCCACAACTGTCAGATAGAGATTTTGCAGTGGAGCCATTCCCGGTGGCAACTGGGATATAATTGCTTCGGCGTGTCGGGGAGAAATCAATGCTGCGGTAGGTTTCTTTTGGCTGAATGCGATGCCCAGCTGGTTTGCTTCCAGTATCTGGACGTGAAGCCTGGCCAGAAGGCAGGAAATCACAGTCAGAAATCCTGTTGCTGTGGAGAGCGACAATACAGGAATGACGCGCAGATTGGCTATATCGAGGTCCCGATCAAAGACGCCACCGAAGAATACGTGGTACGCCGACATCTCGATGTATGAAGATGTCAAATCGAGACGTCTCAGTTGGTTGTCCGTCCCGTCTGTTACAGCAACACGCACAATTTGATCCGGATGCACGATCACTGGCCTTTGGGCAGTATTATCCTGACGCCGCGCGTTCTCGAACCAGTTTATATCCAACACAAGCTGACGGATCGTAACGGACGATATGTTGCGATCGCTCAGGATGATATCAGGTCGAATAAGATCAAGTTCTAACCGAAGCTTTCTACCCTCATTATTTGTCAATGATGCCGACGGTATACCAAGCTGTGCGAGTGCCAGAATGAATACGAGATGCACATACTTTTCGGTATAGTTGATAGCAACGACGCTCGGAGATAGCTCACACAATACGCGAAGTACGCATACGACACCATTAACATCTCTCTCCAGCTGACGATACGTGACTTCGTATCCAACTGAGCTCACTGCTGTCTTGTCTAGTGATCTGCCAGTATCGCGAAATGCAAAGCGACCAAACATCTAGGCAACGCCTTTGTATGTAGCCTTTTGGGGAAATCAATCGGCGCCCAGCCAGAGCTTATGGCTGGGCGCACTGTATCAATTGACTGACGACGCCCGCTTTGCGGCCTCCTGAAGGATGTAAGGTCCCCCCGCCTTGACCTCAAACGAGAGAATTGATGGCTCCTGGGTGTCAGTTTTCGGAAATCTCACGAGCGCGTTTCCGCTGGTCCAACGCATATTGCCATCTTTCACATTATTCCATCCTGAAAGCCCTTCCTGCGACAGGAGCATCTTTAGATCAACGCAACCGAAATGCGTCCAGAGTTCAAGGTTTGACACCAATACCCCGAGATGACGTCGATCATTGACAAAGGCCCCCTCGACATCACAGGGCCGTGAGGCACGGGAGATGATACGTACCTCGGTTATGTCAGCCGGTATCATGAATACAAAACGGCCGCTTTCCGTGACGCGTGTAATGTCAATGCGCTGTCCGGCCGGGGTCACGAGATGAAGATCCATGTCTTCCGTCTGATCGCTGGTTGCTTCACGCGGAGCCACACCCATTGATGCTGCTCTTTCGAGCAATCGTTTATATAGTGGTTCGACATCGGCGCGCTCAGTCGAGAGAGGTACCGCAGCGTCTTCGCTCCAGCTCAATGCTGTATCACCTGTGAAACGAACAACATTGCCGTTTTGAGTAAATTCCTTGCGGTTGCCTGTATTGAGATAGCTCTCGCTCAACGCCCCGTTTGCCCACAGAACAGAGTGTGACGCTGTTTCGATGTGATAATACGTATAAGTACTTTCATTCATGACATAATATATTGTTCTGTTATTTACCAACATGCGTGCGGGAATAAATTTTCCTTCAAAATACATGCAATGCTCAGGCGTCACAAAGAGGTCTTTGTTTGGAATACCCGGTGCGATTGCATCTGCTGTGATGCAAACCGGATAGCCTGCGCGGTCGGGAGGAAGATCTTTCCTGATCTGGGCTGTTTTTTTACCCACCCAGGTAACCGTTTTGATGACTTCCCGTCCGCCTTCGTAGGTTACAACCTCGTCTCCCACCCTGAAGTCCTCAACGGTCTTTTCGCCAGTAGCCGTGCGTATCATTGTACCAGCGAGGTAGCAGATAAACGTCAGTATTGTGCTGCCATCGGCATCTTTGGACAGGATAAAGTAATCAGTACTATTAAATGATCCATTGAATGTGGTTGACCACGTATCTTTGCCCTGCACTACAGTGATCGTATTGCTGTTCAAATGGACGGTTCCGCCGGACACATACTGCATCCAGTCGATATCGATAACAGCTCCGGAAGTAAGGTTGGTCCTTGTCAACAGCGCGCCAGCTTGCAGAACAAGCGAACCGCCCGACCCAACACTGAGATTGTCTGCCGACCCTCCGGAAGAGACAATTTCCGCACCACCAAGCAGAACGCTTCCTCCTGAATTTATACCGCCAGACAAAACAGTTTCCGTGCCGCCCGAGCCGACAGTGGCGCCAGACACGGTCGCGCCACTTGAAACGGTCAGTTGGCCCTGTATGAGAACTATTCCTCCAAACTGTGCAGCACCCTGCTTCAGGAAAACCTGCCCGTTCGAAATGACCGGCGCTGATATTGTTGCCCCGGAATTAGCCACCAGAGTGCCCCCGTGGCCGACTGTCGTGCTGACAACCGATCCGCCTATATAAACGTTCTGAACGCCTCCGGCGCTGACCGTATTGCCTATGGTAGTACCACCAGAGGAAACCGATTGCTGACCCTCGATTATGGAGTTTCTGTCAGTTCCGCCGCCAAGCACGTATCCGGTACCCCCGGATCGTATTGTCCCGCCGGAGGTAGCGCCGGGACCACTGAGATCAGTAAACCCTTTCGCGGTTAATATTGCGCCCGCCGAAGTTCCTGAAACATTACCTGCATAAATTTGGCCACCAGAATTGATCTGATAGCCGTTGACAGTTCCGCCCATCAAGGCGAACACAGCAGCATCGGACTGGGTGGCAGTGGCGCCGCTAAGCGTTCCTCCCCGTGCGATCAAGGCACCGCTGGCTGTAGCAACGAGGTTTCGGCCTACGCCCGCACCCTCAGCAATGAAAGCACCAAATCCGGCTGCCGTTGCGCCTGACAGATTAGCTCCACCAAGCTGGTAGTAGTATTCCTTCACATGAAAAGTGCCGCCACTATCGATCCAAGAGGACCCTGACAGTGATCCACCATTTGTCATCGAACTAACACGTACGGATGACTCGTACACGGTGGCTCCGGATGTGGCGCGAGCCACAGCGGCTCTTACATAGAGAGTCGCACCAGTTGTTGTAGAGTTACTATTGCTCGTCCCAGCTGACACTTGGCGGCTCCTTTCTTGGTGAGGGCTACTGTTCTAAGTTGCCAGACTGAGAGCTTCGGCGGCCAGATTTGGGGAGTGGAGCTCACAGACAGTCCAGTTCATCACTCTACCCCTTCAGACTAACACAAAATCTCGATTGACTGGAAGCCCAGTGAAGTTATCAGCGGATATAATATCTTCTTAACGATCAGTAATATTATTTTAATGTTTGATCAGACCAAACGGACAACGCTTTATCCTACTGGTTGTCTTGATTGAAATCTTTGAGATTTAGTGCCTGTCAGGTCACGATGTAATCTGCGCTGACAACGGTGCAGAGTATAAAGAAGAAGGAAGCGACGGGTTCCTCGTATCGGGTACCAAAGGCTCTCCGTTCCCTGAGTCAAGTCCGATGATTTGCGACCTGGTGGCTGTGTCGATAAGCTTATTTGAGGCCCGAACGGGACGGCTCATTCTTTTTGGCTGGAATGACCGGCCGCGAAAATCTGCTTCACAAATCCTAACGAAACCGGTTGAAGCGTATTTCAGGTCATAGATGATATAGCGCGGCACAGTCGGCAATGTGTTCAAGACTGAAAGAGCAGACAGCAGTTCATGCGCCTGCACCGGTGTCAGGATGAATAAAAGGGCTTTCCCGCACACGTCGACCGCTAAGCATATCTTGCCACCAAGGCCTCCGCACGAATGCCCAGCTGGTTGACAGTTGCTCAGGGTTCTTCTGGAATCTCCTTTTCGGCGGCTTCTACCGCCTTGTGATGGGCCCTTATGTTCCTGCCGTAAGGAAAGACTATGTCCAAGGCTGGATACCGGTTCTTCACCTCCCCGCAGCGTGTCTTTCACACACCCGGCTTGGCCTAGCGAACGAGCAGGGACAGAATTCCGCGTTAATCATCATAGGTATCATATCGATTAAAGTAAATTATATCTCATAAACGAGCTTGCTATTATTTATGTTAGAGTTTTATATAAGTGTTACATCATAGAACACAAGATCAATGATGATAATTCGATATATATATTCCAGATAACTTGTTTTGATGGTTCTCGTACATCAAATTCTGCTTCCAGAGGATACAGTGACGGCCCTGACTATAGATGAAAATACAGCCAAGGCCGCTCGCTCTATGAGTGTAACATTACGCGAAAGCCAAATAATGCTTCGTAAAATTTTCAGTAATTATCTCCCAGAGCGTCGGCGTTCCTTTCGTTACAAACCAACTGTCGCCAGGTTTATAATGCTTACTCTGTCCGGTCGTTTCATCCGTCAAAATGATTTCGCCTCTAATGAGAGTCGCCTGTTCACTGAACGGATAAACAAGGCGAAATTTTCCCTTGGTCGTTCCGAAATAAGCGGCATTGATTGGATCCGTCGGTGCACCGTAAGTCATTTTACCATACGCTAGTACATCGCCTTCAAGAATTTCTGCTCCAAGGTCTGAGAACCTACCCCAAGCATCCAGATCCGAAATGGATTTATTAATCTCTATTTTTGTAATAGTCATTACTTTCTCCTTTTTTAAGCAAAGAAACATTTAAAGTGCACGGCGTCTGATATAATCGCAAAGTCTTATTGAAAAGATGGGAATAACAATTTAATTTTCCCATATGTAAAGTATATAATTAAATATATTTGTTTATACCATTTATATTTCATAAGGTATTATCAATATTTAGTGAATAACTTATAAGATAATTTGCTCGCAATAATCCCGCAAGTACGGCTAGCGGTAGAAGTGACAGGAGTGTCCATGCTATCTGACCTGACTGCCCTGTCAGAACATGGAATTTATCAACGGAAAGAATAAATATTATTAGAAAAACAATACCAGATAGTATGGAAGAAAAAAGTATGATTGAATTATTTATACCATTATTTTTATTATAGTAAAAAAATCGCGTAATTGATAATGAACATAGAGTCATCAAGCAGATAATACAAAGCGTAGCAAGATTCGTAAGCCATGAAAATACTGTGTTAATTGGATCAGCTCTACACAATACAAAGCACGTTAATACAGTAATTGCAATTAGACTTTGAAGAAGAGACCCTGTGTGCGGACTCTGATAATATAGATGTGCCTCACCCAGTTTTCGTGGTAAAAAACCTTCGCGGCCGGTCGAGAAAAAATAACGGGCAATAGAATTGTGGAATGCCAGAAGCGCTGCATATACACTAGTTACAAGCATGATACGCATGGCTATCGATAGCCAGGGACTGCCGTATTGATTAGCTAGTATAAATGTAAAATCCGTGGGATCAGATAGACTAATTATCGTTGAAGCAAGGTTATTATACCCTGCGCCAACAACCAGACACCATGCCGAAAATGTATAGAACCCTCCAATTAGCAGAATGGATACATAAGTTGCAATCGGTATGGTCTTGGCTGGATTTTTGGCTTCTTCGCTATAAATGGTTGTGGCTTCAAACCCAACGAAGGCAGCGAAGCAGAAAAGTACCGCGATAGCGGGTGCACCGCCAAGTAAGGCCGAGAATGTAAACGGGACCATCGAGAGTCCACTATTCCCTCCTGCATGAACGATAAGAAAATCAAATATCAGGACGACTAGGTATTCGCAAGCTACAAGCGTCATCAATAATCTGGCAGAAAGATCAACGCGACGATATCCCAAGAAACCGATAGTTATTATTGATGCATAAGCCCAGACCCACCATGGACTGCTTATTCCAGTGAGTGATCTCAATAATGCCGCACTAGCCACACCATGCAAACCGTAAAGACCTATTTGCATGGCGTTATAACCCAAGATTGCCAATGAGGCTGCTATTCCTCCCATCCGAAAGCCGAGTCCTCGCGATATCAAGGCATAGAAACCGCCTGCATTGGTCACATGACGTGACATTGAAGTATACCCTACCGAAAATAGCAGTAATACTATGATAACAAGGATCAACATAAACGGTAAGCCGGCACCATTACCAAGCATCATACCCATCGGTAATCCTCCGGCGATAACTGTGAGCGGTCCAGCTGCCGATACAACAAAAAAGATAATGAACCAGACTCCGAGCGTACCTTGTCTCAGCCCATTAATTTTATTATCAGTTGGGTTTCTGAAATCCACGATCTATTTCCTTAATTTCTTAATCAAATTCATATATAGTAATAAAGAAAGGAAAATATACTTATGTAGCTCTCAGCGCCTACCATTAAAATGGCCGCATATTTGATGCCATGTCTTTGCAGCAGTCATCACAGTGGGGCGGAAATAGTCTCTTCCTATAATCTCTCGATGAGGGATTGCGCTCATCAAATCGTAACGCGCGGAACCTTCGCTCATACCTTCTGCAAGAACCTTGCAAACAATATGACTTGGCGTAACTCCGAACCCTGAATAACCCTGAACAAAGAAGGCGTTCGGCTGGCCAGGTAAAGTACCAATCTGCGGGAAAAGATTAGCCGAACAAGCCATTGGCCCTCCCCAGGCGAATTCCAGCTTTATGTTCGCGAGATAGGGGAAAATCTTGAGTATTCTGCCAAAGTTCCATTGCCGGAAATCTCTTGGCGCATATTCGATATACTCTGTCGCAGATCCAAACAGGAGGCGGTTCTCATTTGTAATGCGGTAGTAATCGATTACTGGACGAATGTCACTGTATGCACCTCGAATTGGGCTTATCCGTTCAACCAGAGCATCCGACAAGGGTTCACTCGCTACTTGGAAAGAGTATGTATTGATTGTCTTTTTCGAAATTTTTGGCTCGAGATTGTTGAGGAAGCTGTCACAAGCCCATAACAGCTTTGTCGCCTTCACGCTGCCTGAATTAGTTCGTACAAGTATACGATTGTTATACTCAACGGAGATGACAGGACTGTTTTCAAAGATTTTTGCACCATGACTAGACAGCGCCATGGCTTCCCCAAGAAGCAGATTCAGGGAGTGAACCTGACCTCCCCCCATATGTTTCAATGCTGCGCTATAAGCACGGGAGCCTACAACTGTCTCTACATTTCTTCCTGTAAGTAGTTCGATCTCTTCTTCGGGAGCAATTCTCCGGAACTCATCCAACCACGTTCGTAACGTATTTTTCTGACGATTATTAAAAGCAAGATACCCGTAACCATTACGGAAATCAGCATCAATACCATATCTGTC
This sequence comes from Asaia prunellae JCM 25354, assembly GCF_000613885.1. GTDB lineage: Bacteria > Pseudomonadota > Alphaproteobacteria > Acetobacterales > Acetobacteraceae > Asaia > Asaia prunellae. Next base: position 38,255 of record NZ_BAJV01000007.1, on the reverse strand, counting down.
AATTCTATCTTTTATGATTCCTGCTCCAAGATTTGCAATGCTGAAGAGTGTCTTAATGCCTTCTGTTCCAACATGCTTCCTTACGGCTTCTATATCATGACCTATCCCTGCCATTACCTGACCACCATTACGGCCTGTCCCACCATAACCTAGATGTCTTCCTTCAAGTATAACAGTATTCGTGATGCCTTTTTCTGCCAATTCGAGAGCTGTATTGATGCCAGAAAACCCTCCCCCGATAATAACGACGTCAGCTTCTATATCGTCAGTAAGCCGTGGAAATGATAGGCTGTATTTTCTGGTTGCTGTATAATAGTTTATTGAGTCCAGTTTCGACAAGAACGTCTTCATCTATGGTTACCTCGTTCTAAGAAATATCTATCCGGATTACAAAAAAGCCTATAAGCCGATATAAGTTTGTGAACAAAAGTTAATCACGTGTGTGATAATAAATCCTGACAATTCGTGCCATTTTATTGACTATTTATGCCAAATGGAGCTTGTATTTCTGATCAGGCATAGTTTGGATAGGAGCTTGAAGTGACTCAGGAAGCATCAGCTGCAACGATCAGGCTGCCAATTTTTTTATTGATCCTGGATGTACTGAACTCCGGAGGAGAACAAGCAAGAAAGTTTTTAAAACGCAATGGTCTGAATGTATTCCGTAAAGCAGATTTCTACGATGTTATGCCGTTAGCTCGCTATATTGCCTTATTCGAAGAAGCGGCACTTGTCCTCAATGAGCCCTCTCTTGGTGTGAAACTGGGTAGAGGCATATCTCCAGCTTCACTCGGTCCGTTGGGGTTGGTTGTTGCGGGGCAGCCGACACTCAGAAGTGCATTGAAAGTACTGACGTCTCGCATAACGGCATTGCAAAGTGGGACGATGGCTAGACTTTCCGAAGTGGGTGATCTTGCGATTTTTGATTATTGTCTTCTGAATCAAAAATCTGGCCACGCTGTCAGGATGCTGAATTCTCGATCGTATCAACCTGCTCTGTTATCCGTGCGATAATGGGAGCAGCATGGAGACCTCTTGATATTCACTTTGAACATCGGCGTGGTCTGAGTGCCAAAACACTGGAGGCGTATTTCGGTGTGACACCAAGATTTGGAAAGTCATCAAACAGTATTGTTTTCTCTCGTATTGATCTTGATCATGCTGCATATGAAGGAAGCAGAACAATAGATTCGTCACGTTCCATAAAATTCTTGGAGCGTCATCTAACGGACTTGATGATTGAATCTGAGCCAGATGATATTGTAGAGAAGGTTGTCTCTATAATTGACAGGTACCTGGGTGAAAGCCGGCCAACGCTTTCTAACGTTGCCAGAGACCTGGGTTTGTCTGTACGGACGCTACAACGTGAACTGTCTGTTCGCACGATCTCATTTGGTAAGATTCTACGTCAGTGCAGGTTGAAACGCGGCCATGCGCTTTTGGAGCGGGGTGAGTTAAGCCTTGATGAAATTGCGAGTGACCTTGGATATAGTGACTCTACAGCTTTCAGCCGCGCTTTCCGACAGTGGACAAATGTCACCCCCCGTCGTTTTGTCAGATCTGACGATAAGACAAGAAAGATGATGTCGCGCTAACTGAGGCGGTGCAACAGCATGCCTGAAGAGGAATTGTCAGGCAGACAACATTCACATTCTCACGCAAAGAATGCGAGTGCATTACGCAGAAAACCTTTGTTGACCGAGCGGCTTCCAGCGCCTCGTACAAGTCTTCTCCCCGCTCGGAATCTGTCGATCCCACCAGTCTCCATCACCATCGTTCTTTCTCGTCATATCCACCTTGTCAGGACTTTCGTCCAGTCAAGAAACGCGATTGCTCTCACCGCCTGATTTTGATGCAAACAGTGAGGTATGCGGTCATGGTTGGTAAGCGTGATAATAGCTCTGTAACAGCTCAGCTCATGATCAGACCTCCGTCTACATTAATGGCCTGCCCTGTAATATAGGAGGCATCCGGACCAGCGAGGAATGACACCAGAGCGGCTACTTCTTCAGCTGTACCAGACCGACCCATCGGAATGTTACGCACCCATTCCTCCATCAACTCGCCGGGTTTATAATTGCCAAGCAGCTTGCCCCAGTTCGTGTCATTGTAAGACCACATATCAGTGCCGATGATACCGGGACAGAATGCATTGACGGTAATACGCTCCTTGGCCACTTCCCTGGCAAGGCTCTGGGTAATACCCAGTACTCCGAACTTGCTCGCAGCATAATGTGGCGTGAATATGAAGCCCTGACGCGCCTGTCCGGACGCCGTATTGATGAGACGCCCCCCCTGCCCATGCTTTCTTATCCGGGCAATAGCCTCGCGACAGCACAGAAATACACCTTTGGTATTGACCGCGAGCACCTTGTCCCACTCGCTCTCGGTCATCTCCTCAATGCGAGCGATCGTAATCACTCCGGCATTCTGAACCGAGATATCCACGCGGCCGAATGCGCGCTCCGCCTCGTCATATAGAGCCGATACGGACTCCGCGTTTGTCACGTCGCCTTCGACTGCAATGGCCCTTCCCCCCGCAGCACGGATACGATCAACCACATCATGTACCGATGGTTCATTTGCATTCAGCACGACTGCCAGACCATCCTGCGAAAAGCGCGTGGCAATAGCTGCGCCGATACCGCGACTGGCCCCCGTAATAACAGCCACTCTGTCTCGAGATTGCATTCTTATGGCCTCTCTTGTTTTATAATATGAAGTTGTTATTTGGCTATTTTCTTTTTTATTAAGCCGTTGCCATTTCCATTATATTGACACTATTGGCACCGTTGCGCGGCAATATTCCCATCTGACGGCCGCCAGCCAGTACCATTACACGGTGGGAAAGACCGAGCACCTCTTCAAGGTCGGATGATACGACAATAACGGCCATCCTGTTGGCCGCCAATCTGGCTATAAGCTCGTAAATTGCTGCTCTCGCACCCATGTCAATACCGCGGGTAGGCTCATCAAGAATGAAGACCTTTGGTTCCCGTGCTAGCCAGCGCGCAATAACAACTTTCTGCTGATTACCACCGGACAGAGCGCGTGTCTTTTGTTCCGGGTCTCCTTTGACGCCAAGACGTTGAATCAGATCTTTTGCGAAATGACCAATCTTACTAGGGGGCAACCATCCGTTTGGTGCCAGCCGATCATAATTGCCCAATGCAAGATTATCGGCGATCGACTGGTCCAGTAATACACCCTGACTTTTGCGATCCTCGGGTACAAGCACAATCCCACGTCGGATCGCTTCACCTACATTATCTGGCTGAAGGATGTCGCCTTCAAGTAAAACCTGACCATCGCGGATCGGATCAATGCCAGCAATGGCGCGCACGAGTTCTGTCCTGCCCGCACCCACGATACCTGCAATCCCAAAAACCTCACCGGCTTTTACCGAGAAGTTGATATTCCGAAAATCGTCAGATGCAGAGGTGAGGTTTTCAACGCGAAGTACCTCCTCTTCTCCGGGATCTGAAACCGGCGGGAAGATACGATCGATTGACCGTCCAACCATGTCGCGCAAAAGTACATTCACGGGCACAGACGCAGATTCGTGTGTCGCGACAAGATTACCGTCTCTGAGCACCGTTATCCGATCGCATATCTGGGCGATTTCTTCGAGCCTGTGGCTGACATAGATAAAAGATACCCCCTCGCTTCTGAGCCGTCGTATCTGTGCAAAAAGATTGTCGGTTTCCGCCATCCCCAATGCCGCTGTAGGCTCGTCAAGTATCAGTAAACGCGCCCCTAACGTCAGGGCTTTGGCTATTTCAACCTGTTGCTGCGCTGCGATCGATAATCCCCTGACCATGCGAGCCGGTGAGACATTCAACCCAAGGGCTTTGAGGTGCACTTCTGCGCGACGCACCATGGCCGCACGGTCCACCCGACCATGACGCATCGGAATGCGCCCGATAAACATGTTCTCTGCAATGGAAAGGTCAGGAACAAGTTTCATTTCCTGATGGATGAGAGCGATACCGCTTCTCAGCGCATCACCTGGCGTATCAGGCGCGTAAGGGTGTGATTCCCATAACATTTCACCTTTATCAGGGTGATGAAGGCCTGAGATGATTGACGACAAGGTAGACTTCCCAGCGCCATTCTCGCCCAACAACGCGACAACTTCACCTTCGCGTACATCCAGATTGATGCCATCAAGAACGATATTCGCTCCAAAGGCCTTCTGAATGCCACGAAGAGACAATCTCACTGGCCTGAAGGACAACGAGGGGTCTTCGTTCGACATAGGAGATTCCCCGACTGAAATGCTCACACGACGCTCATGGATGCTGTGCAATGAAGGGGGCAACGTTCTCTTTCGTTGTCAGAATAGCTTCTTGCAACTGGAGTGCAGGAACCGGCTTTTTAGCAATAAGATCCAGTGCTGAATCGAGCGCAAGCTTACCCATAAATTGCGTTTTCTGGGTCATTGTCGCAGCAAGTGTTCCCTTCTGTACGGCCTTCAGGCCAGCAACATCCCCGTCATGACCAACAATCAGAACCGGATGATCAAGATTGGCAATCTTGGTCGCTTGCGCAGCCCCCAGTGCAAGCGCATCTGCGCGGCCAAAAAACACTGTAATGTCGGGATGCCGCTGCAGCATATCCTGTCCAATGTTGAAACCGTCGCTCTGCGACCACATCTGGCTAGGTTGCTGGGCTACAATTTTCAGACCCGGACATTTTGCAAGTGCCTCGTCGAATCCCTTTGCCCGATCGCGTTCAGGAGTGGTTCCCGTTTGGCCCTGCACAATAGCGACCTGGCCTTTTCCCCCTGTTTTTTCACAAACGAACTCACCGATCTTGCGGGCTGAGGCGACACTATCGGTCGCAATAAACGTCTGAGCCGGGGCGTCAGGCGCATTACGATCTACTGCGACAACCGGTATATGAGCCAACTCTGCCATACGAACTGGTACGCCTGCGGCGGTGGCACCTGCCGGAATGTAAATGATGGCGTTAACCCCGCGTGTAATCAGATCCTGTATCTGGTTGACCTGAGTGGCGCTATCACCATGAGCGTCGACCACAATAAGATCGACATCCTTCTCTTTGGCCTCTTTAGCGACCGATTGTTTGATCTGATTAAAGAAATCCGCCTGCAAATTGGCTACTGCCAACCCGACCATGGGCTTGGCCTGAGCTGCACCCATAATGGCGCAACTCAGAAGACCACATGCCAAAATCGAGCGGACCGAATAGAAACTGGACATGACGTTATCTCGCAAAAAAATAAATTGAATCGAACGATGTATTGGAGAAAGCACTCACTCAGCTACGGCGACGCAGCGTGTCGAATGTCACCGCAACAGCTATGGCAATGCCGATTACGACCTGTTGTATGAATGGTGAAATACCAACGAGATTGAGGCCGTTATGCAAAACGCCGATAATAAACACGCCTGTAACAGTGCCAGCAATTGACCCGATGCCCCCTGAGAGACTGGCACCGCCAATGACCACGGCAGCAATTGCATCGAGTTCATATCCAAGACCCGAAGATGGCTGCGAACTATCAAGCCGGGCCGCCATAACTGCAGACGCAATACCTGCCAGCAGGCCCGAGGCAACATAGACAAGGATCGTCAGTTTACCGACCTGAATCCCAGCGAGCCGCGCCACCTCCACACTTCCACCAATCGCATAAAGGGAGCGGCCGGTAGCGCGAAATTTGAGGAAAACCCAGGCCGCGGTTGCGAGAACGATAAACAAGCCTACGGTAACCGTTAATACGCCGAGATAACGCTCGGTCGCCAGTCCGGTAAACCATTCCGGATATCCAACGACCTGTTGGCCGTCTGTTGTGATGTTGGCAAGACCACGCGCAACAGACATCATTGTAAGCGTTGCAATGAACGCAGGGAGCTTCGCTCGAGTCACCAGCAGGCCGTTAACAAGACCACATAATCCACCAACCAGAATAGAAAGTGGCAGTGCCAGCCAGAACGGCACACCAAAATCCTGCGGGAGCCACCCTAATACCATAATTGACAGGGCCAGAACCGAGCCGACGGAAAGGTCAATACCACCGATGATAATGACACCCGTCATACCCAGTGCGAGAATTCCCAGAATCGTGCTTTGATCTATTATATTCAGGCCGTTTCGCAGCGTGAAAAAAGCACTGCTGCAGAAACTGAAGCCCATGATCAGCAAAAAGAGACCGATTAATGGCCCTTGAGCACCGCTGAGAAATGATTTGCGATCACGATAAGTCGATGGTGGAGAGGATATCCCGGTAGACGTCGCAGCAGGGTCAGTAACGGATGAGCGATTACTCATAAAAAGCCCTTCCTCACGTACGAAATCAGCAAAAGACTGCTATTGTCGGATTTGTATCCTTCAACCTTCGCGGAGTTCGTCATAAGAATCATGGATGTTGTTTAATGAAATTTCATTAATGATAATGCTCTGGCTCTTGTAAATGTCAAGAAATCAGACATCACATTTAATTTTTTATATTGGAGAACACATTTACGAGGTCAGCGTTATTTAACGAAAATATTATAATTTAAGCAGGGAAGATATGCTGCGAAATAGACCTCAGGCTTGCGGGTAATATATCGTTAAAAAGGACTGGACTGTGCGTTTCTACCGATACTGAAATCAGACACAGAGAATGGGGTCGTATTAGGCCAACGTCCTGAGCCGTTGGATGTGACGCCAAAGGACGGTAATGATGGAAGCTAGCGGTAAAGAGAGATCAAGGATCGTAGAGAAGATAGAGGTAAAGCTCTGACACCCGCTCAGCTGTTCATCCTGCCAATGCGGAAAGACACACTGTGCGCTTGGCAGAGCAAAGACTGTATTTTGTCAAGCGAGGTATATTTCAGCTTTTGGAGAGAGGAATCAGAGGCTTCCAATGAAGTAGCATGTCCGCTCTCGCTGTATAATTGAGGCGCGGGCATATGACACGCGGTCAAGACTGTTTCAGGCCTGGAATCATATCCAGCGCCCAGAAGGTTCACTGTCCGCATGTCAGCCGATAAGCCGGATCTTGCACTCAATTCTGTGAGGGGAAATTGCGAACCTGGCGATCGCTCCGGCTATCTCTTCAAGTACCGCGACAGTGCTCATACTGCGCGCGGTCCCATGCCTATCGTTGAAGGCAGATCAGGCGCCTTGTTTGGAGGTCTTGGGGGCTCGCCGTGAGCCATCGAGTTCACACCAGAGCATGTGCGCCGCAGCCACAATGGCCGGTCCGATGAAAAGGCCTACCAGGCCAAGCATGTGCAATCCCCCCAGGATGGCAATCATAGTGTGCAGGAACGGCAGGCGGGTCTCGTCGGAGATAAACTTCGGACGGGCGAAATGCTCGCCGCAGAACAGAACAAAAAGTCCCCAGCCAGCAACAGCAATGCCCATATTCATCGACCCTGAAGCCGCGATGATACCGCCGACCAGAATGGCCGCCGGGTAGCCGCAGAAGGGGATCGATGCGGCAATGGCCAGAAGGATCGTCAGAATGACGGCATGCCCGGCATCGGCAATGAAGATCAGGGGCGAGCAGACGAGCGCCTCACCGATACCTACAAGAACAAGCCCATTGACGGCACCACGGACGCTGCGAACGATGTGCAGGAGAATGTCATCGCGCTGTGTGAGTTCAATGCTGACCGTGCGGAGAGACGAAGTAATCCGCCCATAGGAAAGAAGGCAGCACGCTGCGGTCAACATGGCAATGAAAAAGGCTTCCAGAAGATGTGGAATACCTTTGAGAACAGAGAAAGCCGCAAGCCCTGCGATCTTGGAGATGGATTTGACCTGAGCCTTGGCCATTTTCATGATCTGTTGTGGGTCGATCTTGTTTGCGAGGCTCGCAGGGAGAGCGCTTTTGATCTTGTCGATCCTTGAGGAGACGGCCGGCGGCAGGGAAGGCTTTGACCCGTCGGTTGAGCCCGAGCCAGCATCTTTCTCGTTCTGATCCGCCGAGGCAGGATTCCCGGCACCCCCGTTACGCTGCGGCAATGCAGCATGGTTCTGCGTGGCGGTGTCAGAACTGTTCGCCGGAACCGATGTCTCATGAGGTGCGATGAAACGATGAGCTTTTGCAGAAAGCGAACCAATTTCGGTTACTGCTCCATAACCCGCTATACCCGCCATGATCGTGAAGATCATGCATGTCAACCCAATAAGACTGACGGCTGCGAGCTTCGCACCGATAAATTGCCCGAGTTTGCGTTGTATTGGCCGTACGGCAATGGCGATGACTGCTCCCCATGCCAAAGCGACAATAAGTGAGAACGAGATCCAGATTGCTCCGGCATAGATTGCAACGCCCATGCTGATGAGTGCAAGATACTTCACCCAAGGATGACGTTCAGAAATGAGAGGAGAGGCCATGTGTTCGTTCGTTTCGTTCATTTTTGGATCGGCGGAAGAGGTGTGAGACTGCTCACAAAGCTGATTGGTTGAGACGCATTACCAGCAGAACGTAAGAGACGCGAAATCGATCACAAACCGTGACCTGACTTTTGAAAGAAGCATCTTATCCGCAAGCTTTGTTTTTATGTTCGCAGTCGCAAGACCCGGTCTCGATGATCGCGAGGCAGAGAAACAAAAACTCTGGCCGGGTCATTCTGCTGTCCTAAAGCCAATCGATCCTGATCTCACCGTGCGCATTCGTAACCTATTCCGCATGCCTACCATACACTAACCAATGGCAGCATGACGGCTACTTCAAAGGAAACTCTTGAAGGTCCTCGCCAGATCAGAGAGGCCCATGCCAGAACAGCAGCATGGTGCGGCGCGAGCGGTGGGCCAGAGCTGTCAGTATTCTCCAGCCGTTGACTCCATCCGGGCGGGTTCAGGGCGTGGCTGGTTGTCTAGCCACCATGCGCCATAGCGCGTGTACTGGTCTGGCCGCTCGATCGACAGGCGAAGCTGATCTGCCGCGCTGCGCGGCCAGAAAGGATCACGGAGCATAGCACGCCCAATCAGCACCAGATCGGCCCTGTTATTGCCGATGATGTCGGCAGCAATATCGCCGGTCTCAATCAGGCCGACGGCACCGGTCATGATTCCCAACTCGGTTTTTAGTCTTGTCGCCGCAGGCACCTGGTAGCCCGGAAAGCCGGGCACTTTGACAGGGGCGATTCCGCCCGATGAGCAGTCAATCAGATCGACCCCCTGCTCTTTCATCCAGCGGCCATATATTAAAAAATCATCGCTGGTGTTGCCACCTTCAGCATAATCGGTAGCTGAAATCCGCACGAAAAGCGGGCCACTCCAGTCACGGCGAATTTCGTCGATAATCAGACGCACAATGCGGTACCGATTTTCATGGCTGCCCCCCCAAGCATCGTCTCGCTTGTTCGCCAGAGGGGAGAGAAACTCATTGAGCAGATAGCCATGCGCTGTATGAAGCTCGATAACATCAAAGCCTGCCTGCCCTGCCCTCCTTGCCGCTGCGTTGAATGCTTGGATCACGTTGAGGATTTCGGCTTCAGTCATAGAATGCGGCACCCGGGTGTCTGTCACAAAGGGGATGGCAGAAGGTGCTATGGCGTCCTGATCGGCAAAGCCAAGCATACGGCCGGCATGGCCGATTTGTGCACCAGCCTTTGCGCCCATTTTATGCACCACGTCGACCAGACGCGTCAGTCCAGAGAGATGATCGTCGCTCCAAATGCCAAGATCGCCGGGGCCGATCATTCCGTTTTCCATAACAGCCAGTGTCTCGGGAAAGATCAGCCCGGCGCCTCCGAGCGCGCGCGCGCCATAATGAACAAGGTGAAAGTCACTCACAAAACCGCCCGGTGCAGCGGAATGCATGCACATGGGCGACATCGCAATCCGGTTTCGTAGCGTCATGTTGCGGATGGTGAATGGATCGAAAAGCTTCATTGCTTTGCCTCTTTTGCAGTCACGGGACAGGTTTCAGGTTCCCTTGCATCTGAGGTAGGATGTGATGAGAAAATCGAAAATACTGTAAAGTTTTCAATACAGTATAAATTTTTATAGTGTCAGGGTCCTATGAAGAAGCTCAAGCGTTGGGAAAAAATACCGGGATGCTCCCTCGAAGCCACGCTCGATGTGATCGGCGGAAAGTGGAAAGGCGTTTTTCTGTATCATCTGCTTGATGGAACGATGCGTTTCAATATGTTGAGCAAGCTTGCCAAAGGTGCATCACCAAGGCTGGTCGTGAAACAGCTGCGCGAACTCGAATGCGACGGGCTGGTCACGCGCACTGTATTCCCGGTCGTGCCGCCGAGGGTAGAATATACCCTGACGGCAGAAGGCGAGAGCTTCGTCCGTTACTGACCTGCCTCAGTGATTGGGGTGATAAATGGCTTGAAAAGCGTTCTGTCTTGCAACCGTGCAACGCCGATGATCGGCATTCCATCTGTCGCAAACCATAACGCCAGAGAATTATCCTAATGAAACGAGGTCAATTCCTAGGTTTAGGACTTATGAGCAGAATATGACGGTTGCAGTAAAACAGATGGCCAAAAAGAACACGGTCGACCGTTGATCCATCAGCCAGACAGGCTATTCATCCATAGGCTCCTTGCAGAGCCTGGATCAGATTTCCGCTATCTGGTCGATGAAGCCAGAGCTTGGTCGAGATATATGAAAAACCTAACAGGATGAGCCAGATGACATTATCTGAATGCTTAGCAATGACTGACCTTCAAGAACACATGGATCTGAGCATAGATCAATATAAGCATCTCCACTTGTCCAACGCAGCTCCATCCCTTGCTCATACTCTCTCCAGCCTTTCGTATTTCTGGAGACAAGGTGATCATTCAAACTCCTGGTAGAATCACAGCTGAATAATTTGATATCTCCGACAAGCACGCCAAGTTGCCTTCGGTCGTCTACAAATGGGCCAATTGAATCACTTGGCCGGACAACCCTGGAATGTAACAACACATGATGCACGGACTCAGGCAACATAAATGTCACCCACTCCCCGCTTTGGCGCAGAGGTCTTATTACAGCCCCGGCCTCCGTTCTTAATGTCAATTCGGAATCTGACGCCTGTTGTCCAACAACTGGGCGAAAATCGGCGTGGAGCATCTTGGCTCGTTCCAATAGTTCATAAAACAAAGGCTCAACAAAATGACGCTCTGTCCGTAGGGGAGCAGCAGAATCATGCTCCCAATTCTTTCGTAGTTGTGGCGGTTGCGGAGTACTCGACCTGTTTGCAAATTGCTGAGAGTTACCTGTCGACAGATAACTCTCCGCTTTCAGACCATTGGCCCATATGACGGAGTGATCTTCAGTTTCGATATGATAATAGGTATAAGAAGATATATTGCTTTCGTAGCTAATAGTGCATCCATTAACAAGCATTCTGGCAGGCACAAATGATTTATTTATAAATATACAATGCTCGGAAGTTATGAATAGATCCGAATGAGGTATATTGTCAGAAATTGCATCCTTTTCTATTTTTATGGGATGATTACTTGAATCCCCCGGAATTCCATCTGTACAACAAGCAACTGACTTTCCAAGCCATTTAACTTTCTTACATATTTCAGTTAAACTGATCGGATCCCATACAGAGATAAGATCACCAATCTTCAGATCCTCTATCGCAACCTCGCCAGAGGGCGTTCTTATCTTGGTTCCAAGCAGATAGCATACCGTTCCTGAAAAACTCCATGACCCCCAAGGAGCGATAGAACCGGTAATTGTCTGATTCGGTGTTATATTTAGAGGATTTCCCGGGATTCTGTATTCTATAGCGGCATTATTGGTGGCTCCAATCCAGACTTCTATATGTGTTGTATCAGAAGCAGAATCGTATGTTTGCGTAGTTTTTCTGGCAATTGCAGAAGAGTTACTTGCATAGAAAGTAAATTTCGTTCCCACATCTGCATCAAACGTAAATATATATCGATTACCCTGGAATGCTCCTGCGCCGACAGTGGTTCTAATATCAGTTCCGGACGAACCAACATTAACAGTATAATATATATTCGTATTCCAGGTCTTTATCGGCAGAGAAGACGATCCTATATCAAAATAGTCTCCATCCACGTTATAATCGGTCTGAGAATTTACAAAGCTTACCATAATAGTTGCCTTTTATATTTTATATTTCAGAACGATTTGTTCCCAAACTCTATCTACTGTAATTCTGCACAACCCGGCGAGGTGGCTCTTGTGTTCCTCGATCGCGTCAACAACAGAAAGGGCGCTGATCTTACGGTCTCACCTAGCAAGGACATGACTGCTTTTCATCTCCTCTGAAGCATGGAAGGTTCCAGCCTTCTGCGGCTTGGACAGGAGCTTCACCATAAAAGAACCTGGTATCTCCTGCAGATGAGCCGGATCAAGGCTGCTCAGAGGATCTTTGGTAGCAACCAACCAGAGCAGGCTATGGGGAACATATTCAGTGTCTTCACCATACAATACCATAACGCGGATAATATGAGTCCTTGTTTTAATCTGCAAGGGTATATTTGGAAGATTCCAGAAATCCCAACATTATGAGGCCCACACCCTGCTTCTGTTTCCCTTGCGTTGTCTGGAGTAAGTAGATGATGACGCAGCTTTTTCTGTTGAATAGTGCGTGGCCCGCCTGTGCGTGACTGGTCGTCAGCTTGGAGCATTCGGTCCGCGTTTAGGATGTCAAAACGGTCTGGCCGTTTCGTTAATGTCTGCGACTGTTTTTCCCAGAAGCCACGGCTAACCTCGTGCTGATGACCGCCGCTTGCTTGGCGGCATCATCTGGTATACCACAACGGTCTGTGCTGGCGTGGTGCGCCCCGGGAATACAGTCCTCACTAGACGCTCCCTAATCGCAGGAAGCGTTGAGGCGACACTGGCATTTTCATACGCACGATCGCTAAGCTTCTTTATGACAGATGACCAATCGTCTTCTTCTCAGCCGTGCGCCTGGCTAGAGCGGCTATGGGGCCTGAGACCGGGCTCAGCTGTGTCTGAAAAACGTGGCCTCCGGGCCGAGAGCTTGCATATGTGCTCTTTTATGATTTTTAGTTCAATCCATAGAGTAATTGACGGGAAAATCGCGGTCGACGTCTTCGACTGGCACTCCATTCATCGTGGCGGCCCTGAATCCCGATCGCTGACAAAACTGAAGCGCAGAGGCATCGAAACGAGAGTTGCTCGAATGAGTGATCCGACAGTTATGGGGATTTCCGTCCCGGTCAACATTAACCTTGAGTACAAGATTTGCACTTTCTGCATTCTTGAAGGCGTCAAAAGGGTAGTAAGGGTTTGGACCGGAGATTCTTTTTGATTTGACAAACCCTGTGTCCGTATTCTTTGCCGGGATAGTGGCAGAACATGCCGGGAGCAGGGCAATGCTGAAAAAGAATAATCCTCTCTTGAAAAAGATCGCGTTCATTTATTTCCTGTTACTCTGTATGAAGTTCTTATCTTTAAGAATAGCCATATCCAAGGCTATTTTCCTATGATCCGGTATTTGTCTGCATTTCGTCAAGAGTCCGGTCGTTCTCCAGATTAGCCATGCTCTCACTCATTTCTCGGATTATCAAACAGGCCTGAGTACCAAAAATGACCTTCCTCAACTGCGATATTACCTTCGGAAAACCGTACCTGTAAAACGTCTCCAAGGCGGTAAGACTGATAGGAAGCGCGATCTCACCGAGCTTGAAAGCGGCGAAGAATAAATCCGGAATATAACTTCTGATGTACAAGGTAAAACTTACATGCATTATCCAATATAACACCAAATCAACCATGAATGTCTCACTTATTATGTATAGATATATATATAAATTATATAGTGTTTGTAGAATTAGAATCTATAGAACTAAAAAATACTATTTTGAGACACTCTCTGTCTCTCAATCAATGCCATATGGCAAGATCTATTACGTGCATCGATTTCCAGCGCAAACACTCTGGACTGTATGACAGGTTGTGCCCATAGACACAGAATACAGGCAATATTCCACACATAATAACAGTTGTTTGTTGTAATTTGCGATTCCTGGTGATTGTATGTTACCACAAATTTCAATGATATATCTCAATCATACGCGGTAAAAAAGTGAAATATCCGTTCGACAGTCTTCTGCTCGCCAAAGATCCCAAAACTCACAGCGCAAAGTATCTGCTGCACGCGATGACGTTGGTGTGTCTTACTTTTCCGGCTAATCAGGCTGTTGCTGCGACGGGCAAGCACCCGAAGCACTCAACCATTTCAGGCCCAGGCTCTGAAGCGAATGATGTCAAGGTACCGCCCAATAACGAGGAACAGGTCACGGTCACGGTCCGGCGACGTAGTGAACCTCTCCAGAAAGTTCCTGTTGCTACCTCTGTATTTACAGCCAGAGAGGCTACCAGAAACAATGTTCACGACCTGCAGGGGATACTCCAGTTCATTCCTTCTGCAAATTTTCGAACCAGTGCTTCATCCAAAGACAGAACTGTTTTCGTACGGGGCATAGGAACGATTTCCACATCGCCAGGTGTCGAGCCTTCTGTGTCTACTGTTCTCGATGGTGTTGTTCTGGCCCGTTCAGGCCAGGCAACCGCGGATCTCTTCGATCTTGAGCATATGGAGGTGCTGAGAGGACCTCAGGGCACGTTGTTTGGCAAAAATGCCTCGGCTGGCGCAGTAAATATTGTTACTGCGACACCGACAGAAGATTTTCATGCACATGCCGAGGCCTCTTACTTTTCCGGCGACGAATATCGTCTGAACGCTGGAGCGTCAGGCACACTTGTTCCCTCAAAGCTGACGGCAATAGGGTCCTTTCTGGTTGGTGGTTACACCGGCAATGTTCGCAACGTTTATAATAATGAAACGGTCAACGGATATCAGCATCGCGGAGCAAGAACCAAACTGGCGTGGACACCGGACGATCAGACGCGAATCACGCTGGGTCTGGACTACATGTATTCCAACGATTCCGTTCCAAATGGAGTTTTTTCCTCAACTTCACGTATTGCTTATCCAACAGGTACAGTGACGGGCAATGCAGCATTGGCAAAGGCTTTGAGTTCTGAAGGTATTAATCCCTCATCGAATAATACACG
The DNA here is from genome assembly GCF_000613885.1 of Asaia prunellae JCM 25354. Lineage (GTDB taxonomy): Bacteria > Pseudomonadota > Alphaproteobacteria > Acetobacterales > Acetobacteraceae > Asaia > Asaia prunellae. The sequence continues at coordinate 23,255 of NZ_BAJV01000007.1, read as the reverse complement.
ACTCAGTAATAATATTCTCAGCAAATCAGTCGACCATAATGGCGGCGCTTCTATCACACTTGATCGGAAAATTGACAGCTATAACCTAACTTCCATTTCTGCGTACCGGCGCTGGCAAAACACACAAAATCAGGACTATGATCAACTTTCCCAGGCCTATGGGTCCCTTCCGCAGTTGGCGGACCATGGATGGCTGGATTTCTGGCAAGCCTCGGAAGAGGTCCGTATTGCTTCCCCGAAAGGGCATTTCCTCGACTACGTAGCGGGTTTGTATTATTTACATACGTCTGATTCGGAAACGTATGATCGATCCTTGCAGCCTTATGGCGCAACACCTGTTGCCGGACGCGCCAGCTTCGGAACCACTGGAAATAACTATGCCGCTTTTGCAGAGGGTAACCTGAATTTCACAAGAAATTTCAGAGCCATTCTGGGACTTCGCCTCCTGAGAGACGATCTGGATTATCGCTTCAACCGTTCATCAACATCCGCCGCAGCGGTCACCGGCATTCGCACAGGTTTTTCTTCCAATGGCTCAACAGCCCATAACGGTTATGTTGACCGGATTGGCCTGCAATACGATCTCAGCCATGATATTCATGCCTATTTCACTTACTCGCATGGATATAAGGGGCCAGCATATAACGTATTTTTCAACATGCAGAATACTGATGCCAATTCCCTGAGACCAGAACAGAACAACAGTTTCGAAATAGGTATGAAATCCCAGTTTTTTCACCGTAGACTCACAGCAAATTTTTCGGCCTTCATTGAAAACTTCTCGAACTACCAGGCGAATTTTCTGGATTCTGTTGCAGGTGCAACTGTTACACGCCTCATCAATGCAGGAACAGTTTCCAGCAAAGGCGTAGAGGGTGATATCACCACGCATCCCTTTCGATATGTGACGATCGGGGGTAATTTTGCCTACACCTATGCAACGGTCGATCATTTCAACTGCCCTGCAGGTGCGCCTTTGTCCTGCAATGTGAATGGCCAGCCCCTGCCTTTTGCACCGCGCTGGAAAACTGTTCTGAATGCGGACTACACCCGGCCACTGAATGATCGTTTCACACTCTCACTGGATAGCGATTATACATGGCAGAGTCGTACTCAGTATTCCCTGACTGAAACGCCCGACACAATCCAGAAAGCATACGGGATCTGGAATCTCGGCACTACAATCGAAGACAAAAAGCATCGGCTCCGTCTGACATTGATCATGCGTAACGCTATCAATACGCATTACGCGTCCTACATAGGTTATGGCAGTCTGGGCGGTGTCGTGAACTGGCTTCCAAGAGATTATGGTCGCTATGGTGGCTTTACCTTGCGCAAGGACTTCTGAGCCGATGACCGCACGGTTCTCCCCTCCATACAAGAACGCAGTCGGGATCGAGACAACCAAAGGACAGCCTGTTCTCATACCGCTTCTGTTGTTTCTTATTAGTATCATTGCCTATGCAGATCGACAGATCATTGCTCTGCTGAAGCCTGAACTCGACCGTGTTTTTGGCTGGACCGCCGCAGATTATGCTTCCATTTCTTCATGGTCGCAGGTCATGATTGCCCTCAGCCTGCTGGCTAGTGGATGGCTTGTTGATCATCTGGGAATAAAGAGAACCTTGGGCATAGGTCTGACCGGGTGGAGCATTGCAACCATGCTGCATGCTGTGGTCCGCAGCGTAAGCGGATTTATGGCTGTTCGGATCGCGCTGGGGTTGTTTGAGGGGGTGGGTACGCCCGCCAGCATGAAAGCTCTCAGAACAACATTTCCCCGCGAAACTCAGGGGCGCATGATCGGTCTACTCAATGCGGCTCCCAATCTGGCAGCGATGGGTACGCCTTTGATCGTGGCTCTTCTCTTTCCTCTGCTGGGTTGGCGCGGCACGATCATCACAGTTGGGGTGTCAGGTCTGTTCTGTGCCTTCCTGTGGTTCCGCTTTGCTCGCGTAAAGGACAACGAGGTTCCTGTTCTGGCAACAGAGTACGCCGAAGACCCTCCCCTGCCCGCATGGCGCTTTGTTACAGGCTTTGCGCTTGGAAAATTTCTTACCGACCCGGTCTGGTGGTTCCTGCTGTTCTGGTTGCCAGACCTGCTCCATCGGCGCTTCGCACTTGAGCCGTCTTCGATGGGCCTTCCTCTCGCTATAGCCTATGGTATGGCAGGGCTTGGCTCAATTTTTGGTGGTTACGCCCCTGTTTTCCTGATGCGAACCGGATGCAAACATGAGACGGCACGACGCGTCATTATGGCCCTGGCCGCATTATGTGTACTACCACTCCCTCTCCTTATCACAACGTCTAGTCTTGCCCTCGGCATTGCAGTCTGCGGACTTGCTCTGGCTGCGCATCAGGTCTTCGCCACCAATCTTTTCGGGTTCATCACCGAATGGTCCCATACCCGGATGACTGGACGCGCAACGGGAGTTGGCGCATTTGCAGGAAATATCGGTGGCGCACTTATGCTTCATCTTCTGGGGCGTTTTGCCGCTCCGGATCAGTCGATGGGCCCTGTTTTTGCTTACTGCGCTGTGGCCTATATTCTGGGATGGTTTGTCCTGACCTTCTTCGCTCCTGTCCGAAAACTTCTGGCCAGGCCAGCTGATCCAACTCTTAACCGTCCAGTTCTGACAGTCTGACCATTCTTTTTTCCCGGGCGCTGATCTCTGCTGCAACGCCGAGTTTTACTGCCAGAAGACCATCTGCAGCTGTTACCTGAACGAATGCGCGTCCAGCGGCCGCATCCAGAAACGCCAGTAGTTGAAAATAAGTCGCTCCATGATGATGTCCAGCAGCCAGTACGTCATCATGAACTTCAATACTCTCCCGCATAACAGGCTTGGGCTCGCCTACAGCTACGCGGGGAGAGAAAACCTTGTTCCCTGACGGAATACCTACTTCCAGCTTTGCGTAATCACCGATTGCCACAAGTTGCTCCTGCTCCTCGGCCCCTTCTGCAAACATGCATAGATCCAGCATGGCGCGCACACCGTTATCAAAATCGACGATCGTATAACTGTTGTCGATGATATCTGGCACTTCTTCGTCATAACGCTCATTGAGATGGTTCACATCCGCGGCACCAGAACAGAAAACGCTGACTGGGTTGGCGCGTATGATGAAGTTCATGAGATCGAAGAAGTGGCAGCATTTTTCAACCATTGTACCGCCAGTATTACGGTTGAAACGGTTCCAGTCACCGACCTTGGCCAGAAAGGGAAAACGGTGTTCATGCAACGCCAGTCGTCGCAAGGTACCAATTCTGCCCTCATGGATATCTTCTATAAAACGTGAAACCGGCGGCATGAACCGGTATTCCATCCCTACCCAGAAAATACCTCTTCGCCCTTGTGTGAGTGTGACAATATTCGTCGCATCGACAATAGTGGTGCAGAGCGGTTTTTCACAGAGAATATGAAGATCCGTGTTGAGAAGCGGTAAAAGCACATCGTGATGCGTGTAATTCGGTGAAGCGATAATTACAGCGTCAGCGTCAGTCATTGCAAGCATGGATGGTATGTCCGTATAGGACGGAATATTGTCCGCTCCATCACCCCAGCTCGTCCGAAGGCTTTCTTTTGCCCAGACAATAGATGAGGGTTCAGGATCAACAAGAGCTACAACGCTTGTTCCAGGCACAAGTGCCAGATTGCGAATATGTTCCTGAGCCATAAGGCCGGTACCAACGAGAATAAAACGCATTTTTCGCCACACATCCAGTTGCTGTCGTAAAACTCCATATACAGCAATTCCTCAGCGTGTTAAGTCATGATAGAACTATATAAAACTGTGGTTTCGGACTTTTATATGCAAGCCTCTTCTGAATCGTTTCCGTCCTGTGAAGTAAGCTGGTTTTCGGCTCTGTGTGATGACGATTACGAATTTCTCGGTGTCCCGGACAAAAATCTGGAATCATCATGGGAGCATTGCCGCAACATTGTTCTGGGTGCTGAAAAAGGTGGGTTTGACCGTATCTTGCTTCCGTCAGGATACAGCCTGGGGCTGGATACAATGGCCTTTGCAGGAGGTATGGCCCCACTGCTGCGCTGCCTTAAACTGCTGACGGCCATTCGCTGCGGAGAAGTCTGGGCACCTCAGCAGGCAAGACAGATTGCTACACTCGACCAGATGCTTGAAGGCCGCCTCGATATCAATATCATCTCATCGGATCTTCCCGGCGAGACACTGGAAAGCGCACCACGATACAGGCGCACACTGGAATTCATGCAGATCCTGCGCGCCCTGCTGAGCGGTCAATCCGTGGATACTGATGGAGAGTTCCACAAATTTTCTGTCACTCCACCTCGCTTACAGGGTTATGGCGGTAAGTCTCCCCTTTTCTACTTTGGTGGCCTTTCTGAAGCAGCGAGAGAAACAGCAGCTGCAGCGGCAGACGTCTATCTGATGTGGCCCGATACTCTCGAAGGAGTTGAGAGTGTTCTCTCTGACATGCGTGTTCGAGCTGCCCGGCATGGTCGCAATCTGAGGTTTGGCTACCGCGTGCACGTCATTGTCCGGGATACCGAAAGGGAAGCCCGCAAAGCAGCATCCCGTCTGGTTTCCAGGTTGGATGCATCAGCAGGGGATCGTATCCGCAACCGATCACTGGACGCTGTAACGGCCGGGGTGCTGCATCAGAGTGCCCTGCGTGATCGAGCAGACAGCGAGGGGTACGTTGAAGATATTCTCTGGACCGGCATCGGTCGCGCTCGCTCTGGATGCGGGGCGGCCTTGGTCGGCAATCCTGACCAGATACTGGCCAGGCTTCGCGCTTATCAGGAGCTTGGAATGGAGGCTTTCATTCTTTCGGGCTATCCTCATCAAGTCGAATGTGATCTTTTTGCCCGGCACGTACTGCCATTTCTGAACCACACGCCATTATCCCGGTTCAACTGAGATTTGTACTACGAGACATCCGAAAGGAAAGCCCATGAGCTGGACTGTGAACCCCTCCCGTTATGATGCAGCGACCTTCCGTCGTTGTGGTGGCTCTGGCCTTGATCTTCCCCCCATCTCGCTAGGTCTGTGGCACAATTTCGGGGGGATTGATGTGTTTGAGACCGGTCGTGCCGTGATCAGGCGTGCTTTCGATTGCGGGGTGACCCATTTTGATCTAGCTAACAACTACGGGCCTCCATACGGTTCTGCAGAAGAAAACTTCGGTACAATACTGAAGAAAGATTTTTCGGCACACCGTGATGAGATGATCATTTCCTCGAAGGCCGGTTGGGATATGTGGCCTGGTCCCTATGGCAACGGCGGATCACGCAAATATCTGCTGGCCTCCCTTGATCAGAGCCTGCGACGAATGGATCTCGACTATGTCGATATCTTTTATTCTCATCGCCCTACACCGGACGTTCCTCTGGAAGAAACGATGGGTGCCCTCGTGCAGATGCATCGTCAGGGAAAGGCACTTTATGTTGGTATCTCATCCTATGGTCCGGAGAGAACAAGGCAGGCAGCTGCCATCCTGAAGGCTGAAGGCGTACCACTCCTCATTCACCAGCCTTCTTATTCGATGCTCAACCGCTGGGTTGAGGTGGAACTGTTGGATACGCTGGAAAATCTCGGTGTTGGATGTATTGCCTTTTCGCCGCTTGCCCAGGGACTTCTCACTGACAAATATCTCAATGGAGTACCCGAAAACTCCCGCGCCGCCATTGGAGACTCGTTCGTCCGTACAATGCTATCGGATGACAATATCTCACATGTTCGGGCTCTGAATGATATTGCGCAGAAACGCGGGCAGTCCCTGGCACAGATGGCGATTGCCTGGATCCTGCGCGATTCCCGGGTTACATCAGCCTTATCGGTGCGCGCAATATTCAGCAGCTTGACGATTCACTCGATGCACTGAAAAATCAGTCTTTCAGCTCGGATGAACTGGCTCTGATCGATCAATATGCCCGAGAAGGAAATATAGACTTGTGGCGTGATCTATCAAATTAGATTTTACATCCCAATAAATTGGGCCTTGGATTGATTGTGGCTTTTTTTGGGGGGCAGCTGATATTTCGGTTGCGCGCTAGATGGTGATAAAGTTCAAGGTGGTAGAGGATTTTGAGCTTCTGTTCCCGGATCTGAGTGACCGCAAGGTTTAAGAGATCCGTTTCCAGTAAGTGATGGGCATCTTAATATAAGTAATTGAAAAATTGGAATCTGGATGTCCATCTTACTTTTTTTGAAAATGAAGAAAAATTTCATAAATATACCTTGGTATATATTTAATACAAAATTATTTAAGGAATAAGCATTTTGGATAGAACGTACATCCCTTAAGGAGCATTGAGACATCTATCGGAAACTTGGAGGAAGTCTCAATAAACGGAGTGAATGTGCATTTCTCTAGGTGAAACCAGACCTCACTTCATGCAGGAAATATCGTTATCCCGAAAAACACCAGATGTTAACTTTGGTACAGTAGTTACTCTTTATCGAGGTGAGAGCAAATCAAAACTCTTACGATTCCTGCGAGAGCAAAGTTGAAAGATGGACAAGGTCTGGAGCGAGCAAAAATGGTTAGACGAGATCGATATGATGTCGTCCGCATTGGAGTTTTATAATTCCTTACTACTTGCTCAAATCCAATGTGAGTCAGAGCTGCTAGATCAATCAGAGTTTTCTCCTGAGATGCTCCAAGGTAAAGCGCAAGAGATAAATCCGCTGATGACCGATTTATCAAGTTGGTTCAATATATAAAAGATTCAGAAAACCCTTGTCTTTGTCTATAGTTTCGTCCGCTCTACAGCGCTCAAAAAAGTAGAGCATGTGGCAAAAAAGGTTTCCGGTTGGACGGCTTGAGCAGATGATATCATATTCTCTGTCTGTTAGTCCGCCAACCGTGCATGTTATGTCAGTAAAGTGTTATTCGCGGCAAACCAGAATAGATTTCACCACGAAATAGCTGAAATGGCATTGGCCGGTGAGCCGTCGATCAAACCCTGACTGGTCACAAGATAGACAACAGCACTCTGCTCCGGATCGATCATTCTCGTGATAATAAGATTTGTGAACATAAAAGAATTTCGCAGCTTCGTAATGTTCTGCTGCTTGGGCAACTTGGAAATATCTGGCTGGAAATCGCCATTTTTTACGCAGGCAAGCGAAAAACGAGTTGGATTTCTTGCGACCCCGATCGCCCCCTTGATCCCCCCGGTCTGGGCTCTTGAAAGATAGCATGTGACGGACAGATCCGGATCCCTGAAGGATGAAACCTGAACATCATGCGATCCGAACAGATGGAACGATGTGTTTACTCCGCCGAGCGTTGTGGCCGTTTCGGCAAAGGCGGCGCCCGTAGCTAAGCCGGCCAGAAAAAAAACAAACGTCATACGGCGTAGAGTAGATACAGAAAAAAGGTTCATCACTTTCCTGTTCAATAAGAAGGATCCTTCTGCAGGATCTGGCAACCCCAATAAGTAACCAACGTTTGGTTGATCGATGTCAGACAGCATGGTCTTTTCTACTTCAGCTGGAATCGCTTATCCAGTCAGATCAAGTGGTCCTATTCTTTGATAAGTATTTGCTAGGTGACCGTAACCTCATATAGCGGATTTTTTGCAATTCCGTTTCAAGTATGGCCAGGGCATCGTGGTATCGTTTATGCAGAATGACTTATCGTTAGACCCAGAACATATTGATACAAGGCGATTAGTCTCGCTAACCGTAATGGCCTTTGCTGGCATGATATTCTCTGGGAATATCGATCCATACGAAACGCCTTACAACCTCTGGAAGCAATGGAGTGCTATGAGAATAGTCATCCATGTAATGGACGGACTGATAGCAGCGAAGACATAACCTCAGGCTGTCATGATTGATGCAGCCTGTCTCAAGGCATATCGTACGGCTTCAGGCTTACAGGTAAAAAGGGTTTCCAAACCGTCTGGTCGGACGCACAAAAGGTAGGATGAATACAAAGCTGCATGCTGTCATTGACAGGAACGCATGTCCGCCAAACTTCTTTTATAACAGCAGGTCAGATCAGTGATTACACCAATGCGGCACATTTTCCGGACAGTCTCCCGCCAGTTGAATAGATACAGGCTGACCAAGGTCATGACGCTGACTGGCTCAGGGATCGAATCCTGCATTCCGGGGCAAAATCTCGCTGGTGTTAGGTCTTGGATTGTTCTGGTCAGAAAGTCGGACAAGGAAAATCGCGTGCACGGATAAGGTAGGTGCACCGCCATCCTTGCAGAACTACCGTACGAAACCGGAAATCGCGCTAGTACTGCAAGCACATATTTCGGCTGTGTTCCGATCAATACCGGTTATAGGTTATTATCCTTATTCTGAGATATTCTGGCCTAAGATTGTATAGATACGATAAAGTTTTACAGTATTATTTATATGCATTATTCCTGAAATATTATACCTTTTTTTATATATCCGTACAATGTTCAATGCCACTTTCTTAAGGCTAGAAATTGTTTATAATAAGGTATATTAGTGAGACATTGTATGTAAATTCTTACGGTAGTAAAATAGAATATATTATTTTGTTCGGACTTTTGTTAAAACATTTCAAATTTCAACGACGGAGAGCCTGTATCGAGAAAGTCATGCGATATTCCGTTCCTGATTCGGAAGATATTTCTAGGGTGGCGCCTAATTGTCTTCCAAAACCACGTACCAGTTGCAGGCCAATACCTTCTCGTTTGTCGACGTCGTTTGGCGAGGCATTTGCGAGCCCTACACCGTCATCCCTGATAATGAGGAGCGCATTGTCCTCTACCCGATGCAATCCGATGAAAACAGAACCAGCACGTTCGTCGGGAAAAGCGTAGCGCAAAGCATTCGTCACGACCTCGGTAACAATCAAGGCAAGTGGGACTGCCTGATCTGGCGTGATAGGCATGGTTTCGACATTGAGTGACAGACTGATGCGACCACGATTGATGCGGTTGTTGGCGGTAAATATCTGACTTGCAAGCTCCTCTAGAAAAGCTCGTATATCGAGTGTCGACAAACCCCCTTCGGGGTAAAGATGTCGATGCAGGGTCGCCAATGACCGAACGCGATCCCTGACAAGATGAAACTCCTCGCGGGCTTCAGGCAGCTTGATTCTGTTGGCTTGCAGGTTCAGCAGGGAGGCAACGATCTGCAAGTTGTTTTTAACTCGATGATGAATTTCCTTGATGAGCAGGTCCTGCTGTTTTGCTGCTCTTTGGAGACGGGCCTCATGCCGATCGACCGTCTTGTCGCGCGACTGAATGCGCGCTCCATCTGGCGTATTTCAAGAGGCAATGCGTGCGGCAGATCAGGTTGAAATGTGCCGTGTCGACGCCAGTCGCAACGCTGATTGCCAATTTTTCCAGAGGTTCGACCAGATATCTTTGCGCTGCAAGAGCGACAAGCAGTAACTCAACGATCAGGATCAGGACAATCAACGTCACCCGAGCCAGAAAAAGCTGTAGTGCCCGCGTTTCAGCGATGCTTCGTGCAGAGACTGCGACTATACATGCAGGGCCATATCCTGGGCCAAGTGTGTAATAAATACCGCCAACCTGAAAATGATCGAGATGCCGGTTCGCTTTGAGGTCCATATTCAGGCGAGTAAGCGCTGATGGAGACCAAGGGGTAGCTAGTTTCTGATTGGGTGTAAGAGCGACGGGCGTGGCCTCTCCTGTATAAAGCCAAAGATCGGTCGCACCATCTTCAGGATCAGTGGCAGGATGCACGTATTCAGCCGAATTGACCAAATGAGAATTGACCAGCGGCCGAGTTGCCACTAGCTGGCCTGGACTAACACTTCCAGTCCGGTCGATGTAATTGAGCGGTACAGCAATCCGCAGAACTGGCACGTCACCCTGCAGAAGAATTTTTACATCGGAGGGAACACCTACAGCTCCCTGTTTCCTGATCTGTGTTTCAGGAGTGGGGGTTTCTTCCCCACCACAAAAATCAGGATGATTGTCCTGATGGGGCAAGGAAGAGACAGCCCTGCCATCACGGTCGATGAGTTCGAGAGAACAATAATGCTGCTGATTCAGAGATTGGATAAGATCGAAAGCTCTAGGCGCAATCTCTTCGTGAAGGCCAATGTGCGCAAGGATCTGAAGAGCATTCCGTGTACGGTCGATATCTCTGGTAATTTCATGGCGGGCACTTGTTGCGTCCGCTGGGTACGATCAAAACTGTTGTCAGAGGTAGCAAGATACGTGTGCCATGCGAGAATCCCGGCAACACAGGCCAGCGGCAATGACGTGCAAACGATCAAAGCCATTACGCGGGAACCAACAGTGTCGAAAAGGCCAGATCTCAATTGAACGCCCTTGAACGGTCTTGAAAAAACAAAGGATCAATCACAAGCCTCATGACCAATCAAGCCGGACGTTTTCACCCCACGTTCATGGAGCGCGATCGTCACGATCTTCTTCAATCAGACGTAGCAGTTCTTCAGGGATGGGCTCATTGGCCACGTCGTCGAAAAGCTGATGCAGTCCACGCTTGAGCCAAATGTCGAACGGGTTCTCGTGTTCAGATGAATTTTCTGCCTGGCGGGGCTTCTCCGGCGCGCCGTCCTTTCCCCCAGTCATGTTATCACCTCAACAAAAGAAATAGACCCATGCAGCCTTAACAAAGGTCCTGCCTCTGAGTTGCACCACGGAGATTTAATCAGCGTATTTTGAATAAAAGGAAAGCCGGAATTGCATTTGAGGGAGATGATACATGATCATCTCCCTCATCTATGGCGAGAAAATCGCACAATTTGCAGAAGATTGAGTCCGGACAGTATCTATTCACTCAGAACGTGAAAAGATCGTCAGATTTCAGTCCCTTGCGACGACGATCATCAAGCGTGGCACGAAGTGCAGCAACTTTGACGCGAAGCTTGTCGTTGGCCGGCAGATCGCCGGTCATCCATGCCTCAAGCTGACGACGTGCACGGAAAACGCGGCTTTTTGCTGTGCCGACAGCACAACCGGTGGCTTCAGCCAAAGCCTCGTAGCTCATGCCCTGCACAACCACCATTACCAAGGCTTCACGCTGGTCGGCGGGCAACCGTGACAGTGCCATGGAAAGGTCTTTCAGGGCGAGACTGTCTTCATGTGTAGCATTGCTCGCAAACGAAGATGCAGGCACATCGTCGATATCTGTTGTTTCACGACGTTTGCGCAAATCCGAGATAAAGCGATTGCGAAGAATACGATGCATCCAGGCAGAGAAGTTCGTACCTGGGATGAAGCTGTCCTGTGCGGCAAGGGCATTGCAGACAGCATCTTGAACCAGGTCTTCAGCGGCAGAGCGGTTTCGTGTGAGCGACAGAGCCTGAACTCGCAGCTTGGGGAGAATCTGGATAACCTGGTCATGGAAACTGGACATGCGAAAATCCTTCTTCGCTTTCAGTGCTTTTCACCGGACCAATGAACGGTATGAGAGATTGGTTGCGACAGGGCGCGATTTTTTGAATTTATTTTTTCTTGCCGAGAGAAAGCGGCCCCGGATGTCCGATTGATCCTGCTCTCTAGGAAGAGTTCCTTGTCTCTGTAGCTGGAGAGGCGGTGATCTCGGCCAGTTTGGCCCTTGCTCTTGAAACGCGTGCCTTCATCGTACCAACGGGGCAGGAACAGATCTCAGCTGCTTCTTCATAGCTCATTTCCTGCGCACCCACGAGAATAAGCGCCTCTCGAAGCGTTTCGGGAAGACGCCAGAGCAGAACGGAAAGATCAAGAACATGATCGTGATACCCTTGGCCACCGTCACCCCCCTCTTCACTATCTCGTGATATCTCAGAGAGGATTTCTGTTTCTTTTACCTTGCGGCGTCGCTGCTCGTAGAAAATGTTCCTCAGTATCGTAAACAGCCATGCCTTGATATTTGTACCCTCGACAAACTGGGCGCGCGCGCCGAGCGCACGCAACACCGTATCCTGCACAAGATCGTCCGCTGCAGCGATATCTCGTGTCAGATAGCGGGCAAAGCCACGCAAATCAGACAAGTGGACGGCAATCCCCCTCCTTACGGGATCATCTTTGCCGACACTGCCTGACTTTTGTGTTATATGGTTCGCACTCAGAGCGCGATCTCCTCGAACCGGGTCAAAGCATTCCTCTTTGCTGAAATCCGAAAAAGTGCCATTCTGACACTACAGACCGCTTTCTGTCCGTGAATTTTTCGGAGCTTCGTTACTCAATGGTCGATGCAGAGCGCCAAGACCTGATTCAAGCCTTGCCCTTTGCGCGTCGTTTTGCAAGGGCTCTTGAAGGCAGTCAGAAACAGGGCGACCAGCTTGTCGCCCTTGCCATCAAAGATATGGCTAATCGCAAGGGTGGACACGATATCGGGGCACGCTTCCGTCTCTATCGTTCGGTAATCGAGTGCTTCCGTCAAAAGAGTGAAGATACTCACAGCGCTTCCTCCCTGACCCTCACCCAGCGCCTTGTCCTGTTGCTTACCTCTCTTGAAGAGGTTCCACTGAGCGCGGTGGCGCTTATTCTGGGACGGTCTGAAAGCGAGATTCTCGCTGATATCACAAAAGCCAATGAAGGTCTGCGTTCGGTTGCCGAAACCAGCGTACTCATCATTGAGGATGAGCCAATCATTGCAATGGATATCCAGGATGTCGTGCAGCAATGTGGCCATCGTATTGCCGGAGTGGCTTATAACGAAGCCGATGCCGTGCGTATCGCAAAGGAAACTCGTCCGGGCCTTATTCTGGCAGACATCAATCTTGGCGGCGGTGGTGATGGCATGCATGCTGTGGGGCGCATCATGAAGGACCACCAGGCACCTGTGATTTTTGTCACAGCTTATCCTGAACGTCTGCTGACCGGTGAGCAGGAAGAACCCTCGTTCATCATTACCAAGCCTTTCGAGCCGACGACACTCGCTATCACGACCTACCAGGCTGTAACGGGCGGGTTGAAGTCAATCTGACTTGCATCACAAGGGGTCGTGCGACACATAGGCTTATGGCCGCACCGATCCTTCATCTTCGTGATATCGTCTACTCTCTTGGAGGTCGTCCTCTACTGGACGGCGCCGAAATCGGGGTAGCTCCTGGCGAGAAGCTTTGCCTGGTCGGGCGTAACGGATCTGGTAAATCAACGCTTCTTCGCATCGCTGCTGGCGAAATCCTGCCCGATTCGGGACAATGCTTTGTCCAGCCCGGCGTTAAAATTGTCTATCTGCCACAGGAGCCCGATCTTTCAGCCTTTGTGACCAGCTATGATTATGTCGCACAGGATCTTGAGCCGGAAGAAGATTATCTTGCTCGCAGCATGCTGAGCGAACTCGGTCTGACCGGTGAGGAAAGCACCGCGACCCTCTCAGGCGGTGAAGCAAGACGATGCGCCCTCGCCCGTGCCTTGCTGCCCGGCCCGATCTTCTTCTGCTCGACGAGCCAACAAACCATCTTGATCTCCCAACCATTACCTGGCTTGAGCGCGAGCTGGCATCCATGCGCTCAGCATGATTGTGATCAGCCATGACCGCCGTTTGCTTGAAACGCTTTCGCGCGCTGTTGTCTGGCTGGAACAGGGGGTTACACGACGCCTTGATCAGGGTTTTGCCCGTTTTGAGGACTGGCGTGAAGAAGTGCTGGCCCTTGAGGAACTGGCGGCCCACAAACTTGATCGTGAAATCGCACGTGAAGAAGACTGGATGCGTTATGGCGTTACGGCAAGGCGTAAACGCAACGTACGCCGTGTGGCAGAACTGGCTGGATTGCGCTCCAGACGCCAGGAAATTGCAAGTCAGTTCCGAGGGGCCCTCAAGCTAACTGTTTCTGAATCACAAACCACAGGAAAACTCACGACAGTTGCTGAAAACGTAACCAAAGCTTTTGGTGATCGTGTCGTAGTCAAGAACCTCGATCTGCGCGTGCTGAAAGGGGACAGGCTTGGTATTGTCGGTGCGAACGGCATGGGAAAAACAACTCTCCTGCGTCTTCTGACCGGAGAAGATCAGCCGGATAGTGGTCGTGTTCAGATCGGCCCGTCTACCAGACTTGTAACTCTTGATCAGCGGCGCGCCAGCCTCGACCCAACACTCAGCCTGGCTGATACGATGACGGGCGGTGCTGGTGACATGGTGCAGGTTGGCGACGAGAAACGTCATGTCATTGGGTACATGAAGGATTTTCTTTTTCGACCGGAACAGGCCCGCACGCCCGTTGGTGTTCTTTCGGGAGGTGAGCGTGGGCGCCTTGCTCTAGCTTGCGCTCTGGCGCAACCTTCGAATCTTCTGGTACTCGACGAACCAACAAATGATCTGGACCTTGAAACCCTGGATCTTTTGCAGGAAATGCTCGACGATTACCCGGGCACTGTCATGCTCGTCAGCCATGACCGAGATTTTCTCGATCGTGTCGCAACTTCAGTATTGGTTGCACAGGGTGACGGACGGTGGATCGAATATGCCGGAGGGTATAGCGATATGCTTGCCCAGACCGGCGGAACAGCCCCCGTGGAACGAGCAAGCGCCTCGTCACCCGCAAAAGAAAAAGGCAGTATCGCAAAGGCTGAAAAGACAAGCAGAAAACTCAGCTACAAAGACAAGCTGGCACTTGAAAAACTGCCTCAGGAAATTGCTCGGCTCGAAAAGCTGATTCAGTCTTTGCGGGACACTCTTTCCGATCCGGGTCTGTATTCAAAAAACGCAGCGAAATTCGGCCGTGTGAGCGACGAGCTTACCCAGGCTGAAACGGCTCTGACGGAAGCTGAAGAAGCCTGGCTTCTGCTCGAAATGAAAAAGGAAGAGCTTGAAGCAGGCGTCTGATAAGCGCTGATACGCCTAGCCGGTGATCAGGCCGGAAAGTTCCATTGTCTTTCTGGATGCATCCATACTGGCCTTCACTCTTATGGCAGCATCCAGCGCCCTGATCCCGGCTTCTGCATCCACAAGTATGGGTACCCCATCGAGGCATGAGGCCGCAAAAGCATCATGTTCGGCGGCAAGGCAGTCACAATCTTTCCATTTCAGCGCTTCGCGTCTGAATCCTCCGGTCCCCGGGAGAGGCAAGCCGCGCTTGCGTCCTATCATTGTGAGTTCCTGGGCCATAAAATCGGCTGAGAGATAGCCTTCTTCGGAAAACACGCGCATGCGGCGTTCTGTTTTGAGAGAAATGCGACTTGCCGAAATTGAGCAACACAGCCATTAGTAAAACGCACACGTGCGTTCGAAATATCCTCATGTTCGCTTGATACTGCCACACCAACCGCGTCGATCGACTCAATGGGGGAGTCAACGAAAGAAAGAACAAGATCCAGATCATGGATCATCAGATCGAGGATGACCGAAACATCCGTCCCCCTCGGTTTAAAAGGGGCGATGCGTGTGGCTTCTATGTAGAGTGGCTTGCCGATACGTTCGGAAATGGCCCGATGTTCGGAAGAATAACGCAAAAGGTGACCGACCTGAAGCACGCACCCTGTTTCCTGGGCCAGTGCAGCGAGTGCCCGCGCTTCCTCAAGCGTCGCGGCAATCGGTTTTTCCACCAGTACGTGCCGGCCTGCTTTCAGACAGGCAGCGGCAACAGGAAAATGATGCTCGGCGGGGGCTGCCACGATCACCGCATCGACCTGCGCGATCAGGCGTCAAGGCTTTCTGCCACACTACACCCTGTTTCCTGTGCGACCAGCCGTGCCCGTGCCGGGTCAGGGTCGAAAAGGGCGATCAGTGCCTCGCGGGCACAGCCACGTGCTTTAAGCGCATGGAACCGGCCGAAATGCCCGGCTCCGACAATTCCGACCTTCAACATGGTTTTTCCTGGCTTATACGCAACTGAATTCATGTTTTTGGTGTAGCAGGGCGCAGAGGGAGGTTGCAACGCGCAGCGCCACCCGGCATCTTCCCGCAGCCTGACCGCCATGCGGTATTTTTGATCTCCGGTTGTTACAAGAAGGACGCCGCTCAGTTCGATGATGTACTATAGTCGGCCTACCATGCTGGGAGTTCTGGGAGTCTGTTTCCTCGGACTTCTGCTCTGCCTGCCCAATTTCATGCGCGCGCCCTCGCCTAAACTTCCCTGGCACCAGATTCATCTGGGCTGGATCTGCGTGGCGGCTCCTATCTCCTGCTTCGACTCGATCAGCAAAGTCTTGTCGATGATCGACTGCAAAGTCTAGAAGATCAGGCCAAACAGGTACTGATCGAAAAAAATCTCGGCTATCGTGATTTCCGCAAGGATGACACCGCACGCACGCTCAGCTTTTTGCCTCGCGATACCAGCGAAGCCCAGGCAAGCCTTGCTGCTCTTTCAGCGCTTACAGGAACAGGCAATGAGGTTACGGCAGCCCTCGACCATGATCGTCTTGTTCTGACGCTGAACGAGGCAATGCTGAAGCAGCGGGCGCGTGAAGCGGTCAGCCAGTCGATCGAGATTGTGCGTCGTCGTATTGATGCCACAGGCGCGGTGGATCCTGAGATCACCCGCCAGGGCGATGACCGTATCGTGGTCGAGCTGCCTGGAATCAGCGATCCCGAACATATCAAGCGCCTTCTGGGGACGACGGCAAAAATGACGTTCCGCCTGCTTGCGAATGGCATGGGGGGGACTATCGCTCCTCCGGGCGCCACGATGCTGCCGGATCTGAGCGCCAATAATACCCTTCTGCCAGTCATGGATCATGTCGAGGTTGACGGTGCAGCCCTGACCAATGCCGGAGCCACGATCGACCAGCAAACAGGTGAATGGGCTGTCAGTTTCTCCTTCAACCGTGCAGGAGCAAGCGCTTTTGCGCGCACCACCACCCAGAATATCGGCCGTCGTTTTGCCATTGTCCTCGATAACAAGGTTATCGAGGCGCCTGTCATCCGCTCGGCCATCACCCAGGGCAATGGCCAGATTACCGGCAACTTCACTGCTCAGGCTGCGACAGATCTTGCCGTGATGCTGCGTGCTGGCGCGCTCCCTGCCCCTCTGGCTGTTATTGAGCAACGTTCGATCGGCCCATCCCTGGGGGCTGACTCGATCCGTGCAGGAGCAATCAGCCTCGGTGTGGGTTTTGCGCTTGTCATTCTGTTTATGGCGCTTTTCTATGGTCGCTTCGGCCTTTATGCGAATGTTGCCTTGCTTGCCAATCTCGTTCTGATGACGGCGATTCTCTCGCTCTTCGAGGCGACACTGACTCTTCCTGGCATGGCCGGCATGCTGCTGACACTTGGATGGCTGTTGATGCCAATATCCTGATCAACGAGCGTATTCGCGAAGAGGTAAAACGCGGCCGTACCGCTCTTGCGGCCATGCAGGCCGGTTTTGAACGGGCTTCGTCGACCATTATCGACAGTAATGCGACTGCCTTTCTCGCGCATGTCATGCTGTTCGTTTTTGGAACAGGGCCTGTGCGTGGCTTTGCGCTTACAATCACTATTGGTATCGTCACCACGCTCTTCACCACCATGCTGCTGTCGCGTCTGCTGATGGTGCGCTGGTACGCCCTCACCCGTCCCACAGAACTGCCGGTCTGAAGCGATGCTCTCACGTCCTCTTCTCCGCTTCGTCCGCGAAGACAAGCATATTCCGTTTATGCGTGGCCGCTTTGCCGGTCTCGCAACATCGGCCATTCTCTCGGCACTTTCTGTCGTGCTGTTTTTCGTCCCCGGTCTGAAACTGGGGCTCGATTTCCATGGCGGTATTGTCGTGGAAGCCCAGACCCAAGGACCCGCCGATTTCGAAAAGCTGCGTCATGCTCTGGCTGCACATCAGATTTCGGCAGCAGGTCTGCAGAAATTCGGCAGCGATAACGACGTGCTGATTCAGCTCGATACTCCTCCCCCGGGCCCGAAGCAGGAGGCAGCCACCCAGGCGCTTGTTGATGAGGTGCGCCATGCTGTCGTTGAGGCGCAGCCGGGCACGCAGGTTCTTCGTGCCGATGCGGTTGGTGCCTCAGTATCAAGCGAGCTTTTCCGCAACGGATTGCTTGCCCTTGGTCTGAGCCTTGTAATGATCCTGATCTATATCTGGGTACGTTTTGAATGGGAATTTGCTGTCAGTGCGGTGATCACGCTCGTTCTGGATCTGACGAAGACGGTTGGATTCCTCGCTATCACGCGCTTCCAGTTTGATCTCGTGATGGTTGCAGCTATCCTGACCATTCTTGGCTATTCAACGAATGACAAGGTCGTCGTCTATGATCGTGTGCGCGAGAATTTGCGCAAGTTCCGCACCATGCCTTTGCGTGAACTGCTCGATCTGTCGATCAATGAGACACTGAACCGCACACTGGGTACTTCCATGACGGTTTTCCTCGCAGCTCTTCCCTTGGCAATTTTCGGAGGGCACAGCCTCTCCGGTTTCGCTACGGTTATGCTGTTTGGCATCGTCGTCGGTACATCGTCATCGATCTTTATTGCAGCACCTCTCCTGCTGCTGATGGGCGAAAAGCGGCTTCGCCGCAGCAGGGTATCCTGACAGCATTCAGCATGCAGACATAAAAAAGGGCCATGAATGGCCCTTTTTTATTCATTCCGGTCTCAGGGCGATCCTGATTTCGAGACTGCTGACACCGGTTTTCCAGCTGGCTGAGGTACCGGAGTAGCATAATCCAGAATCTGGCTATGCCTTCATCGGCGAGACAGAAGTTATGGTCTGTCGGGGAATAGGCTGCCTGTCTTATAAGCTGCCACGTATTATGGTCGATAGCGATAAGACGGGCGATATCTGCCTTTGAACTCCTGTGCTGCAGAATACGTGCGATCATCCGTGCTCGGCCATACCATTGGCAATGGCATAACTCGTAAGGAGAACGCTGGGAGAGCGGTTTTGGAGAATGGCGTCTTCACCCCTGCCTGCACAGGCGGTAAGAAGGGCGAAGCTGCAAAGCAGTGTACGGGCGAAAAAGCGGCTCATGAGCCGATCATGCGCCCAGTTACGGTTCAGGCCAAGTCAGCATAGGCCAGAAGGCTCATTTGGGGTCTTTTGCGATCAGATCGCGTATCTCCGTGAGCAGCACTTCGCTTTTGGTCGGTGCCGGCGGAGCTGCCGGAGCGGCTTCCTGCTTGTGCTGAAAACGCGAAACCAGCTTGATGAGCCAGAAGACAGCAAATGCAATAATCAGGAACTGTATGACGGCATTCAGGAACACGCCGATATTGACCGTCACTGCACCGGCTTTTTGTGCTTCAGCAAGTGTGGGCAGGACCGGCCCCTTGAGGGTCAGGAAAATATTTGAAAAATCGATACCGCCTGTAAGCAATCCGATACCCGGCGTCAGGATATCCTTGACTAGACTGGAGACGATCGAAGTAAAGGCAGCGCCAACAATGATACCGACGGCCATGTCGATAACATTGCCACGCATGATGAATTTCTGGAACTCTGTGATCCAAGCGGGTGTAGACAGCTTTGATCGTATATCGGTCATAATCAGTCCTTTTCCAGGGCAAAATTGAATGAAACAATGACTTTCCGGCCTGCGGCGCAGCGTCCAAACGAAGGTTTCGGCTCGCAATGTGGGTCAGAAAGGATTTGCTGGATAGAAAAAACATTGCGCACATAAAAGTTTCTGCGTTTTTGTCGTTCCCCTGATCGTTTCTTTCCGTTATAGCCGCGCCATCCGCTCCGGTCGGCATCGGAGCATTCGAACAAGGGCATTCATAATGAAATCCGGCATCCACCCCGATTATCACGAAATCACCATCATCATGACTGATGGCACTGAGTTCAAGACGAACTCCTGCTACGGCAAGGCTGGTGACACATTGCGTCTCGACGTTGATCCGAAATCCCATCCGGCCTGGACTGGCGTGCAGCGCATGCTCGATACCGGGGGTCAGGTTGCCAAGTTCAACAAGCGCTTTGCCGGCATCGGCGCCCGCGCCTCCAAGAAGTAATTCAGGCACCCCTTCCCGGGCAGGCTCTTGTCCTGCCCGGAAACGATCCTACATGCAGAAGGTCACAACGCCCTCACCGGGTTGTGACAACTCTCTCATGCAGCTGCGTCTGCCATCACGGGGGCGCGCTGATGGATCTGCCTTGAAGGAGGTTCACACCATGTCTTATGATTTTGCACCGCTTCTCCGCTCCGCAATCGGTTTTGACCGCCTTGCACGCTTGGTCGATGATGCTGTCTCCAATGCGCCGACCCATACCAGCTATCCCCCCTACAATATCGAAAAAGCATCTGACGACGTTTATCGAGTGACCATGGCTCTTGCCGGATTTGGTCCTGAAGACGTTGAGGTCTATCTCGCTGATAACCAGCTGATCATCAAAGGAAATGCCCCGCGTCATGGCCGCACAGGTGAAATCCTGCATCGTGGCATTGCAACCCGCGCTTTCGAACGCCGGTTTGCCCTTGCTGATCACATCGAAATTTCCGGTGCTGAACTGGTTAATGGTCTGCTGATTATCAGTGTACAACAGATGAAACCCGAGGCGCTCAAGCCCCGAAGGATTCCTGTTACATTTGGCACTACTACTCGCCAGGTTGATACCGGGGTGACTGAAGAATGTGACATAGCCATAGGTCACGCGGCCTGATGGCTCCTGCATGGCGCGAATGCCACGCAGGACAGTTTTTCTAAAGGGTAGCTGCAGCCAGATTTTTCATGATTTCCGCGCGGAAGGGCTTGACCCTTCCGTGTTTCACAGACCATATCGTCGCAGACTTTGTAATGCATCCAGCAGGTGCCGTGCAAATCACTCCGGCATCGCCGGGGCGTCACATTCCTGATCGGTGCCTGCTGGAGCAATGCTCCTCATGCAGGATAGACCGAGATGACTTTGCCGCTTATGCCGAAAGCCACCGCAGTATGGCTGATCGACAAAACTGCCCTCACCTTCACACAGATTGCCGAATTCTGCGGCATGCATCCGCTTGAAGTACAGGCTATAGCTGACGGAGAAGTGGCGGCCGGTATCAATGGCTATGATCCGGTCAAGAATAACCAGCTTACGCAAGAGCAGATAACGCGTTGTGAAGGCAACCCTGATCTGCGTCTCAAACTGTCCCCCAAGGCCAATCCGGTAGCGCGTCGTGCCAAAGGTGCCCGCTATACGCCGATCGCACGCCGCAATGACCGTCCGGATGCTATTGCCTTCGTTCTGCGTCAGTTTCCGCAGCTCTCAGAGTTGCAGATTATCAAGCTCCTTGGGACCACAAAGGACACAATCGCGAAAGTGCGTGACCGTCAGCACTGGAACAGCGCCAATATCAAGCCGCGCGATCCGGTCATTCTGGGGCTTTGCAGCCAGACCGATCTGAATGCCGCGGTTCAGTCTGCCAATGAGCGTCTGGCCCGTGAAGGACAGAGTGTCCCTGTCGTCGCGGAAATGTCAGACTTCGAAGACAGCCCGCGCTAAGAAGAGATGGCACCAGCCCGCACCCATGTTGTAAGATTCCTTCAATAGTGCCTGTCAGTGAAGCGGAAAGAACACGATGCTCGTCGATCATGAAGTCATGCTCCGCCGTCTGCATGAGCTCCGGAGCGAGCATCGCGATCTTGACACGGTGATTGACCGGTTGGTGCAACACCCTCTTAATCAGCTGCAATTACAGCGGCTCAAAAAGCGGAAACTCATCCTCAAGGACGAGATCAACTTTATTGAGAACCGCCTGATACCGGATGATATTGCCTGAATGAGCGAAGAACTCGATCTCTATCGCCAGACGACAGACGCTGCCCTGACCCCTCGAGTGGGCATTGTCATGGGGAGCCAGTCAGACTGGGCGACCATGAATTTCGCCGCCGAGAAGCTGACTGAACTCGATATCAGTTTTGAGACACGTATCGTCTCTGCTCACCGTACCCCAGATAGACTTGCCGATTATGCGCGCTCAGCGCGCGGGCGGGGCTTGCAGGTTATCATAGCGGGTGCTGGTGGAGCTGCCCATCTGCCAGGTATGGTGTCAGCCTGGACGACCCTTCCCGTTCTGGGCGTACCGGTTGAGTCCCATGCGCTCAAGGGGATGGATTCCCTGCTATCAATCGTGCAGATGCCTGGTGGCGTTCCGGTTGGGACGCTGGCCATCGGCAAGGCAGGCGCAATAAACGCTGCCCTTCTGGCAGCCTCCATCCTCTCTCTCAATGACGAGGGTGTGCAGGCACGCCTGGATACATGGCGTGCCATGCAGACGGCCTCCGTGGCCGATACGCCTGAATCATGACCCAGGCTACGCTGCCCAGAGGGGCAACAATCGGGATTATCGGAGGTGGACAACTCGGGCGCATGTCTGCTGTTGCAGCATCGCGTCTTGGCTATCGGGTTCATATACTCAGTGCTGAGCCCGAGCCTCCGGCGCAGGATACGTCCCGCACAATCACTGTTGGCGCCTATGATGACGAGGCTGTTCTCAGACGATTTGCCGGGAGTGTGGATCTCATTACATTCGAATTCGAGAACATCTCCTCTGCCGGTCTTGAACTGCTTGCGTCACTCTGTCCTGTTCATCCAGCAGGTCGCGTTCTGGCTATCAGCCAGGATCGTATTCTGGAAAAGACGTTTCTTGGTGAGCGGAATATTCCTGTTGCTCCCTGGGTGTCCGTACCTGATGAAGAGACATTGGAGAATGCTGCGACTGAGCTCGGCTATCCGTTTCTGCTCAAGACAACGCGTTTCGGGTATGACGGCAAAGGTCAGTTCCGTATTGCCGATCCGGAGACACTGGCAAGGCTTGCCCCGGAATTGCCCTATCCGCTGATTGCCGAAGGATTTGTCGATTTCGAGCGAGAGCTCAGCGTCATGGTGGCCCGGAACGCCGATGGGGCTATGCGGTGTTTCAGTGTGACGGAAAACCAGCATCGAGACGGTATTCTCGATGTCAGTCTTGCGCCAGCGCGTATCCCGGTTTCCCTTGCAGAGGAAGCCGAAAAACTTGCTCGACAGATCGCAGAAGAAATCGGCCTTGTCGGCATTCTTGGCGTGGAGATGTTTGTCTCGTCAAAAGGAACGCTGCTGGTCAATGAGATTGCTCCGAGACCGCATAATTCCGGTCACTGGACAATGGATGCCTGTCTGATTGACCAGTTCGAAATGCACATCAGGGCGGTAGCTAATCTGCCCTTACCCGACCCTTTCCGTCACAGCGATGCGGTGATGAAAAATCTGCTGGGACCAGAGGGTATGGCCATGTGTGGGACAATAATGGAACATTCCGGTCTGGCACTCCATCTCTATGGCAAGAGCACCTGTCGCCCGGGGCGTAAGATGGGGCATGTCAACGCCCTGTTCCCGCTTGGTGCCTTGCCCGGTCCTTATGGGGTTTCAGCGCGCCTTGATGAAGCACTACAAGATCTTCAGAAGTCCTGATTCTTCAAAACTTACATATTTCCGTTGCCTACGATGATATGATCGGCAACGG
>NZ_BAJV01000008.1 GCF_000613885.1 Asaia prunellae JCM 25354 | reverse complement strand
GGCATCATACGAACCCTGGGCAGTAACGCCGCCGGATACCCGATCGTAAGAGACGGAACTTGTCCCCGAGGAATCGATGATTTTCACAGATGTGCTGGCGCCTGCGAAAGACGGGTAAGCGGTTGATCCGGGTACGGCACCTGACTGGTTGGACCATTTTACTGATGAGGGGTCGGTGATCTTGTCATTGCTGACGAGGGTATATCCGGTGCTGGGATTATAGGAGATGAAGCCGTTTTCGGTCTGGTAGGAGCCGGTGGTTGTATTCTGCCCGCTGAGTATGACCTTGCCGCTGGCATCTTTGTATGTCCAGGTCTTGCCGTCATAGCTTGCCGTAAGGGGACCGATGGCTGCGTTGCCATTCTGTGCAGCGACGGTGCCATCGGCATTCAGCGTATAGATATAGACATTGGTGAGCGTTGTCGGAAGATACCCTACAGATCCAGCCATTGTTCTTCTTTCCTCCTCGAAGTGCTGGTTTTCTACTGGCTCATAACTTTATTCAACAACCAAAAAAAACTGCAACAAGATAAATAATCAGCAAAAAATTTTCACAACTACTTTATATTTCTATATTTTTACAGATAATATTCACTCTGTATTTGAAGATGTTTTCTGTCTCCTGTATCGCCTGATACCTCAACTCAGACGCAAGGGTAGGTTTTTTCAAACGCTTGCCGAAAGGCGGAATGGTGTCGTTTCGGATATCTGATACCGAAATGCCGTCTTTCGTTCTCGTTTGTGTTACTACAGAATGTCTGTTCGTAGAGTTACAAAATTTTTCTCAATAAATTAAAGTAATGATATGAGTATGAGAAATGTGCATTTATAATATTATATAAATTATAATATGCATATAACTGTATTTATATATTTTTATAAATATTCCGGTATATTATTCTGTCTTGGAATTATCGTTCTTAATGCTGTCTTTTGAGAATAGGGGCTGAGAGGGGGCTCGTAGAGGCTAATATCAGCAATTCATGAACCCTGGAACGAAATGGAAAGCCAATTTACGTGGTTATCAAATAATAAATACAGAAAATATGCATCATTATCATTTATGACAATAATATATGGAGATGGTGCAGGGTATCTGCATCTCTCTTTGGGGATTTATCTCCACTGAGATTAACGTAGATAAATCGAACGATCCACGTGTGGTGTGTCCGTGATGGAATGAACGAACTGTGTTCCGGCGATGCCGATCAGAATACCAGCAGCAAACCCGCACCAGATGAGAACGCTGAAATAAGGTCTGCGCGCTTCGCGAGTCAGGAGTTTTGACTGCAATTCTGCCCGCGATTGTTGTGTCTGAAAGAGCTCCGAGCGCACGGCTTCGAGTCTTGCTCGGGAATTGCGCAGCTCGAGGTCCATCTGACGCAGATTATTGGTGAGCGTTACGATCTGTTGACGCGCTGCCAGCGTATCAGCGCTGTTCTCTGCGGGTTTTGTCGTGCGTGATGTTCTGGGTTTTGCACGAGGCGGCGGGTTGGGGGCGATGGCGACGAAAAGGTTTTTCAACGCGCCTCCGGTCATGCCGCTTTTTTCGCCCGCGAGCGCAGCGCGTTGAGCGCCGCTACGGACTGCCCTTCCTGCTCTTCGAGAACAAGGGCAAGAATATCCGAGAGAACCTTGAGTTCCTTGGGGTCGAACGAGCCGGACATCAGCCGATCATGCTCTCCAGATCGTCATCGCCGCCTGCCACAGGGCGTGGACTCGCAGCACGGCGCAGACGATCGAGAATGGCTAGGCCCAGCCCGTGGCGCGGAACGGGCATGGCGGCAATGGTCTGCAATCCTCGACGCTGTCCTTCACCGTCCAGAAAGCGCAGTCCGGCAAAGAGGCGGGCAGCGGCCTCTTCAAGATCGCCTGACTCGCTGAGATTATAGACCAGGCCAGCACCTGGCAGTGTGGCGCCAAAGGCCAGAAGCGCTTCGTTTTGATCGACTGTCTCGGCATTCAGGCGTACCATCAAACCGGGCGCATAGTGTGACGCCAGCATACCTGGAGATGACGGGAGTTTGGTCGCGTAGTCATCAGGGTTGCGTATTGTACCACAGATGGTTTCGAGCTGCTCCAGAGTAATCCCGCCCGGACGCAGCAGAAAGGGTACCTCCCGCGACAGATCAATGACCGTGCTTTCCAGTCCGACCGAACAGGGGCCTGAATCAAGAATGGCGTCGACGCGTCCGTGCATGTTCCGCAAAACGTGGAAAGCATCTGAAGGACTGACACGACCGGAAGGATTAGCCGAGGGGGCTGCCACGGGTTCCCCCACGGCCTCAAGCAAGGCAAGTGCAGTTTTGCCGCGAGGCACACGCACCGCAATGGTTGGCAGACCTGCCGTGGCAAGATCGCAGATCGTTGATCCGCTCTTGCGCGGCAGGATCATGGTCAGTGGCCCTGGCCAGAATTTTTCGGCAAGGCGATAAGCCAGATCGGTCGGTTCGACATGGGCGAACGCGGCCTGGGAGCTGGCGAAATGGCTGATCAGCGGGTTGAAACGAGGCCGGTTCTTGGCGGCAAAGATATGGGCAACCGCTGTGTTCGACGTTGCGAGGGCGCCGAGCCCATAGACGGTTTCGGTGCCGAAGGCGACCAGCTTGCCCTCAAGGAGCAGGGCAGCAGCGCGGGCAATGGCATCGGGGTCGGCCTTGAGAATTTTAGTCATGCGTCATGCGCTCCCGCTGGCTGGCGACCGGTGCACAGGAAAGGGGGATTGAACCAGCCTGGCTTGCCGTATCTGAGAGGTTTCCCCTGCTCGTCAAGAACATGCCCTCCAGCGGCTTCGACTATAGCCTGAGGGGCGGCTGTGTCCCATTCCATGGTCGGGCCCAGGCGAGGATAGAAATCGGCAGCGCCTTCTGCGATACGAACAAACTTCGCAGCAGATCCGATATTGCCCAGAGAGCCGACCTTGCGGCCTGCCAGCCATTCTTTCAGACGAGGATCGTCGGCATAATGACGTGAAGCCAGAATGCGCAACCCGCTTTCTGGTGGCAATACGGCGGTAATTTCGCCATGGCCGTTTCGGTCACGGCGCCAGGCACCTTTGCCAATCAGTCCTGTATAAAGCTGATCATAGGCTGGCAGGGACATGGCGCCCAGAACAGCCCTGTTATTGTGAACGAGGCCTATATTGACGGTGAAATCATCGCGACCTGCAGCAAACTCCCGTGTGCCATCAAGCGGATCGACCAGCCAGTAGGTCTCTCCTGGTTCGACAAACAGCCCGTTGGCTACTTCCTCTTCCCCGATAGCCGGAATGTCCGGCGTCGCTGAACGGAGTCCTGACAGAATATAGCGTTCTGCTGCTTGGTCGGCTTCGGTCACCGGAGATCTGTCGGCCTTGATGATCGTCTCGAATCCACGGTGGCGGATATCATTGATGAGCGTTGCAGCCTCCTCTGCCAGTCTGGCAGCAAGGGCGAGCAAGGTATTGGCATCAAAGGGAAGGACAGGGCTGAGAGTCATGTTCCGGGCTTACCGCAACTTCCTCATATCGTCATGGGCAAAACGACGAGATCATACGATTTGCATTGAACGGCAACCGTCTGAAATCTTCTTTCGCTTTTTGTCCGGGCTGAAAGCTGAGGTGAGGGGCAGGCGGGGATACAGGACAGACGGGGGTTTTTCGGCAGTGGTGTTTGTGGTGATATCCGGGGCGAATCAGACGAGCGGATTAATTCATGATTTACCTGCGTGCGTTGCTGGACGCCCATCGCTGGCGGTCCCGAAGCGCTCTGCCGACAGCGCCGCGTCCTTTGGCATTGCATGTTGTCGCGGGCGGTGGATGTGACGGATGCCTGACCGAGACCAATGCGCTACAGGGGGCGGCCTATGATCTGGCGCGTCACGATATCCGCTTTGTTGATACGCCGCATGACGCTGAACTTCTTTTTGTTGTCGGTGTGATCACGCGCGCGATGTTGCCTGCAGTTCAGGAACGCTGGGCGGCCATGCCTTCGCCCAAGGGGGTTGTCGCAATCGGTGATTGTGCGCTGGGCAAGGGACCCTTCGGGACGAATTATGCAATTCTGGGGGGCATTATGGAAGCCGGTCTTGCCGGTATGCAGCATTGTGATGTTGCCTTGCAGGGATGTCCGCCTGCTCCGGCTGAAATCCTGCGTGGATTGTTGCTGCTGACCACCGGCCGTGTGGTCTCGGCATGAATCACATCCGGTCCGAACTTGTGGCGGTTCTCATTGCGGTGCAGGATGAAATGCCTCTGGTCCTGACGCTCGATCAGGGGCGCAATCTTCCCTCCGGTCCGCTTGAGACCGCTCATCGTTCCCTGCAACGTGGCATGCGGCTCTGGATAGAGCAGCAGACCCAGTGTCATCTGGGGCATATAGAACAGCTCTATACCTTTGCCGAAGCGACCGGTGCTGATATTGGCGGGCGTGATCATCCGCGGTTGATTCGTATTTCCTATATGGGGCTTACAAGGCTTGGCGAGACCCAGGAGGGATGGCGCGGGTTGTATGAGTATTTCCCCTGGGAGAACCGGCGCGAGCAGGGGGCGGACCAGCTCGATGCAGAGATCGGTCGTGCATTGCTGCAATGGGCCGGGCGTGATGCAGCGCGTTTGTGGCGCTGTGCAGAAACTTTCGGCCTCGATGGTCAGCCCTGGAATGACGAGCTGGTTCTCCATCGTTACGAACTGCTCTGGGAAGCGGGACTTCTGCCGGAATCACGCCATCATGCCCCTTGGCTTGTTCCCGGGCGTTGTATGCCGTCAGATCGGCGGCGTATTCTGGCCACAGCTCTCGCAAGGCTGAGAGCAAAGATACGCTATCGCCCCGTCGTGTTCGAGTTGATGCCTGAGACCTTCACGCTCTGGCAGCTGCAACGCACAGTAGAGGCGATTGCAGGCCGTCCACTGCACAAGCAGAACTTCCGCAGGCTGATCCTGGCACAGGATCTGGTCGAGGAGACCGGTGAGGCTGAGACGCAGCTTCAGGGGCGTCCGGCAAGGCTGTACCGGTTCAGGGGGACTGTAATCGGTACGCGGCATCTCATGGGGTCCAAACTTCCGATTGCGCGCTCGATCTGACCCTGTTTTGCCGATCGGCATCACGAGATTGTGGTTTTGAAATCGGAATGCTCCATCCCAATGTAGACATGCTAATAACCTTGCCTCCATTATGCTCAATGAGAGCATAACCAGCGGAGAAGATCTCATGGATCAGATGACCCTCGTCAGAGACCGCAGCGACGCGCTCTACGCGCCCGTTTCCCGCCTGATGACCCGAGAGGACTGGGAACAGAATTTCGCCAATGATATCCGGGCCATCCTGCGTCTGAAGCGTGAGCGCAATGCCGTGATCCTGGCTCATAACTATCAGACGCCCGAGATTTTCCATTGTATC
The DNA here is from genome assembly GCF_000613885.1 of Asaia prunellae JCM 25354. Lineage (GTDB taxonomy): Bacteria > Pseudomonadota > Alphaproteobacteria > Acetobacterales > Acetobacteraceae > Asaia > Asaia prunellae. The sequence goes on along the minus strand of NZ_BAJV01000008.1, from coordinate 172,774 downwards.
TCGGATATACGCGGGGACAGCCTTGCGCTTGCACGAGAGGCCCAGCGGGCGGAAGAACAGGTGATCGTGATGGCAGGCGTGCATTTCATGGCTGAAACTGCGAAGCTGATGAATCCCGAGAAGACGGTCCTGATTCCTGATTCTATGGCCGGGTGCTCACTGGCGGAATCCATTACGGCAGAGAATGTCCGTGCGCTCAAGGCAACCTATCCAGGCGTTCCGGTAGTCACCTATGTGAACAGCTCTGTCGCGGTGAAGGCTGAGACCGATATCTGCTGCACCTCAGGCAATGCAAGGAAAATCGTTGAAAGTCTGGGCGTTCCGCGGGTTATCATGATTCCCGATGAGTTTCTGGCACAGAATATCCAGAATGAAACCGGCATCGAGATGTTGACATGGCCGGGTCATTGCGAGGTGCATGAGCGTTTCACCCCGCTGGAGATCCGGCAATACCGGCGTATGCATCCGGGTGTGGTGGTGCTTGCCCATCCCGAATGTCCGCCGGAAGTGGTGGCAGAAGCCGATTATGCCGGATCCACTGCGGGCATGATGGAATTTGTAGCCACCAGACAGCCGAAAAAGGTGCTGCTCGTTACGGAATGCTCAATGAGCGATAATCTGGCAGCCCTGAATCCGGCAGTGGAATTTGTACGCCCCTGTAATCTCTGCCCACATATGAAGCGCATTACACTCTCTTCCATTCGCCGTGCACTGGAGAACATGGAAGAGGAAGTGACTATTCCGGACGAGCTCTTCCCGCAGGCACGTCGCGCGGTTGAGCGGATGCTGGCCATCTGAGGGTCTTGCCATGATGACGCTGACCCGATTTGCAGGCTGGCCGGTGATTGCCGGTGCCGGCCTCGCCGGACTTTCTGCAGCCCTGCATCTTGACCGGCCTTGTGTGGTCCTGACTCCAGGTGCTCTTGGCGAAGAGGCGGCCAGCATGCTGGCACAGGGCGGGTTTGCTGCGGCGGTTGGTCATGACGACAGCATATCCCTGCATGTTGCAGATACGCTCGCTGCCGGTGACGGGCTCTGTGACCGCAAGGTGGTCGAAACCATTATCGGGGCTGGACCTTCTGCCATACACACCTTGCTCGGCTGGGGGGTGGCGTTCACGCGCAAGGGGAGCGATACGCTGGACCTGCATCTTGAGGCCGCCCATTCCCGCGCGCGCATTGCCCATGTGAGGGGAGATGGCAGCGGGGCGGGCATCATGCAGGCATTGATCGCTCAGGTCAGAAATCTGCCACGTATTGTTGTGCTGGATGGCGTCACACTTGAACATATTCATGCTGTCGACGGCAGAGTGCGGGGAGTCTGGCTCAATACAGGGCAATTTATTCCTACCAATAGCTGTATCCTGGCTAGTGGCGGAGCTGGTGCGCTTTATGCCGGGGCGACAAGCCCGAACAGCAATACAGGGCGTGGTATGGCCGCGGCGGCACGGGCCGGAGCGCAACTGGCTGATATGGAATTTGTGCAGTTCCATCCCACTGCACTCAATGTGGAAACCGGTGGCGCGCGCTTGCCTCTGATCAGCGAAGCGGTACGTGGGGCGGGGGGCGTTCTGGTTGATGAGACCGGTGAGCGGTTTACCGACGAACTGCAGTCCCGCGACCGTGTCTCCCGGGCAATCGCAGGGCACAGAAGCGAGGGGCATCAGGTTTTTCTCGATGCGCGCACCGGGAAATCAGGCAAAGGGTTGAAACGGGTCTTTTCCAGACAGTTTCCTGGAATTGCTCTCTCCTGTCTTCATTATGGGATCGACCCTGATCGAGAGCTTATTCCCGTGCGGCCGGCTGTGCATTATCATATGGGGGGCGTTGCGACCGATCTGCACGGTAGAGCCAGTCTTTCCGGGTTATGGGCTTGTGGAGAGGTCGCCTGCACAGGTCTGCATGGGGCCAATCGTCTGGCCAGCAACTCCCTGCTTGAGGCCTTTGTTATGGGAAGGTCTGTAGCCTGGGATGTCAATAACAGCCCGCGTGAGCGTCATTCCTGTCAGGATCCTGATCGTCCGGTTCGGATGGGAGCGGCCAGTTTTGGTGTGCAGATGGAGAAGGGCGCGGGTATTCTTCGCGATCAGGACGGACTTGGAGCGCTTTCCTCTTATCTTGCGCCGCTGGCCGGACGCGATGACCATGCCCTGGTTGGTGCCGCTATCGCTTCGGCGGCGCTGCGCCGGTGTGAGAGCCGTGGTAGTCACTGGCGTATTGATTGCCAGATGACTGCCCGGGCCGAACGCTTTCATTTCACCCTGAAGGATATCGGTCTTCAGGAACGGAGTTCAGTTTACGCATGACTGCATTCATTTCTCCTTTGCCGGATCTGATGTGGGAACCAATCGTACGGGCCGGGCTTGTCGAGGATTTCGGCACTGGGGGTGACGCGACATCCCAGGCGATTGCACGCCCAGGTCAGCGTCTGCGTGCTGTGTTTCGTGCACGTCACGAAGGGGTTGTGGCCGGTATGAGCGCAGTGCGTCTGGCTTTTACCCTGCTTGATCCAGCTGTCAGTTTTGCAATGCTCAAGGGCGATGGCTGCCGGATTGCACCGCGTGATATCCTTGCCGAGGTTGAAGGTAGCGCAGAAACCATTCTGGGCGGCGAACGCACGGCACTTAATCTTCTGTCCCATCTGAGCGGCATTGCGACCGCTACACGTCAGGTGGTCGATGCTGTGCAAGGCACGAAGGCGCGGATCTGCTGTACCCGCAAGACATTGCCTGGACTCCGTGCCGTTCAGAAATACGCCGTCAAGGCAGGAGGAGGCAGCAACCATCGCTATCGCCTCGATGATGCGATCCTGATCAAGGATAACCATATTGCTCTTTGTGGAGGTGTGGCTGCTGCTCTCGAGGGGGCCAGAAATCGCGCAGGCCATCTGATGGCTGTGGCGCTGGAGGTTGATACGCTCGACCAGCTGGAAACAGCCCTCTCGGTCGGTGGCGCCGATGTCTATCTGCTCGACAACATGTCGCCCGACACGCTGCGGCAAGCCGTACAGCTTGTTGATGGCCGCGCAGTGACCGAAGCCTCGGGCGGCATTACTCCGGAGACGGCTCCCGTCATCGCAGCTACCGGTGTTGATGTGCTTTCTCTTGGCTGGCTTACCCATAGCGTTCGTGCGCTGGATATTGGTCTCGATATCGATCTCTGATCCCGGGGTTTCTGCTTCTTTGAGATATGAGGCGTCAGGTGTCTGTAACCTGACGTAGATCCTGGTCTCTGATCGTATTCTTCCTGACGGGATTTCGGGTGTGATGTGCGGAAATCTCGTCAGAAGGTCATATACAAAGGCACATCATTACGAATTCAATATGTTTCGATGTGTTTTCGACTTGTATACCTTCTTGTGTTCGTGCAGACAGGAGGCAGAGCCAAATGAGCCAGAAGATATAATTTTATATCTTGAAAGTAATAAAACGGAAAATTTCCGTAATCTGGAAAGAGGGATTCGATGGCATGTATTTCTGGCCGGACGCAGTTCAAGGCCGGGCTGGCTGTGCTGCTTACCTCTGCAACCTGTCTCGCCCAGAATGTCGTTTTAGCAGCAACACAGTCTGCCGTTTCTGGTGATCGCCACTCAAAACGTCATACTGTGTCAGCCGGACGCAATGCTGCTGATCGGCATGTCACAAGAAACGCCGTCGAGGCCAGGGGCGAAGAGCAGATTTCGGTCACGACCAGTCGTCAGGCACTGAATGGCGGCGGCGGCATGATGCGTATCGAGCATGCCCCGCGTAATGTGCAGACGGTCGATCACGAATACATCTCCATGCGCAACCCGTCGAGCACGGCGCTGGACCTTATCCAGAATTTGCCAAGTGTCAGTATTAGCACGCCAGATCCTTACGGTATGCAGGGGGGGCAGATCCAGTCGCGCGGCCTGACCGATCTCGATATGGCGCTTCTGGTCGATGGCGCGCCTGCCGCCGCGGCTAAATACATCACCGAGAACATCGATACGGAAAACGTGGAATCAGTCTCCCTCACGCCGGGCAGCTCGGAAACGGCCCTGCCGGTGATGTCGGCAGCCAGCGGAACAATGAACGAGACCACCCATACGCCTGACAAGAAATTCGGCGGTCTGGTCGATTTTTCCTATGGCACCAATAATCTGTCGCGTGAGTTCATCCGCGTGGATACGGGCGAGATCGGCCATAGCGGCGTGCGCGGATATTTCTCTTTCTCGAACACCCATACCCGAAGCTGGATGGGGGCTGGCATCAACGACCGTCGTCACATCGATTTCGGCCTGAATAAGACCTGGCAGAACGGATCTTTCGCCAAGACTTTCGTTTCGTGGAACTGGGAAGATTTCATGATCGATAATTATCCGACCCAGCAGGAATTTTATAAATACAAGCATACGGGTGAGGGCTATGGCCGCTCGGCCAATTCCAATAATATCAACTATTGGAAGAATAATACCGACTACTGGAATCAGGTCTTTATCTCGGCCCCGATCCACATCGTTCTGACGCGTCGCCTCGCATTCGATTTGCAGCCTTATTACAGCCTGGGCAAGGGCTGGGATGCTTCACCGGGTGGCACGGCAACCCAGGCGGACGGTTCGACGCGCAATGTTACCAGCTACTTCCTGCAAGGGGCGACCGAGCGTCGCGGTGCCGTGGCCAAGCTCGGCTTTGATGTCGACCGGCATAACCATGTGTCTTTCGGCTATTGGTACGAAAACAACTATACCCAGCAATCCTACCCCACCAGCTACACCATGGAGAGCGGCGCGGCACCCAGCCCCAATGCTGCCACCTATCTTATCGATGCTGGCGATCAGCAGAATGCGGGCACCGAGATCCACAGCCTGTTCATTGAGGATCATGCCAAATACCTGAATGACAAGCTCGATATCCAGGCCGGGTTCAAATTCGTCATGGCCAATACCTGGAACAAGGATCTCTACGGCCGCATGGCCAATAACCGCACCGAGCCGCTACCGCAGCTCTCTGTCGGCTACACGATCGACGAGCATAGCCAGATCTATCTGAACGCCGAGGGCGATTATCGTCAGCCGAGCGCGGTCGATCTGGGCTGGCTCTATACCAGCGTGCCGATCCCGAAAAACCAGTATTCGATCAAGGAAGAGCTGGGCTATCGCTATCACGACCAGCACATCATTCTCGATGCTTCGTTCTTCAACTATAACGTCACCAACCGCATCGTGAACCAGTATCTGGGCATGAACCAGTTCAAGCCGTTCTCGATCGGCAACCAGCACATGCGCGGCTTGGATTTCATGATTTCGGGGCGCCCGATCCATGGTTTCAGCCCCTACGCCTCGGTCGAATATCTGCATGCCGTGCAGGACAGCAATGTGTTCGACCCCTATACGAATGTCATGCTGAATTCGAAGGGTACGCAGGCCATCATGGCGCCGCGTATTCTCGCTAATTTCGGTCTGACCTATAAATATGCCGGGTTCTTCGGCAATGCGAGCCTGCATTATACCGGGCCGCAATCGGTTAGTGTGGCGGGAGATCAGCGTATGCCGGGCTTTGTGACCAATACCATTTCGCTTGGCTATCGCTTCAAGCCGATCGGTATCGCGCAATCGCCCACCATCAAGCTGAATTTTGCCAATGTGACCGGCTCGATTGTCCGTACTGGCGCTATGGGAGCTATTTACAGCGCCAAGGACCCGAGCACGGTCTATAGTGGCAGTCTCGCGCCCTATACCGGTTATGGCAATTCTTTCATGACCGCTGCCCGCTTCACCATGACGGGCACAGTGTCGACCAGCTTCTGAGCAACCAGGGGGCGTTGCCCCCTGAGACGCCGCCCCTCAGCCGAAGGTGAAGGAGAATGCTTCGACGCCGGGCGAGAGAAATTCGATTTTGAATTCATGCTCGCTCACAGTGTTTTCGGGCTGGCGTACGAGCTGATAGAGGCGCTGGCTGGTCACCGTGCCAAGACCATTCTCGTCGCAATCGCTGCCATGCATCGCGCCGGGCGCCTTGCCATCGATCGTTATCCTGAACTTCACGGGAGTGTTGCTTTTCATCGGGCCAAGCACCAGATGCAGATCACGGGCGTGAAAGCGGAACACGATGGCGCCGCCTGCCTTGTTCAGTCGCGCCGATTCAGGACCCACCGTCCAGTTGCCGGTCAGCCCCCACTGATTGAGGGCGGGGGAGCGTTCGATCACATAGTCATTGGGTGAATCCTGAATGGCGCCGCCTGTTGAAATAAAATTGCTGGCGCGTTCATAGCCGATATAGGTCTCTGGCGAGCCGATATCAGACTGATCGGCCTCGACCTGCTCAGCGCTACCCTTCGGGTGAACCAGATCGCTTGGCACATCCTTCGCGCCGTTTTCGCGTAGCATGGCCTGAAGCATGCGCTCGGAATTGTTGTAATCGCCCTCACCGAAATGATGCGCCTGAACCTTGCCGTCCCCCCCCACGAAATAGGCGGCAGGCCAGTATTCATTGCCAAAGCCGTTCCAGATTGTCCGGTCGTTGTCGACGGCGACGGGGAAGGTGATGTGAAACCGTGCGACGGCTTTCTTGATATTGTCGACGTTTTTTTCGAACGCGAATTCGGGTGCATGAACACCGATCACGACAAGACCGTAGGGCTTGTACTTGTCGGCCCAAGCCTCGACATAGGGCAGTTCGCGAAGGCAGTTGATGCAGGAATACGTCCAGAAATCGACCAGCACCACCTTGCCCTTCAGTGTCTCCGCCGAAAGGGGCTGGGTATTCAGCCACGATGTGGCTCCCGAAAGGGAAGCGAGGGGCGCTGCCTGCGCCACCGGGGCGGCGCAAAGCGTTACGGCGAGGCCCAGCCCGGAATAACGCAGGAACGACAATCCGAGTGACGAAAATGCGACCATGAAAAGCGCCTTTGGACGGAAGAGGCGGCGATTCCCTTCCGGCCCGAAGTCATCAGGCGCTGGCAGGTTCTGCCGCAAGGAGTTCAACCAGAACGGCGCTTGTGCCCCTCTGTTCCATGCTTTCCGCCATTTCACGAATCACGCGGCGATGTCCGTCATCGAGTGTGAAGCTTTCGAACACGGTCATGGTGAACACCGTCTCCCAGCTTTCCGCGAGCTTGCGCTGCGTGTCGGATAGTGCGGGTTCGAACGGCGTGAAGGCCTCGCCCTGATCGGTGCGACCGCGCAGATAGCGAATAAAACAGGCCAGAACGAACGCTACCCGGTCGAGCGACGCGCCAGAGGCTACCAGCTTGTTCCAGCTCGGGGCGAGGAAGACCGGCAGCTTGCTGCCGCCATCGCCGGTGATACGGGCCAGCCTGTCGCCGACATTCGGATTGCTGAACCGCGCAATGATCAGATCGCGATAGGCCGGGAGCGGCATGCCCTGCGGCGCGCTCAGATGCGGAATGACATCGAGGCTCATGAAGCGCTCGACCAGTTTGCCGATTTGCGGGTCGATAATGGCATCGCGCACGGTTTCGAGCCCTGAAAGCTGGCCGGGATAGGCGAGCATCGAGTGCGAGGCATTGAGCATGCGCACCTTGGCGAGTTCGTAAGGATGCACATCGGGAACGATCTGGGCACCAACCTTTTCGAGTGCCGGGCGTCCGTTCACGAAGCGGTCTTCAATTACCCACTGGGCAAATTCTTCCGAGATCACCGGCAGGCGGTCATGCACGCCGCATTCCGCGTTGACGCGGTCTGCGTCCTCCTTGAGCACGGCGGGGGTGATGCGATCGACCATCGAGCTCGGAAACGACACGTTCTGCTCGATCCACTCGGCGAGTGTCGGGTCCAGAGCACGGGCATGGCTGGTAACCGAACGCTGCGTTACGACGCCATTATCGCGCAGATTATCGCATGACATGACAGTGAAAGGCGCAATACCAGCCTCACGACGCAGACGCAGGGCTTCGACGATAAAGCCGAACGCTGATTCTGGTCTGGTCGGGGTGGCGAGCTCACGCTGTGTCAGGGGCGTCTCCAGGCGATACGCGCCTGTTGCATGATCCTGGTTATAACCGCCCTCGGTTATTGTCATCGAGACGATGCGCGTTTCCGGGTTCGCCATGCGCGCCAGAACAGCCTGGGGATCAGCAGGGGCAAGAGGTAATCGAGCATAGACCCGATTACCTGATGTCGTGTTGTGCCGTCAGGGGCGTAGCGTGTCAGGGTGTAGAGATTATCCTGGGCCGGAAAAGCCTCGAGTTTCAGCCGCTCGGTAGCGTCGTCAATAAGGCCAACGCCACAAAATCCCCATCCTTCATTGCCCGGCTCGTGGAGAAGACGATCAACATACCAGCACTGGTGAGCGCGATGGAAATTGCCGACGCTCAGATGAACGATCCCGACTTTCAGGGAGGTGCGATCATAGGCAAATACCTCAACGCTGGCAGGGAGGGTCGGGAGGGTCTCTGAAGAAAGAGCGATCATGGGCTGTCCTGAAGGATCACGAAACATGAATGAAGAGAGACGCAGCGCGTCGAAAACGGCTTGTCTGAAACAGGGCCCTGAGGGGCACCGGTCAGGAGTGGAGCGCGCGGGATGATGTGGCGGTTCCCGCAAAAGGCTCAAGAGCTAAAAACGGCCTTCTATGGCACTATTTGGTGAAGAGGCTTAAACCTGCATCATGCTGACACCACAGATCATCGCCGTGATTGGCGCCGGGCCCGCCGGGCTCGCCGCTGCCGAAAGTCTTTCTTCCGACGGGTTCGATGTGGTCGTCTATGATCAGATGCCAAGCCCTGCGCGCAAGTTTCTCATGGCCGGACGCAGTGGCCTCAATCTGACCCATTCGGAGGATCTGGAAAAATTCCTCTCACGCTACGGTCTGGCAAAGTCGTGGCTCGCTCCGATGATCAGAACCTTTTCTCCTCAGGCCTTGCAGCAATGGGCCGAGGCGCTGGGGCAACCCTGTTTTACGGGCAGCAGCGGCCGTGTTTTTCCCAAAGCAATGAAGGCTTCACCTCTGCTGCGCGCCTGGCTGGCCCGTTTGCAGACCCGGAAAGCGGGCTTTGCCTTGCGACATCGCTGGGCAGGGTGGGATGACAATGGCAGCCTGCTGTTTGAAACACCACAAGGTGTCGTTCGGGTAGCGGCTTCAGCGACCGTTCTTGCTCTCGGGGGCGCCTCATGGCCCCGTCTTGGCAGCGATGGTGACTGGACCCATTTCCTGCCACCAGAGAGCCTGACACCTCTGCAACCGGCCAATTGCGGATTCACGACGGATCTCCCTGCGGCATTTCATGAGCAGTTTCAGGGTGAGGTGCTGCATTCCGTCATGATCAGCGGTGCGGGGTATAGCGCTCGGGGCGATGTGACGATTACCCGTCGGAGTATCGAGGGCGCACCGGTCTATCGCCTGTCAGCTCCTTGGCGCGAGGTCCTGCATCGCGAGGGACGATTGAAGATTACTCTCGATTTTCGTCCCAATTCGACGGAAGAGGAGCTCAGGGCCCGTCTCGAAGGGTTTCGCCAGCGTGAGAGTCAGTCCGGCAAGCTGCGTCGGCTGGGGCTCTCGCCCGCGGCACGCTGGCTGCTGCGTGAGTTCACGGCTGTCGACGCGAGGGCGCCGGTTCTGGCGCACAACATCAAGGCATGTCCGCTGGATCTGACGGCGCCGGACAGTCTGTTGCGTGCCATATCGACTGCAGGTGGCGTGAAAGTCGAGGCGCTTGACGACGGGCTGATGCTCAGGCACCGCCCCGGCGTTTTCGTGGCAGGGGAGATGCTGGACTGGGAGGCCCCGACGGGCGGCTATCTGTTGCAGGCCTGTTTCGCTACGGGACGTCATGCCGCAGAAGGCGTGAAAAACTGGCTGCGTCAACAGGCGTAATCTGCCTCGCGATGGCTGACTTTAGGGGCAAGTTGCGCTAGGGACTGCCCCATGAGCGTATCGATCACGATGGGCCGTGGCCGTGACGGCGCGGATGTCCAGCTGGACCTGACAGAACTTCTCGCAACCCGCCTGCTGGTGCAGGGTAATTCGGGTTCGGGAAAATCGCATCTGCTTCGTCGTTTGCTGGAGCAGACGGCCACGCTCGTGCAGCAGGTCATTGTTGATCCCGAGGGCGATTTCGTGACCTTGGCCGATAAATACGGTCATCTTGTTATTGATGCTTCCGAACAGACAGAAGCCACCTTGCGTGCCGCAGGCGAGCGCGCCCGCGCCCATCGTGCCTCTGTCGTGCTCAATCTGGAATCGGTTGAGGCCGAAATGCAGCTTCGCGCTGCAGGGTCTTTCCTTAACGGCATGTTCGAGGCGCCTCGTGCCCATTGGTACCCGGTGCTGGTGGTGGTGGACGAGGCGCAGCTTTTCGCCCCTGTCGCGAGTGGCGATACGTCAGACGAGGCGCGCCGCCTGTCGCTGGGTGCCATGACCAATCTGATGTGCCGAGGCCGAAAACGCGGCCTCGCCGGGGTGATCGCCACCCAGCGCCTGGCCAAGCTGGCCAAGAATGTCGCGGCAGAGGCATCGAATTTTCTGATGGGTCGCACCTTTCTCGATATTGATATGGTGCGTGCAGCCGATCTTCTGGGCATGGAGCGGCGTACGGCCGAAGCGTTTCGCGATCTGGCGCGCGGGCAGTTCATGGCGCTCGGCCCTGCATTGAGCCGCAGGCCGCTCATGGTGTCGATCGGCGCTGTCGAGACAGCAAGTCATGCAACGGGGCCTGCTCTCACGCCCTTCGAGGCGCGTCCGGCCGAAGATAATTACAGCCTGATTCTCGAACCTGTGGTCGAAACGGCGCCTCGCCCCAGAGAGCGTCGTGCGCCTGCGCCCGATCTGCTGGCCCAGCTCGATTCCTATGCAGCGGCAGTCCCGCTGGAAGAGGCGCCTCCGGTTGTCGAGGCTGCCCCCGAACTGCTCTGGCGTCTGACCGAGGCCGTAGTCGCTGAAAACGACTCAGCTATCGTCCGCTGGCGACGCTCTATCAGGATTTCCAGCTTCGGGCGCGTATCGAGCGGCTTGACCGCAATGTGCTCGATCTGGGGGCGTTCCGCCTGCTTCTGGCCAGTGTGCGATCGGGCTCCAGCTTCGAACAGGCGCAGGAAGAAAACTGGGAGCAGGCGCTCGAGATCGCCCGTGCCGTACCTGAAGATGTGCAGGGCGTGGTGCTGCTTCTGGCGCGTGCAGCGCTCGACGGCGCGCCCTGTCCGGGGGACGAAGCGATTGCTGAAGCCTATGGTACGCATTCGCTCGGTCGTGCGCGCAGACAGCTCGCCTATCTGGAAGAGCGACAGATCATCGTGGTGCAGGACATGCCCTCCGGCCGGCGCATTGCCTTCATCGGCTATGGCTGGCAGACCTGCGGCTAGGGCAACCAGCAGGCGCGCTGTCTCGTTTGTTCATGAGTTGCTGCCAGCCCTTGGCGGGGTTATGGAGAAAATTATGACAAATGATGAACTGATCGCCCTCGTATCCCTTAATGGCGATGACGCCACCTACGACGCCCGTCTCTCCGGCTACGATATTACTGTGCCGGTACGGATCGAGGGAGGCGACGGGCACTACATCATCAAGCATCTCGTCAAGCCCATGTATTTTTCCGGCGCGATGATCATCGACGTCAAACTTCTGGACGCCGACGCCTCCCATCACGAATGAGAGCCGGGGCATAATAACGGGGAGCCGTATGGCCGAGGAACACAGGAAGGTACTGCCAGGCGCACTGGCAGCTCTTGGCATCGTTTTTGGTGATATCGGAACCAGCCCACTCTACACCCTTCAGACCGTGCTGAACGACACAGGCTCGACAGACCGGGTAACCCTGCTCGGCGGATTTTCCCTTCTCGTCTGGACCATGATCCTTGTTGTCGCCGTCAAATATGCGACGGTCTCATGCGCGCTGACAACAAGGGTGAAGGCGGTATTCTTGCCCTGTTCTCACTGGTCGGGGGCTCCTTCGGCAAGCACTGGTACACTCGCGGCACATTGCTGGCAGCAGCCGGTCTTTTCGGCGCAGCCCTTCTCTATGGCGATGGCGCCATTACACCCGCGATTTCGGTGCTGAGCGCGATCGAGGGTATCGGTGTGGTTACGAAATCGCTGCAACCCTATATCCTGCCGATTGCGGCGCTTATCCTGTTCGGGATCTTTGCCATTCAGCCTCTCGGTACGGCGCGTATCAGCGCCGTGTTCGGCCCGGTCATGCTGGTCTGGTTTCTCGCTCTCGGCGGAATTGGACTGAGTTCGCTGATGCATGATCCGTCCGTACTGATCGGCCTGGATCCACTCTACGGTTTGCGTTTTCTCTATGAGCACGGTGCGAACAGCCTAATAATTCTTGGCGCCGTATTTCTCTCCGTCACGGGTGCTGAGGCTCTCTATGCGGATATGAGCCATGTCGGACGTCCAGGCGTGCGTCTGGCTCTGGCCGTCGTGGTGTTGCCCATGCTGGTACTGAGCTACGCCGGACAGACTGCTTTTCTGGTCAGTCACCCGCAGGTGAAAGACAATCCGTTTTTTGCTTCCATGCCGCATGGGCTCGTTCTGCCTATGGTGGTACTAGCAACTTGCGCGACCATCATTGCCAGTCAGGCCATCATCACCGGAGCCTTCACCCTTACGCGTCAGGCCATGCAGCTCGGGTGGTTTCCAAGCCTCAATATTCGTCAGACCTCGGACAGTGAATACGGCCAGATCTACGTTTCTGTTGTGAACTGGATGCTGATGGTGGTGACCTTGCTCATCGCGTTCAGTTTCAAGAGTTCGGATGCCCTTTCGGGTGCCTATGGAACGGCGGTTTCCACCACCATGCTCATGACCACACTTCTGGTATTTGATGTGATGCGTGAACGCTGGGAGTGGCCTCTGTGGAAGGCTTTGCCGATTGCGTTGTGTTTTGCGGTAATCGATGTGGCATTTTTTGTGGCCAATCTGCTCAAGATCGACAAGGGTGGTTATGTGCCCCTTATGATCGGGCTGTTCATCTATATTATCATGACGACCTGGCGTCGGGGTATCATTCTGCTGCGTGCCGGTCTCGCGCCTCTTGGCGAGCGTGCAGACAAGGTGTTGAAGAAGCTGCGCAACGGTGAACTTATCAGAACACCGGGGGCTGCCGTTTTTCTCTCACGTTATGAAAGCGCCCTGCCGCCTATCGTCATGCGGCATGTTGCCGATTTTCATTGCCTGCCAGAGCAGGTCGTGATTCTGAATGTCAAGTTTGATACCGTACCGCGCATTCCGGCCGATGAACGCATGACCACCAAGGATCTTGGCAACGGGATCTGGCAGATCAATGTTGTTTTCGGTTTTGTCGAGATTCCCAACCTTTATTATGTGCTCGGTCAGGCCAAGGAGCAGGGATGTAGCCTCGATCTCGACAAGCTCGTGTTCTTTGCCGGGGATGATGATGTGGTGCCTGATCTCAAAAAACCCAAGATGATTGCGCCACGCCGTATCCTGTTCGGCTTTCTTTACCGGAATGCCGTGCGCGCCTCTGATCGTTTCACTCTGCCACGTGAGCGTCTGGTCGAAATCGGCCATCAGGTTGAAATCTGAACCCGACCCGGTTTTCTGTCTTCTTGCAACAGCATGTCCCTCCGCTTCCAGTGAGGGGCTTCTGCTTATGAGGAATTCTACTATGCGTCCATTTCTCGGTTTGTCCCTGTTAACCCTTGCTGTGGCAGCGCCGCTTGCTCATGCCGAACCGGGTGGGTGCCTGAAATACGGCGCGGCTGGCGCTGTTGGCGGACATCTGGTCAATCATGGCGTGATCGGCGCCGTTGGCGGGTGTGCGACGGGCATGTACAAGCGGCACGAATACCGCAAGGAAGCCCGTGAAAAGGCGGCGCTTTATGACAAAGAGCACCCGGGCGCCAAAGGCAGCTATGAGGAGAAGGCCACGGCCTATGACGTCGAGCATTCGACCCAGCCGGGTAAATCAGCATCTTCTGATGCGCCTGTTACAAAAGACTGAGAGAGCTGCCCACGGTATCGACATATTCTTTCCCTGCAAGCTGACAATGCTGGCGGGGAAGTAAATAGACTGTAACCGACAAAGTAACGTATTGTATCCCATATCAAACTGTGACAATCAGATCGTCTCTTTTCCTGCAGGCCGGAACGACTGATTCCTATGTCCGTCATTACCTCCATTGAACGTGGTCCGGCGGTATTGGCGCCACGGTCGGTTGCCATTGTGCTGCGTGATTTCCGTCTTGGCGGCAGCGAGCGCGTGGCTATTGGCCTTGCCAATTACTGGGCGTCACGCCAGATCCATGTCACGCTTGTGGTCGGTTGTGCAGAGGGACCACTCAAGGCGCTTGTACAGCCCGGTATTGACGTCATTGATCTGGCGCTGAATTCCGGTCTGGGGGATACACGACTTGTCTGGGCTCTCGCGTTGCGCGCCCGTGCGATATTGCGACAGGGACAGGTAGAAGCCTGCTATGTGCCCGGCAACAGTCACTGGCCGGTTATTCCGCTGCTGAAAACCTTTTTGTCTGGGCCGGTCCCACGTATTGTGGCCCAGGTCAGTTCGCCGGTCTGCCGTGCCAGCCGCTCGCGTCTGGCCCAGAAAGGCTATGACTGGCGCATGCGCTGGTTGCTTGGGAAGGCTGATGTCATTACGACGCTCAGCGATGATCTGGCCCGTGAAGCACGCAGGATCATCGGGTGCTCCCGTGTTGAGGTGGTGCCTTTGCCAGCGCTGTGGGATGAAGGTCGTCCCTGCGCGGTTGCAGAAGGTGAAATGACGATTCTTGCTGCAGGACGTCTGGTGCCGATCAAGGGATTCGATCTGCTGATCGACGCCTTTGCCATCGTTGCCAGACGCCATCCAGCCGCGCGGCTTGTCATTTGCGGAGAAGGGCCGGAACGGCAGGCGCTTGAGACGCGCATTGCCGGAGCAGGCCTGACGGATCGAGTGACCCTTACAGGTTATGTGCCAAGTATACGGCCTTATCTCGATAGGGCACGCTTGTTTGTTCTCTCGTCTCATTGCGAGAGCTTCGGGGCAGTGCTGGTAGAGGCCCTGGCGGCAGGCCGACAGATCGTCTCGACCCGATGCTCACCTGTGGTGGATAAGCTGGTCACCTGTCCCGGGGCCGGATCCAGTGTGCCGGTGCGGGATGTTCCTGCTCTTGCCGAGGCGATGGGCCAGATACTTGGGCAAACGCCTCCTGAGTGCGAGGCGCTTGCCCGTATTGTTGCGCCCTATCATGTGTCCTGCGGGGGAGAGGCTTTTCTTTCTCTTCTTCATGCTTGCGAACATGACAACCGCCGGGCGACAAGCCAGATGAAAACCGGCCAGGCTCTCGGGTTTGCCATAAACCATCCTGGTATTTCGGGTCGGGCCCTTTGACAAAACGGCACCGGCGCGATTTTTTGCCATCCCATGGCTTCTGAACAACGCTCGGCGCTGCACCGTATTTTCAGCAATACCGGATTTCTCATTTCCAGCCGGATCATCAATGCAGTGTGCAGCTTTGCCTACGTCGCATGGGCGGTCCATGCGCTGGGTCTGAAAACGTTCGGTGTGCTCCTGCTGATTACGACTTTCGTGACCCTGGTGTCAGATATGACGCATCTGCAATCATGGCAGACCCTGCTGCATTACGGTGCGTCGGCATTCGAGGCACGTGATCGTCGACGTTTCATGCCGATATTGGGGTATTGCATCCGCTCGGACATGATCAGTGCGACCATCGGTCTTGCTGGAGGGGTCGCGGTGATTGCTCTGGCAGGAACGTCTTTTCTCGGCTGGTCTGATGTCGTCAAACGTGATGCAAGCTGGATGATGCTCACTGTTGCCTTCATGAATACAGGCTGGTCCACCGGTGTGCTAAGGCTGAGCAATCGCTTTGGTCTGGCAGCATTGTTCGATTTCGGCTCGACCTGTGTAAGGACGCTTGGCTATCTGATCGGATATCTGTGCCATGCACCGCTCGAATTCTTCCTGTTTATCTGGTTCCTGCATCAGTTTGCTCTCTTCCTGCTGACAAGCCTTGGAGGATTGGTTCTCATGCGTCGTCATATGGGGGCTGATATGGGGTTGGTCTCTGCACTGCTGACACCGTCGGAAACCTCAGGCATCTGGGGTTTTACGCTCAGGGTCAGCGTCAACCAGATTCTTGATGCCCTGTTCCGCCAGGGGGGGACCTTGATTATCGGTGCCATGCTGGGCGCACGTGATGTTGCGATCTATCGTGTTACAAAGCAGATCTGCGATGGACTTGCCAAACCGGCACAGATGATGATCCCGAGCCTTTATCCCGAATTCGTCCGTTTCCGTGACAGCCAGAACTGGAGCGAACTGCGTCATGTCACGCGTCGACTGGCGATGGTCATTCTGGGATTTTCGGTTCTTGCTGTTCTGATTGCCCTGTTCGGTGGCAAGGCGATCCTTCATCTGATGCTGCATGACAGCTTTGATCATGAGGAGCTTATCATTCTCCTTATGGTGTGCAGCGCGCTGCTCGAAGTCTGTATCATCCCGCTCGAGACGCTGTTGACTGTCATGGGGCGTCTGGCCGCCATTCTCAGATATCGCCTAGCAGTTATCGCGCTTTATTTCGGTATACTGGCCGGTCTGCTTGCTCTTTGCGGGGTGACGGGAGCAGCTTTGGCCAGCGTGGTCTGTTCCGTGCTGATTTTTGTTATCTGTCTTGTGTTGGCGGCTCGATGGATATCGCCTCGTTATGCGGCGCATCACGGGGAGGCATGATGCGCTCTGGCCATGGGCCCGTCTGATGAGTCCGCCGGGTCAGGGTGATGTGGGATCGCGGTCAAGAGGCAGCATCAGAAGGGTAGCAAGTCCGAGGCAGACCGGAATGAAGAACACGCCCAGCAATTCGCTACTGCCCTGCGTGTCCCGGATGATTCCAAAGGCCCAGCGCTGGTCCGGGTAGAAAAACAGTCCGACATGGGGCGTGAAGAAGGGTCTGGCCAAGCCGATTGCGGCAATGACAAGACAAATCGGCCAGCATGCCATGCGCACGAGAAACATCCCGATCTTTTCCTTTGCCTGCAGAAACGGCCCGTCTGGCTTGCACGTCTGTCGCGTCTGTCATGTAGGGCCGTTACCGGAAGATAAAAAAGCAATTGCACGGAACGCCCGGCCACGCCAACACGTTTGAGGCGGGATCGATGGCGGCTTTTGCTTATCCAGCACTTTTCTTCATGGGGCAGAGTCTGGAAGATCACGCCGTATCCTGAGCCTGTATACCTGACAGGCCTCGATGAACCGGTTTCAGCAACTACAAGAACGTCCTGTTTTTTCCTGACCGAAATGGTGAATGCTCCGTGACTATTGTTTCATCATCGACAGAGAAGAAAAAACAGGGGACGGAACGAACGCCTTCTCCCCGAAGCATCACGGGGCTCGATGCCACGAACTTCTTTCTGGCTGACGTGCAGGGAGGGGTCGGACCTTATCTGACGGTCTATCTCTCCAGTGCGCGTCACTGGCAGGCAGGGCCGATCGGTATTGCCATGGCCATGGCGGGTTTTGCAGCCGCTGCCTGTCAGATTCCCGCCGGATTGCTGGTTGATTCCAGTCTCTACAAGCGTGCTCTGGTGGCGATCTCCGCGCTTGTAACCGCCCTGGGGTGTCTGCTTATCGTTTCTCTGTCGGGTATGGCGCCGGTTCTGGCGGCGCAGATCATGATGGGAGCGGCGGCGGCGGTGATTCCTCCTGCACTTTCCGCCATATCGCTCGGTCTGGTCGGTCGGAAGAGACTGCCGGGACGTATAAGTCGCAATCAGGGTATCAATCACTGCGGTTCGTTTCTGTCTGCCATACTGGCGGGAGTTTGCGGACAGTATCTCGGCCTCAACTGGATTTTCTATCTGGTATGTGGCTCAGCCATTGCCAGCGCCTGTGGTCTGATGCTCATTCGCCCGACTGAAATCGACCAGAAGGTTGCTCGCGGAAGTGAGGATGAGTCGAATGAGGCCCCAATGCCGATCGGGCGTCTCGTTGCACAGCGTCCGGTCTGGGTATTTCTGGGAGCGATCATCCTGTTTCATCTCGCAATGCTGCCATGCTTCCTTTTGCTGCGCAGGTCATGGCGAAGAGCCATCCCAATGCTGAAGCGGTCACGCTCAGTGCCTGCGTGATTGTCGCGCAATTCGTCATGATGATTGTGGCCTGGGGTGTCGGGCGCGCCATGGCCCATGGTATTGGGCGCAAACCGATCTTCCTGCTCGCTTTCATGATCCTTCCGATACGGGGCCTGCTTTTTGCCTGGCTTGATGCGCCATCTGCCATTATTGCCATCCAGGTTCTCGATGGTATTGCAGCCGGTATTTTTGGCGTTATTGCATTATCATCGCTTCCGATCTCACGCAGGGCACGGGACGTTTCAACTTTCTGCAAGGTATGGTTGCACTGGCGGTCGGTATTGGCGGCGGGCTGAGCAATCTGATCGGCGGGTATATTGTCCAGTACGAGGGTTATCGCGTGGGCTTTCTGTCCCTGACGGTTGTTGCGGCGCTCGCTTTTCTGTTTTTCCTGGGTTTCATGCCTGAAACGCGGGAGCCGATAACCACGCCCAGGCCTCCCTGCAACCGGGCTAGGGACCGGATGTCATGAATGAGATCCTGCTCTGGGGACTTTGCGCATTTGCCGTTATCGGCTGATTTTTCGTCCCTGGCAATTGCCGGAGGCCCTCTGGACGTCTCTGGCAGCTCTGGCCGTTCCGATACTGGGTATCTGCAGCTGGCATACGGCCGGTCAGGCTGTGATATCAGGGGAGGAAGTCTATCTTTTTCTGTTCGGGATGATGATCCTCAGCGAAATTGCCCGACAGGAAAAGCTCTTTGACTGGCTGGCAGCATCCGCCCTTGTTCATTCAGGGGGATCGGAGCTGAAGGTGTTTCTCATTATCTTTGCTGTAGCAATCTTTACTACAGCGTTTCTTTCCAATGACGCGACAATCATTCTTCTGACCCCACCGGTCATTGCCGTGGCCAGAAAAGCCGGAATCGATGCGTTTCCGTCCCTTCTGGCCTGCGCTTTCGTGGCCAATGCAGCAAGCTTTCTTCTGCCAGTCAGTAATCCGGCCAATCTCGTCCTCTATGGCGGGGCACCGCCAGGCCTTTTGTCCTGGCTTGGCCGGTTCTTTCTGCCGTCCGTTCTGGCAATCCTGATCAGCTTTGTTCTGCTCTATCTTCTGGTGCGGCGCAGGATCGATAGTCGTTTCGACGAGAAGGGAGAGCTGCCCGGTCTCGACCCGGTCGCGCGTTTTACCGCAATAGCCCTGTTCGGTGTGATCGCGCTGCTTACCCTGACATCCTTCCTGCATGGATCTCTCGGTCTGGTCACGGCGCTGAGCGGGACAGGGCTCGGCGTGGTCGTTACGATGTTGCGTCGCAGATCACCCTTTCCGGCACTGGCGGAGATTTCATGGTCGGTCTTTCCTCTTGTGGCGAGTCTGTTCGTGCTGGTCTTTGCCGTCGAACAAAGTGGTCTCCTGCAGAAGCTTTCCCTGTTTGTTCTGTCTTTCGGTCATGGAGTTACAGCTGTTCTGGTGACGGGCTTCGGGATCGCCATTCTCAGCAATCTGATCAATAATCTGCCCTCGGGCCTCCTTGCGGCACAGCTCGCCCCTCTTCTGGTATCTCATGACCCTACCTTGCGGGATGCGCTTCTCGTCGGGGTCGATCTGGGGCCCAACCTGACACTGAGTGGCTCACTGGCGACCGTGTTGTGGCTGATCATCCTGCGCAAGCATGATCTCGATATCAGTTATGGTCGTTTCATGGGGTATGGTGCATTGCTGACACTGCCTGCCCTTGCTGTGTCCTTGCTATGCCTAATTTTGTGAGATCCGGATTTTGTGAGATCCGGATTTTTCGTCTTTTGAGCCAGAACCGGGCTTTGGCCCTGATGGCATATCAGGGTATCTCCCGTTTCAGGGTTCTCTTGTGGGAATGCCCAGTCTGGCAGTCATTCTCTGACGGGCGGAGGATATGGATCCATCATCATGAGGCTGAACAGGCATGACTGAATTTTCTTCTTCCGGTTCCAGCATGGTTAGGCCGTCTTTCGAGACACGGCAGGAACGTCATGATCATGGCCGAACCCTGCGCAGGCTGGTCAGGCGTAGCGCTCACGCTGCCTGGACCCCTGCGCCGGATCGTGCTGACCCGGTCTCTCTGCTGATCGGACAGGGCAGGAGCCGCATCCAGGATCTGTTGCCTATTCGCTACGACCGTATGCGGGCTTCGCCTTTCGCGTTTCTGCGAGGGAGTGCCGTGGTGATGGCGGCCGATCTCGCTCAGACACCAGCGGCAGGACCAGTCGTACAGAGCTGTGGCGATTGTCATCTTGCCAATTTCGGCAGCTATGCCTCGGCAGAGGGGAGGGCTGTTTTCGATATCAATGATTTTGACGAGACTTATCCCGCACCGTTTGAATGGGACATCAAGCGTCTGGGGACGTCTTTTGTTCTCTCCAGTCTTGAAAGCGGGTCATCTGCCAGGCAGGCGCGACAGAACGCGTGGATTATGGTCAAGACCTATCAACAGGAAATGGCTCGTCTGGCCCCTATGAGCCCCTTGGAAATCTGGTCCGACCAGATCGATCTTGCTGCTGCCATTGAAGGTTTTTCGGATAAGCATACGCGCAAAAATATCAGCGCCCGTCTTGAAGCCCGACTGGAAAGCGCTCGTGATCATTTCGGTCTGGTTTCGTTTGACAAGAATATTCCCCGACTGAAGGTAAAGCCTCCTCTCGTTATGCGCCTGCCTGCGCGTGATGAGACTATCCGGGAGGCATTTGCCCGCTATATCGCTACCCAGCCACCGGAACGGGCGGTGCTTTTGTCGCGCTACAGGTTGCTTGATATCCTGTTCAAGGTGGTTGGCGTCGGGAGTGTTGGCACCTATTGCGCATCGGGCTGTTCTCGACGGCCGATGGAGAGACATTGCTGCTCCAGATCAAGGAGGCGCAGGAATCGGTTCTGGCGCCGCATTTGTCCGGTCCGGATTTTGATAATCAGGGTCAGCGTGTGGTGACAGGTCAGAGACTGATGCAGGCGAGCTCGGATACTTTTCTGGGCTGGACTCACAGCGAGTCTGGTGATCCGAACCGTCCGGTGAAAAAACTCGATGGGGCAAATCGTCAGTTCTATGTCAGGCGTTTGAAAGACAGCCGTCTTGCTGCCATCGGCGCTGATGTGGCGCAGGAGGGACTGGATGATTACGCAGCACTTTGCGGTCGTGCGCTGGCGCGTGCTCACGCCCGTTCCGGGGACGTGGCGATGATTTCCGGTTATCTCGGTTCAGGTGACAGCTTTGCCGAGGCGATTGTCACCTTTGCCGAGGCCTATGCCGTGCAGACGAAGCGTGACTGGAAAGACTTCAGGAAAGCGATAGAAGGCGGCATCCTTCCTGCCTCCACAACCTGAAAGTCATGAGGCTGTTATGAATGCAGCCGGGTAACTCCGCGTTTCTGGCGGGATAAGCCATAATCTTCTGTAAAGCGCGTGCCTCGTTGAAACGAGTGACTTTCCGAATTATGCTGTCAGGGCAGCGACGACGTTCCTGCCTCCAGAGGAGATTCAAGACCGGGACGGCCCGGCGGAATACCGGTTCTGGAGGCCTGTCATGGCGTGGGTTATTCTTTTTCTTGCTGGTCTGAGTGAAATCATCTGGGCTTCTGCCATGAAGCAGTCTGCGGGTTTCACCCGTTTCATGCCCAGTCTGGTGACTGTTCTGGGTATGGCGATAAGTGTCGCTCTACTGGCCTGGGCAATGAAGACACTGCCTCTTGGCACCGCCTACATGATCTGGACCGGTATCGGTGCCCTTGGCGCTTTTGTGGTGGGTGTCGTCATGTTTGGCGAAATCCTAAGCCCGGTTCGCTTGCTGGCGGCGCTTCTTATCCTTTCCGGGGTCGTTCTGATGAAGCTATCCGCCTGAAGTCTGAAATCTTTCCGCTTGCCAGATACTCTCTGGTCGTCACCTGTGCATGATGCACAGTGCGCGCGATCAGCGCTGGCAAAAGTCATTGATCCCAGGCGGAGCCTCCGATGCACCTCAGCACAGCCCTTTCCTATATTGATACTGCTCTGGCTCTGGCCCGTAAACGCAATGTGCGCGTAGCGGTCGCCGTTGTGGATCACGCGGGCCATCTCGTTGCTTTCAAGAAGGATGACGGCACACAGTTGGGGAGTATCGAACTTGCGCTCATGAAAGCCCGCAGTTCAGCCCCTTTTGTCCGCCCGACTGAAGATCTGGAAACAGCGCTTCACGCCGGAAAGGCGATGATCGCCACTCTGCCAAATGTTCTTCCGGTAGGGGGC
The DNA here is from genome assembly GCF_000613885.1 of Asaia prunellae JCM 25354. Lineage (GTDB taxonomy): Bacteria > Pseudomonadota > Alphaproteobacteria > Acetobacterales > Acetobacteraceae > Asaia > Asaia prunellae. The sequence continues at coordinate 150,556 of NZ_BAJV01000008.1, read as the reverse complement.
GGTGTTCCTATTTTCATGAACGGCACGATGATCGGGGCGCTGGGACTGAGTGGAGGAGAAGGCGAAACCGACGCAAGACTCGCCGAAGCGGCTATTCAGTAAATCCGATTGAAATGGAATGGTCCGTTAGGGTCAGCATGAAATGACGGACCTCTGGATTTTCCCGGATCCTTGATGGCTTGCTCTTTAGTGTAGCGTAATTCCTTTGTTGTCTGTTCTCGGCCGAACAGGTTATGTATTCAGGATGCTGGCATTCAGTAGTGCAGGATCTTGCTGGCATTCCGGCGAGGCCTGTACGGCGCGCGGGTGTAAAAAGCAGATAAAGATCTTATAAAAAACTCATGAAAAACCACTATAACTGGACGCTGATCATCGCTGCCTGCTGCAGTCTCTTGGCCGCGTTGCTGCATCTGGCTGCATCTGGTTTGGGCCTAGCTGGTACCGCACGCTGGGCGCTGGCGAAGCCATGGCCCAGATGGCTGCCGCCGGTGATTTGTATCCGACCTCAGTTACCTTGATTATTTCTGCTATACTTGCGGTCTGGGCTACCTATGCACTGTCTGGTGCGGGTGTTTTGCCGCCACTACCATTTCTGCGAATCGCTCTTTGCGCCATTACAGCGTTTTATCTTTTGCGAGGCGTTGTGTTCGAGCCCATGCAGGTCTGGTTTCCCGGTCGAAGTGCGAGTTTCTGGGTGTGGAGTTCGTCTATCTGCTTCATTATTGGTGTAATCCATATCGTGGGATTACGGCAAATATGGACCCTGTTTCCGAAATATAATTCATAAATATAAATAGAATTTTGTTACGTTAATTGTTTTATTTATTGGAGTTTAATTCTTATTACGGTTGATCGTAACGGAATTTACACTCTTATATTTGACAATACATTTTAGTCTCAATGGAAGATGCCGGGTTCATTCAGGGAAGTATGCTGGATTAACCGATAGCAGGTCTGATTGAAATTTTCGGAAAAATGGCGGACCCGAAAGGATTCGAACCTTCGACCTTCGCCTTCGGAGGGCGACGCTCTATCCAGCTGAGCTACGGGTCCCGCTGGATCGCTTCATACCCAGAATTCCTGCAGCGCGCCAGTCCCAAAATCTGTACCATCCCTATTCGCCTGATCGGGCTTGGAAGGGGCAAAGCCTTCACGGCGCGAAATGTCCCGGATCACCCGCCATCCAGGCTGCTGCGGCTATATCGCCTCCTGAGGGTAAAAAGTGATCGGGATAAAGGATCCAGGAGGCAATATCGCTTGTGGCATTGCGTCCATTGCGATCGCGTAGCAGCAGATGATGGCCGCCCGGTATCAGATCCCGTCGTGCCGAGGCGGGAAGCCGCTTCCAGAAAGCGGCCATGGGCGGTGCCGGGATCATCTGATCCTGATCCCCATAGAGTACGAGAAGGGGAAGTCGGACATGAGATGCGGCGTTCTGACCGCTGGCCATCAGCCTGACGAGACCACGCAGCGTGTCCAGCCGGAATTCGTGCAGGGTCAGAGGGTCGAAATAAAGACGGCGCAGGGCAGCAAGATTATTCGTCGCGATATGCTCGCCAGGCACATGGGCACCGGTGAAAACCCAGTCGGGTGCGATAACGTCGAGCCCATCCAGCACAAGCCGGGAGAAAAGGTCAAAACGCCAGATAGCGGGTGATATCAGAATGACACCACTGATCGCGTCCCGCGGTGGGGCTGTGGCCAGCAGGGTCGCGACAGCGCCGCCCATGCTCTCTCCCATGAGATAGAGAGGCAAATCAGGATGGCGCGAATGAACCCATTCCATCTCTTCGCGGGCATCCTGCACCATACGCGCGGTGCTGCTCCAATGGCCTCGGCTGTCTGTTTCACCAAACCCGCGCAGATCAGGGGCAATGGTCTCGATACCCGCAGCCGCGAGTTGCGGGGCCGAAAACTCCCAGGCATCGCGACTGTCGCCAAAACCATGCAGGGCCAGAACTAGAGCACGTGGCCGGCCAATGGCAGGCCAGACGCGCATCGGCGCATCGGTGCCATCGGAGAGTGCAAGATGCATACTCGCAGGATGAGTGCGGCTTCATGTCCACGTGCTTGCGGGGTGTGTCTGACTTCCGGAGGTGTGCAGGCCGAGAGGAAAGGAAAGAGGAGCGCCATCATGGCTGCGCGTAGCAAACTCTGCAAAGACACACGGCAGCGGTTTGAATGCGGGCGGAACTCTCGTATCATTGGTTGAGTATTGCGTCCTCCGGGCGCGCTGGCCAGAGCAGGGTGCCATATGGCGGTCATATCGAGACCGGTCATATCGGGAGCTGTGAGGGATCAGACCCATGAAGGAGACGCTGTTCTTGTTGACCTCATTCCGATCGGTTGCCGCATGAGCGCTACGCCCCATCTCGTTCTCGTCGATGGCTCGGGCTTCATTTTCCGTGCCTTTCATGCGCTTCCGCCCATGAGCAGCCCCGAGGGTGTGCCGGTCAATGCCGTCTTCGGCTTTACCAACATGCTTCAGCGCCTGCTGCGCGATCATGTCGGCACCCATCTGGCCGTGATTTTCGATGCGGGTCGTCATACGTTCCGCAACGAGATCTATCCGCAATACAAGGCTCATCGCCCCGAGGCGCCCGAAGACCTGCGCCCGCAATTCTCGCTTATCCGCGACGCGACAAAAGCGTTCAACGTGCCCATGATCGAACTGTCGGGTTTCGAGGCCGATGACCTGATCGCGTCCTATGCCGACATTATCGAAAAAACAGGCGGCCGCTGCACTATTGTGTCGTCAGACAAGGATCTGATGCAGCTCGTGACCGAGCGCGTGTCCCTGCTTGATCCGATCAAGCAGAAGCCGATCAGGGCGGAAGAAGTCGAGGCCAAGTTCGGCGTGGCGCCGGATCGTGTGATCGATGTGCAGGCGCTTATGGGTGATCCGACCGATAACGTGCCTGGCGTGCCCGGAATCGGCCCGAAGGGGGCGGCGCAGCTCGTTCAGGAATTCGGCGATCTCGAGGCCATTCTGGCTGCTGCGCCGACCATGAAGAAATCCAAGCGCCAGCAATCGCTCATCGACCATGCCGAGGCTGCCCGTATCTCGCTCAAGCTGGTCACGCTTGCACGCGATGTCCCTTTGCCCGAACCGGTCGACGCTCTGGGATGCCGTGAGCCTGAAGGCGCGGTGCTGCGCGAGTTTCTCGAGAAGATGGGGTTCCATTCGGTCATCCAGCGCATGGGGCTCGGGGCGCTCGCCACACCGCGCGCCCAGGCTGCGCCAGATCCGGTGGCTGAGGGCGACAAGCCGTATGGTTCCTATGAGACCATCCAGTCTCTCGAAACGCTTGAAACCTGGATCGCGCGCGCACGCAGGACAGGCTATTTCGCTTTCGACACCGAGACAGACAGTCTCAATGCCCGTCAGGCTACGCTGATTGGTCTTTCTCTGGCAACCGCACCGGGCGAGGCCGCCTATGTGCCGTTGCGCCATGAGGGAACGCTGGAGCATCCGGCTGGCGGGCAGCTCGAAGCCAAGGCGGTTCTTGATGCCCTGCGTCCTCTTCTGGCCGATGAATCGGTGCTGAAGATCTTCCAGAATGCCAAATACGACCTGCTTGTTCTGGCCCATGCGGGCATCGACATCGTTACCCCCATCGATGACACGATGCTCATTTCCTACGCCCAGTCGGCAGGGGAACATGGTCAGGGCATGGATGAGCTGTCACGACTGCATCTGGCGCATGACCCCATCTCCTATGACAGCGTGACGGGCACAGCGCAATCGCGTACCTTTCGCTCAGGTGCCGATTGCCCGCGCTACGGAATATGCGGCAGAAGATGCCGATGTGACGCTGCGCCTGTGGCTCAAGCTCAAGCCTGCCTTGCGAGAGCATCAGGCTCTGGCGCTGTACGAGACGATGGAACGCCCGCTGATCATGATCCTGAAGGATATGGAGCAGGCAGGTGTAAAGCTCGATGCTGCTGAACTGCGTCGTATGTCGGCGGATTTCGGCAGTCGCATGGCCGAGATGGAAATCGAGATCCATCAGCTTGCCGGGCGCAGCTTCAATCTGGGCTCACCCAAGCAGCTTGGTGAAATCCTGTTTGATGAAATGAACCTGCCGGGTGGCAAACGGACCAAGGCCGGAGCCTGGGGCACAGACTCCTCCGTCTTGCAGGAACTTGCCGATGCCGGACATGAATTGCCCTCGCGTATCCTGTCATGGCGCCAGCTGGCCAAGCTGAAATCAACCTATGCCGATGCATTGGTGCAGCAGATGGATGCGCGCACCCATCGCGTCCATACGTCGTTTCAGATGGCGATCACCACGACCGGGCGCCTGTCATCGAACGACCCCAATCTGCAGAATATTCCCATCCGCACAGAAGAGGGCGGTCGTATCCGCCGCGCCTTTATTGCCGAGGAAGGCTATGTGCTGGTTTCTGCCGATTACTCCCAGATCGAGCTGCGCCTGCTCGCAGAGGTGGCCGATATCGGCCCGCTGAAGGAAGCCTTCAGGCTGGGGCAGGATATTCATGCCCGCACGGCATCGGAAGTCTTCGGTCTGCCGCTTGAAAACATGGACCCGCTGACCCGTCGCCGCGCAAAGGCCATCAATTTCGGCATCATCTACGGTATTTCCGCTTTCGGTCTGGCGCGTCAGCTCGGTATTCCGGCCGGAGAGGCGCGTCGTTATATTGACGCCTATTTTGCCCGCTATCCCGGTATCCGTGACTACATGGATCGTACCAAGGATCAGGCCAAGCGTGATGGCTACGTGACGACCCCGCTTGGTCGTCGCTGCTATGTACCCGGTATCAATGAAAAGAATGGTGCCCGACGTGGCTATGCCGAGCGTCAGGCCATTAATGCGCCACTCCAGGGTGGGGCGGCAGATATCATCAAGCGCGCTATGGTTCGTCTGGTCGTGCGCTTGCCACAAACCGGGCTGGACGCCAGAATGTTGCTTCAGGTGCATGACGAATTGCTGTTCGAGGTGCGCGCCGATCAGGCTGAGGCGCTGGCAGAATTCGTTCGTACCGAGATGGAACAGGCCGCGACATTGAGTGTGCCGCTGGTTGTTGAAACAGGAATTGGCTCGAACTGGGCGGAAGCACATTAAACGATGAACAACAAGAACCTCCGCAAGATCTGGACACCGACGCGTATCGTGATTGTCGTCCTTGTCCTCGCGCTCGCCCTGAGCTGGCGTGTCTACCGTCTGTCTGAAAAATATGGCGAGAGTGTTTCGACACAGGGTAACGAGATTGGTGGCAGTTATCGCCTCGTGGCACTGGGTGAGGGCAATGTCACCGAAGGGGATTTCAGGGGAAACTGGGTACTGGTGTGGTTTTTCGACACGCATTGTCCCAAGACCCTGTGTGGACCTGTCCTGAAAACGATGAGTGACGCCAAGAAGATGCTGACGCGTGAAGGCATCAAGCTGGCGCCCCTGGCCATCACCCTCGACCCGCTTCACGATGAGTCCGATGATCTCAAGAAATATGCCCTGCCACTTGGCGATCATGTGGTGCCACTCACGGGCTCACCTAGCATGATCGAAAAAGTAGCCAGGGAATTTCATGCACCCAATGAGCTGGTGAAGGGGGATAATGATGTCAGCTATCATATTCCTGCCCCGCGTATTGTGATCATGGATCCGCAGGGCCGCTACGCTGGTACCATCGACTCAACGGCAGGAACCGAGGCATTGGTGACGCGCATTCATCAACTTGCGCATCGTGGCTGAATGAACGCGCCGCGCTCTCTACTGGCTGGAAGACGCGGCGTCGTTTTTCTGTCCCTGCTGGGACTGGCAGCCGTGTGCGTATCTGCGCAAGCGGAACCTGACCTTAATGGTGGCGTGACGCAAGGCAGCCCACATCGTGGGGGGACGCTGCATCTGACCGCTGATGCCCCCGGCGGCACGCTCGATCCCCAGATCAATTATACCAGTGAATATATCCAGCTTTTTGTGAATATGTATGACGGGCTGGTGACCTATCGACAGGCCGATGGCACCCAGGGGCTCGAAGTCGTGCCTGATCTGGCCGCCTCCCTGCCGGAGGTCAGTGCTGATGGTCTGGTGTGGACTTTTACCCTGCGTGACGGAATACACTTTTCGAACGGGGCGCCTGTCACAGTCGATGATGTCGTGGCCTCGCTCAGAAGGCTCTATCGCGTCGGTAGCCCTACCGCAGCGTCATTCTATGGTGCCATTATAGGTGCCAAAGCCTGTCTGACTGATCCAGACCATTGCGTGCTTGAAGGGGTGACGGCTGAGGCCGGGACGCACCGCATCACCATCCGCCTGAGCGCCCCGGATGGAGAGTTTTTGCAGAAACTGGCTTTTCCACACGCGGTTATCCTGCCCAAGGACGCTCCACAGACGGAATCAGCCCTTGTTCCTCTGCCGGGAACAGGTCCGTATCGCATCACGGCATATGATCCCGCGCATCAGCTTGTCATTGAGCGCAATCCGTATTTCCGGGTGTGGAATCCGCAGGCCCAGAGCGAAGGTTATGTCGATCGTATAGTCTATGATTTCGGATTGTCCGATGAGGCGGAAGTCACGGCAGTCGAGCAGGGCCAGTATGACTCCATGCTTGATGCGAAACCGCAGGACAGACTGGGCGAGCTGGGGGCAAAATTCACCGGTCAGGTTCATCTCCAGCCCTTGCTTGGCCTTTATTATCTGGCGCTCAACGTGCATGAGCCTCCGTTTGATTCGCTCGAAGTGCGACAGGCGATCAATCATGCGGTTGATCGTCACGCCATGGCCATTCTTTACGGTGGAGCGGCCATAGCCGAACCGCTCTGTCAGATCGTACCACACGGTATCAGTGGCGCTGATATTCCCTGCCGTTTTGGCAAGTTGGCGCCAGATGGTCTGTGGTCAGGGCCGGATATGGAAACCGCCCGTGCGCTTATCCGTAAAAGCGGTCAGGCCGGGCGTCGCGTCATACTGATTGTGCCCAATCAGGCAATTGGTATGGGCATGGGGGTGTATCTGCGCAACATGCTGCAAAGCCTTGGCTTTGTGGCCAGTGTGCGTCCTATGACGCCCGCAACGGCAGAAGGCTACGCACGTAATTCGGATAATCATGTCCAGGTCAGCCTTGCTTACTGGTATGCCGATTATCCGTCACCCTCGACCTTTCTGGATGCGCTTCTGGGGTGTGACAATGCCCGTCTTCATACCGACAGTGCGACCAATGCCAGTGGTTTCTGTTATCCGCCTCTGCAGTCGCTGATGGAGCGTGCGCGCAAGAGCCTCGATCCGCGGGTAACAAAAGCCCTGTGGGAGCAGGCGGGAGAGATGGCCATGCAGCAGAGCGCGCTCGTCCCTCTGATCCAGATGCGTTATGTCGATTTCGTTTCGAAGCGTCTGGGCAATTATCATTATTCCCTGCTCAATCATATGCTGCTCTCACAGATATGGGTGCAGTAACCCCCGCTGGTCAGACCGGGGCAGGGGTACTGCGGATACGGGCAAGCCAGGCGAGAAAAAACCTGTCGAGCGGGCGTGAAAAATAACGCTCCACAATGCGGCCCAGCGCAGAAGCAAGAAGCAATACCGGCAGGAAAAGTACCCATCCCCGGTTCTGTCCAAGACCCAGCCAGTGGGCCAGCCCGATAACAGGCAGAACGACGAACATATGGCTTAAATAGATTTCGTAACTGCGCTGTCCCCAGCGACGGAGCCAGAGCGTTCCGCTTTGTGTGATATGCTGCCCCCAGCCCTGGGCAAAAGCCCCGATGGTAAGCGCGATGGCACTGTTGAAGAAAAGCGTGCTCCCCCATGATAATACAGACCATACGGCGCCGCCCCAGAAGAGATAGACGAGCATGGCTGTCATGCCGACCCATCCTCCGAGCACGGTGAAGAGCCTGCTGCTTTGATGTGATACCCTGTTGAGGAGCAGAGCTGTCACGACACCGGTTGCGATGGCACAGACTCCTGGACCATAGGCTTTCTCCTGCCAGATCTCGGATGCATCTCGTAAAGACCAGTCGCACAAGGGGGCTGCAAGGGCGAGAAGCAGAGCGCAGAGCAGCAGACCATGACGACTTCTTCCGAGAGTCAGACACAGAAACGGAAAGACCAGATAGAACAGTTCTTCAACAGAGAGCGACCAGAGCACGTCCCAGCAGGCAGGCAGATAAGTGGTGCGGGCCTCATAGACATTCAGACACATGAACAGCGCTGATAACACAGCGCCATGCAGGCTCTGATCCGGTGTTTCAGGAACGAATCCGGGTATGCCAAGCTTCCAGAGGAGCGATGCAATGCCGGTCAAAGCCAGCAGACAGGGCAGAATGCGCGCGGCGCGACGGCTCATGAAGCCGACAAGATCAAGCCGGGCAGGGGTTCTCCAGCGCAGCATGATATGACGCGTGATAAGAAAGCCGGAGATGACGAAAAATATCGTCACTCCTTTTGGTCCGTCCCAGGTCAGCGCTCGCAGAATGTTCACGGGCAGAACATATGTGAGATCCGTGTGATGCAGCGGAAAGCACAGCGCCAGATGATGGATGACCACGAGCAGAATGGCGATGCCACGAAGGCAGTCGATGCCGCTATTGCGTGTTTCGGCCTCAACAGGAGCGGCGGATGAGGCCTTTGCTACCGGAAGGATCATGAGAAATGCGGCAGCTCCATACAGCCAGTAATGATCCAGTTATCACATGTAATAAAGGTGTGAGTGCGGCAGCGTCCTGTGCCAGAGCCGTAATATTATCTGAAGAGTATGGTCAGCAATTTGTGAATGTGATTCCATAACATCAACAGAACGTGAAAAAAGATTTAATTAACATTTTTGGTGCTACGCTCCGTGTTGTCGTCGATCCTATCACGACAATACGGAGTACAGGATGATGCAGCCTACGCTCATGGCGGTGTTTGACACCGCCCGTCATGCCCAGATCGCTGTTGATGATCTTCTGGTATGCGACATTCCGTCTGAAACCATTCATCAGTATCGGCTCGCCACAGGGGCGGAGCCCGATGCAGTCATCAAGCCCGAGAACGAGGTTCATCGGCCTATGGGGGCCTGGGGGTGGCTGATCAATGACCATCCACCTCCTGGGGAGAGTCGCACGCGACAGGAGACCCTCTACCGTGAAAGCCGCCTTCGTAACGAGCCGATGGTGGTAACAATAGAGATGTCGCCCCATACCGAGGGCAAGATACGCAGGATCCTCGGCGATCATGCTCCACTGCAAATCAGCGGAACCTGATACATCTTCCTTCCAGGAGAGAGCCCATGAGAGCACGTCGACTGAAAAAGAAAATCAAATGGACCCGTCGTAACCGGAGCCCGAGATCCCTGTCGAAATGATGGTTGCGCCCGTGTCGGAACGGGCGCTGTTACCGGCTTGTGAGTTTGCCGCGCTCCCGGATTTGCCCAAAGAAAAGGGAATCAGGGCGCGGCATCCGAACTCGGCGGAAGTATTCAGAGGCCGATATCGCGTCTGAAAATACCATCAGCCCATTCAATGGCCGCTACACCCTCATAGGCGCGTGCTCGGGCTTCAGCAGGGGTGGCGGCTTTAGCGCAGACCGTCAGTACGCGACCGCCCGATGCCACGAGGCTGTTATTCTGCAAAGCGGTACCGGCCTGGAACACCGAAACGCCGGGCACGGCTTCGGCACGCGCAATCCCACGAATGGCTCCGCCCTTGACGGGGGTTCCCGGGTAGCCCTTCGCTGCAAGAACAACCGAGACAGAGGCTTCATCTGTGAAGCAGATCGATGCTTTTGCGAGCTGACCTTCAGCAAGCGCCTTGAGTGTAGGCAGAAGGTCGGACTCGAGGCGGATCAGTAAAGCCTGTGCTTCAGGGTCGCCGAAGCGCACATTATATTCGATGAGTTTCGGGCCTGATTTGGTCAGCATTAGTCCCGCAAAGATGATCCCACGAAAAGGTGTGCCGCGTCGGACCATCTCGGCCAGCATGGGACGCACCATGATATCGAGCGCCTGTTCCTGAGCGTCACGGCCAAAATGCGGTGGAGGAGAGATGGCGCCCATGCCTCCCGTATTGGGGCCTGTATCACCCTCGCCAATACGTTTGTGGTCGCGCGCAGCGCCGATCAGCACTGCTTCTCCATCCGAGCAGAAAGCAAAGAGCGAAACTTCCTGACCGACAAGACATTCCTCGATCACGATGCTCGCCCCGGCCTCGCCAAAGCTGCGATCAGTGAGAATGTCGATAATTGCGGCTTCAGCTTCTTCCAGCGTCTGGGCCACGATCACACCCTTGCCCGCTGCCAGACCGTCAGCCTTGATAACGATCGGGGCACCGCGACGACGTACGAAGGCGAGAGCAGGTTCTGCCTCTTCAAAACGCTCCCAGCGGGCCGTGGGAATGCCAGCAGCATCGGCTACATCCTTTGTGAAGCTCTTGCTGCCTTCAAGCGCACTGGCTGCCTGGCTCGGGCCAGCGCAGGCAATGCCCTCGGAGACACAGAGATCGCTCAGACCAGCGACCAGCGGGGCTTCCGGGCCCGGCACGACAAGGTCGATTTTCTGCTCTTTTGCAAAGGCGACAAGGGCCTCGACATCATCAGCGGCAATCGGCACCAGCGTGCCGAGCGGAACCATGCCCGGATTACCGGGGGCGATAAACAGCACCTCAAGCTCGGGAGAGCGGGAAAGGCAGGCCGCAAGGGCATGTTCACGTCCACCTGATCCGACAAGTAACACCCGCATTGTCATTCTTCCTGTTCTGACTGGTCCTAGCCCGCGTTCCGTAGCATAGACTGGGCATATGAGCGAAAACGATCAAAGCGCGGGCGGCAACGTTCCCGAATATTCGGTCAGTGAGATCTCGGGTGCGATCAAACGCACACTTGAGGGCAATTTTGGCCGTGTACGCGTACGTGGTGAGATTACCGAACTCAAACGCTATCCTTCGGGTCATGTCTATCTCTCGCTGAAAGACCAGGGAGGCAAGATTTCAGGCGTGATCTGGCGTGGTTCAGTTTCACGTCTTGGTATCGTGCCTGAAAACGGCATTGAGGTGATCGCAACAGGACGCGTTTCTGCCTATGGCGACCGATCAAGCTATCAGTTGGTTATTGACCAGATGAGCTTTGCCGGTGAGGGCGCGCTTCTGGCCAAGATTGAGAAGCTGCGCCAGAAACTGCTGGCTGAGGGATTGTTTGACCCTGAACGCAAGAAAAAAATTCCGTTCCTGCCAGAGCTGATCGGCCTTGTGACCTCGAGCCGGGGTGCCGTGTTGCATGATATTCTCACCACACTTTCGCGACGTTTTCCGCGCCCGGTCCTTGTCTGGCCGGTTGCGGTGCAGGGGGAGGGGGCAGCAGCTCAGATTTCTGCCGCCATCGAGGGATTTGCGACCTTCGGGGAGCGCCCCGATCTTCTGATCGTCGCCCGTGGCGGCGGCTCCCTCGAAGATCTGATGGCATTCAACGAGGAAAGCGTTCTGCGCGCAGTGGCAGCCTGTCCCATTCCGCTTATTTCGGCTGTCGGACATGAGACCGATACCACCCTGATCGATTATGTCTCCGATCAGCGTGCGCCGACACCCACAGCGGCTGCCGAAATGGCCGTGCCACTGCGCTCCGAGATGGTGGCCGATCTTGCTCATCGTGGCGCTCGCCTGGCCGGAGGTCTTTCACGTCATCTGCAACTGGCACGGGCGCGTACCGAGCAGATGAGCGCACGCTTGCCCGATCTGCCGGGTCTTCTTGAAACGGCACATTTCAGACTTGATGAACGGGGACAGCGTCTTGAACTCGCCTTGCCCATGGTGGCTTCACGTGCGCGTCAGCACCTGATGAGCCTGGAGGGGCGTATGCCTTCCGCAGCGCATTTTCTCGGGCAGAAACAGGCCGGTCTTGGTCTGGCTGGCGCCGCCCTTGCTGCCGGAATAAGGCATCGCATGCAGCAGGAACGTGCGGGGTTCACCCATGCCCGGCTGGGTACCGAGTCACTCAGGGCCCGCATCGGGCTTGATCGCGCACGATTAGCCGGCATTGTCGGACGGCTGGAGGCGGTTTCGCCAGAGGCCGTCTTGGCGCGAGGCTATGCCCTGGTGCAGGATGGTCATGGAAAACCGGTGACGACAGCTTCCGGGCGATCGCGTGGGGGTGCAATCACCTTGCGTTTTGCAGATGGTACCCGTCAGGGAAGGCTTGACCCTCTGGGTGCGGAAAAGAAAGAACAGGGGGATCTTGGCTTATGAAGCATCTTTATCGTACTGGCCTCGGCGCCGGTCTGCTGTGTATGACGCTGACCGCAGGATGTGCGGATACCACTGCATCCCGGCCGGTTACACAGGCGCAAACACGCCTGCCGCCTCAGGATTTTGCGCCGGGCATGACGACAGAAACGCCGCCTGCCAATGCAGCGCAATTGCTTAATGACCCTTCAGCCCCGGTGAACACGCCGCTTTGCGGTGCGGTCCAGCAGGAGACAAACCGTATGGGGGGGCAGGTCTTCAGTGACGGATTGGCTTCCGGCAGTTCCTGCCCGCAGAATGCCTGTTTCAATCCGCTGACAGGGACCTATATCGCCGCCACCGGGGCCCCAAGCGTCTGCCGCTGAGCGATGAAGAATGACCACGTTTCTAGTCGCTCAGAGGGCGTAGCGTCTCATTGAAAAAACGTTGTAATTCTGCATTGAATTCTGTGTGAAACCGGGTGCGATCGAAGGAGGAGTTACTCTGACAGATCGGCAAAGTCTCGGATCCGCGTCGGCACGGGGCAAGAAAATCGAAATGTCCTGCTCCGGAGACCAGATGACTTTCCGGAACACGGGGCAGGGCATCGCGTATGGGCTCGACTGAGCTCGGTGAAGGCAGGATCTGATCATCGGGCCTGCCAGAGCTGGATAGCCGTACGCACATGAGCAAGTGCCTGATGGTCCATCGTGAAGCCGAGTGCAGGGGCGGCTATAGCTGCAGCCTTGATACGATGGTCAGTCAGATCAGGCAGATCAGCCTTTGGCGGGGTGTTGCTTCTGGCAATGAGTCTGCAGGTAAACTGGCCTGGCTGAGCTTGGCACCATGGTCCAATGCGCGAGAGAACCGGCCTCGCGCCCACGGACAGCAGAACCGTCAGCCCCCTGAGGAAAAGCCAAAAGCGCCGATACGATGTTGATCCAGCCTTGATGCGTTCGGCCATTGATGAAGCATGTAGTCAAGGGCGGCGCTCAGGGCATGCGTTCTGCCTGCCAGGTCCGTGGACCGGGATTGGTCATGCCAGTTATCGCCTGGCTCTGTCAGCGCCACCACGACATAACCTGCTTTTGCCAATGCCGCAGCCGTGTCGAGATGGCTGGTCCATGATCCGCCTGTACCATGGGAAATAACGATGAGTGCCCGGTCACGGCCTCTGACAACGCCATCGGGAATACAGTCCTGTTCATAAGGACTCAGATTCTGATGCCGAGGGATACCCTGGCTCGGATACCAGATGCCAAGTTCCAGCCCGTCTGACACGATAAGATGCTGGCAACCCACAGAGCTGCCCTGTGCATGAGCAGGGCCTGTCAACAGGGTGAGGAGTGAAAGGCAGAGACAAAGGCGTAAGGCAAGCGGCATGAAAGCTGGACTCCTGAGAGGAAGAATGTCCACAAAAGCGGGATTTAACTGAACGGCCAGCGTCATTTCGTGAATGGGCGAATGGGTGAAAGTGCAACCTGGCAAGGACGTTTTTTCAGAAGGATGTACTATGGAAGCAGCGGAGAAGCGTGGCACGGAGTCTGCTCGGCAGCAGCGCACGCCTGTACGGAATGCAGGTGTCAGTCTGTGGCAGAGGCGTCATTACGGGCTGAGAGCCGTCTGCATCGCTGCATTGGGGGGAGCGTTCTTCGGCCTTCTCGGGCCTTATGGCAGTTATCTCAATTCTGGACCTGTCTTGCGTATTCTTTATTGGGTGACATGCGCCGTGATGGGGATCGGGCTTTATGCAGGGCCTCTTTTTTTCCTGCGACATATCGGTTGCATGGCGCAGGGTATGAAATTCTGGTCCGGGGTTATCGGGCTGGTCTGTGTGCTGAGCCTGCTGCAGACGATCATGAGCCGTGATCTTGCCCTGTCGATCTGGCCTGAGCTTGCCCATCATCTCCCGGGCTGGTGGCGATGGTACGGGCAGGTATTACTGATTGCCCAGCCATGCGTTGTCTTTGTCATTTTTGGCTTGAGGCGAGGTCATTGGGTATCCGGCAAAGTTGGGGAGACTGCTCCGGCCAAAATCGCTGAGGGGGCAAGTCCAGTCATGCTACCGATAAGAATTGCCGATGACTATCCGCGACCGGAAACCATTCTGGCTTTGCAGATGGACGATCATTACATACGCTGTCATCAGTTTGACGGCTCGAAGCTGGTTCATGGCGTATTCCGTGAAGCCTGTTGCGCCAGTCCGGCTGTACCGGAATGCAGGTTCATCGTTCATGGTGGGTAGCCCGAAAGGCTCTTGTCGGCTGGGAGGGATCTTCCAGAAGCCTGCGCCTCATCCTCGTTAACGGCATAAAAGTACCCGTGTCACGCGCCCATGTGGCGCAATTGCGCGCAGCGGGCTGGCTTGAAGCGCCCTGACCCGTCTGGTGGATCGACTGGCCTTTTGAGCACAAAGAGATGGAGTCGTCGTTAATTGCTACCGATCCTTGATAATCCGTTAGTGGTTCGGAAGATCAGATAAGAAAAAGGGGGCGGAATGAACCGCCCCCTTTTTCATGTGCTGTGAACAACCCTGGCTGGATCAGCGCTTCCACCAGCCGGTTCGCGGCTTTGCCGGGGCAACTTCATCAACGTTGATTGGCTGCACTACCGGAGCCTCCTCGGTCTTTGTCTTGCCCTTTGCCGTGCGTGTTCTGGCAGAGGGGGATTTTGCCTCGACTTCCTTGCGTGCAGTGGTGCGGCCACGGCGCGGTTTCGGCGTTTTGGTTTCGGATACTGTTTCAACAGCAACCGCTACCTGGGCCTCTCCCTCGCTGAGTGTGGCAGCAACTGGTGTCTTGCGTGGACGACCGCGGCGGCGTGGGGCAGGCTTGTCAAGATCTGCCTCGGCTACAGCTACCGGTTCGGCGACGGGCGCAGAATCGGTGGAGACAGGCTCGACAGGTGCCGGTTCAGCATTCTCGGCTGCGACGGGCTGGCGACGGGGGCGAGAGCGGCTCTTGCGTCCATCGTTTTCGACTTCATGACGAGAAGTTTCCGCCAGAGGAGCGATAGGTGCGCTATGGGACTCCTGCACCTCCTCGTTTCTGGGTTCGGTCACCAGAGTGGGCTTGGGTTCCGTATTGAGCGCGGAAGGCGCACCAAGGCGGGATTCAGCCTGCTCGATCATGTCGAATATATCGAACGAACCACCACCGAACGGATCAGCAGGAGTTGGCCCTACCCAGCGGTTTTCGCGCTTTTCGACAGTGGCACGACGCTCGATGTTCTGGCGGTTCTCGCGTGACGTCTCTTCCTGATGGCGCTCTGGCTGAGGGCGCTCATTCTGGTTACGCTCATCCAGACCCCGTTCGTCTCGCGATACGCGACGTGTGCGCATACGACGACGTCCCGGTACGACAAGAGCTTCCGCTTCGTCCGCAGGCTGTGCCTCCTGGACTGGGGCGGCTGCGGGCAGATCCTGTGCTTCGTCTTCACTGCCAGCGTCGAAGGCGTTCTCCGATTCCGTCTGGACCTCACGGTTCTCATCGGAACGACGACCATTGCGGCGGCGACGACGGCGGCGACGACGGCCTCCTTCTTCCCGGTTGCCTTCCTCACGAAAACCGTCTTCACGGTCCTCTTCCGGAATTACATTCTCGAAACCCTGTTCGATCTCGTCTTCCTGAGTAACGGCTTCAACCGTCGAAACAGAGGCCTCAGCCTCATAAACGCGAGCGGGCTGGGTTTCTGCCGGCACTTGCGGTCTGACGCGCTCGATACGCAGATCGGCAGGTGTCAGGCTGTCATCCGGATGGAAGGATACGCGCATGCGGTGGCGCTGTTCGATTTCGCCCAGCCAGTCGCGCTTGTTGTTGAGGATATAGAGGGCAATGCCCGAGGTCAGATGGACGCTGACTTCAGCAGCCTTCTGCTTCAGGCCTTCCTCATCCAGCGCGCGGAGAACATGAAGGGCTGCGCTTTCGACACCCCGTACATGGCCCGTACCCTGACAATGCGGGCAGGGGACCAGAACGGCTTCGGAAATTGACGGACGCAGGCGCTGGCGTGACATTTCCAGCAGACCGAAATGCGAGATCTGGCCGATCTGGATGCGTGCGCGATCACTGCGCAGCGCGTCCTTGAGGCGCTTTTCGACCATGGCATTATGTTTGCGGCTTTCCATGTCGATGAAATCGATCACGACAAGTCCTGCAAGATCACGCAGGCGAAGCTGGCGGGCTACTTCGTCAGCGGCTTCCAGATTGGTGCGGACAGCCGTATCTTCAATATTGCGCTGACCGGTCGAGCGGCCAGAGTTCACGTCGATGGAGACGAGGGCTTCTGTCTGGTTGATCACCAGGTAACCGCCTGATCTCAGCTGTGCGGTAGGCGAGAAGATCGCGTCCAGATGGCCCTCGACATGATAGCGACCAAACAGACTCTGGCTCTGGTCACGCCAGAGTTTCACCTTGTTGGCATTATGCGGCATCAGAAGGCGCATGAACTCGCGTGCGTTCTTCCAGGCCGGTTCGCCGTCGATGATGATTTCTTCGATATCCTTGCTGAACAGGTCGCGAATGGCGCGCTTGATCAGATTGGCTTCTTCGTAAATCAGCGTGGGGGCAACAGAAGACAATGTGTGGTTGCGGATATCATCCCAGAGCTGAAGCAGATATTCGCAGTCGCGTGTGATTTCAGGGCCAGGGCGCTGGGCACCGGCGGTACGCACGATCATGGCCATGCCACGCGGCAGGTCCAGTTCGGCGATGATATCGCGCAGGCGCTTGCGATCGCTGTCTGACGTGATCTTGCGTGATACGCCGCCGCCACGCAGGGCGTTGGGCATCAGAACGCAATAGCGACCGGCGAGCGACACATAAGTGGTGAGGGCAGCGCCCTTATTGCCGCGTTCTTCCTTGACGACCTGAACCAGCAGGATCTGGCGACGGCGGATGACTTCCTGAATCTTGTAGTTGCGCAGGAAGCGCGCCGTACGACGCGCGGCAGCCCCTTCGTCGCCTGTGTCATGTTCGCCACCGACTGTTTCGGGACGCGCTTCGAACTCGCCCTGATCGCTGGACTCAGCGACTTCGGTCTCGTCACCGTTCTGGTTGTCGCCTTCGTTCTCGACGCGCTCATCGGCGCGGAGATCCTCGTCCTGAAGGGCGAGCAGCTTTTCACGGTCGGCAACCGGAATCTGGAAGTAATCCGGGTGGATTTCGCTGAATGCAAGGAAGCCGTGACGGTTGCCGCCGTAATCGACGAAGGCGGCCTGAAGGCTCGGCTCAACGCGAATTACCTTGGCGAGGTAGATATTGCCCTTGATCTGTTTCTTGGACGATGTTTCGATATCATAATCTTCGAGACGATCACCATCCATGACCACGACGCGGGTTTCTTCCGCGTGTGTGGTGTCGATCAGCATGCGCTTGTTCATATAAAGGAAAACTCCGGTCGGCCCTTGTCACATCCGGTACCAGGCCCTGTGCAGATACAGCGGCTGTTCCGGCGCGTGCGGCAGAATATCGAGGATTTTGGAAAGAAAAGGAGCCATCAGACCAGCGCTCGCGGAACAGCGTCGGACGTCGGGCAGGACCCGATCCGGTAGTTTTCCACAAAACGAGACTGGCAGATTTCATGCGGCCCCAGCGAGTTGTCATCTGCGCACCCGGCTTGAAGACTAACCTTCCTTGCAGTCCTGCGGCATGGGCCAGCGGAGTGGAGGCAGTGCTTGCAAACCATAATGACGCGTGAAGTATGGCATGAAACGGGAGCGGTACGTCGGGGAGCTACGCTCCGTCACTGGTGCCGGATCGACCGTTTCGCAATTCTTCTCCCACAGGATGACCGAAAATCCGACCTCGTGCAAGACTCCCTATTCTGCCATGTTGACACCGCATTATGATGTCAGAAAATGCTGGATCGCCGCGCTCTATCCAAGGTCGTTCCAATGTCTGTTCCGAAACCGACCCGCCGTCAGATGACTCATCTGATTGGAGTGGCGTTGACTACTGCACCCGCTCTGTCGTGCCAGGCAGCTTTTGCGCTTACCCGACACAAAGGACATGGTCAGGTGAGCCGGAAAGCTCCTGCAGTCATCGGCAATGCCACGCCGCCGAGACCTGTAATCATGCTTGACCCCGGACATGGTGGCAAAGATCCCGGCGCTATAGGAGTGAGCGGTACTTACGAGAAGCATATAGCGGCGGCGGCGGCCAGGGAACTCTATCATCAGATCAAGGCGGCAGGGCGTTACGATGTGGTCATGACGCGTGCTGATGATCATTTCATCCCGCTTGAAGGACGTGTCGACCTTGCCCATCGGCACAAGGCGCAGCTCTTCATATCAATGCACGCCGATGCGCTGCATGATCCGGCGGTACGCGGAGCAAGTGTCTATACGCTTTCCAATGGCGCTTCTGATGCCCAGACGGCTTCTCTTGCCCAGACTGAAAACAGCGCTGACCGGTTTGCTGGCCCGGCTTTTCACGGCATGTCGTCAGAAGTGCAGAATATTCTTGCGAGTCTGGTTCACGAGGAAACCCGCAGGGGTTCTGCCCATATGGCGGCGAGCGTTGTTTCTGCCTTTCAGCCTCGCATAGGGCTTTTGCATCATCCGGCACGTCATGCCGCTTTTGTCGTTCTGAAATCCGCAGATATTCCGTCTGTTCTGGTCGAGATGGGGTTCATGTCCAACAGGCATGACGAGGCGGCCCTGCGTCAGGCTGCTTATCGACAGCAGGTTGCGGGGGCCATGAGTGCTGCCATTGATCGCTATTTTCAGGGGGCAGGTACGAATATTGCGCGATCGGGCTAGAAAATCGTCCGGTTACGCTAGCCAAGGGGCCTGTTTGTGCAGTAGTAGAATTTCCATGATCATTTCGGCCCTCTCTTTCGGCATTATGCACCGTGCGTCAGCGCATGGTGAGCCGTGCCTGGGCCTTCTTCTTCCGACGCTTCGACTTATCAGCCCTGAGCGCATTTCGCCGCCAGCCTGTCTGGCGCGTTCAGGGGGTCCATGATGATATTGTCAAAGCAATGAGAAGAAACAACCATGACCATTACCCATCCGTCCTTTGGTACAGTCGCTGACGATCGCGTCATTATTTTCGACACGACGTTGCGTGATGGAGAACAATCGCCCGGCTTCTCCATGAATCTCGAAGAAAAGATCCGCATGGCCAAGGCGCTCGAAGAGCTGGGTGTGGATGTGATCGAGGCCGGGTTCCCGGTTGCCTCTCCCGGTGATTTCGAAAGCGTGCAGAAAATTGCCGAAACCGTGCGTGAGGCCGTGGTCTGTGGCCTGGCCCGCAGTGGTGGCAAGCGTGATATCGAGGCGGCAGGTGAGGCTATTGCGAAAGCCCCACGTCGCCGTATCCATAATTTTATCTCTACCTCGCCACTCCATATGAAGTACAAACTGCGTATGGAGCCGGAGACGGTGCTGGAGCTGATCGCTGAGGGCAACAGGGCCTCACGTCATTTCACGGATGACGTCCAGTGGTCGGCCGAAGACGGTTCGCGTACCGAACCCGATTTCCTGTGTCGTTGCGTTGAGACCGCTATTCGCCATGGTGCAACCACCATCAATATTCCGGACACTGTCGGATTTACGACGCCAGATGAATTACAGGCGATCTTCACCATGCTGCGTGAGCGTGTGCCTGGCGCCGAAAAGGTCATATTCTCGACGCATAACCATAATGATCTGGGGCTGGCCGTTGCCAATACCCTTGCGGCTGTTGCCGGGGGGGCGCGTCAGATAGAATGCACCATCAACGGTATTGGCGAGCGTGCTGGCAACGCCGCTCTCGAAGAGGTCGTGATGGCCATTCGCACCCGCCGCGATAGAATTCCGTTTCATAACCGCATCGAAACGCCGCGTTTGCTGAGTCTCTCCCGTCTGCTGGCCAATATTACCGGTTTTGATGTGCAGCCCAACAAGGCCATTGTCGGTCGCAATGCCTTCGCTCATGAAAGCGGGATTCATCAGGACGGCATTCTGAAGAATGCGGCCACTTATGAGATCATGACGCCTGAGAGTGTGGGCTGGAGCAAGACATCTCTGGTCCTGGGAAAACATTCAGGACGTGCGGCATTCCGCGACAAGCTGAAAGCGCTGGGTTACGATCTGCCTGATGAGAAGATCCAGGATGCTTTCGAACGTTTCAAGGTTCTTGCTGATCAGAAGAAAACGGTATTCGATGACGATATCCGTGCTCTGGTTGACGACGAGACACGCGATCATGATCGTATCCGCTTTGTCTCGCTTGAATTGCTGGCAGGTTCCAAACGACCGGCTCAGGCCGAGCTGGAACTGCTTGTTGATGGTGCAGTAAAAACAGCAAGAATTTCCGGTAATGGTCCGATTGATGCCGCGTTCAGGGCGATTGGCGAGATTTTTCCCCATGAAGCCGTGCTCGAATTATTCTCTGTCGGTGCTGTCACCGAAGGTACTGATGCGCAGGCCAAGACAACTGTACGCCTTCAGGAGGGCGGCAAGATGGTCGATGGGCAGGGCGCTGATGCGGATACGATTGTCTCGGCCGTGCGGGCTTATGTCCATGCACTGAATAAACTGCTTGTAAAGCGCACGCGCACAGAACCTGAAGCATTGCCTGTCTGAGCAGATCGCCTGGTAAAATCAGGGTTGATACCGGTTGGTATGATTCCGGACCCTGATCCTATTCGTGTGCCGTGAAATCCGCATGAGACAACCTCCCGTCCATTTGCATGGCGGAAGGTTGTCTCGTCTGGGGTAAAGCCTGTCAGATATAAGCTGCAGGACTTTTATTCAGTAGCCATTCTGGTAACCGGCATAGCCCTGTTGCGCAGGATAAGCCTGTTGGGGGTAGGCTTGCTGGGGATACGCCTGCTGTGGGTACCCTTGCTGAGCAGGGTAAGCAGGCTGGGCATAGCCGGCGGGATATTGCTGCGTCGGGTACGCCTGTTGCGGGGCCTGGTTATAATAGGCACCCTGGTTGTAGTAATTGCCTTGCACACTCGGGCGGTTTGGCGTAGTCGCCGCTCCCCCTGCGGCGCCAAGCAACCCGCCCGCGAGAGCACCGATCGCGGCGCCACGACCTCCACCCGCTACGGCACCGATCGCAGCACCAGCGCCACCACCGATCAGGGCACCTGATCCGGCGCGAGCGCCGGAGTCATATGGGCTACCGCACCCGCTCAGCAGAGCGCAAAGCCCGGCAAGTCCCAGCCCGGCAGTAAGGCGCCGTAGGGGCGCAGGGGGGAGTTGTATCAGCATTGCGGTCTCTTGGGCTTGATGAAATCAGTAACCGGAACGCGGACGGTTCGGCGTGGTTGCGGCGCCGCCGGCTGCACCAAGTGCACCACCTGCGAGAGCGCCGATGGCTGCGCCACGTCCACCGCCTGCGAGAGCGCCGATTGCGGCACCACCGCCAGCACCAATCAGGCACCCGAGCCTGCACGCGCGCCGGATCATACGGGTTACCGCAGGCGCTGAGACCCAGCATGCCAAGGCAGGCTGACAGGGCAGCAAGTCTGCGCGGACGAATAAAAGAAGCACGCTCGGTCATTATCTACTATCCTACTAAAGACGTTCTACCTGCCTGAACGAGGCGGTATTTAACGAGTTTCCTCATGCCACCAGCTCGTGATCAGGTTACAAGATTCAATTTCCTGATCAGGCGCGTTCGAAGCGTGGCGTCACCATGGCTAGTTTGGGATGCTTTGTAACCAAGCGTAACCCCCTGCGATTGCCTTCGGGGTGCACATTTCCGTGCGGGGTATTTTTGGCATTAAACTGGAATTTTCCCTGATCGGGTCTTGCTCCACAATCATTGCCCCGGTAAGCCCAGCGCCAGAATATCTCGCGTCACGCTTCTCTCTTCTTCCGGTTCCCTCATTCCGTATTTTACGGGGCGCCGTGCAGAACGGGGCAGAGTGCAACCCGCGCGCGCAAATCTTTCGGCCAGGAGGCTTGAATGTTCTCACGTCTGCTGGGTCTCATGTCGGCAGACATGGCTATTGACCTCGGCACCGCCAATACACTCGTTTACGTCAAGGGACGTGGTATTGTTCTTGACGAGCCTTCTGTTGTTGCCATCGCCGATGTGCGCGGCAAGAAACAGGTTCTGGCGGTTGGCGATGAAGCCAAGCTGATGGTTGGGCGTACCCCGGGCAATATCACGGCCATTCGCCCCCTGCGCGATGGCGTGATTGCTGATTTCGAGGTGGCGGAAGAAATGATCAAGCATTTCATCCGCAAGGTTCACAATCGCCGCGCCTTTGCCAGCCCGCAGATCATTGTCTGCGTGCCTTCGGGTTCCACAGCTGTCGAACGTCGTGCTATTCAGGAAAGTGCCGAAAGCGCAGGTGCGCGCAAGGTCATGCTGATTGAAGAGCCCATGGCAGCGGCAATAGGAGCCGGTTTGCCGGTTACCGAACCTTCGGGCAGCATGATTGTCGATATTGGCGGCGGCACCACAGAAGTGGCGGTCATTTCCCTTGGTGGTATTGTCTACGCTCGCTCGGTACGGGTGGGTGGCGACAAGATGGATGACGCCATCATTTCCTATATCCGCAAAACCTTTAACCTGCTGATCGGTGAAAGCTCGGCAGAGCGTGTCAAGATGGAAATCGGTTCTGCCTGCCTGCCGGATGATCCGCGTGATCCAGGCCCGGTCAAGGAAGTGAAGGGGCGTGATCTCGTCAATGGTGTTCCACGCGAGGTTCTGGTGAGTCAGGCTCAGGTGGCGGAAAGCCTTGCTGAACCAGTGCAGCAGATTGTTGATGCCGTGACCACGGCGCTGGAGAACACGCCGCCGGAGCTTGCAGCCGATATCGTCGACAAGGGGATTGTGCTGACCGGTGGTGGGGCCTTGCTTTATCGCCTCGATGACGTGCTGCGTACCGCAACCGGCTTGCCTGTGACGGTGGGTGAGTCGCCGCTCTCCTGCGTGGCACTTGGTACGGGACGTGCGCTTGAAGAGATGCGCCGCCTGCGGAATGTCCTGATTTCGATGTACTGATAGCCAGGGAGCATCCGGCTGATGCTGTCGATTCAGGGGCGACACGCACTCGCAAAGCTGATGCTGCCGTTTTTCTTCGTGCTGGCAATCGGTCTGATCATGCTCGGTCTGACCCGTCGCCCGGACGTGGATCACCTGCGCATGAAGCTGGCTGACGGGCTTGCTCCCGCCTATCAGCTGATGGCCACCCCTGAGACGGCATTTGCCCGGCTTCGTCAGACCGTTACGGGACTGAGCGATGTCGCCGGGGAAAATGCCCGCTTGCGGGCTGAAAACCAGAAACTCCGTCGCTGGTATGACGTGGCCGTCGCGCTCGCCGACGAGAATGCTCAGCTCAAAGCCAGTCTTCACTGGATTCCGGATAACGCGCCGAATTTCGTCAGTGGTCATGCGCTGCGTGATGCTGGCGGGCTCTATGGGCGTTCTGTCCTCCTCGCCGTGGGGGATGGGCATAGCATTGTGCCAGGGGATGTTGCTCTTGATGCATCAGGTCTGCTTGGGCGTGTAACGGAAACAGGCGCACGCACCGTACGCATTCTGATGATCAATGATGATGCCAGCCGCATACCAGTCATGCTGACTGCCTCACGTGGCAATGCATCATGGCTGGTGATGGTTCTCCATATCCCAGATTGATCTATTATGCGCAGGACAATCGTCCTGTAGAGGGAGAGCGTGTTGTTACAGGTGAGCAGCCTGCTCCCGAGGGGCACGTACATGGCGCCTTTGCCGGTATGCCAGGCGGGCTGATCGTGGGAACGGTGCACTATCTGCGCCCCGGCACGCCTGTCGTTGTGCCTGAGGCTTCACTCGATCATCCGGATATCATTCGCGTATTCGACTATACCAGTGCTGATCATGCCGGGCCCGATGCACCAGGCCGTGTCAGATTGATGCCACCCATGCCCGTTGCTCCGGAGCTGCCTTTTGTGCCTTTCCAGAAGCCGATGAAGGGGCAGGGCTAGTTCATGGTCGGTCATCGCCACTCTCCCGACATCCACCCGGGCATCGCGCCGCGGCCTACCCTGCGCCGGCGCTTGATCAGCTCATGCGCGCGCTCCTGCCTTCGCTTTTTATTGTGTTGAGCGCGTTGCTTCTGTCTGCAGGGCTCGGGATCCCTGGTCAGAACGAGCTCTGTTTTGGCATCGCGGCGAGTACGGTTTTCTTCTGGTCGGCGCACAGACCGCAATCCATGACGCCTTTCATGACATTCTGCGTCGGACTGGTTTGTGAGGCGCTGAGTTTTGGGCCGCCTGGCGTCTTCCTGTTTTCCCTCCTCGTGTTTCACGGTGTCGCTCATTTGTGGCGTTACGGCCTTAGCCGCATCAGCTTCCTTTTTGGCTGGGCCTTGCTGGGTGGGCTTGCGCTTGTTTTATCGTTGTTTGGATGGATCATCACGTGTATCGGGACGTTGGCAATGATGTCTCCGGTGCCGAGTCTCTTTCAGGCGGCGGTGACAATTGGTATCTATCCGACATTGAGCGCCCTGTTTGCCTGGGCGCGTCGCACGGTGGCAGACCCTGAACAAGCCTGAAGGCCCGGTTTCGAGCATGATGTTCCGTTGCAGCGTAATGCTTACTAATGGACGCCTGACAGGCGAACGTGCAGCCATGGCCGAAATCCGGTACGGGAATGCCTGCGTTCGATGAAATTCAGACGCGGCAAATCCTCCCGATCCCATAATCCGTCCCGCATGCGTGCCAAGCGCGAAGAGATTACGCCTTCACGCGGTGTCTTTACCCGGCGTGCACTGCTGGTGCTGGCCACCCAGGCCGGCGTGCTCGGTGTGCTGGGCAAGAAGCTCTATGACCTTCAGGTGCACGAAGGCGATCATCTGCGTGACCTCGCGGCACGCAATCGCACAAGCAAGCGTCTGCTTGCGCCTGCCCGAGGCAGATCGTTGATCGCTTTGGCTTGCAGCTTGCCGGTAACAAGGTGAACTGGCGTGCTCTTCTCATGCCTGAGGAGACGACTGATATTCATGCGACAATCGCGCGTTTCGGTCAGATCATTGCGCTGGACGAGCGTGATCATGCCCGTATCGAGCGCGATCTCCGTCATATACGGAAATATGTCCCAGTCTCCCTCAAGGATTTTCTGAGCTGGGACGATATGGCGCGTATCGAGCTCAACGCACCTAGCCTTCCTGGTGTGCTGGTTGATGTCGGCACCACACGGCTTTATCCTTACGGTTCGCAGCTGGCTCATATTGTCGGCTATGTGGCGCCGCCGAACGAGCGTGATGTTGCTGCAACCCCGATGATGGCCCTGCCCGGTATGCGTGCCGGTCGTGCCGGAATTGAGCAGACCCAGGATCTGCTTTTGCGTGGCGAGCCCGGTTCGGTCGAAATGGAAGTGAATTCCAGAGGCCGTGTCATGGGTGAGATGGACCGTATTGACGGTCAGCAGGGCGATGAGGTTGTACTGACCATCGATGCCGGGTTGCAGCAGATGGTGCTCAATCGCATAGGCGATCAGGCGGCAAGCGTGGTCGTGATGGATTGTCGTAACGGTGAAGTTCTGGCCATGGTCAGTACTCCCTCTTTCGATCCGTCACTTTTCGATTCAGGCGTGAGCCATGCCCAATGGATCGAATGGACCAACAACGTTCGTACACCCCTCATCAACAAAACGGTTGCCGGTGTCTATCCTCCCGGTTCCACGTTCAAACCTGCTGTCGCCCTTGCCGCATTGAAGTCGGGTCTGATCAGTGCCGAGGATCGTTTTACCTGCCCTGGTTATTACGACATGGGCGGGGTGCGTTTTCACTGCTGGTCCCGCTGGGGGCACGGCAGCATCACCATGCAGCAGGCCCTCAAATACAGCTGTGACGTCTATTTCTATCTGGCGGCGCGCAAGATCGGTATGGAGCCGATCAAGACCATGGCCAATGATTTTGGTCTGGGCACCAGGCTTGATATTGAACTGCCTCACATCCGCGCAGGTGTCATCCCGACCCCGGAATGGCGGCAGAAACACGGGTTCCACTGGAATGGTGGGGATACGGTCAATGCCGGTATCGGCCAGGGCTTCGTTCAGGTAACACCTCTTGAACTGGCCACCTATGTCTCGCGCATTGCCTCCGGACGCAATGTCACCCCCCATCTGGTGCGCAAGGTCAATGACCGCAGTTCAGAGCATACGCCGCTTGATGCCGCGCCGGCACTGGACATTACCGAGGCTCATCTGTCCGTCATTCGTCAGGGGATGTTTGATGTGGTCAATGCACCGCATGGAACAGCACCCAAGGCCAGACTCGGCCTTCCGGATGTCGCGCTGGCGGGCAAGACAGGTTCGGCACAGGTGCGACGGGTCTCACGTGCCTGCGTGAAAGCGGGCATTTCAACTCGATGAATCTGCCCTGGGAGGAGCGTCCGCACGCCCTCTTCATCTGCTTTGCGCCTTATGACGCTCCACGCTACGCAATTGCGGTTGTCATCGAGCACGGCAATGGCGGTGCCGATGCCGCGGCCCCGCTGGCGCGTGATATCATGACCGATACATTGTTGCGTGATCCGGTCAATCACGACCATGTTCCCGGTCAGGCCGTCGCGGACGCCGAATAGTGAACTGGCAAAAACGTCTCTGGCGTCCGGAGCCGAGTTTCCGGCTTCTGGGCAAGCTGCTTCAGATCAACTGGCTTTATGTACTGCTGATCTGTGTTCTTGCTGGTGTCGGTTATCTTGCGCTGTATTCTGCGGGTGGCGGGTCGGCTGCGCCTTTTGCACGTCCCCAGATCGTGCGTTTCGGTTTCGGTCTGGTGATGATGATCACGGTGGCGCTGACCAGTCCGCGCCTGCTGCGCCTGTTCTCCATTCCGATCTATCTGGTATCGGTGACGCTTCTCGCTCTGGTTCTCCATATGGGCCATGTGGGCAAGGGTGCTGAACGCTGGATCAATCTGGCTGGGGTGCAGTTCCAGCCCTCCGAATTTGCGAAGATTGCGCTGGTCCTCATACTGGCGAGCTGGTTCCACCGGATCGACACCAAACGTATGGGTAATCCGCTGAGGTTGATACCGCCTGCATTGCTGACGCTGATCCCGGTCGGCCTTGTACTCAAGGAACCCAATCTGGGCACGGCAGTCATTATCGGGCTGATAGGCGCCACCATGTTCTTTGCCGCTGGCATGCGCCTGTGGCAGATCGCCCTGCTCGTTGCGCCTGTGCCGTTTCTGGGCAAGTTTGTCTATGCCCATCTGCATGACTACCAGAAGGCGCGAATTGATACCTTTCTGCATCCTGAGCACGATCCTCTCGGGGCAGGGTACAATATCATCCAGTCCAAGATCGCGCTTGGTTCTGGGGGGATGTGGGGAGAGGGCTATCTGCGCGGTACGCAGGGGCAACTGAACTTCCTGCCTGAAAAACAGACTGACTTCATTTTTACCATGATCGGTGAGGAATGGGGGTATGCTGGCGCCGTATCCGTAATCGGATTACTGGCATTGCTGGTTGTGGGGGGCATGCTGATGGCCATGCGAAGCCGCAACCAGTTCGGGCGGCTTCTGGCTCTGGGTATCTCGGTCGATTTTTTCCTTTATTGCGCCGTCAATCTGTCGATGGTCATGGGGGTGATTCCTGTTGGCGGTGTGCCTTTGCCGCTCATTTCCTATGGTGGTTCGGCCATGCTGACGATGATGTTCGGCTTTGGTCTGCTGCTTTCCGCCTGGGTGCATCGCAACGACCCCGATCTGCCCGCGCCACGCAAGGACCTGTGACAGCCTTTTTCCGGGAGGCGGATTACAGGACTGCTCTGTCTTGCAAGTGTATCAGCGTTCTTCTGGCAAGTGTTGTGAGCGAAGCAACGTGCAGAAGGCCTGCTCGGCGGGTGAGAGACTTCGTTCGCCACGGGCAAGGGTAAAATGACGGTCCGGAAAAGCGATGGAAACGGGACAGAGAAGTCCGTTTTCAATCAGTCCCGAAACCACGCTTGCCGAGAGTACCGTGGCGGCAAGGCCTGTGCTGATCATGGTGGCTATGGCTTCGTTCGAGGTCAGCTCCATGACAATATCAAGGCTTTCAGGAAGAATTCCCCAGGAGCACAGAGCGTTTTCAAAGCTTGCTCTGGTACCGGAGCCTTTTTCTCTCAGTATCCAGGGTGTCTTATGAAGTTCGGTCGTGCCCGGTACTTTTGCAGCCCAGGGATGATCCGGGCTTACAACGAGAAGGAGTTGATCGCGTGCAAGCCTCTCCGTGCAGAGTGATGCAAGGCTGGCGCTGCCCTCAATCAATCCGA
Source organism: Asaia prunellae JCM 25354 (assembly GCF_000613885.1). Lineage (GTDB taxonomy): Bacteria > Pseudomonadota > Alphaproteobacteria > Acetobacterales > Acetobacteraceae > Asaia > Asaia prunellae. Next base: position 122,215 of record NZ_BAJV01000008.1, on the reverse strand, counting down.
ACCCGATCGTGCCGTCACCAAGTCGGGCGCAGATCTCGTCTGTATTACTGATTGTCATGCCGAGCTTCACATCGGGGTAGAGAGCGGCGAAGCGGTTGAGACGTGCTGGCAGCCAGTAACTGGCCAGAGTCTGACTGGCCCAGACATGAAGACTGCCTGCCCGCAGACCACCCAGCTCTTCCAGACACTCCCGGGCTGCAAGGGCACGCGCCTGTACTGCGCGCGCCTCCTGCAGAAAGACGCGTCCTGTATCTGTCAGAAGAATACGACGGCCGATCCGGTCGAATAATCTGACCCCGAAGCTGTTTTCCAGCGTCATGATGGCATGGCTGACAGCGGACTGGGACAGGGCAAGGGCTTCAGAAGCCTGGGTCATATGCTGTCGTTCGGCAACAGCTATGAAAATGCGAAGCTGTTCGAGAGTCACGATGGCAATACGCCCAGAAGCGACAGCAATATGGCGGCGACCAGAAGGGACAGGAACAGGCAGAAAAGACCCTCAAGCCCGTTCAGTGTAATCTCTCTTGGTTCTTCTGCCGAAAGAGCTTCCTTTACCTTACGAAAACGCCACCAGCTTGCTGGCAGAAGCATCAGTCCGGCACATATCGTCAGGACGCCGATCCATGCAGAAGATCCGGGAAGAGTGGGCATGGCTTCGTGATGTTCAGAGCTGATCAGCCGAAGGAAAATATTGAATTTGGCCAGCATGCAGCCGATTGCCACCATGGCAAGCGCAGTGCGTACCCAGGCAAGAAAGGTGCGTTCATTGGCTGCGTGATCGGTATAGCGGCTAATCATGCACACAGATCCTGCAACTGAATTCGGGCCAGGCGCCCATTGAGCAATCGGGCGAGATCATAGGCCTGGCTGCGTATTTCAGGAATGGCTATCGACTCGAATAACGTGCCCTGACGCGCGGGGCCAAGTGTGTAAAGCGGCAACCGGGCCTTGTTGTCTTCTCCGAGGAGTTGTCCGTCATCCGTTGTGTCCAGTCCTGCGCCTCCCTGCCCGGGACGGGCCAGCCCTCTGGCGAACAGATCGTGCAGCAGGGGAGAATCCACCCGGTCATAATGCAGGTTCGGCCCCGTGCAATTGAGAACATGGGCAACCTCGAACCTGTCGATACGATCTCCATGCCTGACCATGACACGCAATCCATCAGTCATTGCCTCTATTTCTTGCAGATGCCCGGCATGAAGGGAAAGCGAGCCATTTGCCAGCCCGGCATCAAGCGCTTCGGCGATGCGTGGTGCCATACGATGCCGCACGACGTCCCAGCGGCGTTGCAGATGCCGACGGAACCGCGCTTTTTCTTCCTGTGGCAGATCAGTCCAGAGCTGGTTTGTGACGGGGCGCAGGCTGTCGATGCAGGCCCGCCAGGGAATACCGCGCTTCATCATGGCATTGAACTGATGGAGATAGGCGGTACAGCGCGGCACACAGCTTCCGGGCGTGATGACGGGAGTATCCAGCTTTGGTGTGGCGTCATGACGCTGCGGCAGACGGGCATGGCGTGACACGATCATTATCCTGCCGGTGTGACCAGCTGCCCGAAGCTGCATGATCTGATCAATGGCCGTCAGGCCGCTCCCGATCAGAAGCACAGGATCGGTTGATGCAATGGCATCAGGAACATGACTGTCCCAGACCTGATGATGGTAATGCCGATTGTGAATCAGTTCAGTCGAGAGGCCGGGCAGGAGTGGCGGAGAAAAATGCCCGAGTGCCAGCACAATCTGACGCGCGCTCAGGCAGCGTCCGCCTTCAAGCCGGAGTGTGATAATATCGTTGTCCGGCATACAGGACATGACACGGGTTCTTGCATGAAGCGGGGCGGCCTGACGAAACAGATCCTGAAGATAAAGCCCGTATATCGCTCTGGGAATGAAGGCATCTCTGTCGATAGCGGGGTCAATCTTTTTTTGGAGCCACTCTGTGAAATGCCTGCAGTCATCTGCCAGTGCGCTCATACCGCTGGCGGGGACATTGAGCAGATTGTCGATACTGCGCGTCCTGTAAGCCAGACCAAGGGCGGGTTGCTGGGTCGGGTCGATTACAACGCAGTTGCGGTCATGACGATGGCGCAAGTTCCAGGCCAGTAATGTGGCGCTGGCTCCAGCACCAATGATTGCGGTATCGTGGATTTCTGACATGATCTGCCTCGTTTTTCTCACTGGGACAGAGTATCAGGGGGAAACGGATATCAATCCAATTGATTGATATACTCGAAACAATCGATAAAACAGATCACTCGTCCTGAAGGCTGGATATCAGCCAAAGCGGAACCCGGACAGGGATTTGCCCATGACGGTCGCTGTGAAATCAAGATGGGCTGCCTCACCTGAGGCCGCTCCGGCCACTACCATGAGCGGTAGAAGATGCTCCTCACGCGGGTGAGCCATACGGGAGGCAGGAGAGTGATGCCAGTTTCGCAAGGCGTATTCACGCTGTGAGGGGTCGCGCATCGCATTTTGCAACCAGCGGTCGAACGTCCGTGCTGCGTGGTCTGCATCGCCTCCTGAAAAGAAGCCGCTTACGTTATGGTAGGATTGTCCACTACCGATAATCAGTATGTTTTCAGCCCGAAGCGGGGTGAGGGCGCGACCAAGGGCAAGATGAAATTCCGGGTCGAGATCCTGCTGGAGCGAGAGTTGCACAACCGGGATATCCGCATCGGGAAAAGCGACCTTGAGCGGTACGAACACACCGTGATCCCAGCCGCGCGTTATTTCACGCGTGTTTCTGATCCCGGCCTGGTCGAGCAGGGTGCTGATACGTGCTGCCAGACGGGGGGATCCCGGAGAGGGCCAGTCCAGCGCATAGGTATGAGCTGGAAATCCGCCATAATCATACAGGAGCGAGGGTGACGCGCCGAAATGGATGCTTGGCACGGTCTCTTCCCAATGGCCTGAAATAACCAGAAGCGCATCCGGCCGCCTTGGCAGGCGTGATGCGAACCCCGCAAGATAGGTTTCAAGCGGCGCCCAGGCCCGGCGCATCGGGCTCGGTTCAAGAAAGAAGCATGGCCCACCGCCATGATTGACAAAGAAGCTCGGCTGCATGGTTGAGAGCCTATAATGTCTCTGCTTGCATTCGTAGAAAAAAGTGACGCTCGCTTTCTGTCGTGGCGACAAGAGCAAATGGCAGTCTTCTTCATGCGATCATATGATGGATTGATCGAAAAATCTTTTTGAGTGTGGTGGTCTGTGTGCCACGCTGAGCGCCGTTTTGCAGGAGGAAACGATGCGTGCATTGTCTCTGCTCGGCCTTGTGGCTTTTACAGGCATGTTTTTGATTTCAGGAGCTGTCGCCCGCAGGCAGGGTTTTTCTACTGTTCTGCCCTTGCAGGTGAACGTCCCGGTCGAAGTGACGCCCGATTACCCGGTAACCTCTGCAGGAAAAACAAAGGATGGCTGGGAGCCTGCCCCTCTGCCTCATGCCATGTCGCCTCCACCGCTGCGTCGTACCACCGCCGGAAAGATTGTGAATTTTGCAAAGCGCTTTCTGCCGGGTGAAGGCGGCGCTTCTGGTCATGACCTGGTGACAGGGGCTTCCATAGCTGCGTTTGGAACGGCCTATCAGAATGGCAGCCTTGTCAGCCATGGGCTTGCCCCACCGGGTGAAACGGTGGGGCGCTGAGCCTCAGCCTTCGATCTGGCTGAAATCGGCGATTTCGGTCAGGGTCTCTCCGATCTGCGCCAGTAGGCGCAGGCGGTTGAGACGACGGGTGGGATCGGGATCGTTTACCGTCACGACTTCGAAGAACCGGTCGAGCACGGGGCGCAGAGACGCTGCCGCGATCATCGCCTCGGCAAATCGTTCCTGCCCGAGTGAGGCGTGAATTGCTGTCTGCGCTGAGGCAAGTGCCTCGCCAAGGGCGCGTTCCTCGTCCTGCACGTAGAGCGCGCTGTCAGGCGCGCCCTGATGCGGGCCGTCCTTGCGGTTTTCGATGCGCAGAATATTGGCCGCGCGCTTGCCTGCCGCCAGCAGATTGCGCCCGTCATCCGTACCGACCATTTCTGCAAGTGCTGTTGTACGGGCCAGTAGACGCACCAGATCGCCGTCCAGTCCACCGGCCAGCACGGCTGCCAGCACGTCGTGGCGTTCGCCTTCGCTGCGTAATTGAACGCGCAGGCGTTCAGCCAGAAAGCCCGGCAATGCCGCGAGTTCTCCGCCTTCACGCAGATTTACCGGCAGGTTCTGCGCAGCCTGGGCGATCAGCGCCGTCAGATCGAGACGCAGCCCATTGTCACGAATGATGCGAATAATGCCCAATGCCGCACGGCGGAGCGCATAGGGGTCTCCCGATCCGCTCGGCGTTTCGCCCATGGCAAAGAAGGCTGTCAGCAGATCCAGACGATCGGCCAGCGCTACAGCGACCGAGACCGGGGCGCGTGGCGTCTCGTCATTCAGACCGCGTGGCATGTAATGCTCTGCCACAGCGTCAGAAACGGCATCGCCTTCATTGTCATGGCGGGCATAATAGCCGCCCATCACGCCCTGAAGCTCGGGGAATTCCCCGACCATGCCCGTCGTGAGATCGGCTTTTGCCAGAAGGGCAGCGCGCCGCGCCCGGTTTTGTGCCGTGTCATCCAGCCCCATAGCCTGAGCCACGATACCGGCAAGCGCCACGATGCGCTGAACGCGTGCACCCTGACTACCAAGTCTGGCATGGAAGGTTACAGCATCGAGTGCGGCCACGCGCTCGGCCAGTTTCGTCTTGCGGTCGAGGTCCCAGAAATGGCGGGCATCAGCAAAACGCGCGCGCAGGACGCGCTCATTGCCGGCAATGGTCAGCGCACCGCCATCGGCAAAATCCATATTCGCGATGAAGGCGAAATGCGGGGCGGTCCTGCCGTCTGCAGTGCGCAGCGCGAAATAACGCTGATTGATGCGCATGGAGACCTGCATCACTTCAGGCGGCAGATCCATATAGGCGTCGTCGATACGGCCCAGAAGAGCGACCGGCCATTCGGCCAGACCCGACACTTCCTCGACCAGCTTGTCATCCTGCACGAGTGTCAGACCGGCCTTGTCTGCCTGGGCCTGCAACCCGTCGCGAATGATCGACAGGCGCTGCGCCGGGTCAAGCACGATCTTGCGCGCAAACAGCTCGCTTTTGAGCTGTTCGAAAGAAGTCACGTCGAAAGCATCCGGCGCCATGAAGCGATGGCCAGCAGTCTGCGTACCAGAAACGAGCCCATGAGCATCGTCATTTTCGGTCGCCAGGCTGAAGGGCACAAGTGCACCATCAAGCAGGCAGATCACGCGGCGCAGCGGGCGTACCCAGGTAAAGGCGCTGCCATGGCCCCAGCGCATGGATTTCGGCCAGGGAAAACGCCAGAGCAGGGCCGGGATGGTTTCGGCAATCTGCTGCGCGGCGCCGATGGCGGGCAGCGTGCGATTGAGCACCCAGAAGCCGTTTTCCAGCACCAGCGCGTCGCGTTCGGCGCCATGCTTGCGCAGAAATCCGGCCAGTGCCTGTTCGGGCGCGCTCTCGCGGGGACCACGTTCAGACTGGGTGGATTCAGCGATCTGTTCGTCAATCTGCAGACTGAGGCCGATCCGTCTGGCGCCCCAGAACGGTGTGACTTTACGCGGTGAAAGCGGTGCCATCGCTTCGGAAACCAGACGCGCCAGATCCTGACCGGCGCTTTCCTGCATACGGGCAGGAATTTCCTCGCAATCAAGAACGAGAAGGAGTTCGGCCATTATTTCGACTCCTCGTCGCCAGCAAGCCAGGTTTCGCAGCAGAGCTTTGCGAGATTGCGCACGCGCCCGATATAGGAGGCGCGCTCCGACACCGAAATGACACCGCGTGAGTCGAGCAGGTTGAACAGATGGCTGGCCTTGACGCACTGGTCATAGGCGGGCTGGGCCACGCCAGCCTCGGCCAGACGCACCGATTCCGCTTCAGCGTCGCGAAAATGGCGCATCAGCATTTCGGTATCGGCCAGCTCGAAATTATGGCGCGAATAATCCTGCTCAGCACGCAGGAAGACATCGCCGTATTTCAGGCCCTGACCATTGAAATCGAGGTCATAGACGTTTTCGACGCCCTGCACATACATGGCCAGACGCTCCAGCCCGTAGGTCAGTTCGGTCGAGGGAACGACCGTCGGAATACCGCCAACCTGCTGGAAATAGGTGAACTGCGTCACTTCCATACCGTCGCACCAAACTTCCCAGCCCAGCCCCCAGGCGCCGATGGTCGGGTTTTCCCAGTCATCCTCGACAAAGCGGATATCGTGCTTTTCCGGGTCAATGCCGATGGCACGATAACTGTCGAGCAGCAGGCGCTGGCTGTCTTCCGGCGTCGGCTTGAGCAACACCTGATACTGGTAATAATGCTGGAGCCGGTTCGGGTTTTCACCATAGCGCCCGTCTGACGGCCGGCGGCAGGGCTGCACATAGGCGGCCTTCCACGGCTTGCGCCCCAATGCCCGCAGCGTTGTATGCGGCGAGAGCGTACCCGCACCCAGTTCGGTGTCATAGGCTGAAGCAGGGCGCAGCCCTGTGCCGACCAGAACTGATGCAGGCGCAGGATCAGATCCTGAAAGGAAAGGGGGCGTCCGCCGTTTTCGGGCAAGGGGGTCAAGGATCGAGGCTCCGGTCTTGTTCAGTCGATCCGTTCTAGCCTGATGAGGGGAACAAGCCAATCTCAAGCGATCGTAACGCCCTTGTGGTTTGTCTCTGAAGTATTTCTGTAAAAAGCTCAGGCGAAAAAGAAACGGAGGACTATGGAAAATGCCATGAGCAAAATATTGCCATTCTTATTGAAACCGCAGTTTGCGATTTTCTGTCTCGCCGTTCTGGCTCCGGCCAGTGCTCAGGCACAGCCGGCCCCGAACACCGGGCCGGTTCCGGTCAGAGCGACGCTCGGACAGATACTTGATCTCGTCTATTCATGGAAACGGCCTGAAGAGATCAACCTTGCCCGTCTCTACGAGACTGAGTCGGTGCCATCCTGTACCGACAGGCGGTGCAGCATGCGTGGTCTCGCGACATCGGACGGCTATAAAATCGACAGCATCGAAATTATTGTCCTCAAGCCTGGACTCATTGACAGAATCATACTGTATCTTCCGAAGATCGATACCTGCGCTACGCTATCGGTTGCAATGCGACGGTTTAATCTGAGATTCCAGGAATCCGAGCTCCATCTTGCGGATTTGGGGGGACAAGGGGCTTATCTCTCTTATGAGCGAAAAAGAGGGAGTGTTGCCTTTTTCGCTACAGGAGGGTGGGTAAGTGAACCCTCAAGCATTGGGAGGCTGACTGACACATGCATGACGGTTTTTGGTACAGGGACTCTAGACTAAGCGGGGTTACATGATGGCGCTATCCAGCTTTTCGGGACGCCGAGCAGCCCTCGCAGGATGGAAGGGCCAATAGCAGCCGTGGGCCGACAGATTTTGGCGGCAATAGCCATATGGTAGCTCTGATCAGGAGCAGGTCAGTTCCTTGCGGACGATCTCGGCGCCGGCGGCCAGCGCCTTGAGCTTGCCTCTGGCCACAGTGCGCGAGAGCGGAGCCATGCCGCAATTGGTGCAGGGGCAGAGATTTTCCGCGTCGACGAATTGCAGCGCTTTGCGCAGCGTTGCGGCAACTTCTTCCGGCGTTTCGATCCGGTTGCTGGCCACATCGATCGCGCCCACCATCACCTTCTTGCCACGCAGCAATTTGATCAGTTCCATTGGTACATGCGAGTTCTGGCATTCCAGCGAAACCATATCGATCGCCGAGGCCTGAAGCCTGGGGAAGGTGCGCTCATACTGGCGCCACTCATGGCCAAGCGTCTTTTTCCAGTCCGTATTGGCTTGATGCCGTAGCCATAGCAGATATGCACGGCGGTCTGGCATTTGAGCCCTTCAATGGCGCGCTCGAGTGTGGCGATGCCCCAGTCATTCACCTCATCAAAAAACACATTGAACGCAGGCTCGTCGAACTGGATGATATCGACACCGGCCTGTTCCAGCTCTTTCGCCTCTGCGTTGAGAATGGCGGCAAATTCCCAGGCCAGCTTCTCGCGGCTCTTGTAATGGGCATCATAGAGCGTATCGATCATCGTCATGGGGCCAGGGAGCGCCCATTTGATAGGGGTCTTTGTCTGCTGGCGCAGGAATTTCGCGTCTTCGACAAAAACAGGCTTCTCGCGTGCGACGGCACTTACAACGGTCGGTACACTGGCCTCGTAGCGGTTGCGGATCGTGACCGTCTCGCGCTTCTCAAAATCCACGCCAGCAAGATGCTCGATGAAGGTCGTCACGAAATGCTGGCGTGTCTGCTCGCCATCGCTGACAATATCGACCCCGGCAACCTGCTGCTCGAGCAGCGAGACTCTCAGCGCGTCCTGCTTCGCCTCGATCAGGGCATCCCCTTCCATCTTCCAGGGAGACCAGAGTTTTTCCGGCTCGGCGAGCCATGAGGGTTTGGGCAGGCTGCCCGCAGTGGCGGTGGGAAGGAGCTTGGTCATAGGTGTGACGTTCCGGAAAAGAAGGATCAGTGTTCGGTCGAGGGAGTCAGGCTGCGCGCCGGGTTACCCATTGCTCGAGAAAGGCGCGGTGAGGGGCGATGAAATGTTCACCCGCAAATTGGCCCTGCTCGATGGCAAGGCGCGTACGCTCCTCGCGGTCGTAAATGATACGCGTGTTTGAATAATCGCTCTGTTTGAGGCTGGGCCTGTACTGAGCGGCCGCCGCAGAATTCGCATTGTAGATTTCAGGACGGTAAATGCGCTGAAAGGTTTCCATCGTGCTGATTGTGCTGATCAGTTCGAGCGGGGTGTAGTCATTCAGCAAATCGCCGAAGAAATAGAAGGCCAGAGGCGCCTTCGCGCCAGGCGGCATGAAGTAACGGACCTGCATGCCCATCCGGCCGAAATAACGCTCGGTCAGTGAAGCCTGATCGGGCGTATATTCGACTCCCAGCACGGGATGCCGGTTGGTGGTGCGTGTATAGATCCTGTTTTCTGATACGCTCAGGCAGATCACCGGGGGTTTTCTGAAATGATCCTGATAGCTCTTCGAGGCAATGAAGGTCTGAAAGAGGCTGCCATGCAGCACACCGAAATCTTCCGGAACGGAGAACCCGTCACGCCCGCGATTATGCTCGGGCAAAACCACGCTGAAATCATAGTCGCGCACATAGGATGAGAAATTATTGCCCATGATGCCGTCGAGGTGCTTGCCTGTAGTGCGGTCAAATATGGTCGTCTGGAGCAATTCGATCGCCGGAAAGCTTTCGCGTGAGCCTGCAACAGTCATTTCGATGGAAACGATATCAAGCGAAAGCGTGTAGCGTGTCCCATCAGGGTTGTCCCATTCCGCGAGATCGTTGAACCGCTGATCAATCATCTGCAGGGCTGCGCGCAGATTGTCCTGACGGGACTCTCCTCTTGCAAGATTGGCGAAATTGGTGGTCAGCCTGGTGCCGGGAGCGGGAGCGTAATGCTCGTCAAAGCGCAGCTGTTTAATCGTAAAAGCGAAATCGTTGGTCATGGGGGGCGGGTATCCCGTTCTGGATCCTGTTTTCCGCGCCACGTGCTTCGTGCCGCCGCGCGGTGCGAGCGAGCCCCGGTTATCCAGCACAGCAATGCATGAACACAAATGATTATATATCGTTATAACATGACTTTTTGTCATGTTCTGGATGGGGTGCCCGGCCCTAGATCTCGACAGTTGCTGCAAGCCGGATAAAGCCATCCAGATAAGATGGGGCCAGGCCCGCGCGATGCCCCAGATGGATGGATTTGAGAATGCCATCCCCGATCCGGATACCTTTTACGCCCTTTACCTTGCGGAGCAGCCAGTCCGGGGTGGCGCTCACGGCGCGACCCGAGGCCACCAGGCGCAACATCAGATCGGTCGTCTCGACTGTGCGGTGACGATGTGGTGCGGCGTGAGCGGGAACAAGAAAGCGCGTGTAGATATCGAGCCGTTCGCGTGAGACGGGGTAGGTAATCAGCGTTTCGGTCGCTAGGTCCTTGGGGTCGATATGATGCTTCTGTGCCAGAGGGTGCGTCTCGGCCACCGCAAGAACGAGCTCGTAATCAAAAACAGGCGTGAACAGGAGTTCCGGGCGCTCCATGGGATCCGGGGTCACGAGAATATCGATCTCGTGCCGAGCAGTGCCGTCAGCCCGCCAAACTGGAAGGCTGTCGTAACATCGAGTTCCACATCGGGCCAGGCAGAAAGGAACGGATCCACAACCTGCATGAGCCAGTCCTGACAGGGATGACATTCCATGCCAATACGGATGGAGCCGCGACGGCCACGGGCATAATCCTCAAGTACCCCCGCACCATGTTCAAGCTGGGGAAGAACCCGCTGGGCGAGGTCGAGCAGATAGGTGCCGGCCAGAGTGAAGCGCAGCTTATGCCCTTCGCGCTCCAGCAGCTTGACGCTGTGCCGCTCTTCAAACCGGCGAATGGCATGACTGACGGCTGATTGTGTCAGGCAAAGCTGCTCGGCGGCCTGTGTCAGACTTCCGGTGCGATGGATCTCGCGCAATATGGCCAGAGGCTGAATGTCAATCATCAATCATGAATTCCTGTCATGAAGTCGTCGTGTCTTCTGACCGGATATAATAGCTCTGGTAGCTCCTGACCAATGTCAGGCAAGGCAGACTGGTGCCCTCTTGCAACTCTTGCGACCGCCAGCCACATTATAGAGCAATATCATTCTGACCGGATGGAGAGTCATCCCCATGAACCAGCAAGAGCGTGATCTTATTTCGCAGTTCGTCGCCCGTGTCGGCGGCGCGCCGAATAGCGGGTTCGGCGGCTCTCAGACCCCGGCCACTCTGCCGCCCGTCGATCCGGAGGCGGATCGCTGGATAGCAGAGAATTTCCAGAAATATCCGGAGGCCCGCTACCGTGTGACGCAGATGGCGGTTGTGCAGGAAGTGGCGCTGGCAGAAGCGCAAAATCGCATCCGACAGCTCGAATTCCAGCTCCAGCAGGCGCAGTCACAGCTCCAGCAGGCCCAGCAGCAGCGCCCGCAGGGTGGTGGCGGTCTCTTCGGGGGGCTGTTCGGTGGCGGTGGCAATCGTCAGCAGCAGGCAGGTCCGCCACCAGGATGGGGCGGTCAGCCGCAGCAGGGTTATGGTCAGGGTTATGGTCAGGGCTACGCCCCGCCGCCGCAGGCCAATCTTCCTCCCGGTTATGCGCCCGGCATGTTCCAGCAGCGCGGTACAGGTTTTCTGGGTTCGGCCCTGACCACGGCGACAGGCGTTGCAGGCGGTATGCTGGCAGCGAACGCCATTGAGAGTCTCTTTTCAGGTCATCATGGTGCCGGAGGCATTGGGAGTGGCGAGACCATCATCAACAATAATTATGGAGATGGTGCCGGCAACGACCCGTTTGCGGGGAATGGTGAGGATGCCGGGCAGAACTACGATGCCAATGACTGGGGCAACGGCGGCGGCGGTGACTGGGGTGGTGACAGTGGCGGTGGCTGGGGGATGATTCCTTCTGACTTCTCGTCAGGTCCGACACAGACTCTGACAGGCTTGTGATACCTGTTTGTGAAAACCCGGCCTCTGAGCCGGGTTTTCTTTTTTGCGCTGACCCTTTCTGTTGCCGGTGCCGTATCTGGTGTGTTGGACCATACGCGACAGGCAACGCGTTGCGGTCCAGGGAGTATTCTATATGACAGAGTCGATGTTTCGTCGCGTATTGCTGACCAATGATGACGGGATCGATGCACCGGGGCTTGCCGTGTTGCATGAGGTGGCGTCACAGCTGAGTGATGATGTCTGGGTGGTTGCTCCTTCTCAGGACCAGAGCGGTATCTCTCACGCACTCAGCCTTCATGATCCGTTGCGCGTCCATCAGCACGGAACGAAACGCTTTGCGGTCAATGGTACGCCGGGTGACTGCGTTGCGATTGCTGCGCGCCACATCCTGCGTGATGCCCAGCCGACACTGGTTCTTTCAGGCATAAACCGTGGCGCTAATCTGGGCGTGGAGACCATGTTTTCGGGCACTGTAGGGGCTGCCATGACGGCAATGCTTCTGGGGCTGCCGGCTATTGCTCTCAGCCAGAGTTTTGGTCGCGGCAGGGAAGTCCCATGGGCGACGGCAAGGGCACTGGCGCCGGATATCATCGCCACGCTTGCCAGTCGCCCCTTGCCTGAACCCGCCTGTCTGAACGTGAATTTTCCTGATTGCGCGCCAGAAGAAGCGGGGGCTCTGAAGGCTACCACGCAAGGCCGTGGCTTTTTGCGTGATATCGAGGTCGCCACCCGCGATGATATGCGACGCTTGTCCTATCACTGGCTGCATCTTCAGCGTGATCATGCAGGCGATGATGAGGGCACGGAGACAGCAGCCATTGCAGCCAATCATGTGAGTGTTACGCCGCTTTCCTTCGGGCGTACCAATCCGGGAATTCAGGACTGGCTGATCAATCAGGGAATTGCTGCTGCCTGAGCATACTGTCTGTAGCTTATCCAGGGATCTCTGACGAAAAGCCTTTGCACAGGTTCCAACCCTAGTCCTTCCGTCACGTTACCTCTGCATGTCGAATACAGAGAGTGGATGGACGGGCATATGTGCGCAGAGTTGATGGACTGGACCGATGTTCTTGCTTTTGGTGAGCTTCAGGACGGCGCGATCACGCCCGTAAGCATTGGAGACAAAGCTCTTGTTCTGTACCGTGAAGGCGATGAAGTGCGCGCCTTTGACGGAAAATGCCCCCACAAGGGTGCGCCCATGGAGCAGGGTGTCGCCTGCAAGACCCGTCATGGCGATGTGCAGCTTGTCTGCCCGTGGCACAAGGCCAGTTTCTCGGCAGAAACCGGGCGGTTGATCGAGCCCCCGGCGCTCGATCCTCTGGCGCGTTATCCGGTCGAATTGCATGACGGGCGTGTTCTTGTGGGCAAAGTGGCCATCAAGCGTGAGGCACCGGCACCAATGCGTCAGCACGAGGTGATCGCGATTGTCGGCGCAGGAGCCGCGGCGATTGCGGCAAGCGTGACACTGCGTGAGGAAGGTTTTGCCGGTCGTATTCTTCTGATCGGGCCTGAAAGTGATCTCCCTTATGACCGAACGGCGCTCAGCAAGATGACCCTTGCCAACGCCGATCCGGAAGCAACCCCTCCGGCTTTACGGCCTGAAAGCTGGTATCAGGATCATCGGATAGAACGTGTGATCGATCGTGTTGTCAGTCTCGACACCGAAACCAGAACGGTTACCCTCGAGCAGGGTGAGCCGGTGACCCCTGACCATATCCTTCTGGCAAGCGGGTCCAGAGCGCGCGGGCTCGATCTGCCAGGCAGTACGCTTGAAGGCGTTCATACGCTACGCAGTGCAGGAGATGTACGCGCGATCGCTGCATCGGTGTCGGAAACAACAAGCGTCGTTGTGATCGGCTCAGGATTTATCGGCATGGAAGCTGCGGCCTGCCTGCGCAAGCGAGGGGCGGGCGTAACCGTTGTCTCGAAGACAGAACTCCCCTTTGAAAAGCAGCTTGGCCGTGAGATCGGCACCGAGATGCGGAGCCTTCATGAAGGTAAGGGCGTAGCCTTTATTCCATCATGCAGCGTCAAGACGATCAACGGAGCCGATCGTGTTCAGTCCGTTACACTGGAAGACGGGAGTGAAATCACAGCGGATCTGGTGATTGCCGGTATCGGTGCCGAACCGGCTCTCGATTATCTGTCAGCCTATGCCCGTGCGGATGATGGTGGAATCGAGGTGGATGAGACCATGTGTTTTGCCCCTCATATCTACGCGGCAGGCGACATTGCCAGCGTAGACCATGAGGGCAAGCGGTACCGCATTGAGCATTGGCGTACGGCGCAGATTCAGGCCCGCATTGCGACGCGTGCCATGCTCGGACTACCGGCTAGCACCTTGTCGACACCCTGGTTCTGGACGCAGCAATATGACCGCAAGATCGAATATCTCGGCTGGCCCGCGCCATTTGATCATGTCGAGATTGATGGCGATGCCAGGAGCTTCGATTTTACAGCACATTATGTCGATGAGAGTGGCAAAACACTGGCTCTGGCGGCAGCAGGTCGCCCAAAAGAGATGTGCAAGGCGGCTGTAACCTTCGACGATGCTTGACAGGGAAGGGGTGGAGCGGCTTCCTGCGCTCCATTGGCAGGGGTTCGTCCCCTGCGCCCCCGAGGTTACGAATCAGGAAGACGCCCATGCATCCCTATCGCACTCATAGCTGTAGCGCCCTGCGCGAGAGCGACGCCGGCCAGACCGTTCGTCTGTCAGGCTGGGTTCACAGCAAGCGCGATCACGGTGGGCTTCTCTTTATCGATCTGCGCGACCAGACCGGCATGACGCAGATCGTTATTCCTTCTGGCACTGATCTTCTGGACATCGTCGAGCGTCTGCGCGTCGAAAGCGTGATCACGGTCACGGGCGACGTGGTTGCACGCGAGGAAGGCCAGCGTAACCCGCATCTGCCGACTGGTGCGATTGAATTGCGGGCCCGGGAGATCGAGGTGCGTTCGCATGCTGCTGTCCTGCCTTTCCAGGTGGCTGGCAGCGAGAATTACCCCGAGGATCTGCGTCTCAAATATCGCTATCTCGACCTGCGCCGTGAGAAGATGGCGGCGAATATCCGCCTGCGTTCAGCGGTTATTGCCTCCATGCGCTCGCGCATGATCGGTCACGGCTTCACCGAGTTCCAGACGCCGATCCTTACGGCGTCTTCGCCAGAAGGCGCGCGCGACTTCCTTGTCCCGGCGCGTCTGCACCCCGGCAAGTTCTATGCCCTGCCGCAGGCACCGCAGCAGTTCAAGCAGCTGGCCATGGTGGCGGGCTTTGACCGTTATTTCCAGATCGCGCCATGCTTCCGTGATGAGGCCTCACGCGCCGATCGTAGCCCCGGCGAGTTCTATCAGCTCGATTTTGAAATGGCCTTCGCGACGCAGGAAGACGTGTTCGCTGTGCTTGAAGACGTACTGAGCGGGCTGTTTGCCGAATTCGGCAAGGGACGCAAGGTTGATACCGCACCATTCAAGCGTATTCCCTACGATGAGGCGATGCGTCTGTATGGTTCTGACAAGCCTGATCTGCGCAATCCGCTGCTGATCAGCACGGTCACCGAAGCTTTCGCCAATTCCGGTTTCGGCCTGTTCGCCCGTATTGCTGCCAATGGTGGCGAAGTGCGCGCCATTCCCGCACCCGGTGCCGGAACGCGCCCGCGTGGCTTTTTCGACAAGCTCAATAGCTGGGCGCGTGAGGCCGGGGCTGGTGGTCTGGGCTACATCATCTTCGAGGAAGATGGTGGCAAGGGCCCGATTGCCAAGAATCTCGAAGCCGATCGCGTCGAGGCCATTCGTGAAGCCTGCGGCCTCAAGGCGGGTGACGCCGTGTTCTTTGCTGCAGGCGAAGGCGATGCCGTGGCCAAGTTCTCGGGGCAGGTGCGCACACGCATCGCTCAGGAACTCGATTTGATCGAGCAGGACGCTTTCCGTTTCTGCTGGATCGTCGATTTTCCGATGTTCGAGCGCAATGAGGAAACGGGTCAGGTTGATTTCTCGCATAACCCGTTCTCCATGCCGCAGGGCGGGCTTGAGGCGCTGAATACGCAGGATCCGCTGACGATCAAGGCCTATCAGTACGATATCGTCTGTAACGGCATCGAACTGTCTTCGGGTGCGATCCGTAACCATCTGCCGGAAGTCATGATCCGGGCCTTTGCCATTGCAGGCTATGGCGAGGATGTGGTCGAAGCCCGTTTCGGTGGCATGCTCAACGCCTTCCGCTATGGTGCCCCGCCACATGGTGGATCGGCACCGGGCGTGGACCGTATCGTGATGCTGCTGGCCGATGAGCCGAATATTCGCGAGGTTATTCTCTTCCCGCTCAACCAGAGTGGTGAAGACCTGATGATGGAAGCGCCGGCCCCGGTTGAGCCTGCCCGTCTGAAGGAGCTTTCTCTGGCCATTCTGCCGCCCAAACCAAAGGCAAATGTCCAGAAGGACTGAGCCGGAAAGGCAGGCAGGCGTGAAACGGTTTCTATCCGGTTTTTTTGCAGGGCTCTTCGCCCTGCCTTTCGCTGTGCGGGGAGAGGCCCTGCAACCGCACAAGGCCGTTTATACATTGAGCCTGTCTCGCCTGAAGGCGGGTGCCTTCGCCGGTGCGAGTGGTTCTGCGACCTATCAGTTGCATGATCTCTGTACTGCCTGGTCTGTCAGTCAGAAGCTTGATATCGAGATCGTTAATGGTGATGGCAGTTCGAACAGCGTCAGTTTCCAGTCAGCTACGCTTGAAGACAAAAAAGCGCACAGGCTGATCTTTCACACGATCCAGAGCCAAGATGGTCAGGTAACAAGCGAGACAGCTGGCGAGGCGCTGCGTCAGCGTCATGGTGAGATTGTCGTACATTATACGAAGCCCCAGACTAAAAACGTGACCCTGCCAGCACGGACCGTCTTTCCTGTTCAGCAGACCCAGGCCCTTCTGGCTGCTGCTCACAGAAAGACCCTTCATCTTGCTCTTGATCTGTTCGACGGTAGCTCGGACTCCGGGAGCATACCAACCTATGCGACTCTGGGCGTGTTCGCCTCGCATGAGGCAAGTCTGGCAAGCCCTCTCTTGCACGGTCGCGATGCCGTCCCAGTCTCAATCGCCAGTTTTGGTGCCGGGACAGGGACCTTACTACCGGACTCTGCTTATAGTGATGTGCTCTGGACCAATGGCATTGAAGATCATCTTCTGATTGATTTCGGCGATTATGTGCTCAGCGGTAAGCTGACTTCCCTCGACGCTTTGCCGCACCAGCAATGCGAGTGATCTAATCTACGAAGGAAGCTGCTTTGTAGCCGATATTGCCCTACATACATGTTATCTGCGTTTAAATACTGTCATGGATCGCCGTACTTCTGATCTGGTGATCATGATTGATAACCAGATCCACGAGGGATGCTATGGCAGCAGACGGATTCTCTCGTGTTAGCAAATCCTGCGGACGGGAAAAGCGGGGCAGGCTGTGCTCTGGATGCGCTGGCAGCGTGAAATAAGTGCCCGTTGCAATAACTTCGATAGAGATGACCATCACAGCATCCATTATTCTCTCATCCGGAAAATCTGGACCGATATCCAGCCTCGCATGGCCGTTCGTCCACCGGTGAGTTTTGGTTTCTATGGCATGCCAACCGTCTATTTCCTGGTTTTTGAGATGCTCTGTGTAATTGATCTGTCCTGTACTGCTATACAGGCTGATCTTTCCCACAAGAACTCCCAGTTCACGTCGGTCGTCATACCACGGGCCATAAGATTGGCTCGGTATAAAAATATTCGATACAATCCAGAATCTCTCGACGTCATGAGGAACGAAAAATATATACTGTCCGTCTTTTATTCTCGCTGGCCTTATCTTCCTGTGATTATCTAGAGCAAGATGGAGGTCAGGATTAGGCGTGATCGTCGGCTGTATCGTGGCGGGTGCGTAGTCTTGCATTGCAGCACGCATGGCAAGAGCATCGTGCACAGGTTTGATTTGTTCTGGCGCGATGCAGATAGGCGCCGCAGAGATACGGCATGCCGTATCTGAATTGCCCAGAGTCAGCGATCTCGCATTCTCGCCAAGCATGAGATGTTTGTTTCCTGTATCAAGGAAGCTTTCGGAGCTCGCACCATTAGCGAAAATGATCGAATGCTCTTCCAGCTCAAGATGGAAAACCTCAAATTCAGTCTCATTACTGATCGCGATCGAACGACCATTGACGAGCGTGCGCACAGGAAAGAGCCTGCCATCAATGAAGAGGCAATGCTCTGGTGTGATCAGCAGGTCCCTGTTCGGTACTCCGGATTGCAGTGCATCTTTCCGGACGCGAACGAGTTTTTCAGCTTCATCTGTGGCGATCACGCGACGCGTTCCGACCCAGGTGATGGTAGCTGCCGTTCTGCCTTGATCTTTATATGTGATGACCTCGTCTCCAGCGCGGAGATCTTCGATGAGGCGCTCCCCGGTTGGTGTTTCTATCCGGGTCCCCCGGGCATAGCAGACAATTTTGATTAGACCGCTATTGTTGTCGGTCGGGAAGGATACCGTCTTGCCAGCGGGGAGGCCCAGTGAATTGAAGCGGATGCCGATGTTCAGAGTGACTGAATGGCCCTGCCCATCACCCAGAATAAAGGTGATGATCGTCTTCGTTCCGTTCCACAAGGCAGTTACGGATTTCTCCGTTCCGGAGAGCAGATAATTGATTGTGACGTTAGCGACGGGTTTTGTATTTTCTATCTCGAGTTTGAATATCTTGTTCACAGGGTTGGCGTAAAATGCGCGTTCGTCGAAATGGACATAAATATTTCCTGCCACGGAAGCCACATGGCCATAATTTGTTGAGGTCGTATCTCGAAGACCAAGAAGACCCTGATCTGTGTCAACGGTAATTGTACCGCCATTCAGCATGTACAGACCGCCTCCATCCTTGTAAGGCGCAGGGACGCCGGGAGTGACATTCAGATAGGGCATGGCTTACTCCATTACGAAAATGCTTGTTTGGGACGATCTGATTTTTATTTGCGTTTCTTCTGTCTGCGTTTCTTCATTCGGTTCGACGGAATGAAGAAACGCGGATTTCCTCATGGCTCGATACCGGCACTGAGCTCTCGGACCGGGAAGGATCAGGAGATTGTTGAGAGAGTATTAATACGATCGTATTCTAATTGCAAGGAGCAATTGTGGGACGTCCGAAAACCATAGACAGGAACGAAGTCCTTGAGGCGGCTGAGCGGGTCATCTTGACGGCAGGCATTGGCGCTTTTTCTATAGGAGCCGTCGCGAAGGAGGCAGGAATCACCAAGGGAGGCGTGCAGTCCTGCTTTGGCTCGAAAGAAGAGTTGACGGAGGCGCTCGTCGACAGATGGTTTTCCCGTGAGGAGGCGGCTTATTCCAGCAAAGCTGGCCAAAATGGCACGGAGAGCGACAAGATAAGGGCGCATGTCGAGACAGCGAGGAATCTGCTTTCAGAGCCGGATAGCAAGATATGTAGTGTTCTCGCCGGTCTTCTCGCACAGGAACAGTCCAACGGCAGAGCACGCCAATGGTACCGGCAGAGATATGAGATGCTTGCCGCAAATACGCGGGACAACAGAAAGGCCCGCCTCGCCTTCATCGCAAGTGAGGGTATGTTCTATATGAAATTTCTTGGGTTATTCGATGTGGATACCGAGGAGTGGAACGAGATTTACGACGATATTCAGAGACTCGCTGAAGGAAGCCTCTAGGAAAAGCGTATGCG
Source organism: Asaia prunellae JCM 25354 (assembly GCF_000613885.1). Taxonomy (GTDB): domain Bacteria; phylum Pseudomonadota; class Alphaproteobacteria; order Acetobacterales; family Acetobacteraceae; genus Asaia; species Asaia prunellae. The sequence goes on along the minus strand of NZ_BAJV01000008.1, from coordinate 102,997 downwards.
CTGGAGAGCGTCGAACACAGGCCGATAAATATCACTCTAAACCTGTGTCCGATCCGCAGCAAAAGCTCCGACTCAGTGTCGTTGGGGCTTTTGCGCGTCGCGCTTGTCAGGAAACAATCCGCCTCTGGAAGATCCTCGCAGAGCTCAGGCCAGGGTCACGATCAGCGGAATATGATCCGAAGGCTGATCCTTCGCCCGTTCATCCCGGTCCGGTATGACCGAAACAAGGCGTTCTGCCAGTCGGGGGGAGAGAAGGGCGTGGTCGATACGCAAACCTGAGTTCCGCTGGAATGCGGCATTCTGGTAGTCATAGAATGTGTAGTGTCGACCGGCAGGATGGATAGCACGCAGCGCATCGGTAAGCCCGAGCCAGAGCAGCCGGTGCCAGCCCGCACGGCTTTCAGGACGCAGGAGGGCATCGTCGGGGCTCAGCGCGCCGGGGGCATAATCCTCATCAGTCGGGCAGACATTGAAGTCACCCGTGAACAGGAAGTCCTCTTCAGCCTCCAGAAGTGCGCGCGCACGTTGGGCCAGTGCGTCAAGAAAATTGAGCTTTGTGGCAAAACCGGCAGCCCCGCCGGAATTGCCGTTGGGCAGATAGAGATTGCCGATTACCATGCCGGACAGTCGCAATTCGACATAGCGTGAAGCGTCGTTTTCGAAGCCGGGCAGGCTCAGGCTGGTTACTTCTGCCGGTTTGCGCGTCAGCATCGCGACACCGTTATAGGCTTTCTGCCCTACCACGACCGGATGGTAGCCGGCTTCTGCAAAGCTCGCCGGAAAGAGATGCGTCTCGCATTTCAGTTCCTGCAGGCAGAGCAGGTCAGGTTTTACGCGGTCGAGCCAGTCCAGAACATGACGTTCGCGCTGGCGAATGGAATTGACGTTCCAGGTGGCAAAAGTGAAGCTCATGATCGGTCAGGCCAGAGAGAAACTGGTGCCGCAACCGCAGGATGAGGCGGCATTGGGGTTGCTGACCGTGAAGTGCGCACCCATCAGTTTGTCCACAAATTCAAGCTGAGCCCCTTCCAGCAGATCAAGGCTCACCGGATCCACCAGCACCGTGGCGCCATCCTGTTCGATCACCACGTCATCAGCGGCGCGCTCGCTGTCGAGTTTGAACTGATACTGGAAGCCGTTGCATCCCCCGGCCAGTACCGCAACGCGCAGGGCAAGCCCTGACGGGTCAGCCTGCTGCGAGATGATCTCCGAAATCCGGGCGGCGGCACCGGCAGAGACCGAAAAGCGGCCCGGAAAGGGCGCGGCGGAAGGGGGCGTGGTCTGGCTCATTTTTTCCCATATAATGCGGCAATGCGCCCGCTCAAAGCGGGCGATGTGGAGAAACATGATGATCAGCCAGGATGTCGCCCCCTATGCCGTGCGTCGCGAGACCGCGAGAGGCCGCCTTCATACTGAAGAAGATGCCCCCACGCGCTCACCCTGGCAGCGTGACCGTGATCGTGTGATCCATTCCGCCGGGTTTCGTACCCTGCAATACAAGACGCAGGTCTTCATCAATCACGAGGGTGACTTCTTCCGCACGCGTCTGACCCATTCGCTTGAAGTGGCTCAGATCGCACGCTCTGTCGCACGGCAGCTCAAGCTGGATGAGGATCTCACCGAGGCGTTGGCTCTGGCGCATGATCTTGGTCACACGCCTTTTGGTCATGCGGGCGAAGATGCCCTGAAGCTCTGCATGAAAGACTGGGGCGGATTTGATCATAACACCCAGTCGCTGCGCCTCGTGACCCATCTTGAAGGCCGTTATCATGCTTTCGACGGATTGAACCTCACCTGGGAAACGCTTGAAGGTCTTGCCAAGCATAACGGGCCGGTCAAACGTCCGACGTCCTATCTGTTCGACTACGACCAGCGGCACCATCTCGATCTCGCCAGCTATGCTTCGGCAGAAGCACAGGTGGCGGCCCTTTCCGACGATATCGCTTATCATGGCCATGATCTCGACGATGGCTTGCGCGCCGGTCTGCTCGCGCTTGATGATATTGCAGGCCTGCCCATCGTGGGACCTGCGCTCGAACGCGCCATGGCAGGCGCCCGGGCGGATGACCGTTATGAACGGGAACGGCGTATCCGGCACGAGACCATACGGCAGGTCATCAATGTGCTGGTCACTGATCTGACACAGCAGACCCGCGCCAATATAGAAGCCCTCAAGCCGGAATCGGCAGATGATATCCGCCATGCGCCCATGCCTGTCGTGGCCTTCAGCGAGACCATTGCACGAGAGAACAAGGAGATCCGCAAGTTTCTCTATGCGCGCATGTATCGTCACTGGAAGGTGAACCGCATGACGCGCAAGGCGCGCCTGGCGATAACCGCCGTTTTCGAGATATTATCTGAAGATCCGAGCCTGTTACCCGATGGCTGGCGCGAAAAAGCCAGGACCTCGGACGAGGCTGGTCGGCGTCGTGTTGTGGCCGATTATATCGCAGGAATGACTGATCGTTTTGCGATGGATGAACATCGACGGTTGACGGAACTCTCGATGCTGGGTTGATACAGGCAGCAAGAACCACGTCAGGAACGCAAGGCCCTCATGTCCGATACACAAGCGCCCACACACGATTGCCTTTTTGCCCGTTATCAGGGGCAGGTGCGAGAGGCGTTGCGTTCTGTCGTAGCGGATCTGCCGGACGAGATCGCCGCACGTGTCGAGCTTACCCCCGCGCGTGATGCGGCTCATGGAGACATGGCCACCAATGCGGCGCTTCTGGCATCGAAATTTGCCCGTCGTCGCCCGGTCGATATTGCGGCAGATCTGGTGCCGCTGCTTTCGGCACTCCCCGGTGTTGCCAGGCAGAATCTGCAGGGCCCGGTTTTGTAAATCTGACGCTCAGCCCCGACGTGCTGCAATCGGTCGCGCGCTCTGTCATTGAGGCGGGGCCGCGCTTTGGTGAGTCGCGCATCGGTGCAGGCCGTCGCGTGAATGTGGAATATGTCTCGGCCAATCCGACAGGGCCCATGCATGTCGGTCACTGCCGCGGGGCTGTTGTAGGTGACGCGCTGGCCAATCTTCTGGCCAAGACCGGTCACAGGGTTACCAAGGAATATTATATCAACGATGCAGGCGCGCAGGTTATTGCGCTTACCTGGGCGGCTTACTGGCGCTATCTGCAGGCCATCGGGACGCAGGTCGATGTCGAAGCATTCTCTGCACTTACGCCCACCGGCCTGCAGTATCAGGGCGAGTATCTGATTCCGGTCGGTGAGACGCTCGCTGCCGAACATGGCAAGAGCCTTGCTGATGTCTCCGGCCAGCCCGCTGACCCGTCTGTCTGGTTCGAGATCGTGCGTACTGCAACTCTCAGGGTCATGATGGAAGAGATCCGCACTGATCTCGGGCTTCTGGGCATTAATCACGAAGTCTTCTCATCTGAAGCTGAAACCCTTGCCAGCGGCCAGGTTGATGAGGCGATCAACGCACTCGACGCCAAGGGCCTTCTTTATGAAGCGTGCTCGAGCCACCCAAGGGCAAGACACCGGAAGACTGGGAGCCGCGCCCCCAGACCCTGTTCCGCTCCACGCAGTTTGGTGACGACGTTGACCGTGCATTGCGCAAATCTGATGGCAGCAACACCTATTTTGCCAATGATATCGCTATCATGCCCAGAAGGCACGGAACGCCGACGAGCTGATCGACGTGCTTGGCGCCGATCATGGCGGCTATGTCTCTCGTATGCGGGCTGCCGTGAGCGCCCTGACCGATGGCAAGACGGGATTCGAGGTTGTGATGTGCCAGATCGTGCGCATCATGAAGGGCGGCGAGCCTGTGCGCATGTCCAAGCGTGCCGGCACCTTCGTCACACTGCGTGATCTGCTGGACGAGGTGGGGCGTGACGCTGTGCGTTTTACCATGCTGACACGCAAGGCTGACGCCCAGATGGATTTCGACCTTGATGCGGTCGTGGCCCAGACACGTGATAACCCTGTGTTTTACGTGCAATATGCCCATGCACGGTGTCGCTCGGTCATGCGCAGTGCCGAGGCGATGTTCGGTGCCGATGTGACAACCGACGCCTCTCTGACAGGGGCAGAGCTGTCCCGTCTCGGGTCTGATGTCGAGCTTGCCGTGCTGCGTCGTCTCTCGACCTTCCCGCGTGTGGTCGAGGGCGCGGCCCAGACGCGTGAGCCGCATCGCATTGCCTATTATTGCGGCGAACTGGCAGCTGATTTCCATGCCTTGTGGAACAAGGGGCGAGAGGATACGACGCTGCGCTTCCTGCATGAACATGACAAGGCAGCGAGTCTGGCCAAACTCGCACTTGTGGTCTCGGTTGCCAGCGTGCTGCGTTGTGGTCTGGCCATTCTCGGCGTCGAGCCGGTTGAGGAGATGCGATGAACGACGACACGCCAGACTGGCGCGACGACAGGCAGACCGGGGAAGAGAGCCCTCGCCAGCCGGGTGGCAGTGACCGACGCGCCAATGATCCGCGTTTCACCGATACGCGCCCCCCTTCTTACGGGGCAGAGTCTTCTCCGATGCGCGAGAATCCTCGTACGTCGCCGCCGCGCGAGCGTCTGAGTGCCGATTATGATGAGGAGCCTGTTTTCCGTCGTCGCAGTGCAACAGGCGGGGGACTGAGCGCCCTGCTTGGCTCCGATGTGATGACGCGTCGTCTTGTTTACGGTGCGGTAGGGCTCGGGGCTCTTCTGGTTGTGGGTGTTGGTGGCTGGTCTCTGCTGGGCGGCCATTCTGGCGGCATCCCTGTTATTGGTCCGCCCCCTGGTCCTGTGCGTGATCGGCCCGCCGATCCGGGCGGCATGCAGATCATGGGTGATGCTACCGATCTTGACGTGTCAGGGCAGGGCGAGGCCCATCTTGCGCCCGAACCCGAGCAGCCACGCCCCGAGGCTCTGGCGGCACGCACAGCTCCCGAGACGCCGCCGGCAGCACCTGCTGCAACACAAGCTCCTGTGGATAGCGGGACAGACAGTGCTGCGCAGCCCCAGACCAGCGCAACGCCACCTGCAGCATCCCCGCCACCGGCGCCGAAAGAAGCAGCGCCGGAAAAGGTGACAGAACCGGCGCCACCCAGACCTGAAGAGCTTACGCCAAGGCCCGAGACCAGGGTCGCGCCGAAAAAGGAGGAAGCAAAGCCTGCGCCTGCGCCAACACCGGCTGCCAAAAATGACAGTGGCGGGCATATGGTTCAGCTTGCGGCACTGGGCAGCGATGCCGATGCCAGGGCGACCTGGACGCGGCTTTCAAAACAGGCGAGTGATCTTCTGTCTGGACGTGAGCCTGTTATCGAACAGAAGACAATCAACGGTCATGTCTTTTATCGCCTGCGTGTAGGCGGGTTTGACTCATCACAATCGGCGCGCGCTTTCTGTGTGCGTCTGCATGCACGATCCATCGCGTGCACACCGGCGGTCTTCTGACAGCAATGGGTGAGGGAGGTTCCGTTTTTCTGGCAGGTGAGACACAGGAAACCGTGCCTCATCTGTCCCTGACCGGTTTTGAAGGGCCGCTTGATCTTCTGCTCGACCTGGCACGTGCCCAGAAGGTTGATCTGGCACAGATCTCTATCCTGCAACTGGTTGAGCAATATCTCGCTTTCGTTGAAGGCGCCCGTCAGATCCGGCTTGAACTGGCTGCAGACTGGCTGGTCATGGCGGCCTGGCTGACCTGGCTCAAATCCCGTCTGCTTCTGCCAGCAGAAAACGAAGCTGATGGTGAGGCCGAGGAAGCCGCGGGTCTCCTTCAGGGCCGTCTGCTCGAACTTGAGGCCATTCGCGGGCTTTCACTTTGGCTGGATAATCGCCCCCGTCTGGGCGAGCATGTCTTTGCCAGAGGATGCGGCGAGGACATGACCCAGATCGATCGCTCCGGTTTGCGTGTTGATATGGTTGGTCTGATCACTGCCTATCTTGCCATGACGCGCCGCAAGGGGCGCAAGCGTTTCTACGCACCACCCCGACCGCGCTACTGGACCGTGACGGAAGCCGTTTCGGCATTGCAGCGCCTGCTCAATGCCAGCGAGATCGCAGGCTGGCAGAAACTGACCTCTTTGTTGCCCGCCCAAGAGAGTACGGCACCTCGCGCGCGCGCCGCAGCTCTTGCCAGCGCACTCGTTGCAGGGCTCGAAATGGCCAAGAGTGGCGCTGTCGAACTGAAGCAGGATGGTGTCTTTGCTGAAATCATGCTCAGGGCCCCACAGAAGGAAGAAGAGTAATGGATGCGCTGACGTCTCTCTCCCGGCTGGTGGAAGGGCTGATTTTTGCCAGTGTCGAACCGGTTTCGGAAAATGCGCTCAGACAGTTTGTGGTTACGCAGGGTGCTGATGAGAATATACTTGGTCCGGTGCTTGCTGAAATTCGCCTGCGTTATGAAGATCATGCGGTTGAACTCGTGGCCGTTGCCAAAGGATGGCAGTTTCGCACCCGCTCTGAAATTGCACCCGCTCTGACGCGTATTGTTGAGAAACCCCGCCGTCTGAGCCGTTCCGCCATGGAAACGCTCGCGATCATCGCCTATCATCAGCCCTGCACGCGCGCCGATATAGAGGGCATACGTGGCGTTTCGCTAAGTCAGACCGTGCTCGACACGCTGATCGAGGATGGACTGATCATGCCAAAAGGGCGCAAGGAAGTTCCGGGACGGCCCATTCTCTGGGGAACCTCGGCGCATTTTCTCAGCAGTTTCGGCCTGAGTGATCTTGGTGCTCTTCCACGTCGGGATGAATTGCTGCTCGATCCTGATGCGGCCGCGCAGGCAGGACGGATCGTGACCCAGCAGGGCATAAAATAGGCGCCCCATAAATCGGGCTTTTGTGATGAGTGGGGAACATGTTCGATTTCAGCTGGTCGGAAATTGCGCTGATTGTTGTTGTGGCGCTGGTTTTCATCGGCCCCAAGGATATGCCGACTGCCATTCGCGCTGTCAGTCGGGGCATCAAGGCCGTGCGCCGTATGGCGTCAGAATTTCAAGGGCATGTTGATGAAATGATCCGTGAGGCTGATCTGGGGGAAGCCCGTGATCATCTGCGTGATCTCAAGCGTTTCGACTTCCGTGATCGAATTGCCCGCACTATCGATTCAGATCAGACGATCAGCAAGAGTCTCGATTTCACGCCGCCGCCTTCATTATCAGCTCCCGGAACAGGGACTGCGTCTCCCTCTGTTATCCCTGTGAGCGGCCCCGGAGTCACCAGTACAGAACCTGTCGAACGCCAGCCTGAGGAAACGCGGGGTCCATCCATCATACCCCCTCTCACGCGCGCCGACTGCATCATGAACAGAAGCTATGGCATGCACCCGCAGTCATACCACCGCTGAGAGTTATTCATAACGGGCGTCGTGTCGCACTTGATCCGCCGCCGCCAACGACCGAGCCTGCCGCTCCGAACGTGACCCATCTTCAGACAGACTGTCCGACCGCGCCATGACGAATGATAACTCTCTCGACGACAAGGCGATGCCGCTGCTTGAGCATCTGATCGAGTTGCGCAAACGTCTCATCTGGTCGCTCGCAGCTTTCATCATCGCCTTTCTGGTCTGCTATCATTTTTCCGAGCAGATCTACCTGTTTCTCGCTGACCCGCTGGCGCGGATCATGCGTCAGCAGGGTGAAGAGCCCCATCTTATTTATACGGCGCTTTCGGAAGCGTTTTTTACCTATGTGCGTGTCGCGTTTTTCGGAGCAGCTTTTCTGTCGTTTCCGATCATCGCCATGCAGGCCTGGATTTTTATCGCGCCGGGCCTCTACAGGAACGAGAAGCGCGCTTTTGCTCCGTTTCTGATTGCCACACCGGTTCTGTTTCTGGTCGGCGCGACGCTTGCCTATTACTTCATTTTCCCGATTGCCTGGCGTTTCTTCCTGTCATTCCAGACTGCTCCGGCAGGGTCTCACGGCATGCATATCGAATTGCAGGCCAAGGTCTCAGACTATCTCTCTCTGGTCATGAAGCTGATTCTTGCTTTTGGCGTGGCGTTTGAACTGCCCGTGGTGCTGACGCTGCTTGCGCGTGTCGGGATCGTGACAGCAGCAGGGCTCAAGAAATTCCGCCGCTATGCCATTGTCGGAGCCTTTGTGATTGCTGCTGTTCTGGCCCCCCCTGATGTGATCACGCAGGTGGGCCTCGCCGTTCCGCTGATCTTTCTGTATGAAATCTCGATTATTACGGCCCGGTTTGCCGAGCCACGCCCTGTAACGATTGACTGACACCTGACGGGATAGAATTCACATGCATGACTTGCGCGCCCTTCGCGCCGATCCGACCGGTTTTGATGCTGCTCTGGCCCGTCGTGGCCTGTCGCCCGTCGCTGGTGATCTGGTTCGTCGCGATGAGGAGCGTCGCGCTGCCCTTCAGGCTCTTCAGGAACAGCAGGCCCAGCGCAAGATTCTAGCGAAGGAGATTGGCCAGGGTAAGAAGACAGGGCAGGACACGACTGCGCTGGAACAGAAAGCTGTCGAGCTGCGTGACCACATCGCGGCGCTCGAAGCCAGCGCCTCGGCCATTGAGAGCGAGATCACCGCGACCCTTGCAAGCCTTCCCAACCGTCTGGATGATACCCGTGCCCGAAGGGCGCGATGAGGACGCCAATCAGGTCGTTCATCAATGGGGTGAGGTACCGGTTTTCGATTTCGAGCCGAAGCAGCATTTCGAACTCGGAGAACAGCTGGGTCTGATGGATTTCTCGACTGCCGCAAAGCTGTCTGGCGCCCGCTTTACCGTGCTGCGCGGTGCTCTTGCCCGCCTGGAACGTGCGCTGGGTCAGTTCATGCTTGACGTCCATACCCGGGAATTTGGCTATAGCGAGACCATCGTACCGCTGCTTGTCAATGACGCAGCCATGTATGGCACAGACAAGCTGCCGAAATTTGCTGAGGACTCCTTCCAGACGACTGATGGTCGCTGGCTGATTCCAACGGCAGAAGTGCCGCTGACCGCCAGCGTGGCAGGCGAGATACTTGATGCGAAGACGCTGCCCATACGCATGACGGCGCTGTCGAACTGCTTCCGCTCCGAAGCAGGTTCTGCCGGGCGTGATGTGCGCGGCATGTTGCGTCAGCACCAGTTCAGCAAGGTTGAACTCGTCTCTGTCACGACACCGGAGGCAAGTGCGGATGAACATGAACGCATGACGCGCTGTGCTGAGAGTATTCTCGAGCGTCTGAATATTCCCTATCGCCGTATGCTGCTTTGTGCGGGTGATACCGGTTTCGGTGCAGCCAGAACCTTTGATCTCGAAGGCTGGCTGCCTGGACAAAAAGCGTGGCGTGAGATCTCGTCCTGTTCGAACACGCGCGATTTTCAGGCGCGTCGCATGAACGCACGTTATCGCAGTGAAAACGGTCCTGCCTTCGTTCATACGCTCAACGGATCAGGCCTTGCAGTCGGTCGTACGCTGATTGCGGTCATGGAAAATGGTCAGACGGCAGAAGGTACTGTCGAGATTCCTCAGGTGCTTCAGCCTTATATGGGTGGTCTGAGCCGTATTGACCGATCCTCAACGTGATTTTTCTGTCCGAGGCGTAAGATGACGGGAGCTTTTTTCTGGAGGAAAAGGGTTCCCCCGAGAGGGAGCAGGCAATACCCGATAGGTGCCTGAACTAATCATGCCACGGGTATCGCGAAGCAAAGGAAGACGATCATGCGCCTGACGGAACCCACCATGCATGCAGACAGACTGCTGGTTCTTCTGCGACAGATCGTCGGGACACCTCATGTGCTGGTCGCCCCTCATGCGACAGCGCCCTATACTAGAGGGTACAGATTTGGCTCGGGTCCGGTCCGGGCCGTTATCCGTCCTCGTACATTGGTCGAATTCTGGCGCGTTGCCGAGCTTTGCGTAGCGGCTGATCAGATCCTGATTGTTCAGGCCGCCAATACAGGTCTGACAGGCGGCTCTACCCCCGATGGCGACAGTTATGATCGCCCTGTTATCCTGATCAGTACCCGGCGTTTGCGCGGCATGCATCTGCTCGGTGGGGGCAGACAGGTGATCTGCCTGCCAGGCACCACCCTGCACAAACTGGAGACCACACTGGCACGTTACGGGCGCGAACCCCATTCGGTAATCGGCTCGTCCTGTATCGGTGCTTCTGTGCTTGGAGGGATCAGCAATAATTCAGGCGGGGCGTTGGTACAGCGAGGTCCTGCCTATACCGAGATGGCTCTTTTCGGTCGGGTTACGGCAGAAGGAAGACTCGAGCTTGTCAATCATCTGGGCATCAGACTAGACAAGGACCCGGTCAAGGCCCTTGCCCGCCTGGAAAGCGGGGCCCTGAGAGCTGACGAGATCGATTGGCCCGATGCAAGGGGGCATGATGATCGTTATGTTGCCCATGTACGCGATGTGGAAGCAGATACACCTGCGCGTTATAATCAGGACAGCGCCCGGTGGTTCGACGCTTCAGGGTGCGCGGGCAAGCTGATTGTCTTTGCCGTACGTGTTGATTCCTTCCCGGCGGAAAAGAACAGCCAGGTCTTCTATATCGGCACCAATAGCCCAGCCAGGCTCGAAGCTCTTCGCCGTTATCTGCTGACAGCCCATGACGAATTGCCGATTGCCGCTGAATACATGCACCGGGAAGCCTTTCGTATTGCAGAAGCCTATGGCCGCGATACGGTGGCACTTATCCGTTATCTGGGTACAAATTCTATCCCGGGATTGTTTGCAGCCAAGGCATGGCTTGATAATTATCTGTCTGGCTTCAATTTTCTGCCGCCCCATATCACTGATCGTGTGATGCAGAAGATCGGACGTCTCTTGCCAGACCAGATTCCGGAAAAAATGCGGATTTTCGAAAACGTTTCGAGCATCATCTGATGCTACGCGTCTCTCATGATCTTGCCGGAAAAGTCAGGAAACATCTTCAGGAAATCGATACCGGAGAGAGCAGCGGTCAGGATGGATTTGACTGGTTTGCCTGTAATGACGATGAGGGCAAGCGTGCCTTTCTGCATCGTTTCGCTGCAGCTGGTGCTGCCTTGCGTTGTCGTGCTGTAAAAGGCTCCACAGCGGGGGAAATCGTGGCGCTGGATATTGCCCTGCGTCGTAATGACCCGGACTGGTTCGAACATCTTCCCGAGAGGATCAGTCGCCGTATCAAGCACAAAATCTATTACGGACATTTTCTTTGTCACGTAATGCACCAGGATTATGTGCTTGAACCCGGTGAATCAGCAGAAGCTGTAGAACACGAAATGCTGGAGCTGCTTGCTGCACGCGGCGCGCGATATCCGGCAGAGCATAATCTTGGTCATCTGTATGAAGCAGGCACTGAAATACTTGACCACTACCGGGATCTCGACCCGTGCAACTGTCTGAACCCCGGTATTGGTAAATCAACAAAGAAGAGACATTGGAAGGCAGAAGAGGTCTGAAACCGAGACCGAGGTGGCCCTGCGCATTTCCTAACCGGAGAGGAACGGCGGAGGGCCGAGGCGCACCTTTACGGTGGGCCAACCCCGTTATATTTGGCATCTGCAAAGAAAACCCTGATCGAGGTCATAGTTTTCGACGATAATGTGCTTACGGAAAGACCAGACGACATATCTGTATTCCTTCTTCACATGGCGCAAGATACGCACTGTTTCGCGTTGGCCGTATTTTACTTCATTCTTCGAAGTAATTTTCGAAGAATTATTTGAAGCAACTTCGGTTGCCGCAAGGAAACGCTAGCCCGGTTTTTATGAAGAATGGAAGAACTTTTTTACGTCAATCTGGCGAAAAAAATTGCTCTCCCCCAGAGTGGGGGTAAAAATTCCTAGTGATTTCAGTATATTGACTTTCCTGAAATCACAAAAAAACAGCAGACAGGCGAGTCGTAACGCCGCAGGTGCCTCTTTGAGGGGCAGACCTTCGCCTGTCGGAGCCGGAACTTCAGATCGAGCGCTTATCCCCGTCCGGGTCTGCGTTTTCTCATGGTCTTCGGGTCCTTCGGGGCACGCCCTTCATGGGGTGAGCGTGAGTCGCGCTCTGGCTGACGTTTGCTGAAGGTGCGTTTGCCCCCTGGTCTCTGACCCGGGGCTGCACGCTTCTGATGTTTGCGCTCACGGCTTTGCTGACGCAATACGGCTTCAATCCAGTCATTGAGGGCGGTCGTATTCTCTTCGGCTGTTTGCCTGTCGGTATAGGCATCAGCAAAGCGCAGGGAGAGCCAACGCCAGGCAACAAGACGCTTGTGGCGTTTCTCGGCGCGCTCCAGTTCTTCTCGTCCTGCCTGTGAGGGCTGAACGAGCCGTCCTGTGCCGGGGGGCGGTACGCGTCGTCCGGCTGCATGGTCACTCGCCCAGCCAACAAGACGGGAAATGCCGTTATCGCGCTCGTCAATCGGGCACATCGCATAAACCCAGCGTTGCGTCAGACCAAGCCCTTCAACACCTTCCAGCGCCGAGGCGATTTCGAAAGCCTGATCCATATCGGCAAGGCGATAATTCGGGTCATCGGCGCGCAGAACGGCGCGTTTGATACGCACCAGAACGCCGTAAAGACTATCCGTCTCGATTTCCTCGGCCACGGCACGCACGATATCGGAATCCGGCTGGACGAGCGGGCGCAGCTCGGTAATCGGCTCTGGCGGTGCGGCCAGCATCTTGCGGATATGCGCAGGCGTTCCAGCCTCGCCCAGTACAGCCACGATACCGTTCTCATGATGGCCGTAGCGTCCGGCGCGGCCGCCGATCTGCTTGATTTCCTGCGCTGTCAGGTCACGGGTCTGCTTGCCGTCATATTTGCGTAGCGCACTGAACACCACACGCTTGATCGACAGATTGAGCCCCATGCCAATGGCGTCTGTCGCGACCAGGATTTCTGCTTCGCCATTATTGAACCGTGCGGCCTCGGCACGACGGACTTCCGGGCTGAGTGCGCCGTAAACCACGGCGACACGTTTGCCGAGAGTCAGCAATTCTGCGCGCAGATCAAGCACTTCACGACGCGAGAAGGCAATGAGCGCATCGCCTGCCTCAAGGTCGCGCAGCCTGACCGGAGCGCTGGCGGCACGCAGGGGCGACTTGCGTTCCAGCGTAATTTCGTCGAGCGGATCGTCGCAGAGTTCCGCAATGCGCCGGATGAGAGGAATGCAATCCGGTGCGCCCAGAATATAGAGATGACGGGCCGGAACGCCCATGATCGCCGCCGTCCAGGCAGCGCCACGGTCGGGGTCCATCAGCATCTGCGCCTCGTCGATCAGAGCGACATCGACGGGGTTGTGAAATGGGCACATCTCGACGGTCGCCGCCAGATGGCGCGCCCCGGGAAAATCGATGCGTTCTTCGCCAGTAGCCAAGGAGGCTGGTACCCCGCGGGAAAGCAGCGATTCGCGAAACTCATGTGCCAGAAGGCGTAGCGGGGCGAGGGCTAGACCGCTCTCTGCATTGGCCAATGCATTCAGCGCGGTATAGGATTTGCCCGAGTTGGTTGGCCCCGTCACCAGCGTGATGCGTCGCTTGAGTGAGCGCGCCGTGCGAAAATGCGCCACATAACGATCAAGAGCTGCCACGCGTGCAATGACGGCATTACCGACCTTGCGGCCCGTGAGGCAGGGGTGCCGCGCGCGCCACCGCGCCATTCCGCAAGCTGCGCACGCAGGCGCTTGAGAATCTCGGGATCGAACTCGAACTTCTCGGTACCGTCAGGCTGTGGTGTGCGACGGGTAACCGGCAGACGGTTCTCGGCTATCCAGCGCAGCGCCTCACGCGGAGTACAATGCAGAATGGCAGGCACCTGATCGAAGCCTACAAGGCTCTCTTCCCAGGCTTTGAGCCGTTCGTTCTCGCGTTTGCGCCGGGCTTCCGCGCGCGCTTCGATCCGTTCTTCTTCCTCACGCCGGGCTTTCTCGCTGGCGATCAGCTCGGCTTCGAAACCCGTATCCTCGACACCAAAGGCAGAGGCGACAATCTGCGCCAGACGATCAATCTGCCCGCCGGAAAGGAAGGTTCCGGCATCGCTCAGATCGGCCTGTACCGCTTCAAGCACGTCGCGCGGTGTATGGCCCATTTCGCGCAGACGGCCTGCCAGGGTGTCATTGAGCGTGTTTCGTAACAGATCGAGACCGGCACGCGGATCATGCACACGACCCACCGCATCGAGAATATCCGCCTTGCTGATCCAGAGTTCACCCGCGCGGCGGGTGGCATTCATGAGCTGGGCTGCCCAGTCCTTGCGGCGGACGTCGCAGAGCAGACGTTCATATTCCGAAGGCAGGATACGCTCGGCCCCCGGCACAAGGTTGCGGGCGATCAGTTTGAGAAGGCGAGGCTCCTCCTTGGGGGTAGGAGAAAGGCCGGTATCCTCAATGGCCAAGGCAAGAGCGTGATCAGCGGGGGAGCGTGCAGAATCCATGAGAGCGTTTGTGCGTTATGACACGGTTTGCTGCAACGGCAGACTTGTCGAAGCGCGCGTTTCGTTCTCCTATACGATTTCGTAACGATCTGAAGGAGCCCATGGTGCGGTTCAAGCAAGTCCCGAAATTTTCTGCCATTCTCGGTTTCACGTCTCTTCTCGCGGGCACAGCCCTCGCCGCGCCGGATATGCCGCCGCATATGGGACCACCACCGCCGCCGCCCGGTCCCGATGGTGGTCCCGGTGGGCTACAGGGCCCTGCTTTCCTGATGAAACCGCAGCATGTGCTGAGCGATGGCAGCGTGACTATTCGTGGTCAGGCCATTCCGTATCAGACGGAATCCGGCACGCTTATCATCCATCCCGCCGGATGGGACGACGCCAATCCAGACCCCAAGGCGCCTCAGGCCGTCGCGTCCGTTTTCTATGTCGCCTATTTCAAGAAAGGCGCGCATCCCGAAAACCGTCCGATCACCTTCGTCTATAACGGTGGCCCCGGCTCCTCCACGGTCTGGCTGCACATGGGCGCGCTCGGGCCAAAGCGTGTTGTGACGGTCGACGATCAGCCGACACCTGCCGCCCCTTACAAGGTGGTCAATAACGATGATTCGCTGCTCGATGCGACCGATCTCGTTTTCATCGACGCGCCCGGCACCGGCTATGGCCGCGTGATCGGCAAGGATCGCGACAAGGCGTTTTACGGCACCGACCCCGATGCCGCAGCCTTTACCGATTTCATCGCGCAGTTCCTGTCGCGGCACGGGCGTTTCAACTCGCCCAAATATCTCTTTGGTGAAAGCTATGGCACGACGCGCTCGGCCATCATTGCCAATGCGCTGCGCCAGGATAAAGGGATCGACCTCAACGGCGTCATCCTGCTTTCGCAGATCCTGAATTACGGCAATTCCATTGACCGGGCACAGAACAATCCGAGCAACGATCAGCCTTACGTGCTGGGCCTGCCAAGCTTTGCCGCAACGGCCTGGTATCACCACAAGCTGCCCGACCAGCCCACCGATCTGAAAGCCTTTCTGGCCGAGGTCGAGCATTTTGCGCTGACCGATTACACATCGGCCTTGCAGGATGGCACCAGCATCAGTGACGACAAGCTGAAAGCGACAGCCGAGAAGCTGCATCGCTATACGGGGCTGCCGGTCGAGTACATCATCAAGGCCAATCTGCGTGTCAATGGTGGCGAATTCGCCAAGACGCTGCTTGGCGATCAGGGTATGGATACGGGCCGCCTCGACAGCCGCTTCTCCGGCCCGAGCATGGATCCTTTGGGCCAGACACCCGAATACGACCCGCAATCCGCTGCCATGGAATCCGCCTATGTGGCGGCCTTCAATGACTATGCTCATACGACGCTGCATTATGGTGCCGATCCGTCTTTTGGCGATGGGTATATGGAATATCGCGTCAGTGCCCATAGCATCGGCAAATGGAGCTTCACGCACAAGCAGCCCGATCAGCGCGGACAGGCGCGTGGCGAGCCAAATGTGCTGCCCGATCTGGCAGCGGCGATGAAGGCTAACCCGGCGCTTCAGGTGATGCTGAACCAGGGCTATTACGATCTGGGTACGCCTTATTTCGAAGGTGTGTATGAAATGCGCCATCTGCCGATCCCGCGTGCGCTCGCCAGGAATATCGAGATCAAGCAATACGCGTCGGGCCATATGGTCTATGCGCATCTGCCTGCGTTGCATGAAATGCACGATAATGTTTCGCAGTTTATCTCAAGGACGCATCCAAAATCGTCGTAATATTTTAAAACAGACAGGGCTGTGGGGTTTTCAAAGGGCGAGAGGATGTTTTAGAAATTTCGCCACTTTGGGCGGTGTCAGACCGCCCGCCCCCTGCTTCCTTGCGAAAGAACGCCGATGAACGCGCCTGTCTCACTGCCGATGCCAACCATTGCCGAGCCGCTTTCTGGGCTCCTTCCTGTCGAGGGCCATCCCGGCCAGTATCACCTGGCGCCGCCGAGCAAGGAATATGGTCACCTTCAGGCCTGCGAGGTTCTGAGCGTGCATCACTGGACCGACCGCCTTTTCACCTTCACCTGCACGCGCGACCCTGGGCTGCGCTTCGAGAACGGCCAGTTCACGATGATCGGCATCGAGGTCGAGGGCAAGCCGCTGCTGCGCGCCTATTCCATCGCCTCGGCCAATTATGAGGAAGAGCTGGAATTTTTCTCCATTGCGGTGGAAGACGGCCCGCTGACCTCGCGTCTGCGCCACGTCAAGGTGGGTGACACGGTTCTGGTCGGTCGCAAGCCGGTCGGTACGTTGTTGCTCGACAATCTGCGCCCGGGTCGCAATCTGTATTTCCTGTCGACCGGCACCGGGCTTGCACCGTTCATGAGCCTGATCGAAGACCCTGAGTGCTATGAGCGCTACGAGAATGTGGTGCTAAGCCATACCGTACGTATCTCGGGCGAACTGGCTTATATGAACCATATCCGCCACGACCTGCCGAACCATGAATTCCTCGGCGAATTTGTGTCCAAGCAGCTCAAATACTACCCGGCCGTCACGCGTGAAGACTTTGCCGTGACCGACCGCATCACCACGCTGATTGAAAACGGTAAAATCTTTGCAGATCTCGGCCTGCCGAAGCTCGATCCAGAGCATGACCGTGTGATGATCTGCGGTTCGCCCGAAATGCTGGCTGATACTGAAAAGCTGCTCGTTTCTATGGGCTTTGAAGAAGGCAATATGAGCAAGCAGGCTCTTATGTTGTCGAAAAGGCTTTTGCGGAACGCTGAGCCTGCTACGCCCGTTCTGTAGGGGCGCAGGACACAGTAGTGATTATGATATGCGCGGCCGGGAGTTCTTCCGGCCGCGTTTTCTTTTGGAGACAAGTCATATGCCGGATTTCGATCTTTTCGTCATAGGGGCCGGGTCGGGCGGTGTGCGCTGCGCCCGTATCGCCGCACAAAACGGTGCCCGTGTCGGTATTGCCGAAAGCCGCCATTGGGGAGGCACCTGCGTCAATCTCGGCTGCGTTCCCAAGAAGCTGATGGTCTATGCATCAGAAGGGGCTGAGGCCGCTGACGACGCCCGTGCCTATGGCTGGGATGTCACGATCGGCGCGCATGACTGGCCCCGCTTTATCGCAGCCAAGGACAAGGAAATCGAGCGTCTCGACGGGATCTACAAATCCATGCTCGACAAGGCAGGGATCGGCCTTTTTACCGGTCGGGCAAGGATGATCGACGCTCATACAGTCGAGATCGGCCCGGGCCCGCTCGACGAACAGGCGACGCCGCAGCGCGTGACGGCCGAGAAGATCGTCATTGCGACCGGCGGTCGCCCCGTGCGCCCGCCCATCGACGGAGCAGAACTCGGGATCATCTCCGATGAGGCATTTCATCTGACCGAACGGCCCGAGCGTGTCTGTATTATCGGCGGCGGCTATATCGGCGTCGAATTTGCCGGTATTTTTGCAGGACTCGGCTCAAAGGTCGATCTTGTTTTCCGTCAGGATCTGCCTTTGCGCGGTTTCGACCAGGAGTTGCGTCAGAAACTGCTCGAGGCCCTGCCCAAGCATGGCATCACCGTTCATGCTGGTGTCTCGCCCGAAAAGATCGAGGCCCTCAAGGGCGGCGCCCGTCAGGTCGTGTTGTCCAATGGGACGCAGGTCGAAACCGATTGCGTGTTCTTCGCAACGGGGCGCAAGCCAATATCGACGGTCTGGGTCTTGATGCGCTCGGTGTCAAAACCGAGAAGGGGGCCGTGGTGGTCGATGCGCAATCGACCAGCTCTGTGCCGGATATCTATGCCATCGGCGATGTCACCGACCGGATCAACCTGACCCCGGTGGCCATAGCCGAGGGTCATACGCTTGCCGAACGCTTGTTCTCGAAGCACGCGCCTCGTGACTGGGCTTACGACACCACGCCCAAGGCTGTGTTCTTCTCCGAGACACTCGCAAGTGTAGGACTGACGGAAGAGGAAGCCGCGAAACAGGCTGATCTGGATGTGTTTACGGCGTCCTTCCGCCCGCTGCGCCAGACATTGATCGGGCGTGACCGCAAGGCGTTCATGAAGTTGATCGTCGAGCGTGATAGCCAGAAAGTGGTCGGTGCACACATGATGGGCGATGCCGCGGCAGAACTCATGCAGGGCGTGGCAATCGCCGTTACGGCCGGGCTGACCAAGCGTGATTTTGATCGCACGATCGGCATTCATCCGACTACGGCTGAGGAGTTTGTAACCATGCGCAGTCCGACCCGTCAGGTCAGCCGCGCATCCTGAGGCAGTCCCCGGCCCGCAAAGGGCCGGGGAGCACAGTCAGAGTTTCGTGCTGCTCAGGAAGCTGAGCAGATCGCGGTTCAGGGCTTCGGCATCGGTCGCGAACAGACCATGCGGTGCGCTGTCGTATTCAACATAGCGCGCATGGGGCAGCCGCTCGCTCACACGCTTGCCGGTCAGCTCGTAGGGCACTGTCTTGTCGCCGGTGCCATGGACCACCAGAACCGGGAGGGTCAGCGCAGCCAGATCCGGGCGGAAATCGGTACGGCTGAAGCTGTCGATACAGTCCAGCGTTGCGTTCGGGCTGGCCATAATGCCAAGCGTGAAGCTCCAGTCAATCAATGCCTGACTGACCGGCTTGCGGATCAGGCTGACGCCGTAGAAACCCTTCAGGAATTCGGCCAGAAAGTGAAAGCGGTCGCGACGTATCTGTGCCTTGAATTCGGCAAACACATCGACCGGTACACCATCGGGATTGTCATCTGTCTGGAGCAGGAACGGTACGACAGACGCGATCAGACCGACACCGGCAAGACGCGTCGGGCCAAAACGGCTGACATAGCGTGTCACCTCTCCACCGCCCATCGAGAACCCGATCAGGGTAAGATCGGTCAGGTCGAGATGATCGATCAGCTCGGCAAGATCTGCGGTAAGCGTCTCATAATCATAGCCACCAAAGGGATGGCTGGACTGGCCGAATCCACGACGATCATAGGTGATCACGCGATAGCCAGCTTCGAGCAGGGCCAGAGTCTGGTATTCCCACATATCGCCGGTCAGTGGCCATCCATGGACCAGCAATACCGGCCGTCCGGCGCCCATATCCTTGTAATGAAGAGTATTACCGTCACGTAATGTCAGATAAGACATGGTCGTGTCCTTTTCAGGCAGATAAGAGGTCTTAGGCCAGAACAGACCTGAAACAGGGGAGTTCCCGTCTGGTTAAAAGCGCATCATTCAAAGATTTGCCAGGGTTGCGCAGATTTCCTGACAGTCCTGTCTTGCCGGCAAGGCTTTGTCGGAAAGGGAACAGATGTATCGGGTCAATCTGGTTACAAACAGATATCTTATATTTATTATATAAACAAATATAGATCATAGTAAAATATGAATTTGTATAATATGTATATACGAAATTACAAATATTATTGGTAAAAATATTATTTTCTGACGTCAGTGCCCTGAAACAGGATGCTTGAGCATGGGATGGGTAATCGTCCCTCTCTGAGATAATTTATCAAAATAAAATATGCTGGTAGTCATTTACAGAATCGTATTCTGTAATTTTTGACGTCTCAATCAGAAAAAAATGTGACTATATAAAAATTAACTAGGCATTTGTTTTTATAGAAGAATTTTTACAAATAAAAACCAGCGACAAAATAGTCGCGATTATGTGACTCCAATTATCCATCCTTTGAACTATCTCATTAAAAATGATACATGTTACGAGATTTTGTTAGATAAATGTTAGCGATGGGGCTTCAGAAAAAGTAATGAGCTACACGTCATATGAAATAGAAAGAGAAAAAAAGATACCAATGGTCGGAAAGATGTTGCTTGCAGCAATTCTTGCCGCTGTAGCTGGTCTTATGTTTGGTCTTGATATTGGCGTTATTTCTGGAGCTCTTGGTTTTATTGCAAAAGAGTTCCATGCAGGAGATGTCGCTCAGGAATGGATTGTTTCTTCCATGATGTTCGGAGCGGCAATCGGGGCGCTTTGTGCCGGACAGCTCTCCTATCGTTTTGGTCGAAAGAAATCACTTATACTGAGTGCTGTTCTTTTTATGCTTGGTGCCATGCTTTGCGTTGTTGCGCAGGGTATCACAGTTCTGATTGTGGCCCGTGCTCTGCTTGGTCTTGCTATTGGTATCGCAAGCTTTGTTGCACCACTTTATATTTCAGAAGTGGCAGATGAGCAGCATCGCGGAAGTCTGATTTCGGTTTACCAGCTGATGATTACGATCGGTATTCTGCTCGCTTTCGTATCGGATGCGGTTTTTTCCTATTACGGCGCCTGGCGCTGGATGCTGGGAATTGTCGCCGTGCCAGGGGCGGTCTTCATGCTGGGCTCGTTGTTTCTGCCTGACAGCCCGCGCTGGCTGATGCTGCGTGGGCGTCATGACGAGGCGCTTGAAACGCTTGCAAGCCTTCGTCCTTCGCGTGCAGAGGCTGAGAAGGAAATCGGCGAGATACAGGACAGGCTGAAACAGAAGCAGCGTGGTTTCTCGATGTTTCTTGAAAATCCGAATTTCCGCCGCTCGGTTTTTCTCGGTATCGGATTGCAGATTGTCCAGCAGCTGACCGGCATCAATGTCGTCATGTATTATGCCCCGCGCATTTTCGAGGTCGCGGGTTTCGGTCAGGATGGCCAGATGTGGGGAACGGCAATTGTCGGCCTCGTGAACATGCTGGCGACCTTTATTGCAATCAGTTTTGTCGATCGCTGGGGTCGACGTCCCATGCTGATTGCCGGGTTCGCCATTATGGCGCTCGGAATGGGGGCTCTTGCTATCCTTCTGTCCGTCGGAAGCGATTCAGGCACCGCAATGCATTACCTTTCGGTTGCGGTTCTGCTGCTTTTCATTACGGGCTTTGCCTTCTCTGCGGGCCCGCTGATCTGGATCCTCTGTGCAGAGGTCCAGCCGCTTGAAGGGCGTGATTTTGGTGTTGCCTGCTCCACTTTCACGAACTGGATCGCGAATATGGCAGTCGGAGCAACATTCCTGACCCTTCTGGGCAGCCTCGGTGCCTCGCATACTTTCTGGCTTTATGCCGGGCTCAACGCGCTCTTCATTGGCTTTACGCTCTTCTTTGTTCCCGAAACTCGCGGCGTTTCTCTCGAATCTATCGAACAGAAACTCAATAGCGGCGCGAAATTGCGCGCAATCGGGCGCTAGAACTTCCGAATACTTTAAATCGGGACCCCCTGTTTATTCGAATAAAGGACAAGAAAATGTCTTCGACCTATCCTGTGCGCAAAAAGCATCTCGTTCTGGCCATTGGTATGGCAGCCTTTCTGACAGGTTCTCTGGCTGTGGCAGCCCCGGCGCCATGGCAGGATCGCTCAGCTTCGACTCA
Organism: Asaia prunellae JCM 25354; assembly: GCF_000613885.1. Taxonomy (GTDB): domain Bacteria; phylum Pseudomonadota; class Alphaproteobacteria; order Acetobacterales; family Acetobacteraceae; genus Asaia; species Asaia prunellae. The sequence continues at coordinate 81,347 of NZ_BAJV01000008.1, read as the reverse complement.
GGATCGTGTCGCTGCGCTGATGCAGCGCATGACGAAGGCTGAAAAACTCTCGCTTGTGACAAGCGAGCTTGCCATGGAGTTCGGAAATTACAAAAAGCCAGCGGGAGCAATCGGATCAGCAGCCTATGTCGCGGCGATCGGCCGTCTTGGCGTGCCAGCTTTGCAGATCAGCGATGCCGGGCTCGGTGTGACCAATCCTGTGAATGCGCGCCCAGGTGATGGTGCAACGGCTCTTCCTGCCGGTCAGGCGCAATCAGGCGCGTTCGACCTTCAGTTGGCGCGGGAGGGAGGTGCGATGATCGGTGCCGAAGCCAAGCATCGTGGGTTCAATGTTCTGCTTGCGGGAGGCATGGACCTCGTACGCGATCCCCGTAACGGAAGAAATTTTGAATATATGGGAGAGGATCCCATTCTTGCCGGGCAGATTGCCGCCGCTGAGGTTGCAGGCGTGCAGAGCCAGCACGTCATTTCCACGATCAAGCATTATGCGGTGAACTCCTATGAGACCGGCCGCATGATGAGCAGTATGGATATGTCGGTCCCTGCGATGCAGGAATCCGATCTCCTTGCTTTCAGGATCGCGGTCGAGGAAGGAAAGCCAGGGAGCATCATGTGCTCCTATAACAAGGTCAATGCGGTCTATGCCTGCCAGAATCCTTATCTTCTGACGGATGTCCTGCGTGGTGAGTGGGGGTATGACGGTTTCGTCATGAGTGACTGGGGGGCGCTCTCTGATGGTGCTGCCGCCGTGACTGCGGGTCTGGATCAGGATTCCGCCTCGACCCTCGATCGCGGGCCGAAATTTATTGATGCCATGCGCAAAATGGCCAATCGCCCTGAGGGTGAGAAAGTTCTCGATACCAAGGTCCGTCATATTCTCACGGCAATGATCGCTAATGGCGTTTTTGACGATCAGGCTCGCCCGGCGGAGGGGGATGCAGAAATTGCTGCCCATATGGCTGTTGCGCGTCGTATCGAGGAAGAGGGGGCCGTCCTTCTGCGCAACGAAAATGCGACTTTGCCACTTGCGTCAGTCAAGAAGATCCTGGTCGTTGGGGGGCATGCAGACAAGGGGGTGATTGCCGGCGGAGGCAGCTCTGCTGTCCTGCCGCGTGGTGGCAGCGCTGTTATCGATCCGGTACAGCCCAGTCTCGAGACAATGCCCCACCCGATTGTCTTCGAACCCAACCCGCCTCTGGATGCGCTGCGCAAGGCGATGCCAGGCGCAAAAATCGTCTTCAATTCGGGTGAAAATCCCCGGGAGGTTGCCGAATTGGCACAGAAGGCAGACGCCGTTGTTGTCTTCGTTACCAAATGGCAGGGAGAAAGCCTGGATGCGCCCGATCTCGAACTGACAGAGGCCGATAACGCTCTTATTGAGGCTGTGGCGCAGGCTAACCGGAAAAGCGTGGTCGTTCTGGAGACAGGTAATCCTGTGGTCATGCCCTGGTTCGGCAAGGTGGGGGCAGTGCTTGAAGCCTGGTATCCCGGGTCTGCAGGCGGAGAAGCAATTGCCAATCTGCTGAGCGGTAAAGTGGCCCCCTCAGGCCGTCTCACGACCACATGGCCCAAAGCCCTGACCGATCTCCCCCGGCCGGAACTGCCTGGTGCGGGGCATCATGCCGGAGCGTTTCCTTTCGACAAATCCAATATTGCTTACCTCAAGAACTATGACCTGAATATTGAAGGTGCGAATGTCGGTTATCGCTGGTTTGCCGAGCGTAAAATCGCGCCGGCTTTTCCTTTCGGTTTCGGATTGAGCTACACGCAGTTCTCGCATGACGGACTTACCGTTTCAATGAGCGGCAAGACAGCGGTCGCGCATGCGAAAGTCACGAATACCGGCAAGCGGGTTGGTGATGATATCGTCCAGATTTATGCCCACGCTCCTGACGGCACCCCGCTGCGTCTGGCCGGATATGGTCGTGTTACCCTTGCTCCCGGTGAGAGCCGTATAGTTGACGTTCCTCTCTCTCCCTATGCGACGGCGCGCTATGACGTGGCCCAGAAAAACTGGAAACAGTCTGCAGGCACCTATCGCTTTGTTTTCGCTCAAAATGCTGCAGACCAGACCGGCCCTTCAGCCAGTCTCTCAATCGACGCAGAGTGAGGGGAGGGCTCATGCGTGTTTCTCCCTTTCCCAAGGGCAGAAGGGCAATCGCTGAAAGGCGATTGACCCTTGGCTCCGGGCTGCTGGCTGTCATGGTCTGTGGCGGCATTGGTTCTGCGGCAGCGCAGGAAACCAATTACACCAATTTGCCTTCTCTCGATGCCCAGAGAGCTGCTGTAAAGATCGATGATCGGTGTCACGACTATGACAAGATGATCACCAAGGGATCCGAGTCACCGATCATTACCACATGTGATACGCTTTTTCCGGATCAGTTCGGTCTTCGCGACAAACTGGCCAGTAAAGGTATTCTTTTCGAGGGATATTACTCTTTCGGAGAGATCTATGATGTTCTCGGACATCAGGGTAAGCCACAGGCCTATAACGGCCAGAGTCCCAATTTTTCAGGTAATCTCTGGCTGAACATGACCTATGATATGGAGCGTGTCGGGCTCAATAAAGGCTCACAGCTTACTCTCTCGATGAATAACTGGCAGACCGCCTATCCCGGTGCAGGGATACGGGGGACGGCTCTCAGTCAGGCAACGATTTTCCAGACGTTCTTCAACGGTCGTATCACTGCACAATACGGGTATTATGGTCTTCTGGGGCAGTTTTACGGTCTTTTCCTGGGAACAAGCACAGCCTCGACCGCTCTGGGCCCGACCAGTATCATTCCAAATCAGGTTGGTATGTCGATGTATATGCCGACTCCGGGGCTTGATATCCGCATGTATGCGCATGACAGGCGCTTTTATAACCATTTCGGCTTTGCCCGTAGCCAGAGTCCGGACGGTTTCGGCGCGGACTCACGTGCAAATCCCTCTGGTGTGAATTTTCGCGTCAATGGTGCGCGGCCAATCTATGTCGATGAAATCGGCTTCAGGCAGCGTCCCTCCAAAGGGAAGCTCATGACATGGCTGCGCGCCGGGGGCATTTATAACAGTTCATCCTATTATGATTACCGTAAACGCGCTTTTGGCCATTCCAACTCGGCATTCTATGTCGTTTTTGATCAGCAGCTGATCCAGACCAATCCGGCGATTCCTTATCTGGGATGGTATATTGATCTGAAGACCGATCATGCGGATCGTACCAGCAATGTCTTTACGGATGATTATGCTGCGACGATCTACTCACTTGGACCGTTTCGCGGGCATGAAAAAGACATGCTGTCGATCGGATTCACCTATAACAAGATCGGCTCAGCCGCGCAGCAGAACCTGCAACAGTTCTCGCCCCGAAAATTCGATCACAGCACGACCTCCTCGATCGCTTACGCGGCTCATCTTCATCGAGGAATCTATTTTGTAGGGACGACAAGCTACACGACCCATCCTGTCGTCTCCCGTCTTTATGCTGACGCCCTTACCCTTCAGGGGCAGTTTACCCTGTCATTCTGACTCAGGCACCGTCTTCAATCGGAAGGTAAATTGCTCACCTGATCCAGGGCGCTATAGGTGCCCTGGAGTTAAGGGTTAGCGTGGGGCTACCCAGCCATTACCGGTCGCATCACCAAGCTGGCCACTCTGAACCGGGCTGCTGTTCGAATACGCTGTCCCGAACTTGCTGAGATCAGCGCCGGTTACGGCATCACGCTGAATGTTGTCGGCATGGTCCGGATCCGGACCGTGATTGAATTCGGTGCTTGGCGTTTCCTGATAACCGGGTGGGAGCGAATGGCGTCCCTTGGCGGTCAGGTGTTCCCCTTTGCCACGATACTCCACACCGGTATCATTGGTGCTTGCCTGGGGCGCATGAGCATCGCTCGGGGCATTCTGTCCCGTGAACTGGGCCCAGGCCGTTCCTGCCGGCAGAACCAGAAGTGTAGCGGCCAGAAAAGCGCCGCGTCGGAGCTTTGCCATCGAAGCATTCCCTTGCAGTTTCGTCCCGTTACAAATGACGTAGAGGGACGGTGGTTGCCAATTCGGAAATAAGCCCGATCTCTGGCGCTGATAGAACGTCAAGTAAGCGGTGAGGCTGGAGGCGGCAAGAGGGTTTTATGATGGATGACCTGCTTGGCCCGCTCAGAGGGCCGGAGACCTTGGCGCCAGGTGCCATTTTCCTGCCGGGCGTTGCGATATCGCGACAGGAAAGGATGATGGTGGAGATAAGGCAGATCATTGCCTCAGCCCCGCTTCGCCGTCTTTCAACTCCGGGCGGAAGGCGGTTCTCGGTAGAGATGACAAATTGTGGCAATCTGGGCTGGCTCTCTGACGCATCAGGCTATCGCTACGAATCCCGGGATCCAGTCACGGGCGCCTTATGGCCTTCTATTCCCGGAGGATGGATCACATTTGCGGAGGAGATGGCGGCAAGGGCAGGCTATGCAGCGTTCCGCCCACAAGCCTGTCTCATCAATCGATATGCAGCTGGTGCCCGGATGGGGTTGCATCAGGACCGCGATGAGACGGCGCTGAATAATCCGATCGTCTCTGTTTCTCTCGGTGTCGGGGCCTATTTCCTGTTTGGTGGCGCCAAGCGCGATACCCCCGTCAGGAAGCTGCGCCTGCTCAGTGGCGATGTGGTTGTATGGGGAGGGAGGTCGCGTCTTTTTTATCATGGCGTGGCGCCACTTCCTGCGGATGAGCATCCTCTGACCGGTGTCTATCGCTGGAATCTGACCTTCCGTCGTGTGACCGTCCCGGATAGGCCCTAGGCGGCACGATTAATCCGCTTCATACTGGTCACCCTCTTTTCTGTCTGAAGGAAGACGCACTCATGCACCCGAACCGCGAACCCGCCCTGAACGCCGGCTGGACGCCGTCGAGCTGGCGGTCGCACCCCATTCGCCAGGCGCCTCAATATCTGGATGCAGCCGCGCTCGACTCAGTCGAAGCCCGTCTGCGGCGATATCCGCCACTGGTGTTTGCGGGCGAGACGCGGCGTCTGAAAAGCCAGCTTGCCAAGGCAGCTCGCGGTGAGGCGTTTGTATTGCAGGGCGGGGCCTGTGCCGAGAGTTTCAACGAGTTCACGGCCGATATCGTGCGCGACACGTTTCGTGTGTTGTTGCAGATGGCAGTTGTCCTGACCTTTGGTGCCAAGGTGCCGGTCATCAAGATTGGTCGTATGGCCGGGCAATATGCCAAGCCGCGCTCATCCGATACCGAGACGCAGGATGGTGTGACGCTGCCATGCTATCGTGGTGACATCATCAATGGGCCTGAATTTACTGAAGCTGCGCGCATTCCCGACCCGGCGCGCATGGAAACGGGGTATTTCCAGTCGGCTGGTGTCATGAACCTGCTGCGCGCCTTTGCCTCAGGCGGTTATGCCAACCTGCACGAGGTGCATCGCTGGAATCTGGGCTTTGTCAAGCGTTCGCCTCTGGCAGAGCGTTATCAGGATCTGGCACAGCGTATTGATGAAACCCTGTCTTTCATGGGCGCCTGCGGTTTCAATCAGAGCGCACCCCAGATCAACGAGACAGAATTCTATACCTCGCATGAAGCGTTGCTCCTGCCTTATGAGCAGGCGCTTACACGTATCGATAGTCTGAGCGAGAACTGGTACGATTGCTCTGCACATTTCCTGTGGATCGGCGATCGTACGCGCCAGCCTGATGGCGCCCATGTCGAGTTCCTGCGTGGCGTCGGCAATCCGATCGGCATCAAGGTTGGCCCGACCACCACGCTTGATGATCTTGAGAAGCTGCTTGATATCCTCAATCCACGGGATGAAGCCGGACGTATCACCCTTATCTCGCGTATGGGGGCCAGCAAGGTGGGTGATTTCCTTCCGCCCCTGCTCGACAAGGTTCAGGCGAGTGGCCGCACCGTCACATGGTTGTGCGATCCGATGCATGGCAACACCATCAGCACGGCAGACAAGGTCAAGACGCGCTCTTTTGACTCCATTCTGAATGAAGTGAAGGGTTTCTTTTCCGTCTTCCAGCAGGCCGGGCTACGTCCTGGTGGCATTCATATCGAGATGACGGGTCAAGACGTGACCGAATGTGTGGGCGGTGCCCAGTGCCTCACCGAGGCCGATCTGGCAGGACGTTACGAGACTTTCTGCGATCCGCGCCTCAATGCCGAACAGTCTCTTGAAATGGCCTTTCTTCTCGCCGAGGAACTGACAGGTCACTTCCGCGATCATGGAGTACTCAGGGGATGAGCCGCAGCGTGGCTGATGAGGAACGCGCCGCCATAGGCGCTGCCCTCAGCCCGAAACTCGCTCTGAACCAGAGCGAGATCGCGGCGCGTACCGACGCCTATTTCAATCGCACTCAGGCCATTGTCTCGCATTTTGGCGAATGTGAAGTCACTTACGCAATCTTCATTCGCAGACCTGTTATTGCTGCCCATGGGCTGATGATCGCATGGCTTGAAAATGTTGCGCGCGAACAGGGTTTTTCGGTCAGGATCGATATTGTCACGCCCGAAGGCAGCTGGGTTGGTGCAGGCGAACCGCTGCTTTACCTGACCGGCCCCTTTACACGTATGGCCCCTCTGGAAACCTTGCTGCTTCAGAAGCTGGGCTCTGCCTGCGTAGCGGCTCATAACGCCTATCAGATGGCTCTCGCCCTGCCTGACGCCGCCTTCATGGCGATGGAAGCCCGTCACTGCGCCGGGTTCGAAATGCAGGAAATCATGGGTTATGCAGCCTCTGTCGGTTCGCGCGCTGCACAGCGTGAGGGGGCCAGAGGCTTCATAGGCTCTGCCAATGATATAACCGCCCCGTTCTTTGGCTGCGAACGTGGTCTTGGCACCATGCCTCATGCACTGATCGGCTATGCGGGTTCGACCCTGCGTGCGGCTGAGATGTACCATGAGGTCTATCCCCAGGATCCGCTGGTGGTGCTGGTTGATTATTTCGGGCAGGAGATTACCGACGCCTGGCTGTCTGCCGGCGCTTTCCTGAGCTGGCAGCACAGGGGCGTATCAGCGTGCGCCTGGATACCCATGGCGGGCGTTTCATTGAAGGGCTTGATCCCCAGTCATCCTACGGGGTTCTGGAACGCCATACACCGGGTACGATCAGGCGTTATCGTTCCGATCATGAGCTGAAAGATCTGGTGGGAACAGGTGTTTCGGCTGCGGCAATCTGGTGGATGCGTGAATCGCTCAACGAAGCCGGATTCCCTGAGGTAAAGATCATCGTCTCGTCCGGCTTCGGTCTCGAGAAATGCATGACCATGCGTGACTCGCATGCGCCTCTTGATGTCGTTGGTACGGGATCTTTCATTCCTGTCAAATGGAACGAAACCTATGCAACCGCCGATATCGTTGCTTACGACGGCGAAAAGCGGGTGAAAGTCGGACGAGAGTTTCTCCTGCAGAAAGTTGTCGCCAAAACGAAGGAGAGCGAAGCGTGAGCAGTTCTGAAGCAGAGCCCGATCGCGGCTGGTTTGTCCGTATTCTTGATAATTCGGGTGGTGCGGAAGAAGGGATCGTTGAAGAGGTCAAGGACTTTCAGGATCTTGCCCACGCCAATGCCTATGCGCGCGCTTATGTGCGTGACAGCGTTGAGCGATGCAGGGTAGGCGGCGCTGTCGGTCGCGAGGTGCTGGAATCCTGGTTCTCGTTCGGAGAAGATGCGATTGTGGTCGAAGCCGGTGACGATGGGTGGAAATCGGCCTCGGAACTTGAAGATTTCGCGGCCACACCCGCGACCCCTATGGAGCGCGACTGGCGTACACTCGATCCGCGTCGTCTCGTCGAAGATGATGAACAGGTTGAGCTCTGATGACAGTTGATCGCCGCAGGATTCTTCTGACCGCGCTCGGGCTTGGTGCGGCTATGCCGCTTGAGGGTTTTGCAGCTGCGACGCTGACACCCTCACCACAGCCACAAAGCGGACTATCTGCCCTGAGCCGCCAGCTTGCGGTCCTGCCGCGCAGGCGCGCATTCAGGACACTGCCGCGTTTGCTTGATCACCCCGATCTTTGGGATGATGTCGCTTTTGACGCCTTACTGACCTATCGTGGTGCTCAGAAAATGCTGGGTACGGGCACGTCCCTTGAGGGAAAATGGGCAGTCGAGGCTCAGAATCTGCTCAATGCAGAAGTCTTTTCTTTCGTACATCCCGACGCCCTGCTGGTCATGGGCTTGTGGGGTGAAGCCCAGCTTGCACTCTATAACGAAGCGTCCTGGGCACATTTCAATCTCGCACGTCTCGTGACGCCTGGTCAGAATGCCGCTTCCTTGCATCAGACTCCGGCAGGTACATCACGTCATCATCAGGATGAGGAGGGCGTTTACGGAGCTGCGGGGCGCAGCATTCCTGCGCTTCAGGCGCGCGGTGTGGTATTTCTGGCCTGCCACAATGCAGTCTGGGCACATGCCGGTCGGCTGATTGCTCTTGGTGCCGGACCTGCCGGACTGACCCAGGAACAGCTTGCTGCCGAACTGACCAATGCTCTTGATCCCCGGGCAATTGTCACACCGAGTGCTCTGGGCGCTGTGGCTGAGTTGCAGCGGGCCGGGTTTTCAAGGATTTTCTGAAAAGCTTTCTTTTCTGAACGGTCGGGTGTGCGGAGGCTCTGGCAAATTGCCTGCGTGCTTGGCATAGAAGCAGCATGAAACTGCGCTTCGCTCCCAGCCCGACCGGCTATCTCCACGTTGGCAATGCCCGTCTGGCCATCGCCAATGCCTTGTATGCCCGCAACCATGGCGGCAAGTTCCTGCTTCGTATCGACGACACGGATGTCGAGCGGTCCAAGCCGGAATATGAGCAAGGGATCAAGACGGATCTTGAATGGCTCGGTCTGAACTGGGACGAGACCGCTCATCAGTCCGAGCGTCTTGATCGTTACGCTCTTGCTATCGAGGCGCTCAAGGCATCAGGTCGGCTCTATCCCTGTTTTGAAAGCGAACTGGAGCTGGCTGCCAAGCGTGAGGCACGGCTCAAGGCCCGCAAGCCGCCCATCTATGATCGTGCCATGCTGCGTCTGACACCCGAACAGCGCGAACGTGCCGAAGCCAATGGCAAGACACCTTACTGGCGTTTCCGTCTTTCGGATGGTCATAAAAGCTGGCGTGATCTTGTCATGGGGGATCTGTCGGTAAAGCTCACGGCCATCTCCGATCCGGTTCTGGTGCGTGCTGATGGTACCGTACTCTACACCCTGGCTTCGGTCGTAGATGATATGGAGCTGGGCGTAACCCACATCATCCGGGGCGAGGATCATATTACCAATACAGGTGTGCAGCTCGATATCATCGAGGCACTCGGGGGACGTCCCAATCGTTTTACCTTTGCCCATCTGCCGCTCCTGCTTGATGAAGGTGGAGGAAAGCTCTCCAAACGTTTCGATTCCCTGTCATTACGTGCATTGCGCCATGACGGAATGGAACCCCAGGCAATCGTGTCCTATCTGTCCAAGATCGGCAGCTCGGACGATCCGGTGCCCATGACACTGGCACAATCGATTGCCAGTTTTGACCTGTCTCATGTGTCGAAATCGGCGGCACGGTTCGATATGCAGCACCTGCTTGGCCTCAACCGTCGTCTGCTGCATGGCATGTCTTTTGAACAGGTGCAGGACCGTCTTCCTGAAGGCGCCGATGAGGCATTCTGGAACGCGATCCGCGGTAATGTCGACCTGACGGGTGAAATTGCTTTCTGGTGGGATGTGGTGCGGGGAGAAATTTCACCTCCCTCTTTGCGCGATGAAGCAGGTTTTCTGGAGCAGGCCGAACAGACACTGCCTCCGGAGCCCCTGAACGCCGACAGCTGGAAGCTCTGGACCAGTGCCTTGAAAGAGGTTTCAGGACGCAAGGGCAAAGCGTTGTTCCATCCTCTTCGTCTGGCTTTGACGGGTGAAGAGGCCGGGCCGGAACTGCATGCGCTTCTGCCATTGATGGGACATGAGCGCGTTATCAGGCGCCTGAAGGAAGCGGCTCTGAGCTAGAAGGAAGGAAGCATCCCCTTGGCTCCAGCACCGTCGAGCCAAGGATGCAGTTCGTCCTCAGATCTCTCGTGTTGGTCCGGGTCCGTGTCAGAGACGGTGTCTTATCCGTGCGGCCGATACAAAACCCGGGAAAAGAAGATAAAGCCGGAAGATGTCAGGAGATAAGTGAGATAGTATGCACTTATCCAATCCGATCTATATGCATAATACGCTAAACGTTTACATATTATTAACAATTATCGTTCGATATTAAATATGAAAACAAAGAAAAACTAATATTAAATATTAAAGTCGTTTCAATATATATTTAATAATCCATACTTGTTTCGACACAAAACTGTTCCGAATTCGCTCTAAATGAAATCCGCCGGGTCAATTCCTGCGCGGTCAGCGCCCCGGTTTTTTTTGCGGATTGAATGAAGCCGGGTGTTTCGGTCGGGAAAAATCCGATCGGATGCGGGCGGGAGACATGTTTGTGTTGAAAGGTAAAAGACTGTGCCTTGTGTTCACGTTCCTCTGCTGCACCGGCTCTGCCTATTCTGCGACTAAAAGCGAAAAGCCCCGCGATGGTGGGCAGGTCTCGGCCATGCGTGCTCGAAATGCAGGCAAGGAGAGGCCAGTAAAGCATTCCAAGAAAGTCTCAGCGGTATCCTCTCCTGCGGCAGGTTCTGGTAAAGCAGGCTCTGCGGTCGCCCATAAAATGTCCGCGCACAAGAACATTCCCGAGAGTATTGATGTAATGGCGCAGAGGCACACGAGAGATGTGCAGAAAGAGCCGGCTTCGGTCACTGTTTTTTCAGCCAGGCAGCTTGCCAATCGTCACGTGGTTTCGCTTACGGATCTCGGTGATGGATCGATCCCTTCCTTGCGTATCGCGCAGTTTTCAGGACGCAATTCGGCCCTCGTCGTCAATATTCGTGGGGTCGGGGTACTTGGTGACAGCAATCAGCCTGCCCGTGATCAGGGGGTAGGTGTCTATATTGATGGTGTTTACATCGCCCGTCCCCAGGCGCTCGGCACGGCGCTTTTCGACGTGGAAAGCATGGAAGTTCTCAAAGGCCCGCAGGGTACACTTTTCGGGAGAAATACCGAAGCAGGTGCCCTTAATATCATTACCCGTCGACCGACGGGTAAATTCGGTATGCGCCTGCTGGGCGGGTTCGGAAACTACAACAGCAACAAGGGTGAACTTCATCTTGATCTGCCGGCTTTTCATGATCTGGCGATCAAGATCGATGCGGTAACGGCCCATCGTGCACCACTGGTGGACAATCCCATGCCCAATACGGGCGGTTTTAATCAGTACGACAAGCACGGTTTTCACGTTGAAGCGATGTATCATCCGGTCGATAATTTTACGGCCGATTATGCCTATGACAATTCCTATGACAGTACGACAACCTTGTGGATGCAGCTGCTGAAACCGGGCACCAACAGGCTGGCGCAGATTGCACAGCTCCAGACAAGTCGGGCCAAAAAGGCCTTCATCGGCGTGCCGGAAGAGCCCAGTATTGGCAAGACCAACGGGCATCGCATGACGCTCGATTACAAGGCCATTCCGCAATATCTCTCATTCCGCTCGATCACGGCCTATCGTGAGCTGAGTCAGAGTCAGTTTGATAACGGCATGGCTGCAGGAAGCTTGTCCAATACGACAGGAAATTTTACGGGTATGAACTTCGCCCGTAACTCGCTTGCCGGTTTCTGGCAAAACCAGATCAGTCAGGAAATACAGGCCTTCGGCCATACAAAGCGGTTGAAATATCAGGCCGGTTTTATCTATTTCCGCGAACACGCCTCTGACAATGCACAGGCTTTCTATACCAATCAGTCCACCAACATAGCTGGCAGTGACTACAAACTTCTCAGCGGTCCCGCCTATGAGGACTGGAGCCTGCAACCTATTGATCGTGCCAGCCGGGTAACTTCCAAGAGCTGGGGTGTCTATGGCAACGCGGTCTACACACCGCGCATTCTCTGGGACAAGTTGCATCTGACAGCGGGGCTGCGCTGGTCACATGACGGCAAGCACGGCACACTGACGACGGTCAATAACCAGCTTCCGGTCAATACGGCTGGCGTTTCCGGTCCAATTGACTTCAATGCTGGATGGTCACGTGTCGATCCTCTGCTTGAGGTCAGTAGTGATCTGACCAGGCACGTGCTGCTCTATGGAAAATGGAGCACAGGCTACAAACCCGGTGGCGCCAATTCACGCGCGCAGGACTATGAGGCTTTTGGTCCGGAATCGGTCTCTATGTTCGAATTCGGGTCAAAAACCGAGTTTCTCGATCAGAGAGTGCGGTTCAACGTCGCCGGGTACTGGGGTGATTATAAAGATATCCAGGTTGATTTCAGCAAACCCTATCAGATCGGCAATCAGCTTACGACCCGTACAACAACGTCAACCATCAATGCACCGGGCCATGGTGATCTGAGTGGTGTCGAGGCTGAGCTGAATGTTTCACCGATGCGCTATCTGACCGTGGGCTTTTCGTACGCTTATAATTACGTGCATATACCGCCCACAGCGAACCCCTATCAGAACTCGCTTGGCGTGATCAGCACCATGCTGGTACCGATCTATCAGAACTATACCCCGGCAAACTCGGGCAGTTTCCAGATTGACTATAGACGGCCTTTCCATGGTTTTACGCTTCTGGCGCATCTCGATGGCAATATTGATAGCGGCTATTATGCCAGTACGACTGATCCGGTTTATCTGGGGATCGGTAATGCCCGGAATGTCTATCAGCCCAAGGGTGAGAGTGGACTGATCGTCAATGGACGTATTGCCATTTCGAATGTTCAGCTTGGCAATACCGGCACAAAAGCGACTTTTTCGCTCTGGTCGCGTAATCTCTTCGCGGAGCAGCATGCTTATTTCAAGACGCTGGGCGTGACGACGGGATTGCAGAGCTATTTCAACGAACCCCGACAATTCGGCGGCCAGATCGAACTGGCATTCTGATTACAGGCTGGCTGGAGCTGGCAGGAGTGCCGCGATGTGGGCGCAGGGAGAGATCCCTGAGCCCATATCTGTAATGAAGATCAGGCTTCCGGGACGTCTTCTGACAGCGCTTCCGCCTGGGCTTTCAGTCGATGAAAACTGCGTCTGCTGAAGGGGAGCATGAGCAGATAGATAAGTCCGGCAGCGGCCAGAGCCAGCCAGGGATCGGCGACAAGAATGGCAGCATAGAGCAATGTGCCGAGCATGAGCGGCAGCACGTAGCGCGCAGCAACCTTGAAGTTCTTGAATGACCAGACAGGCAGGGTCGAGACCAGTAATGCCGCGGTCAGCAGGAGAGTGCCAGCTGCGAGGATAGGCGAGCGTGCCAGTGAATCGAGAAAAGGCCAGTGCATTTTTTCGGCTTCAAGACCAAGAAAGATCGGAAACAGCACGACACCTGCACCAGCTGGCGCAGGGACCCCTGTAAAGAAATTATAGGAGTATTCCGGTTTTTCCTCATCATCCAGGCTTGCATTGAAGCGCGCCAGACGCAGGGCCATGCAGACGGTAAACAGAATGCATGGCACATAGCCATAACGCCCGCCTGTACCATGCAATGTCCAGAGATAGAGCAGAAAGGACGGAGCGACCCCGAAGCATACAAAATCCGACAGGGAATCGAACTCTGCACCAAAGCGCGATGTACCGTGCAAGAGACGCGCAATGCGGCCGTCCAGCCCGTCGATACAGGCGGCGATGACCAGCGCGACGGCTGCATAGGAGAATTGCTGCTCCAACCCGTAACGAAGGCTGCTCAGCCCGGCACACAGTCCCAGCATGGTAAGCAGGTTGGGAATGAGCCGGTTAAAGGAAGGTCCGCGGACACGGACGCGTCGCGGACGGATTCGCCTCAGGCGGCGACGTTTGCGCCCCGGACGGGAGGGGGGCTCTCCAGCAGATCTGGTCGGGGCATCGGACTATCCGGTGCAGGAATGGGGCTGGGGTCCGACACGGGCTTCGATGGATCAGAGATGAGCAATAACGGTTTCGCCGCCAACCATGATCTGGCCGGTGCTGACCAGGGGCGTTACACCCTGAGGCAGATAGAGGTCGGTGCGTGAGCCAAAGCGGATCAGTCCGAAGCGATCGCCGGGTTCTACTGTGCTGCCTTCTTCCACATAGCAGACAATACGGCGGGCAATGAGGCCAGCAATCTGAACGATAGCCATGTGACGTCCGTCTTCAAGCGTCAGACGCACTTCATTGCGCTCGTTCAGGTCCGAGGCCTTGTCCAGACTGGCGTTGAGGAACTGCCCGGCATGGTAGGCGATCTTGGTCACTGTTCCGGAAGCAGGCATGCGGTTGATGTGCACATTCAGCACCGAGAGGAACGTGGCTACACGCCAGACCGGCTCGCTCCCCATACCAAGCGCTGCGGGCGGTGTTGCAAGTTCAACCGACACTACACGGCCATCGGCGGGAGCAAGGGCAAGGTCGGTACGTGCCGGCGGAAAACGCTTCGGATCACGGAAGAAATACAGGCAGAAGGCGAACCCGCCCAGTGCCAGATTGCCGATCAGGCGTGTCGCACGCCAAGGCGTTGCCCGGCCAAGAACGGTCAGACCGCCCGTCAGCGCGAGAAACGGGACAGCGGCGCGGTGAGGCGGCGCCAGAACGGATTTGATCGATTGAATCAGGGACATGAGTGCAGTCTTACGACACCATGGTTCCGGGTCAAGCTTTTGCGTTTCCGGACCCGGATAACGGCCCTCTGGAAAGATCCGAGTAGCCGCTTGCGGAGCCTGCAAGCGTTGTGACGCGTCGGGTGAAATTCAGCGCGGCGCGCTCGGCTTCAACCGGCATGCCCGAATAGAGATCCTTGCAGGCGGTTATGAGATGCACCCCGCCAAGACGACGCCCGAGCAGACTGAAGATGCGATCTCCTGCAAGCCCCGCCCGCTCGCCAAGAGAGAGCAGACGCAGTGGCCCACTGAGCCCGGTTGAACAATGCTCGATGCGGAACAGGGCTCGTTGCAGCACCCTGTCGAGCTGACCTGAGGAAAAGGGGGTACCGTGGCCAAAAGGCAGGGTGTCGTCCTTGGCGGCCAGGCCGGTTCGGTTGGGAACAATCAGCACCAGTCGTCCGTGGTCAGCCAGTACCTTCCAGATCATACGCAGGAGCGGATGCGGATCGACCAGTTCGAGACCATGAACCAGTACGACCAGATCGATGCTGAGATCGTCGAATGGCAGACAATCCGGCGCGACCAGGCAGGCAGGCCAGAGACCGGTTTGCGGGGACTCGTCGTTTCGTCTTCTTGTGAGCGGGGTATCAAGCTGGGCCGAGGCGACCCAATGCGCCATGGCAAGGGCATCCCATTGGGCAAGGACAGGCTGGGCATAGCCCAGCCCCAGAACGCGTAGTCCTTTTGGCTCCGGCAGAATCGGGGCCAGTCTCGACATCAGGAGCGATGTCACCTGCTCTCCACGTCGGCTGGCATAAAACCCGGCGGCATCGGTCGGCACGGGCTGGTTGGGACGTTTCTGCATGGGGGCCAGGTTAGCCCGAACCACAGGCAGGGGCCAGACCCATCCGTCATCGTCAGGAGCAAGAGCAAGAGTGATCGCCTGTATGCACCATCCCCCCGTGCGCTCGAGGGTGAACAGGAGTAACCTGCCCTGCGTTAACGCTATCGATAATGATGTTACGATATGAGGATCCAGTTGCGATGACTCTTGCAATCCGGGCTATTCCCTATGCGCGGGATAATTACGCATGGCTCCTGACCGACACGCAGACAGGCGTTGTCGCCATTGTGGATCCGGGTGAGGCCCCCCCCATCAGCGCTGTGATTGGTGAGGGTCGGCTGGATCTGATCCTCCTCACACATCATCATGCCGATCATATTGGCGGTGCCGAAACCCTGCGTCAGCAATATGGTGCGCGTATGGCTGGCGCTGAAGCCGATGCAGCCCGACTGCCGCCGCTCGATCTGCTTTTGCATGATGAGGATCGTATTGCGGTCGGCCATGAGCTTGGTGAGGTGATCGCCACACCCGGTCATACACGTGGCCATATCGCTTTCTGCTTCCGTTCTGTCCCGGCTCTGTTTTGTGGGGACACGCTGTTCAGCCTTGGCTGCGGACGGCTGCTCGAAGGGAGCGCCGAGGAAATGTTTGCGAGCCTGCGACGTTTCGCTGGGCTGCCTGATGAGACACTGGTCTGTTGCGGCCACGAATACACCGCAGCCAATGCCACGTTTGCCCTGTCACATATGTCCGATAACGCAGCCCTGCAAAAGCGGGCCGAGGAAGTCCGGGCGTTGCGTACGCAGGGTCAGCCTACTCTGCCGGTTACTCTGGGCGTGGAGCGCCAGACAAACCCGTTTCTCATGGCACCTGATATCGAGACCTTCGCAGCTTTGCGTCAGGCTAAGGATATTTTCTGAAAATAGGAGCGACCACCATGGCTCAGTTTACGCTGTCTGATCATGATTTTGATGCAATCATTTTTGATTGCGATGGCACCATCGCCGATACCCTGCCTGTGCATTATCTCACTTTCAAAGAGGCGCTAGGCGAACTTGGTCACACACTCGAGGAAGACTGGTACCACGCCCGAACCGGCCTCTCAGGTGGAAAGCTGTTTGTTGCGTACGAGCAGGCACATGGTGTGACGCTGGACGGGGATGCTCTGCTCAAGCGCAGCAGTGTTCTGTATGAAAACCATCTGGATACGTTGCGTGAGCATGGTTTTACGGCAGATATTGCGAGAAGCCAGTTCGGACACGTACCGATGGCAGTGGCCTCAGCCGGACAGAAAGATGTTGTAAAGGCTACGCTCAAGACACTCGATCTGTTCGAACTGTTCGAGCATGTTGTGACGGTCGAGGATGTCCAACATCCCAAGCCTGCACCTGATCTTTATCTGCTCGCCGCTGAGAAGCTCGGGATTCCCCCGCATCGCTGCCTTGTTTTTGAGGATACCGATGAGGGGCTCGAGGCGGCTCGCGCCGCCGGGATGAACGCCGTAGACGTCCGTCCTTTCACCACTGGTGGAAAATAACGATCTTGATTGCAGTCGCGACCAAGGCAAGGGTCGCGACCCCACCTGCCCAAAGCCCGACGAACCAACCGAGACGGGCCAGGAAGGAAGAAGGTGCTGTTGTGGCAGGCATGGTCAGACTTCCTCAGTGATAGTGATGATCGGCAGTTACTGTGCCGCGGAAGACCCAGTAGGAATAGATCGTGTAAGCCGTAATGATTGGCAACAGGATCGACGCTCCGGCCAGCAGAAAAAGCTGGCTCTCCGGCGGAGATGAGGCCGACCATATGGTGACCGTCGGCGGCACGATATAGGGCCAGACATTGATTCCAAGCCCCGAGAAGCACAGGAAGAACCAGCCTAGCGCGCAGAGAAACGGCGTCAGACGCGTGGTTGCCTTGCGCAGCGACAGGAAGAACAGCGCCGCCAGAACGATCACGGCAACAGGCACTGGCGCTACCCAGATGATTTCCGGAAAATCGGTCCAGCGGTGCATGTAGGTCGCATGCAGATATGGTGTCCAGACGGAAACGATGGCGATCAGCACCAGCATGGCCAGACCGAGCGGAGCCGAAAGCCGCTGCATGACAGCTTTCAGATCGGTCTCTGTACGCCAGACGAGCCAGGTAGCTCCGAGAAGTGTGTAGCCTACGGCAACGGCAAAGCCACAGAAGAGCGGGAAAGGGGCCAGCCAGTCCCAGGCACTGCCGACGAAAACATTGTTTTCGACCTTGATGCCCATGATCAGTTCACCAAGAATGACGCCCTGCATGATGGAGGCCACCAGCGAGCCCAGGCAGAAGGAACGATCCCAGAAGGTCGTGCCAAAAACGCCGCTTGCCTTGACGCGAAACTCAAAGGCCACGCCACGCAGGATAAGTGCGAGCAGCATGAAAAGGATCGGCAAATAGAGCGCAGGCAGGATGGTGCCGTAGGCTACCGGAAACACACCATAGAGCGTGGCACCGCCAAAGATCATCCAGGTCTCGTTACCATCCCAGACAGGAGCGATGGTGTTGACCATGACATCTCGGTGATCCTTGCGATGTTCACCGAGAAACAGAATGCCGATGCCCAGATCGAACCCGTCGAGGCAGACATAGACAAAAATGGCGAAGGCGGCGAGGGTCGCCCAGACAATGGGCAACCAATAGGCGAGGGTGTTCATCGAGACGCTTACTCCGCCGGGTGATGAGAAATTTGTGTGATGCCAGCAGCACGATGCGCTGATCACGCGGGGGTTCGTGTTCGTCCGTGCTGGGCTCCTTGGCGAAATCGCGTAACAGAATGCCGATACCGGCCGTGAAGACGATGAAATAGACGATAACAAATGCCACCATGGAGATTTCCATGTTCGGCAGTGTCACGGGTGACACGCTATCGACGGTACGCAGCAGGCCATAGATCGTGAAGGGCTGGCGGCCGACTTCTGTGGTTACCCAGCCGCAGAGCAGCGCGATGAACCCGGCTGGCGTCATGAGCAGTGCCCCGCGCAGCAGGATCGGATTGGTGTAGAATCCGCCCTTCCAGCGCAGGAACAGCGAGAAGAAGCCAAGCAGCGCCATCAGGCTGCCAAGGGCGACCATCACGCGGAAGGTATAGAATACGACATACATCGGTGCGCGCTGGTCTTTGGGGAAGTCTTTCAGACCGGGCACCTTGCCGTCGAGGCTATGTGTCAGGATCAGTGAGCCGACGAGCGGAATACCGACCTTGTAGCGTGTCACTTCATGTTCCATGTCCGGCACGCCGAACAGCAGCTCGGGTGCACGGCTTTCCGACTCCCAGTCACCTTCCATCGCCGCGATCTTGGCGGGCTGGTATTTCAGCGTGTTCAGGCCATGGGCATCACCGGCCAGAATCTGGAGCGGAGCCACGATGGCGGCCATCCACATGGCCATCGAGAACATGACCTTGACCGCATCGGTCGGCGCACGGTTCTGGCGCTTGGCCTTGAGCAGATGCCATGCGCCTACGCCCCCAACGATGAAGGCTACACACAGGAATGCGGCCAGTGCCATGTGCACCAGACGGAACGGGAAGGACGGGTTGAAGACGATCGCAAACCAGTCTGCCGGCAGGAAGCGGCCTGTGGCGGCATCGATCTTGTACCCTTGCGGGGTCTGCATCCAGGAGTTGGATGCGAGGATCCAGCTCATCGAGATCAGTGTGCCGATCGACACCATGCAGGTGGCAGCAAAATGCAGATGCTTGCCTACGCGGTTGAGACCGAACATCATGACGCCGAGGAAACCGGCTTCAAGGAAGAAGGCGGTCATCACTTCGTAAGCGAGCATCGGACCAAGGATCGGCCCTGCTTTTTGCGAGAATTGCGACCAGTTGGTGCCGAACTCGTAGGACATGACCAGTCCCGAGACGACACCCATGGCGAAGACGACCGAAAAGACGCGCAGCCAGTATTTGAACAGATCGAGATAGACGGGCTTGTCCGTCTTGAGCCAGAGGCCTTCGAGCACGGCCAGAAAGGCGGCCAGGCCGATGGAGAAAGCTGGAAAGACGATATGAAATCCGACGGTAAACGCGAATTGCAATCGTGCGAGGAAAAGGGCACTCAAATCGGGCATTGCAGTGATCCGCGGCCATCAAGGCCAGTCGTGAAGGGGAACTGGAAACAGCTTCCGCCATAAGGCGTCAGCTTCCCCTCCGGTTCATCGAGAATGCCCTGTTATTATCGCGAGAATGTGATTTTGCAATAAATTGTCATTGCTACCCACCTGCAAAGGCAGATCTATCCGGTCCGGTATCCTTACTGTTTGTTCATCCAGAGTCCTGAAAAGAGGTGCATAATCGGGATTGGCGCGAAGCCAGACGGGAGCATGATCAACGCCGAAGCGGGCAAACTCTCTCATGCCGGTTATATGAGCAGAGTGTGCCCGTTCCTTCATGGTCAAGTGTGCCGCGGGCCACACAGGACAGGGGGCCAAGCAGAAAAGAAGCCTCCTGAATTAAATAGCGTCCATTTCCCGTAAGGCCGGAAAAAGAGGAGGACTCCGCCATCAATGGCTGGATCCCTGGTACCGCCACGATCAGACGCAGGTTGCGGGGAGGGGGTAGGAGGGAGAGCAGGGTTCTCAATCGGTTGGCTGGTGTTTTGTCGATGGTGAACTGAGGCATGGCTGTCTCGGCACGTAGATCGACGCCCAGAGCAGTGGCTTGTCTGTCTTCGGATAAAGGCATCAGGATATGTGCCGTGACGTTCTGGAAACTGATCATCTCCACGCCTGGCAGCGGCGCGCCCGCAACCGTCAAAGTGTCTGTCCTGAGCGTTATCTGACCAGATTTCGGTACGAGACGTCCGTTCAGGGTACCGGTGCCCAGGGTGAAACGAGGCCCCCAGTGTATGATCTGTGTGCCTCTGGCTGAGAGCGACAGGGAGAAAGGATGGAGCAGATCTGTACCAAGCGTGATCTGGCTTCCCGCCCAGAACCGGTCATTCGGGCCGGTCAGAAGGGGGCGAACCACCACGATCCGCGAACCCCACGGGCGCCATATCGTCTCTCTTCCCTGCCAGGCGATATGCCAGCCTTGCGGATCGAGGCGGGCAGGGAGGTGGTCTATTTCATACCCAAGGCGGGTTAGCTGCCATGCCTCAATACCCATAGACAGCAAAGACAGGGCTGCAACAAAAACAAGAGCAAAGAAGAGGCGCTTTCGCATCAGGGAAAACATCCCTGATTATTGCAGAGAAATGCATCTCCACTGGTCGATTTCACATGTCTGATGAGAAACAGCACAAATTATCCCCAGAGGTTGCACAATGGTGTTCACGGAAAAGAAAAGACTCTGCGATACAGGGCTATGAAAGCGCAAATGCCTGTGTTAGATGCCCCGGCCTCCATGGTTTACCGGCATGATATCCGGCTAAAACCTAGATTTTCTGGCGATTGTCTCTTGACTCACCTCCCGGGCAGGTTTTCTCGCGACAGAGTGCGACCGGTCAGCTCTATCCCCAGAAGACGCACTGCTTTTACACAGTATCTTTCCTGATCACCGCACCGGGTCCACAGAGTTATCCACAGGTCGGGGCAATCCGTTTTTCTCGCAGAGTGTATCCCAGGAATTATAGATCGACTCGATCAGTGAGAGGCGTCCGGCATTGGCGGGTAAGGGAGCGCCAATGGCAATAACGATCTCACCCGGTGTCATTATCCAGCCTCGACGAGGCCAGTGCTTCCCTGAATTGGTGGCTACCGGGATGACGGGGGCAGCGGCCTGTTTCGCCAGAGCCACAATACCTGGCTGCAGAGGCGCTCGCTCGCCAGGTGTTGTGCGTGTGCCTTCGGGAAAGATGATGATCTGTCTGCCTTCATCGAAATGGTCCTGGGTTGCTTTCATAAGGGAACGCAGAGCCTTGGCTCCGGCAGCCCTTTCAACCGGGACCATACCCGAGAGCAGGAGCATCGGGCCGATGAACGGAATACGTGTAAGCTCCTGCTTGATCACGTAAGCAGGACGCTTGACCAGAGTCATCCATATGAACCCGTCGAAATAGGCCTGATGCTGGGAGGCGATAAGGCAGGCAGTATCAGGCAGGTTTCGGCGCCGATCACGCGCACCCGGATCCGGCAAAATGTTTTCAGACCCAGAAGAGTGAGAGATGACCAGAGTTTTGCATAGCGCAGGGCAGCTTCGTGACGCTTGAAAACACGTATGGGCATTGCACCCAGCCCCATGATCAGGGTCAGGATGACAAAATAGACAATGAAGCAAACGGCGCGTATCCGGTTCATGAACTCCCCCATTTCCGGCTCGGTAACTGATGTTATCAGAGCCTGTTTCCACGCAGGGTTGCAGATCGGGAATGGGCTCGCCTTTGCCGCGTGCTTCTTCCGATCAGACGATTCGACCTGAGTGGAGGAAGCTCTAGAGCAACATGCGTCGTGATGGAATTCCGGGGGGGAGGAATCGATGTCGCTCGAGACCAGCTGGGATGGCAGGTCGCCTCGCCGGTTGACACGTGACACAGATCAGTTTCGGGGTGCGAGATTGGTTCCGCGTGACAGGCCAAGGTGAGAGCCGATCCACTTTATGTATTCGTGCAGCAAAAGCCTGATGGTTGCGCGATCCGGGCTGCGTCTCAAAGCAGGAGATCGTACGGGATAAGGATGTAATGACAAGGTAGGAGCGGCACGATGCAATTCGACCATGGCCCGTCTGATATGGTAACCCGCCGTAACGACGAGCAGGGAACGGATATGGTTTTTTTCAGACCATTCTGCTGTTTCCGAGCCGTTACCTATGGTTGAAATGGCTCGGCGGCCAAGGGTGATGCGTCTGATCAGTTCCGGACTGAGCGTTATGGGAGAATGTTCTGTAAGCTGGTTCAGTGTTGCATGAGGCCCCACGCCGGAAATCAGGAGTTTTTGGCCTATTCCCTTGTCCAGCAGAAGGAGAGAGGCCTCGATACGGTCTCTGCCGCCTGTCAGAGCCACGATACCGTCGCAGGGGACAGGATCAGGGACCGGATGCAGGGCATCGACGCAGAACCACGCAAAACCGGCACACCAGCTCAGGATGAGGAGCACAAGAACAAGTGGCAGGGCGAGCCAGGCTTTCATGGTAGTCTCTGTAGCCAGAGGCGTACTGTCGCCTGCGCCACGGTAAAACTCAGGACAGAAACCAGAACCGGTACACAGGCCAGGGACTGAAACAGTCCCTGTGGCAGCTCTGTCCATATGGCAAGCCACTCGACAAGACTCCGGGGCCAAAGCGAGAGTCCTGCACTCTGATGATCCAGGAAGGGCAGGATCAGGCGGTGCAATACGGCTAGTGTTGCGCCGCCAAGAACTGTGCCGAGAATACCACCAGCCAGGCCCAGTGCCGCACTTCGCCAGGCGATGCGTCGTGCAATCAGGCTGTCGCGGGCCCCGAAACCATGCAGGATCTCGATTGTGCGTCGCCTGGCAGTCAGGGTCATGCGTACCGATAAGGTGGTCACTCCTGCCGTGGCAAAGCCAGCAAGCAGTACTGCAAGCCAGGCGCAGGCTTGCAGGCTTCTGCCCAGCAGAGCCAGCCTTTCACCCCACTGGGCATTTTCTTCCAGAATGGCGGATGGAGCGACTGTATCGAGAATGAGGACAGATCAGTCGCTTTTACACCGTTTTTGCGCGTGATTGCCAGGATGACGGGTAGATCGGAAAGTCCCCCCTGCATGGAGCCAAGAAAGGGACGCAGACTGTCACGTATGCGGACTTCAGGTAGCATTTCGACAGCAGCGATGCCAGGATCGCTGCTCAGAACCGCAATGAGCTTGTCAGCCGTCGCTTTTGCTTCGCCCGTAAAATCCGGTATCTCGATCGTGACTTGCTGAGCAGCACCATCTTCCCATTCACGTGAGAGACTGCGCGCTGCTGTCCAGCCGCCCAGAGCCAGGGCTGCGATAGCAGCAACTGCCGCGATGACCGGAATGAGTCCATGATCGCGTCGACCCAGATGCAGCCCATCAGGCAAGGCCCGGCTCATGGATGTCTGATCCCTGCCGCGATGTCGTCCGATGTGGAATCCATGGATGTCCCTGTGGGGACAGTGCTCGCGAGGCGACCGTTTTTCAGGATAATGCTGGGATAGTCGATGGCACGCAAAAGGGCTTCGTTATGGGTAGCGACAATAACAGTCGTCCCCTGGCGGCTTAGTGCCTGAAGAGCCTCGATCAGTTGCCAGCTCTGGCTTTCAGCTAGGGCATTGGTAGGTTCATCGGCCAGAAGCAATGCAGGCGCGTGACAAGAGCACGTGCAATGGCAACCCTCTGACGCTCTCCTCCTGAGAGCTGTTCTGGCAGACTGTTTTTCTTACTGCTCAGACCCAGCCAATCGAGGATCGAAGGGATTTCTGCGCTGATTGTCTCACGTGGGGTGTCCGAGAGGCGAAGCGGCAGGGCGATATTGTCGAAGACGTCAAGTTCTGAAAGCAGGCGCAGATCTTGCGGAATGAAGCCGATCTTCTGACGGAGCTGGGCGCGTTGTCGGCGCTTTGCCGTCGCGATATTGATGCCGAGAATATCGATCTGCCCTGTATCGGGTAGGGATTCCATATGCATCAGGCGCAGAAGACTCGATTTCCCTGCGCCGGAAGGGCCTGTCAGCCAGTAGAATCCGCCACGGGGTATATCGAGAGAGATCCCCTGCAGGACGAGGTGTCCTTCAGCCCTGCGGCCCCTGCCATGTCGATAGCTGACATTTCGAAACCGGATCATGGATGTCCTGGCCGAGGAGTTACATATTGCGGGCAGCAACGGCGGAAATTGTCGCGCCGAATGCTGCGATTGCCATGAGCAGGAAGCCGTCGAAAATCAATCCGCCAGCCGTCATGACGTGGCTGCCAATCGCAAGATGGGACGGAATACTACCCACAACATGATTCATCACGTCCTGCGCTTGGGGATCACTGGCCACACCGCCAGTGGTGATGGCTGAAAGTGCATGAGGCAGGGCCATCCAGCCAATGCCGATCACCAGACAAAGGGGAGCCAGGACTTCGGCGACTTGCTGCGCAAAATAGAAGGCGAAATAGCAAATGGCCCAGAACGTCGTCCGGATGACACCGAAGCCGGAACTGTGCTGCCGGGTTTCGCGGTCTTCGCTTGCCTGAGCCAGACGTGACAGGGAAGGGCGAGGCGGAACTTCCATGGGGCGCTTTCAGCTGGGCGTGATCATCAGTATCGAAAGAGCGTCCAGTCGAGGCTGGCCACAATGTCTGTCGTTGAGGTAGCTGCGGGCGCGACGAAATGCAATGATCGACAAGATCCGACCTCGATGATCACATATTCTCTTCCCTGAATTGATCCGGATTGTTTCCTGAGGCGCACACGATATGATGGACCATAATACCGTATGACCACCTCTGACACGCAGCTTCCCCTCATTCTGATCGTAGAGGAATCGGACAGCCAGGCTCAGGCTCTGATCTCTCTGCTTGATAATGCCGGTTTCGCGGTACGTCGTGTTGCCAGTGGTGAAGAGGCGCTTTCCTGCCTGGATGAGTGTCTGCCTGATCTGGTCGTATCTGATTATCATCTGCCGGGCATGAATGGCGGCCAGATGGCACGTCAGTTCCGCATGAATGCACAGACACGCTCCATCCCGATCCTGATGCTGACCGAAGATGTGGCTCCAGATCTGGAGCGTGAAGGACTGGAGAGCGGTGCAGATGCCTACATCTCCAAATCAGCTCACCCCGATCTGCTTGTGCTGCGTATCAGGGCCCTGCTTCGGGAAGGGTCGGATTTTCTGCAGGCTGAGGAAGCCGGAAGATTCAGACGCGCGCGTATCGTCATTGTTACAAGTCCGCGCGATGAGGATGGCGAGGATGAGACAGCCGATATTGCCAACTGGGCGCGTGATGCTGCCGGAGCTTCGCTTGGTGAACTGCTCTGGCGTGATGGGCATACGGTAACTACCGTCACGGCCTCCAGCGAGCTGATCAATGGTGCTTGGCTGGGAGGAGAGGAGGGGCCTGACTGTCTTGTGCTCGATCTCACCTCACGTCTGCTGGATGGAGTCAATTTCTGTCGTCGTCTCGATGCGAGAAGGCAGGATGTGCTTGAAGCAGGAGGGACGTCTTTCCGCATTCTGGGTATCGTCGATGCGGACCGGTTCAGGCGTCATTCGGCTGCCGATCTGTTCGATGCGGGGCTGGATGATCTTGTGCCGAGTGACATCGCGCCCGATGTGCTGGCTCTGCGTATCAGGGTGCTGGTGCGTCGCAAGCTGGCACAGGATGAAATCAGGCAGCAGGAAATCAAGCGTCAGGTGCGTGAGGTCGCGTTACAGACGGCCCAGAGTGAGGCACGCGCCATTGCGGCAAAAGCTGCCATGGCCGAGGCACTCGCTCACGCCAACGCCGAGCTTGCCGATGCGAATGCCCGCCTGATCGAAACACAGGCCAAGCTTGTTCAGACGGCCAAAATGGCATCGCTTGGCGAGCTGGTGGCGGGTATTGCTCATGAAATCAACAACCCTCTGGCTTTCACCCTGGCGCATGAAGAAACGATCGCCCGTGCCCTGCGTAAACTGATCGAGACACAGGGACCTCTTCAACCTGAACAACTTGGTTTGCTCGAGAAATGCTCAAGTCGCATAAGCGCGATGCGTCTGGGGTTACAGCGTATCCAGAATCTCGTTCTAAGTTTGCGCCGTTTCTCTCGTCTTGATGAAAGTGCGTTCCAGGACACCGATGTTGTCGAAGCGATCGATACGGCACTCGCGCTTCTCACTCATAAATTCGGTCGCGAAATCACAGTGGAACGGCATCTGGGTGCACCACGCATGCTGGTCTGCCAGCCAGCTCTTCTTCACCAGGTGGTCATGAACATTGTCAGTAATGCCGCTGATGCCATCCGGCTGCGCGCCGGAACAGAAGGGACAGGATCTGAAGCGCCAAGTGGGAAAATCGTGATCGAGACGTTTCTTCAGCAGAATGAGCATGCTGCAAATTACGTGATCCGCGTGGCAGATGATGGTCCTGGCGTGCCGCCTGATCTGCGTGCCAGGGTCTTTGAGCCTTTTTTCACCACTAAACCTGTAGGTATGGGAACAGGCCTCGGACTTGCAATTGCCTATGGCGTCATCGAGGCTCATGGAGGCTCGATTGATATCGAGGATGCAAATCTCAGCGGTGGCAAGGGAGTAGGCGCGTGTTTTACCCTGACCGTTCCGGTCCGACTGACCCCGACAGGCCCGGTTACAATAGGACGCAGCGCATGAAACGAACCGAGATGTCTGTTCCCCACGGGCGGAGCCGTATTCTGATTGTGGACGACGAGGCTGAAATCCTTGTGGCGCTGACCGATCTTCTTGAGGATGAATTCGATATCCTCTCGAGCACCGATCCTCTGGAAGCCTTAGGGTTCCTGAAGAAATCTTCCGATATTGCAGTGATCGTCTCGGATCAGCGTATGCCAAACATGACGGGAGATGTACTGCTCAGCAAGGCCCGCGAGTTTTCCGATGCGCGTGGCATCCTCCTGACCGGTTATGCAGATCTGGCAGCAGTGGTCGCTGCCCTCAATCAGGGACGCATCCAGTTCTACGCTCACAAGCCCTGGGAGTCGGACTCTCTGCGCGCCATGGTGCGTGAGGTGGCTGCCCATCACCGGCTTGAACGTGCGCTGATGACTGAGCGTGTACTCCTTCATGGCGCCCTTGAATCCGTGCCGATGAATGTCGTCTTTTCGGAGTCGGATGGCACAGTACTGCGTCATAATGTAGCGGTCGATGCCCCTATCAATTCCAGGGGAAATATTGCTGAAGACATGCTTTTCAGCGAAGCGCTCCGTCCTGAAATAGAGGCAATGCGTGTCGAGGCAAGGGAACGTGGCGAAGCCACGCGCCTCGTCGCGGAAATGACCCAGGGGGAAGTGCGCTGGCATGAAATCACCCGTCAGACCCTGCCATGGCCACGTAATGCGTCAGGTGTGCCTTTTCCCGTTGAACAGAGATGGCAGCTCAGTCTTGGTCGTGATGTGACAGAGCGTCTCGCAATGGAGGAACGCCTGCGTCAGGATGACAAGATGCATGCGCTCGGCACATTGGCGGGTGGTATTGCTCATGATTTCAATAATCTGCTGACAGCCATGCTCGGGTCGCTCGAATTGCTGCAGGACATGACGCCTGCCAGTGATCCCATGGTGACAAAGCTTTTTGACAATGCGCTCGACTCAGCGCGTCGTGGAACCGTACTGACGCGACGTCTGCTTGAATTCGGACGACCAAAGCCGATTGCGTTGCGGCCCGTCAATCTGGTCGAACTGATCTGGAACATGCACGATCTCATCGTGCAAAGTCTGAGTCGCGCGAGTGATCTTCGTGGTGAGACCGGTCGGTGCGCTCTCAATCTGGAGCACGTGCCACGTGATCTCAGGGTTGCTTCGGTATTGAGTGATCCGGGGCAGCTCGAAATGGCACTTCTCAACCTGTGTATCAATGCGCGTGATGCCATGCCCCAGGGGGGGATCATCACGATCTATCTTGCAGATGATACGAGCGGGGCTGGAGAACCCTGTGTGATATTGAAGGTCGAGGATCAGGGATGCGGGATGTCCCCTGATGTTGTACGCCGTATATTTGAGCCTTTCTTTACGACCAAGGGGCTTGGAAGTGGTACAGGTCTGGGTCTGTCGACCATCTATGGTTTTCTGCAGCGTAGCGGTGGCGATATCCGGGTTGAAAGCGTTCCCGATGAAGGCACCAGCATGATTGTGACGTTACCCGTCTGTACCCCCGCACCGGAAAACCAGTCCATAGAGGCAGGCGCATCGGACGTACCTCTGAACAAGCAGCGTATTCTGCTGGCTGATGATGAAGCCGGTGTGAGACTCGTTACCGAACAGTTTCTGGCCCAGGATGGGCACAAGGTCGTGAGTGTGCCAGATGGCGCGGATGTGATCGCTGTTCTGGACAAGGGGGAATGCTTCGATCTGGTCGTGCTTGATCTGCTTATGCCCGGGATGGGAGGGCGTGAATGTGGACAGATTCTGGAGCAGCGTTATCCCGGGCTGCCTGTACTCTATGTCAGTGGTTATGCCGATCCGCAAAATCTGCCCGCCCAGGCTTTCGTTCTGGGCAAGCCCTTTACACCCCAGGAACTGCGCGACGCGATCAGTGCCACGATGCGAAAGAGCTCCTGAAACGCTGCGGTTCGACATCTTTTTCGCAGGAGAGGCTGCATCATAAGGCTGCACGGAGATGGTTTCAGGCTTGTCTGATGACGCATACGGCCTATGTCTTGAGGCATGCAGAACTCTCCTTCTTCCCCCCATGATCCCGTGGGCTGGCATGGTACCACTATTCTCTGTGTTCGCCGAAATGGCCAGGTGGCCATGGCAGGCGACGGTCAGGTGACGCTGGGCCAGACGGTAATCAAGGGTAACGCGCGCAAGGTGCGGCGTATCGGACCCAAAGGTGCCATTCTGGCCGGATTTGCCGGAGCAACGGCTGACGCTTTCACCCTGCTGGAGCGGCTGGAAGCGAAGCTTGAACGTTATCCGGATCAGCTGGAGCGGGCCTGTGTCGATCTGGCAAAAGACTGGCGTACTGACCGCTATCTGCGCCGCCTTGAGGCCATGATGGCTGTGGCAGACGTCCATCGCTCATTCACACTCACGGGCAATGGCGATGTACTCGAACCTGAAGACGGCATCATAGCGATTGGTTCGGGCGGCAATTATGCGTTGTCGGCGGCGCGCGCGCTGATCGATGTGGACGGGCTGAGTGCTGAGGATGTGGCGCGCAAGGCCATGAAGATTGCTGGCGATATCTGCGTCTATACAAACCACTCCGTCAGGGTGGAACTTCTTGGCGGGGAGGCGCTGTGATGGATATTCCGAATTATTCACCTCGCGAGATCGTTTCCGAACTTGATCGCTTCATCATAGGTCAGAACGAGGCCAAGCGTGCCGTAGCCATCGCCATGCGCAATCGCTGGCGCCGGGCTCAGCTGCCTGAAGGATTGCGTGAAGAAGTCGTTCCCAAAAACATCCTGATGATCGGGCCGACCGGCTGCGGCAAGACCGAGATAGCCCGCCGTCTGGCGCGTCTGGCCCAGTCACCCTTTCTCAAGGTCGAAGCCACGAAATTCACCGAAGTCGGTTATGTCGGGCGCGATGTGGAATCAATCGTGCGAGATCTGGTCGAGGTTTCATTGACCATGCTGCGCGAGGCGCGTCGCAAGGACGTGAACGCAAAGGCTGAGCTTGCAGCTGAGGCACGTCTTGTCGATGCTCTGGTCGGCGAAACAGCGTCTGCCGACACGAAAACCAAGTTCCGTCAGATGCTGCGTAATGGCGAACTTGAAGAAAAGGAAATCGACATTCAGGTTGGCTGCGAAGGCGGTCCCGGAGAGATGCCGGAGATAGCTGGCGGTACGGTCATGAATGCCGCCGCCTTTGGCGATCTGATGAAGAACCTGATGAACCGTTCACCGCAGAAGCGCCGCATGACGATCGCTGCAGCCCGTCAGGTGCTGATTCGTGAGGAAGCGGATCGACTGGTCGATAATGACGCCCTGACCCAGAATGCCGTGCACCATGCGCAGGATCACGGCATTGTATTCCTCGACGAAATCGACAAGGTCTGTGCCCGGTCAGGTGAGGGAGGGGGACGTAGTAGTGATATCTCGCGTGAGGGTGTGCAGCGCGACCTGTTGCCCTTGATCGAAGGCACGACCGTCTCGACAAAATACGGTCCCGTGAAAACGGATCATATCCTGTTCATCGCCTCCGGGGCTTTCCATCTTGCGAAGCCCTCTGATCTGCTGCCTGAACTGCAGGGGCGCCTGCCGATCCGTGTTGAGTTGGCCGGTCTGACACGTGACGACCTCAAGCGTATCCTGCTTGAGCCGGAACATTCCTTGCTCAAGCAGTATGTTTCCCTGTTGGGTACAGAGAATCTGACGCTTGTTTTCGAGGATGGTGCCGTGGACGCACTGGCGGAGCTTGCGGCTGACATCAACGAGCGCGTCGAGAATATCGGTGCCCGACGTCTGGCGACCGTTATGGAGCGATTGCTGGAGGACATATCGTTCCGTGCATCCGATCGTGGCGGTGAAACCGTGACTGTCACGGCGAAGGATGTTCAGGAGCGTGTTGCACCTCTTGCCAGCAAGGGTGATCTCAGCAGGTTCATTCTGTGAGTGATGCGGTGTTGGCACCATGGGTGCAACCAGTCGATACCTCGGCAGAGGAAGCGATTGGTGCAATCAGCGATGAGCTGGCCATGTTTGATGACTGGATGGACCGTTACGAATATATCATCGAAATGGGGCGAGGTTTGCCGGCTTTTCCCCTGGAGTGGCAGAATGACGGGCATCGTGTGCCTGGCTGTCAGAGTCAGGTCTGGCTTGAGGCTCATGAGACTGAAGCCGGGCTTTTCTTTGCCGGGGCATCTGACGCCGCCATAGTAAGCGGACTGGTGGCTCTTCTGCTGCGCGTCTATTCCGGCCGTAGCAAAGAGGAAATCGAGGCGACAGATCCGAAATTCCTGCACGAACTCGGTCTGGTCCAGGCGCTCTCGACCAACCGGGGCAACGGGGTCGAGGCGATGGCGCAGGCCATACGTACCCGTGCCCGTGCCTGAACGAAAAAGACCTGGCTTTGCCGGGTCTTTGCGTTTCTGATTCGTCGATCAGATGTGGCGAGTTGTCTCAGTTCTTGCCGGGCGCGCCGTCGGCGGGCGTTGCCGCCGGAGCCGTCTTTGCGTCGTCTTTCGGTGCAGCATCGGCCTTGCACTTCATGAACTTGCCCTTTGCATCGCGACATTTCTCGGCTTTGGGTTTTTCGCATTTGGTGAATTTCCCGGTCGTGGCGTCACGGCAGGGCTTGGCATAGGCGGCTGGCGCAGCTGTTGCGCCGAGCAGGAGTGTCAGGGCAAGAAAACCACGGAGCATGGCTCATTTCCTTTGTTTGAGAGTATTGAAACACTCTGACATTATGTGGATCAGCGCAAGGGTCTTTGCCCTTTTGCCCCAAGTGTTAACCTCTCTTCCTGGGCCACAAAAAAACCCGCCGTGAGGCGGGTTTTTCTTTTGTCTGAGGATCAGGATCAATCCGGCAGAGCATAGGCGATGACGTAGTCACCCATCTTCGTGCCAAACGAGCCATGGCCGCCAGCATAGGTCACGATGTACTGCTTGCCGTTGGCAGAGTAGCTCATCGGGGTGGACTGGCCACCTGCAGGCAGACGGTCCTGCCAGAGCGTTTTGCCTGTCGTGACATCATAGGCGCGGATGTAGAAATCCATTGTGGATGTCAGGAAAGCGACGTTACCAGCGGTGGTAAGCGGACCACCAAGGCTCGGTACCCCGATCTTAAGAGGGGGCAGCTGAATGGGCACGGAACTGTTGTAAAGCGTGTCGCGCAGTGTTCCGTTACGATGCTGCCATACAACCTTGTTGGTGCGCAGATCGATGCCGGCCATATAACCCCACGGCGGACGTTTGCATGGAATGGGCAGGCCGATCTTGGTGGTGATCGGGTTCAGGAATGGGCTGAGCATGACGGCGTAAGGTGCGCCATAATTATGCTGCAGACCGGTTTCTCCGCCCGAGCCCTTCTTCTTGCCTTCTTCAGGCCAGAGCGGGTTACCCGGACCGCGTGGCACGAGCCTCGAGACGAAAGGCAGGCCGATCGGGTTGGAAATGGCGATCTGGCGCTGCGGATCGACGGCAAGGCCGCCCCATTCGAACACACCGAGATTACCAGGGAAAACCAGCGTTCCGCGTTCTGACGGCGCTGTAAACGTGCCCTTGTAGTCAAGCTGATGGAAGGCAACGCGGCAGATAAGCTGATCGAATACGGTGCCACCCCACATATCCTTGCCGGTGAGCAGGGCCTTCGGACGCAGTGTCAGATCAGAGAAAGGCTGCGTCGGGGCAACATGATCACCCTTGACCACTTCCTGCGGTACCGGAAGTTCCGGGGCGGGGACGATCAGCTTGCCGTCACGACGATCAAGAACGAACACGTTGCCCGTCTTGGCCGGCGCATAGATGGCCGGAACAACAGTGCCGTCCTTCTGCTTGATGTCCACAAGACTCATCTGGGCAGGAAGATCCATGTCCCACAGATCATGGTGAACCGTCTGATAGCTCCAGGCCAGTTTGCCGGTATCAGCATGCAGGGCAAGAACGGCCGAAGCGTAGCGCTCGGAATCTGCGTTACGATCACCGCCCCACTGGTCGGGGGTCTGCACGCCTGTCGGGATGTAGATCAGGCCGAGATTGGCGTCATAGGACGCGGTAATCCAGGAGTTGGGAGAGTTGGCGACATATTTGTGGTCGTCGCTCGGCATCTGGTTCGGATCAGCGTTGCCCGTGTCGAATACCCAGACAAGCTTGCCCGTGAACAAATCGAAAGCACGTGTGACACCTGACGGCTCCTTTGTGGAGTCGTTATCGGTAACGGCACCCGAGATGATGACGAGCTTGTCAGTCACCACCGGCGGCGATGTCGGTTCATATCCGCCCACATGATCATAGGGCATGAACGGCGTACGCAGGTCGATTTCGCCATCCTTGCCGAAGCTCGGGCAGGCCTTGCCGGTCTTGGCATCGACAGCGAAGAGACGACCGTCATTAACCGGCAGGAACAGGCGCTCATGGCACTCGTCGGGTGCCGGCGTGCCATCCGAGGTCACAGCACTGGCATCAGACTTGTGATAGGTCACGCCGCGGCAGGTCAGATGCTGGAAGCCGGGATTGACGTAGAGATGGGGGTCGAACACCCACTTTGTCTTGCCCGTTGCGCCGTCGACAGCCCAGAGTTTCTGATGAAGTGAACAGAAGTACAGCGTACCATCAATAGCGAGCGGCGTTGCTTCATTGGTGCTTCGCCGGGATCGTTTGGCCCCTTGAAATCACCGGTACGCATTGTCCAGGCGACCTTGAGCTTGCTGACATTGTCAGAAGTGATCTGGGTCAGTGGTGAGAACCGGTCGCCATACTGGGTGCGGCCATAAGCCTGCCAGTCGCCGTCAGGCATTTGCGGAGCGTCGCTACCAGCAGCGGCAATCTTGTCAGTAGGCAGATTGCCAGCCTTATCACCCGGATCCTGCACGAAGGCCGCAACCACCACGACAAGCGCGAGAAGTACACTGGCGCCAAGAGGAAAGGTGGCCAGACGGCTGGTCGTGATCTGGCGGCTCACGAAAGGAAGCAGCAGCCAGATGCCCAGAATGACGATGACGTCACCACGCGGCACGAGAGACCAGAAATCTAGTCCGATTTCGCCAATCGCCCAGACAAGCGAGCCGAGAATGATGAGGGTGTAGAGCCAGAAAGCCGCCGGGCGGCCGGTCCAGACAAGATAGGCGGTGGCCAGAAGGGCGATACCGCAGACTGCATAATAAGGGGTGTCGCCATAGCTCAGGAGCCAGACACCGCCAAGTGTCAGATATATGCCACAAAGGGCGAATATCACGGCGGTGAGGGCTGCCCAGAACCGCGGCCGGGAAACCGTGTTCATGCGTCGTCCTATAAGAGGTTTCGTGGTCGGAAACGTTGTGAAAAGAGACCGCGTGGAAAAAGGCGCAAATGTTGATCTACGTCAAGAACGTCCCACATTATGGTTAAGGTCCCGTCTAACCCAAAGTAAATGTTTATGCGCGTTAAAACGGGTTGTGTAGGGCAGAGATGTCCTATAAGTGCCCCCTTTCGAACGCGCGTCCAGGCGATGGTAGGGCATGCCTGGCCGCTTGGTGGTGGTTGCGAGTGATTGCGACAAGCCGCCTGATATGTCGAGAGGAGAACGAAATGCCCAAGATGAAGACCAAGTCGTCGGTCAAGAAGCGGTTCAAGATCACCGCGACCGGCAAGGTGATGTGCGGTCCAGGCAACAAGCGCCATGGCCTCATCAACCGTCCGCAGAAAATGAAGCGCACCAATCGCGGCCCGCAGACCATGACGGACATGGATGCGAAGACCGTGAAGCAGTGGGCCCCCTACGGACTGGCTTGAGGAGCAATATAAATGGCACGTGTTAAGCGCGGCGTAACGACGCACGCCCGTCACAAGAAGGTTCTGGATCTCGCCAAGGGTTACCGCGGCCGGTCTTCCACCAACTATCGTATCGCTCTTGAGCGCGTCGAGAAGGCTCTTCGTTATGCCTATCGCGACCGTCGCAACAAGAAGCGCGATTTCCGCGCTCTGTGGATCCAGCGTATCAACGCTGCCGTTCGCGAGCAGGGCCTGACCTACAGCAAGTTCATCAATGGTCTTGCAAAGGCTGGTATCGAAATCGACCGTAAGGTTCTGGCCGCCATCGCATTCGATGACGCAGCAACCTTTGCAGAGATCGTGAAGCTGGCCCGGATGGCCCTTGAGCAGCCTGCCCAGGAGCAGACGGCCCAGGCTTGATCTGCCGCTTTTCGGATTTGCCGATTTGATAGAAAACGGGTCGTCCTGTATCAGGACGGCCCGTTTTCTTTTTTGATGATACCACCAGACGCATGATGGGACAGGTAGTGATGAGCGATGATCTGGAAGCTCTGAGAAGCGAAACTCTCGAAGCGTTGGCGCAGGCCCAGGATCACGCTGCCTGGGATGCCATCCGTGTCGGGGTATTGGGTAAATCGGGACGGTTGACCCGTCTGCTCAAGGAACTGGGCAAGATGAGCCCCGAGGAGCGCAAGGAGCGTGGACAGGCGCTCAACCGTCTGCGTGACGCCCTGAATACTGCGGTCGAACAGCGTGGGCAGGAAATCGCCGAGGCTGCCCTCGAATCGCGTCTCAAGTCAGAGCAGGTCGATGTGACTCTGCCTGCCCCCGCGACTCCGACAGGTCTCATTCATCCGATCAGCCGCACTATCGAGGAGATGACGGCCATTTTCGGTGCGATGGGCTTCAATGTTGCCGAGGGGCCGGATATCGAGTCCCAGTGGCACAATTTCTCGGCCCTCAATACGCCGGACCATCATCCGGCGCGTACCGAGCATGATACATTCTATTTGCCCGCAGTGAATGAGGACGCGCCAGCGCGTGTGCTGCGTACCCAGACTTCGGGCGTACAGATCCGTACCATGCTGACTGAAGAGCCGCCGATCCGTATTATTGCGCCGGGTCGCACCTATCGTGCCGATCATGATGCCACACACTCACCAATGTTTCATCAATGTGAAGGACTTGTCATCGACAAGGGCATCACCCTTGGTCATCTCAAGGGGTGTCTGATCGAATTCCTGCGCGTGTTTTTTGACAAGCCCAATCTGCCGGTACGGTTCCGTGCCTCCTACTTCCCGTTTACCGAACCCTCGATGGAAGTTGATATCGGCTGGTCGCGCCAGACGGGCGAAATCGGTGGCGGTACTGACTGGCTGGAAGTGCTCGGCTCAGGAATGGTGCATCCGCGCGTTCTGGCCAATTGCGGGCTCGATCCATCTGTCTGGCAAGGCTTCGCCTTCGGCATGGGAATAGAACGTCTGACCATGCTCAAGAACGGTATCCCCGATCTGCGCTCCTTCTATGAGAGCGATCTGAGATGGTTGCGCCATTATGGCTTCTCTGCCCTGTCATCCGCCAGCCTCGCCGAAGGAGTCTGAAACAATGAAATTCACCCTCTCCTGGCTGCGTGAGCATCTCGATTTCACGGCATCGCTCGATGAGATTCTTGCGACACTCAATACCATCGGTCTTGAAGTCGAAAGCGTCGAGAACCCGGCAGACTCCCTGCGCGGTTTTCGCGTCGCAAAGATTCTGGAGGCACATCGTCATCCCGATGCTGACCGTCTCCAGGTTTGTGTCGTGGCTGCGGGCGGTGGTTACGAAAAGGTACAGGTCGTTTGCGGGGCGCCCAATGCGCGCGCCGGGTTGCATGTCATTTTCGCTCCGCCGGGCACCTACGTGCCGGGCAGCGATATTACCATCAAGGCAGGCAAAATCCGCGGACAGGAAAGCGGTGGCATGCTCTGCTCCCTGCGTGAGCTGGGTCTTGGTGCCGAATCAGACGGCATTGCCGAACTTCCCGAAACAGTCGTGCTCGGTCAGGCCTATGCGGACTACGCCAGGCTCGACGATCCGGTTATCGATATTTCCATTACGCCCAATCGTGGCGATGCCCTGAGTGTGCGCGGCATAGCGCGCGATCTTGCCGCTGCCGGCCTCGGTCATCTCAAACCCTGGCTGGTCGATACGGTCGAGGGACATTTTGATTCCCCGATTTCATGGGATATCCAGTATGAAACTGCTTGCCCGTTCGTAGTCGGGCGTCTGGTGCGCGGTGTCAAAAATGGCCCGAGCCCCGACTGGCTGCGCCAGAGGCTGGAATCGATCGGGTTGAAGTCGATCAGCACGCTGGTTGATATCACCAACTACCTGACATTCGATCTTGGTCGCCCGCTCCATGTGTTCGACGCGGCGAAGATCAGTGGCACAACTCTGTCTCTGACGCGCGCTGCACGCGAAACCTTCCGTGCGCTAGATGGGCGTGATCTGGTTCTGGGAACGGATGATCTGGTTATTGTCGACCAGTCGGGCGTGCAGTCTCTTGCCGGGCTGATAGGCGGTGAGGCAACCGGCGTTTCAGATGACACAAGCGATGTCTTCATAGAAGCGGCGCTTTTCGATCCTGTTCGTATCGCGCTTACGGGTCGTCGTCTGGCAGTCCATACAGATGCGCGCCAGCGCTTCGAGCGTGGTATTGACGTGGCGCTGATCCTGCCCGGGCTCGAGGCTGCAACACGTCTGATTCTGGACCTTTGCGGGGGAGAAGCCAGTGAGGTCACGAGTGCTGGTAGTCTTCCCGACTGGCATCGCCAAGCCTGGCTGCGCTTCGAACGTCTGGAGAGTCTGGGTGGGGCAAGTATCGCTCCTGATGAGGCCGTAGGTATTCTCGAACATCTTGGCTTCACGGTGAAAGAGCGTGACGCAGGGCGCGCCTGTTTTGCAGTCCCGTCCTGGCGTAATGACATCGCCATGGGCGTGATGCTGGATCAGGCTCCTCATCTTGATCCGGATCAGGCCAGGACGGCTGCGGCTGCGGTTCACGCGATCGAGGCAGAAAATGATCTGATCGAGGAAGTCCTGCGTATCCACGGACTGGACTCGATTCCGCCGCAGGCGCTACCGCAGAAAACGGCTATTGCAGCGCCGGCTCTGACGCCCGCGCAGAAGCGTCTGGGGGATTTGCGCCGTCTCTGCGCCATGCGCGGCATGATGGAAACGGTCGGCTTCTCTTTCGTCTCCCATGAAGATGCTCTTTTGTTCGGTGGCGCACCCGAGGGGCTGCGGCTGCTCAATCCCATCGCCTCCGATCTCAACCAGATGCGTCCGACTCCGCTTGTCAATCTGGTGCGTGGCTGGCAGCGCAATGCGGCGCGCGGTTTTTCGGATGCGGCTCTTTTCGAGATTGGCCCGTCATTCCACGTTGATGGTCAGAAGCTCGTTCTGGCGGGTTTGCGTGGTGGTGAAACGCCGCGCAGCCCGGGTGTAAAGCTCACGCCAGAACGCTCTGGGATGCCAAGGCTGATCTTGTGGCGGCGCTCGATACGCTGAAACTGCCTGCCGAGGCGCTGAGCATCACGGCAGATGCGCCCGGTCATTATCATCCGGGCCGTTCAGGTGTTGTTCGCCAGGGGCCAAAAACGGTTCTTGGCTGCTTCGGTGAGCTGCATCCCCGTGTGACCCGGGCCATGGGCATTGATGGTGCGCTCGTTGCGTTCGAACTCTGGCTCGATGTGGTGCCGCTACCCAAGGTGAAACGTCGCCAGACGCCTGTACTTTCGGCATTTCAGCCAGTCGGGCGCGATTTTGCGTTTATTGTGGCGCCGGGGGTTGAAGCTCAGGCCGTTATCCGGGCCGCGCGCGGTGCAGACCGTACTCTCGTTACCGATGTCAGTCTGTTCGATGTCTATGAGGGTACGCCCCTTGAGGCAGGATATCGTTCGCTTGGAATTGAGGTCACGCTTCAGCCGGTTAAATCCAGCCTGACGGATGAGGAGATTGAAGCCGTTTCCGAAAAGATCATTGCCGCTGTTGCCAAGGCAACCGGTGCGACCCTGCGACGCTGAACCCTTATGACCCAATCAGCAATCGTCCCTCGTGTCATCTGGCTTCTGGCAGGTGAGGCCAGTGGCGATGTGTTGGGGGCGCATCTCATGCAGGCCTTGCATGCGCGTGACCCTCATCTGATTTTCGTTGGTATTGGCGGACCGCGCATGGAGGCCCTCGGGCTTAACAGCCTGTTTCCCATGCGTGATCTGGCGGTCATGGGCCTAGTCGAAGTGCTGCCGCGCGTCCGGCAGCTTTCACAACGTCTCAACGAGGCGGTTAATGATGTGGTGCTGCGTCAGCCGAACATGATCGTTACCATCGACTCACCCGGCTTTGCCTTGCGTTTTCTCAAACGCCTGCGCGACCAGAAAATTCCGAAAATCCACTATGTTGGTCCGCAGGTCTGGGCATGGCATGAAAAACGCGTACACAGCTTTCCAGAGCTCTGGGACCGTTTGCTCTGTCTCCTGCCTTTTGAAGTGGAATGGTTTGCCGAGCGCGGTGTGGCTGTTGATTTCGTTGGTCACCCGGTCCTGCAATCAGGTGCTGATCAGGGTGATGCAAGACGTTTTAGGCTGCGTCATGGCCTGACTGAGGACGCACCCGTACTCATTCTTATGCCGGGTAGCCGTCGTTCGGAGGTGCCACGCCTTCTGCCCGTCTACGGCAGGATGCTATCCTTGCTGAAGAAGCGTCTGCCGGATATTTGTCCGGTTCTCCCTCTTTCTCCGCTGGTGGCTCAGACGGTAAGGACTGCAGTCGCAAAATGGCCGGTCAAGCCGATTATCGTGACCGAGCTGCATGATAAGCACGATGCGTTTGCTGCAGCGGGGGCAGCTCTGACCAAATCTGGCACCTCGACACTCGAGCTGGCTCTGGCTCATGTACCCATGGCTGTTGCCTACCGCGTCAATCCGGTGACTGCGTTTATGGCGCGCCGAATGATCAAGGTGAAATATGTTGCCATGGTCAATCTTCTTGCTGGGCGCGAGGTCGTGCCGGAGTTGCTTCAGGAACGTTGTACCCCCGAGCAGCTGGCTGAAGCCGCTTATGCCCTCCTGACCGATCAGGAACTGGGCCAGGAACAGCGGATGGCCTTCGACGAGATTATGGCTCAGCTCAGACCAACGCCCTCGTCCGGGCATAACGGCACGCCGTCTGATGCTGCGGCAGAGGCGGTATTGCGTATTCTTGATGAAAAATCACCTCGCGCCCGTCAGGGAACAGAGGCTGGGCGCGACTGAGATTTTCTCAGTCTGTGCTGTTGTAAAGCTGTTCCGGTAAAATTTCAGGAGCCATGATGCTGCGCAGGCCCTGCGACGTGACCTCCTGATAGAAACAGCTTCGACGACCTGTGTGGCATGCCACACCTTTTTGCTCCACCAGAAGAAGAACCGCATCCTGGTCGCAATCAAGGCGGGCCGAGACGAGATTCTGGGTCTGGCCGGAACTCTCTCCCTTGCGCCAGAGCTTGCCGCGACTGCGGGAATAATAGCAGACACGTCCTGTCCGAAGTGTTTCTCCAAGGGCTTCGCGATTCATCCAGGCCAGCATCAGGATATCATGCGGAGCCTCGGCATTCTGGGCCATGGCGGTAATCAGCCCGTCCTTGTTGAAATTGACGGTATCGAGAATGGCATCAAGGGTCTGACGGTCGGGCGGAATATAGCTCATGATAACTCTTCTCTGAACCAGGCGGGCAGGCAGGGGGTGAGGGTCAGGCCCTCGTGGTGAATATCTTTCATCCAGACCTCGCGACGCAGAAAAGCAAGGCCATTCATGCCGATACTGCTGCGCATCTGGCCAATCTCACGCT
The DNA here is from genome assembly GCF_000613885.1 of Asaia prunellae JCM 25354. GTDB lineage: Bacteria > Pseudomonadota > Alphaproteobacteria > Acetobacterales > Acetobacteraceae > Asaia > Asaia prunellae. The sequence goes on along the minus strand of NZ_BAJV01000008.1, from coordinate 41,076 downwards.
CGCCCTCGAACAGGATCGTTCCAGACGGCGGGAGACCATGATCACTGCGAACGGGGACAAGACGTTTTTTCACCAGGCCTCTGTAATGGGTACGGGCCGTAAGTTCCTGCCCCATATAACATCCTTTCTGGAAAGAAATGCCATTCAGCCAGTCAAAATTGGCTTCAATCAGCAGGGTCTTCTCGTACTCGCAATCCCTCGCATCCGGCAGGCCGAGAAGCAGCCTGTGCTGATGGTAGTGCTCGAGCGAGGTGCTGTCATCTTTCTGGGGGGCTTGGATGATGCGGCGTGAACCGGCACCCTCAAGCCTTGGATCGGGGCGGGAATCATGAGCGGTATCCTCTGCCCACAAGGCTTCGACAGCGAGAGATGTTTCTTCAATCTGGACATCGGCACGCAGACGGAAACGCGACAGCCGGGTGCACAGAAACGACGCCTGATCGGCCGGTACGTCGAGCAGCAGCGCCTGCGGCGTATGCCAGATGAAAAAATCCGCAAGATAGCGTCCTTGCGGGGTCAGAAAACCGGACCAGACCAGAGTTTGCGCATTGGCAGCTGTCACATCATTCGACACCAGCCCTTGCAGGAAGCCGACCCGGTCCTGTCCGGTCACAGAGAGGACCGAACGGTCCGTGAGCCATGCTCTTGCCATTATCATTCTCCAGTTCGGACAGTATGAAAAGGAGATGCGGGTTGCAGCTCCCGGAAACAAGAGAGAAGATGTGAACGCGACGTGAGAGTTTTCTGCACGTTGTCGTGTCAAATCAAGTTATTCCCCGCAGGAGGGGAGGTCCTGGGAGACGTGATTTTTGCCTGTTTCCGAGATTATTGATCCGGCTGATCCTGAGGCCGAGACAAGAAGGCGCCGGTTGCTCGAGCTTGTCGGCCCCATTCTTGGGGTTGTGCTCGTTATTATCGCGATTGTTGCGCTGACATTGCATTCCTACCACAAGACACGTGGTGGTGTGATTGCCCTCTCTCAGGATCTGTTGCGTGAGGAACAGAAAAACATCACGCGGGAAGTGTCGGATTACCTCGCTCCGGCATCGGCGACGGCGATCGTTGCCCGTGATCTTCTGACCGATCCTGTAACTGACGAACCCCCCAGGGTTTTCCTCGCCTATGGCGCCTCCATGCTGCGCAATGTTTCTCAGGTAGAGAGCTTCTATCTGGCCGATGATCGTGGATCATTCTGGTTTATTGATCGAGCGCCCAAGGACATCTCCGACGGGATGGAATGGGTTCATCTCCTCCGTGACCAGAGAATTTTCCGTCACTGGTACTATGACAAACAGGGCAAACTCGTACGCACTTCGGACACGCATGGTATAGATTACGATCCGCGCCAGCGTGCCTGGTACAAGGGGGCTTTCGAGCGTCCTGATCTGAACTGGTCCGATCCTTATCCCACTGCTGCCACGAAGCAGTTGATCGTCACGGCTGCGAGTGTCCTGCACACGTCTGACGGGCATCAGGCAGTATTTGCCATCAACATCTCTCTCAATCGCCTCACCGACTTCCTTGAAGAGATAAAGATAGGCAAGAGCGGACAAGCGGTTGTTGTTGACAAGGAAGGGCGTATTATTGCCGGAAACCGGCTGCTCGATGTTGCCCGCAAGGCAAACTGGCAATTCGACAAGATGCTACTTGATCCGAATACACAGCCGGTATTTTCGAGAGCGCTCTCCCTGTTTCGTATTTACGGTGCCGGTGTGCATCTCATCAAGGCGCATGATACGCAGTACGTCACTATCATGGCGTCGCTTCATAAGATCCGGCCGGGTTGGGTGTTGATTCTCAACGCGCCGGAAGATGATTTTGCCGCGTTTGCCGCCGCCGCAGGACGGCAGGGTCTGATTTTCTCTATGGTTATTGTTGTTCTGGCAGCGCTTCTGGCCGGGTTTCTGGTAAGGCAGAACCGCAGGACAGAACGGTTGCGTCGGCAGATCGGTCTGGAGCGTGTTCAGGTCAGGGCCGAAAGCCAGGCACTCAATGCCATGGCAGGAACGCCCAATCTGCTTGACCCGGCACAGGATGCGCCATTGCTCAGCCAGCGTCTTGCCGAGCTTGCCAAGCACGACGTGTTGGATTCTGGCGTTCGGTCGGTGATGATGAGCGTCTGCTCTGTGAGGATTCCTACGACCGTACGACTGATGCGCACAGTGCGGGTATGGAGCTGTCACATAGCGATTTGAAGAACTTTTTTGCCCTTCTGATGGCGGGAGAGGTGATCGAGAGTGACCATGCCGCGACGCAGGAGGGGTTACGTACCTTCCAGCGTATCGTGATGACGCAGATAGCTCCAGATCTGTCTATATCCAGCCTGTTCTTGCCCGGGGTATCGTGATTGGCATGGTGGTGCTCGAGGATGCGGTACGTCCCCGAGCCGTGTCGCATATCATCGCCATCGTTGCGGAAATTGCTGCCATACGTTTTGCGACCCTGCGCGAAAACGAGGCGCATGCAGCAAAGCCCGAGCGCAAGTCGCATGACGAGATCGATGCCGTACCCACGCAGCTGAGCGAGGGATTTATTGCTGCTCCTGGTGAACAGGGGGAAACGCATTTTGCGGCTGGTCAATACGCTATGGTGCCGGTTGCCACGATCCTTTTTCAGGACTCCAAGTCCGAAGCCAGTGTCGATCTGATTCCGATCGTACAGGAACTGGTCAGAAAATTTCAGGAAGTGGTTCAGAGCGAGCGTCTTTTCTCCGCCCAGATTCTCGGTGGACGCATCGTACTAATCGGGGGATGTTCGCAGGATCCTGATCCCGATGCGGCACGTCGCGTTGCCGATGCCCTTCTTGCATTGCGCGAGCTGGCACTGGTTACCCTGGCCGATGCCGATCTTACACCGAGCTTTCGTATAGGTCTCGATGTGGGGCAGGCTTTCGGCGCCATTCTCGGTGGAGATCCGGGGGTCTTCAATGTCTGGGGGGAGGCTGCCCAGACATCAGAGCTCCTGGCCATCAGTGCACCCGATTCGGGGACCATTCAGGTTTCCGAATCCGCTCATGCGCTTTTGCGTGACTATTATCTCTTCAGGCCGAGGGGCATGTTCTATCTGCCGCCCTTGGTATCACCAACACCTATGTTCTGGCAGCACGGCGGTGAAGGACGAACTTCCCTTCTATCGGCGCTTTCTGCTTCGCCTTGGTGCGCTGACCCGACGCCAGTTGCGCTTCACACTCATGCTCGTCGGTGCCAGCTGGGGCGTGTTGCGCGAGGCCTGTCGTCCGACATCCTGGCGGCGCACCGTGATATTCGAATTCAAGAGTACTTTGCGCCAGGCCGCAGGGGGCGGGTTGTTCAGTACGCTGTTTACAGCTGCACTTACCGGCTTCGGTATCGTGGCACAGGCCATCTACTGGCTCGGCATTGCCGGTATGGCAGACACTACGGATTCTCTTCTCGCAACCGTTCTGGTGCGCGAAATTGCCCCGGTTCTTGTCGGTATTATCCTTTTGGGCAGGAGCGCCATGCTGAGCCTGACACAGCTTGGCCAGCTGACAATCGGTGGCGAATTGCGGGCACTTCAGGCCCAGGGCGTTGATCCGTTCCTGGTTCTTGTCATGCCACGTGCCCTGGCGATGATGCTGAGTTCTTTTACCCTGGGGGTCGTATTCAGCGCGATTTCGCTTTCAGTCGGGTACGGTGTCTGCCGTTTCAGTTCGGTCATCACCATGCCGCTCTGGACGTTCCTGTATGACATTGTTGGCGCAATGAAACCGATCGATTATCTGGGTATCCCGCTCAAACTCATCATCAGTGGGTTTCTGCTCAGTCTGGCAACACAGCTGACCGGGCTCGATGCTACACGTTCGGACTCACTTGCCACCTTGCTGCCACGCGGCTTTGCGCGCGGCATCATGGTGATCATGGTGGTTAATGTCGTGCTTGGGGTAACAGTGGCATGACCGACGATCTTTCTGCTGTTCTGGAATTGCGTGAGGCACAGCCTGTTTTCGAAGAGAGCGGTCTTACCTCCATTCCCTATTCACTACGTCTCATGCCGGGGGACTGTCTGCTCATAGCCTGTCGCGACTCCCTTCGCGCCTCGCGCTTTGCCGATCTGTGCAGCGGACTTGTGCCGCTTATTTCCGGTCAGGTTCTGTGTCAGGGACTCGATTGGCACGGCCTTGCCGAGACGCGTGCCTGGGCTCTCAGGGGCAGGATCGGGCGTGTCATGCAGCAGGGGGCGTGGATTGACCTGTTTGGAACAGACCAGAATATTCTTATCCAGCAATTGCATCATACGCGTACCAAAACCGAGGCTATTGTCGCTGAGGCGATTGCCTTGTCCCGCCGCTTCGGTTTGCCCGGACTGCCGACACTGAATCCCGCCAGACTGACCGCAGCCGATCGTGCAAAGGCGGCTTGTGTCAGAGCCTTCATGGGAGAGCCTCGTCTGCTCCTTCTGGAAGATCCTGTGGATCTGGAGACAGCAGATATGATGACCGCCTTTCTGGCCGAGCTTACAGCGGCGCGGGAGCGCGGCTGCGGTGTCATCTGGTTCTCACGCGAGCCGGATCTCTGGCGGGGTTACAATGCAGCAGGAACCCAGCGGTTAAGGCTGCTGGATGAAGGTCTGATGCCAATGAAGCAGGTGATGTGATGTTTCGAGTTCGTACCAATTCCGAAACTGACGGGCGCACACGCCCGTTGATGCGCATACGCTACGCTGATGAGTGGGTCGGTATCCTTGTTGTCGCGACTTTCGGACTGTTCATTTTCGCTATTATCGAAGCCGGTGTGCTTCGTGACTGGCTGACCCCGTCAGGCAAGCTGCATTTCAACCTGCCCGAAAGTGGCATTGCCGGGCTCGCCGTTGGTAATGATATCGAGCTTATGGGTATCCGTATCGGGTCGATCAGAGCTGTGAAGATCAATCCCCATGGCAATATGTATGCCATTGCAGAGATTGATCCCCAGTTCGAGCCGTATATCCGTCGGGATAGTCACGCTATCATCCGACATCGTTTTGTGGTGGCTGGCGCCAGCTATATCGAGCTAGAGCGTAGCAAGGGACCGCCCATGGACTGGGAATTTGCCGAGCTTGAGGCGACGGTCGAGCCCAATCCTGCTGATATGATCACCAAGACGATCGCCGATATTCGTGCGGGGATGATGCCAAGTCTCCATAATGCAGATCGTATCATGGCAGATCTGGCAACGGTGACGAATGCCATAAGGGCAGGGAAGGGATCTGTCGGCGGGATCATCATGGATGACAAGCTTCTCAATCATGCCGACGATGTATTGAAAACGCTTCAGGAATCGATCGAACGCCTCAAGCCGATCGAGGCACAGGTCTCCGGTGTACTGAAGCAGACCGAGGGAACCATGAATAATCTGCGGTCAAGCTCCAGCGACGTGAAGAAGGCGACACCACAGCTCAAGGAGACAATGCAGCATCTTGATGAGGCAAGTGCCCAGCTTCCTGCTCTTCTGACCCAGGCACAGGCTACAGCAAACAGTCTCAAGAAGCTGACCGATCAGATACGAGGCCTCTGGATACTTGGAGGAAGCGGTAGCAAGGTGCAGCCACACAGACTTCATGCAGGAGACATCAAGCCATGAGTCTCAGGCACGTTGTTCTGGGCTTGGCCTTGACTGGCCTGGCCGCCTGCGGAGCCCATGAGGACTCAGCTGGAATTCGTACGGATCAGGATTATGCGAATGCCATGGATGTCGGGCGTGAATCCTTTGACATGACGCGTGCCAAACAGGCCGAGTCACAGTTCCGGACAGCTTATGATCGGGCGCTTCTGCGTGACGATTCCGAAGCCATTCGTGATTCCGGATATAATATGGGCATAGCGCAGCTTGATGCCGATGAGGCTCAGGCGGCATTGAAGACGACTGCCCGGACAAGACAGGATCTTGTACTGCGAGGTGCCACGCCCGGTCCCGGACTGGCACTGATTGATATGGCGGCTTATTGCCGTCTGGGTCAATTTCAGCAGGCGCTTGCCATCGGCAGGCAGGTCCAGACCGATGATCCCGCACTTGCCGAGAGACGCGCCTTTCTGACAGGACTTGCTGCCGACGGAGTGGGCGACACGGGAGCTCTTGTTTCGGCACGCAATGCCTTGCCTCATTCCTCAAAGCCCCCAGCACTTGAGCAGGCCGATCTGGCAGAGCTCGATTCACGTCTGGCTTTGCGTCAGAATGCTTTTTCCCAGGCGGAGAAAGCTGCACTGGAGGCAGTGACGCTTCGTCGGAATATGCTTGATTACCGCGGTATGGCCCGTGGGCTTGATTGCGCGGCCAACGCAGCACGGGCGTCCGGGCAAACTGAACGAGCCGCAGCCTATGCACAGCGTGCTGCTGAAAGCCGGGCGCAGGTCACGGAGAAATCCTGATCTGCGGCACCCAGGAGGCTGAGTTATAGTTCCGGACAGAGCGTCTCAATGTTGCACCCGTACAGAGCCTTCAGGAGGAGCGGGGCACTTTGTCCGGATGTCCCAGCCGTTTCATGTTCCTGACAGACAGAACGGTAAGCAGGGCAGTGGCAAGAAGACCTGCGATCGAGGCCGAGCCGAACCAGACCAGCACACCTTCGGGAAAATCGAGCTGGCAGCACAGGAAAGCGGCAAGCACTGGCAGAACGAGGCGAAAGAGATGCAGGGGTAGACGGTGAGGTGCTTCAAAACCCTGCAAACGCAGAAATTTTGGCTGAAGCAATGCATGTGAGAAAAGAGCAATGCCCCAGAATGCCATGGTGATGAGAGTAATAATCATGGGGCGACCAGTCTGCGATGAATGAAGAGGGCAATGAGACCAAAGCCCACAGCCGTCAGATCGACCGCCTTGTAGACATCGAAACTGGTCAGAAAGCCATTCACACTGCGGGTCATGAGGTCGAGCGGGAGCAAGGCCAGAGCGTAGGCCGCAAAGACCGAGCATTGCTCGTTCCAGCCCCGTCTTGGTTTCGGACCAAAGCTGCGTAATGCCGCGTGAAGCAGCGAGAGAGCCCAGACAATGAAAAAGGCTCTGATCTCAAGATCAGCACGATTCGGAAGATCCGACCAGAACAGGCGATTGGCCCAGAGATAGGCGAGGCATGCCAGAGGCAGCCCTGTCGTTACGGCAATGGTGAGTGTTTCTGCCAGGCGGAACAGGAAGGTTCTTGCTTTTCTGGGACGATGTTTCATGAGGAAGAGGATCAGTCCGCCTGACATCATGATGCTGCCGACGATGCCGGAAATAAAATAAAGCCAGCGCATGGGAAGGCCAGCCCAGCGCACAAAATGCAATCCACGCAAGACGCCGCCGATACGATGCAGGTTATCGGGTATCTGCACTACGGCGATTTGCGCACCGTCTTTTTCCGAAAAACTGACATGATCACGACTCAGTGTGAAGGAGGCTGAATCAGCCTTCGTCATCGACACGCTACCCCGGTCGAAGAGAATGAGTCCGATCGTATCGGGACCGAGCACGGTTTCTGCTTTGTGAAGCATCGGGGCGAGGGCCGCCAGGCCGGCAGATTTATGCGCGCCAGGAACGTTGTTCTGTGTCTTCCTTTCTTTCGGACCATGGGATTGTGGATGAGCCGGACGCCCGTGATGTCCTGTACTGAACATGGGAAAGAGGCGCGGTGCGTGAATAACGGCGCCTGTATAGGCCATCATGACCATGAAAGGGAGGAACAACAGTCCCATCAGGATATGGGCATCCATCCAGGCGCGCGCTCTGGATGAAAAGGGGCGGAAAAGAAGAAGATCGCTCAGAATGCTTCTGAAATGGATAATGACGCCTGAAGCAACTGCAATCAGGAGTCCGATTGCAGCGATCTCGGTCAGCATGTTTCCCCAGAAGGGGCCGTAATACAGCGAGTGATGAAGGTCAAAAAACAGCTGGCCACCACCCGTTTCCCGCGCGAGGATCGGAAAACCGTCCTCCGGGTTATAGACCGAGCCGATGAAGGCATGGCCGTCATAATGCAGGATACGGAGCATCGGATCGCGGGAAGTCGGCAATGTGATGAACGGGTTCTCACCCTCCTTGCGCATTTCCTGGGCAATGCTTCCTATCTTGTTGAGCGCCTCATCACTCAGTGGCGTTGCTGGATAACGGGAGAGTTCCGGCTGCATCCAATGCGTCAGTTCAGTGTCGAACATGGCAAGCGAGCCTCCGGTGAACACGATCACCAGTATGAGGCCTCCGATAAACCCTACCCATTCATGCAGCCATCCCATGCGAAGACGTAATGTGTCGCGCATCAGCAGGTCCATCCGAGAAGGACACCAAGCAGAACCAGGCAGTGCATGGTGTCAGGACGTCGACGGGGTGGAAGAGAGAAAAGAAGAAGAAGCAGAACTGGCATCAGGGAGAATACACACAAAAATCCGACATTCATCAGATCTTCTCCCCACCTGGAGTGAAACAGGCAAAGCACTCCATAGGCGGCAAGATAGGACAAGATAAGGCCAAGTATGAGCCGAAGCATCCAGGCGCGTCGCAGCGTTCTGGCCTGTTTCTTTTTGAGACTCTTTCGCATGTGGTTCCTGTGCAACAGGGCGCGTATTTCCTGCCCGGCATAGCGGAAGACGGCTAAAGTTTAGTTGCGATCGTTTCTTAATCGCGTCTATTTGATCCCGTCATTTACCCTTTGTCAATGAGACTGCCCTTTTGTACAAAACAACTTTACCCATACTGAACCCGCTTGGTCGGCGCTCACACCGCGTCGCATTTTCTGCTCTTCTCATGATCTCTGCGGCTTTTTCCTGTACGGGACATGCGCAAGACCAGAAGGCAACTCAAGCACAGGCTCAATCGAAACAAGGTAAAGATGCACAAAAACACACGGCAGGTTCGGCCAAAACGGCTGCATTGACCGGTGATGAACAGATTGAAGTGCGGGCTCAGCGCCAGAACCGCATGGAAGTCAAATCAGGCGGTAATCTTGGTGCGCTGGGGAACAAGAAAGGGATTGATGTCCCGTTCAATGTGCGCAGCTATACTTCAGCTCTTATCCTCAATCAGCAATCTCAGACTCTTGGTGAGGTGCTGATGAACGATCCAACTGTACGCACCACCTACGGTTATGGTAATTTCTCCGAACAGTTCATCATTCGCGGCTTTCCGGTCTATGGTGATGACGTATCGATTGACGGGCTTTACGGCATTACGCCTCGCCAGCTTGTCTCTCCCCAGCTTTATGATTCGGTTCAGGTTCTGAACGGCGCAAGCGCATTCCTGAATGGCGCGGCTCCGGGTGGATCGGCGCAGGGCGGTAATATCAATCTCGAATTCAAGCATGCGGGTGATACGCCCCTGACACGCGTCACGGGTGACTATACCAGCTCCTCCATGGGGGGAGGTGCGATCGATGTGGGGCGTCGTTTTGGTCAGGACAAGCAGTTCGGCGTCCGTATCAACGTTGCAGGTCGCAGCGGTGTCTCGGCGATCGATCGGGCGAAACGTCATCAGGTTGCGGTTGGCGGCGGCTTTGACTGGCATGACCGCGCCGATCACACGCGAGTAACGATTGATATGGCCTATGAAAACCAGGGTGTGAATGGCGGTCGGGGTGGCGTGTTCCTGAGCAGTGTCACAACTGTGCCGAAAGTGCCGGGTGCCGGGGCCAATTATGGCCAGCCCTGGACCTACACCGAGCTGAATTACATCTATGGGAAGCTGAAGGTGGAGCATGACTTCAGCAAGTATCTGACTGCCTATGCGCAGTTCGGTGGCCTTGGTGGCAACGAGAAAGGCAATTATGGCAGCACCTATGTGACGAACAGTCAGACAGGTGCTGCATATAATGGTGCGATGTATGTGCCTTATATGCAGACCAACGAAAGCACGCAGGCTGGTTTGCGCTCCCATTTCCGCACAGGTGGCATCAAACACGAGATCAATGCCGGCGGTTCAGGCCTGTGGGAAGAAAATGCGTCAGCCTATGCCCTGGCGCTGACGAGACAGCAGACGAATCTCTATCGTCCGACGTTCTATAGTGCGTCGCAGCCGGAAACCTATATCGGCGGAAACCTCGATAACCCGCGAAAGAACAATACAACACGTCTGTGGAGCCTGTTTTTCTCCGATACGGTCTCGGCCTTTCATGATCGTGTAGCGTTGACGGCAGGTTTCCGTTACCAGTCTATCAAAGCGGTTTCCTATAATTACGGGAACAGTACGACGTCTTATGACAAGGGAGCCTTTACCCCTGTCGTGGGCCTTGTTGTGCATCCCACGCATGAGACTTCGATCTATTTCAACCGCATCGAAGGATTGTCGCAGGTTCCGCCGGCAACGGGCAACGTCGTCAATCTCGGTCAGATCTTTGCGCCTTATCAGGCGGTTCAATATGAGATCGGTGCGAAATACGATATTGGCCGTTTCTCGGCAGCGGTATCGGTATTCCAGATCGACAAGCCCAATGCCTATACGGTTCCTGTCGCCGGTACGAGCTACAATATCTATGCAGTGAATGGTCTCCAGCGCAATCGTGGTATCGAGTTCACCGTCAATGGCGAGATTATCAAGGGACTGCGTTTCAACGGTGGGACGTCCATTATCGACGCTGACCAGCGCCGTACGAGCGGTGGGCTCTATGATGGTAATCGTGCCATTGGTGTGCCGGGATATACCATTAACGGTAACCTCGAATATGATCTTCCTTTCATCAAGGGGGCGACCGTTACGGGGCGTGTGATCCAGACCGGTCATCAATATGCCGACAATCTCAACAAGCTGCGTGTGCCGAACTGGACGCGTTTTGATGTTGGCGCACGTTACAGCTTTGTTGTTGAGCACAGGGCCGTCACGACCCGTCTTGGTGTCGATAACCTTGCCAATACCCGGTATTGGGAAAGTGCATTCGGTGGCTATCTGCTTCAGGGCCTGCCGCGTACGTTCAAGTTCTCGGTTACAGCAGACTTCTGATCTGCGGGTTGAAAGGGGCCTTGGCCCCTTTCCTGATGCGGAGTGGGGCCTCAACAGGCTAGTTCAGAAAAAAGGCCAGCTCCGTTCAGGGGCTGGCCTTTTTCGTGTTGGTAGGCAGGAAAAGGAGAGACTAGTGCCCCTCGGTCATGGGCTTCATGCCCAGATTGGCCAGTAGCTTGCGGTCACGATGTTCCGCAGGATTGGGTGTGGTCAGAAGCTTGTCACCGCAGAAAATGGAATTGGCGCCTGCCAGAAACACCAGAGCATGGGCCTCGTCGCTCATGAGTTCGCGTCCTGCGGCCAGACGAACATGGCTGGCAGGCATGGTAATGCGTGCCGCGGCTACGATGCGGGCAAAGGTGATGGGGTCCACAGCTTCTGCTTCGGCAAGGGGTGTGCCCTCGACGCGAACAAGAAGATTGATGGGCACGCTTTCGGGGTGCTGGGGCAGAGATGCCAGGGTCGCGATCAGTCCAGCGCGATCACTTTCGTCTTCACCCATGCCCACAATGCCACCGCAGCAGACATTGATGCCAGCATCGCGCACATTGGACAGCGTATCAAGGCGGTCCTGATAGGTGCGTGTCGTGATGATCTTGTCGTAATATTCCGGCGAGGTGTCGAGGTTATGGTTGTAATAATCAAGCCCGGCCTCCTTGAGGCGGCGCGACTGGTCGCCATCGAGCATGCCAAGCGTGACGCAGGTTTCAAGACCAAGGGACTTCACTCCCTCGATCATGGCGCAGACCGTATCAAGATCGCGATCCTTGGGCGAACGCCAGGCCGCCCCCATGCAGAACCGCCCGGCTCCGGCAGCTTTGGCGGCGCGGGCTTCGGTCAGGACTTTTTCGACTGCCATCAGGCGCTCGGCCTTGACGCTTTTTTCGTGCAGCGCGCTTTGCGGGCAATAGGCGCAGTCTTCAGGGCACCCGCCGGTCTTGATCGAGAGCAGGGTGGAGATCTGTACCCGCGTCGGGTCGAAATAGGCCCGATGCGCGAGTTGCGCGCGAAAGATCAGCTCAGGGAAGGGAAGGTCGATGAGGGCGGCCACTTCGTCGCGCGTCCAGTCATGCCTGATCTCTGGTTTCCAGCTTGCCTGGTTGCGGATTTCGCGGGGAAGGACCGGATCACGGGTCAGGGTATCGAGGGACATGCGGGGCATGGCTCCAAAACATTTGAGAACGAAAATCTCAGGCAGCGATGCCACAGCATGGGGGCGCTTGTCACGCGCCTGCGCGAGATACCTACCCAAAATGTCCCAGACATGTCATCACTGCGTCATGAAACATTGGCGCATCGATCAGATGGATTGGGATGCTTTCGACGCATCCCGTGTGGATCCGGACATCATTCCGGTGATCAAGGCCGCGGCCGTCGTTGAGCGGAACGGACTGGATTATGCTGTTTATCTCGGCAACGTCTTTGTCGGCGACCCCGATTTCCGCCAGGCCGCAGATAACTGGGCAATTGAGGAAGTGCAGCACGGCGATGCGCTTGGCAAATGGGCGATGCTCGCTGATCCGGGCTGGGACTATATGCAGGCTTTCGACCGCTATCGTTCAACCTATCATATCGAGCAGGATGTTGATGCGTCTATCCGTGGATCACGTACGGGCGAACTGATCGCACGTTGCATGGTCGAGACGGGGACTTCATCATTCTATACCGCCATGGCGGATGCGACGGACGAGCCGGTTCTCAAGGCGATCTGCAAACAGATTGCGGCTGATGAGTACCGGCATTTCAAGCTTTTCTATGATCATATGCATCGCTATCTGAAGCGTGAGAAACTGAGTGTCTGGCAGCGAACGAAAATTGCCCTTGGACGCGTGACCGAGAGTGAGGATGACGAGCTGGCAACAGCTTATTATACCACCAATATGCCGGCCAGTACGCCATACGATCACAAAGAATGTATTGCCGCCTATATGGCACGGGCAATGGGCTGTTATCAGCTCAAACACATCAATCGCGTGACCAGTATGATTTTCAAGACGATCGGTTTTACCCCGCATTCGAAGGTGCAGGTATTTGTCGCCAAAGCCATGTATCAGCTGATCCAGTTCAAAGCGAAGCGCTTCAGACGGTCTCTGGCTGCTTCATAACGAAAGCGTTTTTTCTTTTACGACAAATTAAGCCCTCTCATGATGCGATCCTGATCTAGTATGGGTCAGGATTTTTTCTCGTGGAGTGGTATTGCTGTGTTGTCTCATTTCACACGTTTGACCCTTGTGGGGACGATCGTCGCAGGTGGCGTGGTAACGCTTGCAGCGACATCGGCAAAAGCTGATCCCTATTCACTGCCGATTGCGTCATCCGGGCCTGTTGTCCTGCCTCCCGTCGCTGACGATGGTACGATCGCCGCACGCCAGCTTGCAGCCCAGGTCGGGTTGCCGCAGTTTACCTCTTCAAGCTGGAAGCCTGGTCTGCTGCGTCATGTCGTGATGTTTCGCTACAAATCCAGTGCAACACCAGCGATGAGAGCTGAAGTAACCGCGCGTTTCCTGAGGCTGGTTCAGGACTCGCGCCGTCCCGATGGCACACATCCGGTAAAATCGATCGAGATGGGGATGCAGAATAGCGGTGAAGGTGTGGATGCCGGATTGCAGCAGGCTTTCATAGTAACCTTTGCTTCCGAAGGTGATCGGAATTTCTATGTTGGCAAACCGGTGATTATGGATCCGGCCTGGTTCGATCCGGCGCATGAAGCGTTCAAGGAGTTTGCGGCTCCGGCGATTGAGAAGGTTGTTGTGTTCGATTTTGATGTTCTCGCTTCTGCCAGCCTCGAACCATCACGGCACAAAATGTCATCCCATAGAGGGAATACACAGACTCGCCGCTAAACAGAAACTGTCGTAACGTTGCGTAATATGTCCTTCTTCCTGAAAGAAAGACATGAAGATTATTTGTGGAAAAGGCTGCTTCGTGACCGGAAAATTGAAACGTGCTTCCTCGCTCTGGCTCGGCGCTGCAAGCGTTCTTGCACTCACCGCCCAGTCGGCTTCGGCCCAGCCCCCCGTATCGAAGGCGAAGGCAGCTGATACCAGCGTAAAACCTTATGATCCCAGCTGGGGGTTCAACATGTCCGGGATGGACAAGACCGTAAAGCCCGGCGACAATTTCTTTGAATATGCCAACGGCACCTACCTGAAGAATATTGTGATCCCGTCTGATCGCGCGTCTTTCGGGCCGTTCGTTATCCTTGCCGAAACGGCGCGTGAACGTGTGCAGTCAATTCTGAACGATGCAGGCAAGCATCCTTCGACAGATCCCAAAACGACCGAAGAGAAACTGGGTGCGTTCTATGCAACCCTTCTTGATACGGCAAAGGCTGACAAGCTGGGGGCAACCCCGCTCAGAGACGACCTTGAAGCCGTGCGTGCTGTGAAGGATCCTGCGTCGCTGGCGCATCTTTTCGGTCAGGCGGCTTTCGGTTTCCAGTACACACCGTTTGGCCTGATGATCAACGCCGACGACAAGGATCCTGGCCAGTACGCATTACAGCTCCACCAGGGAAAACTTGGCCTGCCAGATCGTGACTATTATCTCAAGTCCGATTTTGCCGCGAAGAAGAAGGCCTATCAGGCCTATATTGCCAAAACCCTGGCAATGATCGGCTGGCCGGAAGCGGATCAGGAAGCGGCAAAGATTGTGGCGCTCGAAACGGATCTGGCCAAGGCCCAGTGGTCACGTACCGAGATGCGTGATCCGGTGAAAGCCTATAATCCGATGACCGTGGCTGAGCTGGCCAGGAAAACGCCTGGTATCGATTGGGCAGAGTTTCTGGTTTCGGCTGGTATTCCGCGTGAGGGCCTCGAAAACCGTCGTATCATGTGGGTGAACCCACGGCGCTTGCCGGTATGGCCAAAATCCTTTCGACGGCTGATTATGGTACGATACGTTCCTGGCTTGCATTCCATCTGGCAAGCAATGCAGCGCCCTATCTGAGCCAGGCTTTTGTCCAGAGCTCATTCGACTTCTATGATCATGAACTCGAAGGATCGCCTCAGCTCCCGGTGCGCTGGAAGCAGGCTGTCAGCCATACGGAAGATGCCATGGGCTGGGCGATCGGCAAGATCTATGTCGAGCGGTACTTCCCGCCTGCGGCCAAGGCGCGCATTACCGAGCTGACGCAGGATGTGAAGGCTGCTTTTGCCAACCGTCTGGCTCATAATGCTTGGATGGCCCCTGCAACCCGTGATGCTGCGGGGCGCAAATTGCAGAATTTTGAAATTCAGGTGGGTTATCCGAACAAATGGCGCGACTATGCGGGGCTTACCATCAAACCGGGCGACCTGTATGGCAATGCGGCACGCGCGATCGCTTTCGACTGGCAGTACAATCTTGGCCATCTCGACAAGAAGGTTGATCGTAACGAGTGGTTCATGACGCCTCAGACGGTCAATGCCTATAACGATCCCAATCAGGTGGAGATTGTTTTCCCGGCGGCCATTCTGCAGCCGCCCTTCTTCGATCCGAAGGGAGATGCTGCGGTCAATTACGGGGCAATAGGTGGGGTGATTGGTCATGAAATGACCCATTCCTTTGACGATCAGGGGCGTCAATATGATGAACATGGTCGTTTGCATCAGTGGTGGACAGCTGATGACGTCAAGCGTTTTCAGGCACTGGCAGATCGTTACGGCAAACAGTACGACGCTTTCGAGGTCCTGCCTGGCGTGCATCTCAATGGCAAACTGACCATGGGTGAAAATATCGCCGATCTCGGTGGTCTGACGCTGGCACTGGATGCCTATCATGCCTCGCTGCATGGCAAGCCTGCTCCTGTTGTGCATGGCCTGACCGGTGATCAGCGCGTGTTCCTGGGGTGGGCACAGGTCTGGCGTCAAAAACTGAGAGAGGATTCAATCCGTAATCGTGCAGTAACCGACCCGCATTCTGCTCCGGAAGCGCGCGTAAACATGCCGATGCATAATATCGATGCCTGGTACGAAGCATTCGGTGTGAAAGCAGGAGACAAGCTCTATCTCTCGCCGCAGGATCGCGTTAAAATATGGTGATTACTCTCTAATCATCAGCGAACCAAAGTAAGCGTGGCCTTTCTTCTTTCTTTTTCCAGGAAGGAGAGGTCATGGCGGGAAGGCAGTAGGGCATTATGTATGTCTTTGGAACGGTAAGGGAACAGTCTCCGGAAGAAGAGATGACCTATCCGTTCATAATCCATGTCTTTGGCCTCGCATGAGACGCCAGCATGATCTTCACGACCTGCTCACGGTCGCTGCAGCCATAGTGCGTGCTCCTGCTGCCTATATCGCACTGCCCGATGCGGCTCGGCAAAGTGTGGCGGCAAGTTATGGCCCGCTTCCAGAGCGTCTTGCAGTTACGGCCCCGGCCCCTGTGCGGCCTCTGGTGCAGGAGGTTCTGTCTCCGCTCAATGAGCTTGCTCAGGCACCATGGCGCTATGCTCTGCAGATTCGTCTGCCCGTGCCGTTTTCGGGTACAGACGGAAATGGCACTTTATGCTTTCTGACCCATGGGCTTCTCGACCCGCAAGCCGTATCGGTGCGAGACGGGCTTGAGGCCGTTGTCCGGCAGATAGCGCTGGTTCTGACGCGATCTGAAACCTGCAGCATCGAGGAAACTGATGCGCTCCTTTTGCCGGGAGCGTTGCCTTCCCGCCGACGCAGCAAAAAAGTGTCGCCTGAATTGCCATCCATAGATGCTTTGCCGGGCATAGGGACTTTCGAGATCCGTTTCGCAAGCAGATGCATCTCACTGTCTGCTGAAGTGATGCGTCTGACAGGCGTTTCTACGGCTGTTCAGTGTCCAATGGATGTCTTTCTGCGCTGTATGCCAGTGCCTGATGCCGATCTGATGCTTTTTGCCGACGGCTCCCATGACACTATCCGCTTTACGGAAACGGATTTTGTCATTGAAAATCTGTCGGACCAGACACGAAGCTGGGTACGAGTCGAGCCGAAATCGAAACTGATGATCGAGGGATGCCCTGGCGCATGATTGGTACCCTTGAGGATATTACTCGGGACAGGGTGGCGACCAATCGTCTCTCGGCCATGGTGGTGCTTGGGGATGCGCTGCGCAGGGTGACAACTTCTGCTGAGGCCTATCAGGCCGCAGCAGCGGCATTGGCTGATGCTCTGGGTGTCGATCGGGCAGGTTGGGCGCTTTTCGAGCTTGGTGACGAGAAAACTTTCAGAATTGAGCAGGACTGGCACGGTGCTGATCTGCCGGATGCGGCGGGTATCTACCAGCGTGCCGATTATCGAGATGCTCTTCACGTACTTGAGCAGGGGCTGCTTCTGTCAATTCGCGATGCACGCGAAAATATCTGGCTGCCATGCCGCAAGATCGATGGTGACGATCTGATCAGATCGCAGCTCCTGATGCCGGTTCTGAATCAGGGGCGATTAACGCATTGTCTTTATGTGCAGTGCTGTACCCCGCGTGACTGGACCGATCAGGAGCTGGCCTTCATGCGGGCTATTTCTGATCGTGCCCAGGCAGCGGCAGCATCGCTGGAGGCGCGGGCACATCAGCAGACAATGCATCAGGAACTGGCGCACAGGTTGAAGAACACTCTGGCGCTGGTTCAGGCTCTGGCCAATCAGAGTCTGCGAGGCGTGGAAAATCGCGAGGCCGTCAAGGCGTTCGAGAAACGTCTGGTGGCTCTGGGTTCGGCGCATGATCTGCTCATGCGTCAGGCCTGGCAACGTGGTGACCTTGAAACACTCGCGCGTGATGTGCTGGGACGTATTGCACCTCTTGAACGGTTCAGGCTGGAAGGGGCTGCTGTGTCTCTTGGACCCAACACGGCAACCACACTCGGTCTCATGCTGCATGAGCTTGGAACCAATGCAGCCAAATATGGCGCGCTCAGTGTTGAAAAGGGCGAAGTCAGTCTCTTCTGGACCATTGTTACCGAGGATACTCGTGAAAACCTGAAGCTGCACTGGCGTGAGACCGGCGGGCCTGCAGTCATACCACCACAATCGACAGGTTTTGGTTCACGTCTGCTCAGGGCCGGATTTGGACATCAGGGTGCCACGGAAATGCATTATCTGGAAACCGGTTGTGAAGCCCTCTTTACCATCCCTCTGCGACAGGCGCAGGAAAACTGAGAGCACTGTTTGAAACAAAACGGCGGAGCCAGGCAGGAAAGGGCGTAAAAGCGGTAAAGCCGGACTAGCCTCTTGCCATTCCCGCCCTGAAGTGATCGAACACAGGCAAATCGTTTGATTGTAGTCTGCTGAAGGATGCACCATGACCACGATATCTCTGGGCTATTTACGTAATGCCCTGCATGCAGCTGCGCCAGTGCGGTGGCCCGCGTGCTCGATGCCCATGAGGTCGAGGTGGAGTTTGTCGATGCAGAGCGGGACGAATTGCCCGGCCTGCTGGATGAAGGCGCTGTCGATCTGCTGGTTTCCGCCTGGCTGCCACGCGATGCTGATCTGGTGCAGCATGGTATGCGTGTTCTCGGGACGCTCTATCGTCCCTATTACTGTTGGGGCAGCTACGAAACGATCTCGTCGGTAACAGAGTTTTCCGATGACCGGTTTAAAACGGTATTTGTCGCGCAGTCCGATGCGACGATGATGCAGGATGTGCTTTCGCAAACTCCGGTCCTGTCAGGTCTTACTGTATCTGTATGCAATGATGATGCGCTTTATGACACCGTACAAAAATCACGGCTTGATGGCAGAAAGTTTCTTGTTTTTCTTGCCCAGCCGCATGCGCTTTTTCATGATGAAGCCTTCCAGCCGATCAACGATCCCCGTTTTTCGCAGGAGATGGAAGCAGCTCTTCTGGTTCGCGAAGCTGTCGCAGCTTGCGCCGATCAGGATATGCTGGACGAATTGTCCGAGATGACTCTTGGAAACAAGGTCATGAGTGCACTCGAATATGCAATTCAGATAGACGAAATGGATCCGGAAGAAGCTGCGGAAGCCTGGCAGCGCGGTCGTCTTGTCGCAAGGTAACGATCTGTCGGTTTATCTGTCGATGCGGTAATGTGATATCGCGAAAACAGTTTTCCCGCCTCCAAACAAGGGGGCGTTTTGTTCTGAATGACGTGCACTTGGTCAGGTTTCTAACTGATAAAGTATTGATTTGTTTCCTTTGGAGAAATTTTTACAACACGTCATTCTATACTATAGGATATGCTTCCTGAGATTTTCGACAGGCCGCGCATGTCTTCTTATCCAGACGCATCTGATCTATATGAGAGATTCAGGCAATGCAGTGACGAAACGTGGCTACAGATTCTGGTCGCCTCTCTTCAGCTTCCGGAAATCGAAGGCGTCCGGATGCCGCTCTTCCCGGATCCAGTTGTTCAGAGTGAAATTCATGGCCATTCTGGAGAGGTCTCGCTTCATGAGGCCTTCACGTTCTATCGTGAGATAAAATCCTATTGCTGCTATGCAGGCAGACCGCTCAATTCTGAAATGAAGCTTCTCGATTTCGGATGCGGGTGGGGGCGTATTCTGCGTTTTTTCATGAAGGACATACGCCCGGAAAATCTTTTTGGCTTCGATTCGACCTCACGGTTTCTGATGGAGGCCCGGCGCTGCAATCCGGCTCTGGGGTTTATGCAGACCGGGGTGGCACCGCCTTCGATGGTCAGCGCAGGATTTTTTGATCTGATCGTCTCGTTTTCAGTTTTCTCTCATCTGGACGAGTTTATTGCAGGGCTATGGATTGCGGAATTTCATCGTCTCCTTCGGCCGGGCGGCCTTGTGATCATTACGACCCAAAGTCGGCGTTTTATCGATTTCTGTGCCGAGCAGCGTCTCCGCCGGGCATCAGGTATTCGTCTCGATCATGCATGGCACGAGGTCTGCGCTGACAGTTTTACCGATGAGGCAAGGGCGCATGCGCGTTATGATGCAGGACGGTTTCTTCATGCCACGCCGGTCAGACGCCCTCATCCCGGCGCGCATTATGGTGAGGCGATCATCCCCCGAGCGTATATCGTTCAGAAATGGGGACATCTGTTCAGGATTATCGAGTTTCTGGATGACCCTACCCGGGTGCCTCAGGTCCTTGTCGTCTTGCAGAAGGTTGCGTGATGGTCCGTGTCATCTCTCTTGCTGTTTTTCTACTCCTGGTTTTTTGCGTCATTCCGGGTGACAGTCTGGCGCAGGAACGGCCCGGACCAGTTCCGGAGACGATCAACGTCACGAGCACATCTTTTGTGCCGCTGTCGAAAAGCTATCGCCGGCTGGAACGCATCTACAGACGTTTTGAGTCTTTTCCCGGGGCTGATCGCGCTGGATTGACGCTTCATCTTCAGGCGACTCTCCAGCCGGGTGATCGTCCTGGCTATGCTTCAGGTCTGATGTTGCGCAACGGAGAGGAAATCATCCATCTTATCCCCAACCCTGGAAGCGAGATCATCTTTCCTCGCCAGGCCAGCTTATGGGCGGCTGATCCAATGCTCTATGCGCGTCTGCGCAAGGGAGAGACGCTCAGTGTCAGCTTTTTCTTTACCGTAATGTCTTCGGATCCAATGCGCTTTACAGGGAGCGAGGCGCGTCATTGGCTGACGCTGCTCGATCGCTGTGTGAGGGATGAAGGTGGATTTCTGATTGCCCTGCTTTTACCGGATACGCACAGGCTGACCGTTGAGATTGCACCAGGGAGCCGCTTCGACGTGATCGAGGCGGGGGTAACCCATCTTCTGGTCGATAACAGGGGGGAAGTACCCTACCGCTTTGTTTTCAGGCCTCAGGACTATCCGCGTGATGCTGTTTTCCGGGCTGGCAAACCATTTGCACGTCTTATCATGTACCTGCCTTTTCCTCTTCATGGCGCTCTTGAGCGCAAGTAACGATTTGACAGGGCGGCCCTGCCTCCGCCATCACCCCAGCCGGAATTGCTCAAAGCTTAGGGTGAGAAAGAGCTGATGTCAGTGCATGCATTCGTGTTTCCGGGCCAGGGCAGCCAGTCTGTCGGAATGGGGCAGGGGCTCCATGAGGCGTTTCCGGCTGCCAGGGAGGTTTTTCAGGAAGTCGATGATGCGCTTGGTGAGCATCTGTCAAAGCTGATTTTTTCGGGTGATGCGACTGAGCTGACGCGTACCGAGAATGCACAGCCTGCCCTCATGGCGACTTCTCTTGCCACAGTGCGTGTGATTGAGTCCGAGGGCGGTTTCAGCCTTGTCGAGAAGGCAACTGTGGTGGCAGGGCATTCTCTTGGAGAATATTCGGCCCTTGCTGCTTCCGGCGCGCTCGGGATTGCGCAAACGGCGCGTCTTCTGCGCCTGCGCGGTCTGGCCATGCAGGAGGCCGTTCCTGCAGGAGAGGGTGGCATGGCGGCCCTGCTCGGTGTCGAAGTCGAACTGGCGCAGGAAATCTGCAATGAGGCCTCCCGAGCCGAAAACGAGGCAGGACAGATCACTCAGGAGGTGATCGAACTTGCCAATGACAATGGCGGAGGCCAGATCGTCATCTCCGGCCGTCTGACAGCCATCGAGCGCGCGCTCACGATCGCCAAGGGTAAAGGGGTGAAGCGTGCGGTGCTGCTACCGGTCTCGGCACCTTTCCACTCCTCCCTGATGGGACCTGCTGCAGAAAGGATGGCTGAGGCACTGGAACGTACTGAGATCAGGACGCCTGCCATTCCGGTTATCACGAATGTTACAGCAGCAAAAAATACCGATGCGAGCCGCATTGCCGGTTTGCTGGTGCAGCAGGTTACCGGATCGGTGCGCTGGCGTGAGAGTGTTCTGGCGATGGCCGCCATGGGCGTGACCTCACAGATCGAACTTGGTGCAGGCAAGGTTCTGACCGGGCTGGTGCGTCGTATCGTGCCGGACATGACGGCGCGTCATGCAGGTACTCCGGAAGAAATCGAGGCGCTGCTGCGCGACCTCTGAAAAAGTGGAGAAAACAACAATGTTCAGTCTGCAAGGCAAGACGGCGCTGGTTACAGGCGCTTCCGGAGGCCTGGGGGCAGCCATTGCGCGCGCCCTTCATGATCGCGGTGCAGAGCTGGTGCTTTCGGGTACGCGTGAAGCGGCTCTGGCTGAACTGGCGGCCAGTCTTGGCGAGCGTGTGCATGTCTGCGCCGCCAATCTTTCCAGCGGCGAGGAAGCCGATGCTCTGGTGGGCAAGGCCGAGGCATTGCTGGGCAAGCCGCTCGATATTCTCGTCAACAATGCCGGCCTGACCCGGGATGGCCTGATTATCCGTATGAAGGATGAAGACTGGTCCCAGGTCATGACTGTCGATCTGGAATCCCCCTTCCGCCTGTGTCGTGCTGCCCTCAAGGGGATGCTGCGTCGTCGCGGAGGACGTATCATCAACATCGCCTCAATCGTCGGAGTGACGGGTAATGGCGGTCAGTCCAATTATTCTGCTGCGAAAGCCGGGATGATCGGCATGACCAAATCCCTGGCACAGGAAGTTGGTTCCCGTGGCGTAACGGTGAACGTGATTGCACCCGGTTTCATCGAGACAGCCATGACTGCTGTTCTCCCTGATGTTCAGCGTGAGAAGCTGCTGGGCTCTATCCCCCTCGGTCGTATGGGCAAACCCGAGGATATCGCCGCAGCCGTGGTCTATCTCGCGTCGGAAGAGGCTGGCTGGGTCACCGGAATGACCATGAATGTGAATGGTGGCATGGCGATGCCCTGAGGGCTGAACGCTTGCCTGCAAGCAAAGCTTGGCGTGGAAGGTAAAACCATGCTAAGCGCCCGCTGCTTCGTCCGAAGTGTGGGCATCCAGGCCCGCCGGGGCCCGAACTTCGGTTCGCGATTCAGAGAACTGGCAGTTCCTGCCTGCTCTGGAGTAAAGACGGGGACCGACTGGGCGACCAGACGGATGGTAAACAGATTCGAACCGCCCGAGAATGGGCACACGGAAAGCCAGAACAGATGAGCGAAATCGCCGATAAGGTTAAGAAAATCGTTGTTGAGCATCTCGGCGTCGAAGAGAGCAAGGTAACTCCTGAAGCTTCCTTCATCGACGATCTGGGCGCTGACAGCCTCGACACGGTTGAGCTGGTCATGGCGTTCGAAGAAGCCTTCAGCGTTGAGATCCCTGAAGATGCAGCCGAGAAGATTGCGACCGTCAAGGACGCCATCGACTACATCGAAAAGCAGAAGGCCGCCTGATCCGGCTGTACCGGATTGTTCGATCCGGTGCATTGATCTTTTCCGGCTCCCCAGCGAGTGGAGCCGGGACATACGACGAGATTTACAGCCCGCTTCCTTATGGCAGCCCGCCGGGAGCTGGCCTTTATGACTGGAGCTTCGTCCGCCCATGATGGCAAACCTATCGGCAATGAAAGAAAGACGCGTTGTCGTCACCGGTATGGGGCTTGTCACGCCACTGGCGGTGGGCGTGGAACAGACCTGGCAGCGTCTGATTGCCGGAAAAACCGGTATTGGTCGTATCTCCTGCTTCGATCCGAGCGATCTTCCGGCCCATGTGGCGGGAGAGGTGCCTGAAGGACCGACGGCAGAAGGTGGTCTGACGCTTTCCGACTGGGTTCCGACGAAGGACCAGAAGAAGATGGATCGCTTTATCCATCTTGGCATGGCGGCTGCCATACAGGCTGTCGAGGACTCGGGCTGGAAGCCCGAGACTGAAGAAGACCGTTGCGCTACCGGCGTGATGATCGGCTCGGGCATTGGTGGTCTTCAGACCATATATGATGCGTCCCTGACGGTGGCGAGCGGCAAGGCCCGCCGTCTGTCGCCATTTTTCATACCCTCGGCGCTGATCAATCTCATCTCTGGTCACGTTTCGATTCGGTACGGGTTCAAGGGCCCGAACCATTCTGCCGTGACAGCCTGTGCCACTGGTGTACATGCCATCGGTGATGCGACGCGCCTCATTATGCTCGGTGATGCTGATGTGATGATTGCAGGCGGGGCCGAAGCAGCTGTCTGCCCGCTTGGTATCGCCGGGTTCTCTTCGGCACGCGCACTTTCAACCGGATTTAACGATACGCCGGAGAAGGCCTCGCGTCCCTGGGACCGGGATCGTGACGGTTTCGTCATGGGGGAAGGTTCCGGCATCGTCGTGCTCGAGGAATATGAGCACGCCAAGCTCGTGGTGCAAAAATCTACGGTGAGATCATCGGCTATGGCCTGTCAGGGGATGCTCATCATATCACGGCACCAGCAGAGGGTCATGAAGGTGCGTTCCGTGCCATGAAGGCGGCGCTGCGTTCCGCCGGTATCACTCCGGCTGATATCGATTACGTTAACGCACATGGAACCTCGACCATGGCTGACGATCTGGAGCTCGATGCCGTTGAACGTCTGTTCGGCGATGATGCGAAGCAGGTTGCGATGTCTTCAACCAAATCCGCTACAGGTCACCTCCTTGGGGCTGCCGGATCGGTTGAAGCAATGTTCTCTATGCTGGCTATTCGCGATAATGTTGCCCCTCCTACACTGAACCTTGACAACCCGGCCCGGGAGAGCGTGATCGACCGCGTGGCGCATGAAGCGCAGCAACGGAAAATCAATATCGCGCTTTCAAACAGTTTCGGATTTGGTGGCACCAATGCCAGCCTGATCGTCAAGGGTATCTGATTCGCGCTTTTGAGGTATGAAGGGACGGGCATGAAACGCGTCTTTCTTGCCCTCGCCCTGATCCTTGCTTTTTTGGCAGCAGGGAGCGTGGCGACACTGTGGAATTTTTCCCATCGACCTGGTCCACTTGACAGTGCTGTCGATCATGTTGTGCCGCGTGGCAGTACTGTCAGGATTGCGAGGGATCTGGCCAGTGCCGGAATTATTCCTGCAGGGAAAATGGCGGAAACCCAGTTCCGGCTTGTGGCAAGACTGACGAAATCCGATGGTGCACTCCATGCCGCCGAGCTGCATTTCCCTCATGGTGCCTCAGTAATGGACGTACTCAGGATACTGCGCCATGGCTCGCCTGTGCGCCATTATCTGACGATTCCTGAAGGTCGCACGGCCCGCCAGATCGCGACAATAATTGAACAGGACCAGCTGCTTTCCGGTCCTATGCCCATGATTGCAGAAGGCGCTCTTCTTCCGCAGACCATCGCGTATGAGCGTGGTGCATTGCGCACTCAGATTGTGCATCGTCTTGAAGTTCTCATGACGCAGACTCTCGATCGGGTGTGGCAAGGGCGCGATCCAGATCTCACGCTGAAATCGTCACAGGATCTGCTGATTCTGGCTTCTGTTGTAGAGCGAGAGACTGGTGATGACTCCGAGCGTCCCGAAGTGGCGCGGGTCTTTCTCAACCGGCTTGCCAAGGGCATGAAGCTGCAATCGGATCCGACGGCTATCTACGATCTGAGTAACGGTCTGGGTGTTCTCGATCATCCAGTGACCCATGAGGAATTACACAGGGCAGGGTCACACAACACCTATGATATCATGGGGCTCCCACCGGGGCCGATTTGCTCGCCAGGTCTTGCGGCTCTTCAGGCCGTCGCTCATCCTGCAGCCGGTGATATGCTCTATTTTGTAGCGGACGGTACCGGGAAACATGGTTTTTCCCGTGATCTGCACGAGCACAACCGGCGCATTGATGCTCTTAAAACTGTCAGGGCCAGCCAGTCCAGGGCGGATGGAGAGGGCTCTGTTGTGGATCACCACAGATAGCGATCAGAAGGGGTGATTCGCCCCCTCTGATCGTACAGTTTTATTTCGGTGCTGCGAGAGATTCACTTTTTACCGCGCCATGAGACTGGCTGGTAAATGATTTGCTGCTGTCGTAGTTGGCCGGATAGGGATTGTTGCCAGTCGTCGCGCTTGTTGGTGTGGTTGTTTTTCCACCGGTCAGTGGAGCCGGCGTTGCGGCTCCCTGCTGTTGCACAACCTGCATCAGAACCCGGCGTAGCGGATCGGCTCCTGTGTTGTTCACACGCATGGAAATGACAATGTCTTCAGGCCCTACCTGCTGGTTGTAGAAGGCGCGATTGGAACCGCTGTCGATAGTCAGCTTGGCGCCGCCAAGCGAGGCTCCTGCAAAAAGCCCTGAGGATTTCTGAAGGGCAAGAATATCGGTATTCGAGGCTCCAGCAGAGCCGCTTTCGATTCCGCTTCCCATATTTGCAAAAGAAGCCGAGGCCCCGGCACTGAATTTGAACTGACTGTCCAGCAAAGCCTGAAGCCCGCGATCGGACATAACGAAGAACATCAGCTCAGAGCTTTCTACACCCAGCTGTATGCCCATTGAAGCAGAGCTGAGTGTGTAGAAAGCGGGATCGGACCAGGACCCACGGGCATCTCGGGAGAGCAGAAGGCATCCGCCACCGGAACCTCCGAAGACGATCGACATGCGGAATACGGAAGGGCAGACCATGACAGCCCGCGCCCGGGCCAGATAGCGCTGGGCACGTGAGCTGGGCGTTGTACCCTGGAAGATATCCTGCACGGCAAGTGTGGCACGATCGACCAGCGCCTGCTGTTTTGATGTGGCCATGGCCGGTACAGCCGTCAGACCTGTAGCCAGAAGCACCGTGGAGGCGACGAGTCGGAGGGGGAAAGAAACCATGGATGAAGGGCCTCGTATCGTGAAACGGTCAGGAATCCGGGGTTGTCAGCCTGACCGGGAATTATGGCGTGAACATGGTGACAATGGGTGCGCAGGATCAGCCTTCAGAGAAGGTCCATTCCTGCCGCTCTGGCGACCAGTTCGGCTACCCCCGGTGCGGTTGCCAGAATGGGAATCGCACCGGTCAGACCGCCGTTGACAAGAAAGGGGGAGACGCGTGCGCCGCTTTCCTCGATCAGAACCAGCGCAGCGGCGACATCCCAGAGATTGATTGCAATTTCAAGATAGCCGTCAGAGCGTCCTGAAGCGACATCAGCAAGTGCGAGAGCGCCGCAGGCGCCTGTCCGTGGTGCCATGCCAAGCTCAAGAAAGGCTTTGGCGCGGCTGGCATAGGTCTCGGGGGAGACTTTGGCACTCCAGCCGATTTCGATCATGGCGCTTTTTGCATCCGTTACGGGAGAGGCAATCAGTTTCTGGCCATTCAACCAGGCACCGACGCCACGCTGTGCTGTATAGACTTCACCTAGGGCAGGAGCATTGATCACTCCGGCAACGGGTACGGCACCCTCCATGAGACCCAGCGAGACGCACCAGCGCTCCCTTCCGCGCGCGTAGTTGGACGTTCCGTCAATAGGTCGATGACCCATGTCAGTCCCCCCTCGCGCTGACGACCGCCTTCCTCACCCATGAAACCATCTTCAGGGAACAGAGCCTCAATACGTTTCGAGACAAGGGCTTCAACGGCCATATCGGCTTCGGTTACGTAATCCTGCACACCCTTCATGCTGCCAACCGGACCGCCCGGCGGGGGGCGCATTGCCATAGCCAGGGCAGCGGCATCGGCAACCACGGCGCGTGCGACCTCCAGACGTTGCGCAATGAGACGGTGATCGGTCATGCAGGCACTCCTTATTCGACACGTCGGGCTGCGCGGAGAGATGCTGTCATGGCAGGATCTTCCAGAGCCATGAGACGCAGCGCGGCATTATGGCCAAAAAGCTGCATCAGGGTCTTTCTGCGCGCCGCTGCCAGTTTGGCAAGCGGACTTTCGCGGATCATGGCACATTCCGGCAGGATGGTTGAGGGACTTTCCATGACATGTGCCACGAAGAGGCCAACATCATCAGGAATCAGATTCCTTGGGAAGTGCTGATCGACCGCAAAATAAAGCCTGTCGCACCAGGCCCGGTATTCGGGCCATTTGCGATCAGTTAGGAAGTCACGTGATCCTGATTTGATCTCGATGCAATGCAGCATGCCATCGGGGGTCAGTGCCATGATGTCAGCACGCCGACCGGCTGCAGGCAGCGAGAATTCGTTAATGCATCCCCAGTTCAGATTGCGTGCCAGGCCCAGCATTGCCCTTCTTATGGCGAACTGGTTTTCCGGCAGGCTCAGTGCATTTTTCCCGGCGTCCAGAGAGGGTCGATTGTCTTCTTCGTAACTTTGCCTGACGCTCACTTGTGGTTACTCATTGCTCGCATTCCGTTTTCACCTGACTGGAGAAATTCTTGCCTGATAAACGTGACACAACTGACCGGGTTATGCTGGTTTTTGACTGGATGCGCCGGGAAAGAGCACTGAGCTGCGCTCTTTTTGGTATGGCATTGTTTCTGTTGGGTTTTTTATGTGGTCATCTTGATGAGCGCCTGCATTTCGTCCTTGATATGCTTGCGGTTGTAGCTTTCGGTGCCGCGATCTTTCTCGAGCATCAGGCGGCCCCACGCATGGTATGGATTCTGTTACTGGTTGCCTCGGTCGTCTTTGCCCAGATGGATTTCCGGCTGTCCAGTCATCTTACCCAGACGCGCTCACAGAGTTCTTTCGAGGCGCGTTAGGATTTCCTGACCGCGCCTGTCGAATGATTCGGCATCAAAACGCGCGAGAACCCGATCACGTCCGGCCCGTCCCATCCGGGCAAGGTGCTGAGGCTGGCGAAGAAGATTGACGAGGGCCAGGGCGAGGGCTTCCGGATTATCTGGGGGTACGATACGGCCACAGCTGTGGTCGATCGTATGCGGCAATTCACCGGCTTCGGAAGCGATCACGGGTACACCGCAGAGCAGAGCTTCATGAGCGGCCAGACAGAGCCCTTCCCAATGCGACGGCTGAACATAGACGTGCAGGGTAGAGAGAAACTGCTTCGGTTCAGCGTTATAGCCATCAAGGACGATTGGCAGAGCGTCATGTGCAATAAGTGCGGCCAGACGGTCTCGCTCTTCTCCTTCGCCGGCAATATGGACCTCATACGCCGGGAGATTATCTATCTTCTGAAGCAGACGTACTGCTTCGCACAATACGTCGTAACCCTTTACCGGATGCAGACGACCGAGGCTTCCAATACGGATCGGGCTACCTTGGGACCATGGTGGTGCGATCGGGAAGCTGTCGCTCGCGCGAAAGATCGGCCAGCAGGTAAGTTTGTTCGCGCCCAGACCAAGCTTGCGTTCTGTTTCCTGCTGAACACACAGGGAGTCAGCGATCCACAGGCGAGAGAGCCTGCGCATCAGGCGAAGTAGCCTCGCATTGGCTGGTTTGAGACGTGCAGAATGTTGCCAGCTCACAACCGGAAGACGCTGACGCAATCCTGTCAGTTGGCCCAGCAATGTGGCTCGTGTGAGCGATGTCCAGATCAGGTCGGGTTTTTGCTCGGCTATCTCGCGATTGAGCCATAGCAAAGCAGCAAGATGATCTTTTTTGCCCCCTTCGCGCACATGCACGGTCAGCCCGGCCTGGATCATGGGTTTTATTGCTCGCCCATCACGTCGGGTAAGGGCAAGGACAATCACCTCGTGTCCGTTCTGGCGCATAACCTGAGTAATCGCAGGTACGGGAAGCGCCGCACCGCCGCCCTCGACCGAATTGATGACATAGGCAATTTTCATGGGGCTTCAGCCAGAAGCGATTCAACCAGGGCAAGATCCTGGGGTTTGTCGACATCTACGGCAGCGCGACCGTGATCAATGGGTACGAGTGTGACGGTTGCACCGGTCAGGGCATGAATACGCGCTGTCAGTGTCTGGCTGTCCAGACGTCCGAGCAGAGCGCGGAGTAAAATGGTCGGGCCCAGTGTGCGCGCCATTTTCAGAGGGTGTTTGCGATCGCGTTCGAGTTTCTGCCAGAGGGTAATGATTGCCCGGGCTTCTGGCGTGCGCAGCAGGAACAGGTTGCAACCTGAAAACCGCATGTCACGCAGGGAGATATAGGTGCGTCTGGTCCCTGGTACATCGCGTTCTATCACGTGACGCAGGGCAATACCGACAGCAAGGTCACAAGGCGTGGACTGGGCTGCCCTGAGAAACTCGGTAATCCAGAGAGATTGCAGAAGGGGGTGATCGGCTGTGGTGATCAGCAATGGCGTGCCAAGATGGTCGAGCGCCAGAGCGACGCTCCCGCTGGGGCCTTTGGCCGTCGGCAGGCAGGTGAATATTCTGTCGAGAGTTTCAAGCGCTTCGGGTGCTTCTGTGCTGACATGAACCGGCCCTATATCCGGTGTCCTCGAGAGTGTTTCGAGAACACGGTCGATCATGGGGCGGCCAGCAACCGGAAGAAGAGCCTTGTGAGCCACTTTGCCCAGCCGGGCAAGCGGATCCTGCGCCCCGTCGCGTGAACCTGCGAGAACCAGAACCGGAAATGTCACCGTGCAGAGCTACCGCTGCTGCGCGCACCATCGGGACGTTGTTTGGGTGGAGCACCAGTGAGCTTCATGACCCAGGGATAGCGTTTGGCTTCATCAATATCGTAGCCGAGATCAAACACATGAGCGCTGCGCGGCCGCGCACGCGCATCCTTGTAGAAACTGCGGAAGAGGCGATCGGCAGCATAGTTGGTGATACCGTAATTGCCGTCTTCATCATGAAAATGGTGCAGCACGTGCAACTGCTTGATCTTGGCCACCCAGGCCCAGCGGGGCTTGTAGGCCAGATGCTGGATGCAGTGAAAAAACTCGTAGATGCAGGTCATGATCAGACCGGTTGCCAGCGCTGTAAAGGCGGCGCTTGGTCCGTCAAGTGCCCAGCCGATAGGCATGACGATGATGGCAATGGTCGGGATGGTGTTCAGCGGTGAGCCGAAAAGAACATCTAGAAGATGGGGATCCTGATGATGGTCGAAATGCACACGTTTCCACAAAGAGGCGGTCAACGGGTTACGATAGAGCCAGCGGCCATGGAGGATGAAACGATGAATGGCGTACCAGGCAAAAGGATAGATGGCGACGACCAGTACGGCAACGATCAGTGTCGGCACGAGTCGTGGTGTCAAGGCAATGGCAATACCGGCTGAGACAAGGATCAGGGCAAAATAAAGCAGGATAGTGGGATAGGTCAGATAGGCCATCCAGAGCTGGGGAAGACTCATCTTGCCAAGATCGAAGCTTCGGCCAGTGCGGAGGGAACCCTGGTTTTTCCGGGCTTTCCAGAAGGCTCTCCAGAAGCCTTCAGAAGGTTCAGGATCGAACGTGCTCATTTTTCTTCCATCTTCACAATCCAGGCCCCTCCAAGGAGAAATGCCAGGACGGGAGGTGCCATGACGGCAATCGAGGCAGGCAGTCCCCGCGTTACCCAGTGCCTGTATCAGTCCTTGCAGGACGATGAAACCAAAACCGGCGGCAAGTGCCGCAATCGGCAGCAGACTGCGTGTACCCGTACGGGGGGGAATATAGATCACGGGCAGGGCGAGGAACAGCATGGCACAGAGTGATATGGGTAGCGTAAACGGTGCGTAAAGGGCCATGCGGTAGGTTGCTTTGGGCAGGCTCGACGGGGCGTGTCCATGCAGAATGGCCCAGAGGCTCCAGAAAGAAAGAACAGGATAATTCTGCGAAAGCTGGATCAGTGTTTCAGGAGTGACGCTGGCAGGCAGCAGCACGATATCTGTGCGATGCTCGATGTCGACCCGATTGCTCCTGAGCAGAAGGCTTCGTACCGATGCAGCGTGCCATCCGGTTGTGGGATCATAGGTCATTTCCGGCGCGGTATCCGATGCGACAAGATCGCCGCCCGGAATACGGTGATACAGGGTGATGTTCGAGATACGACGTCCCCCGTCGCTGAAACCGTCAATATGCACCACATTGCCCCGGGCATGAAACCAGAAGCCATGGCTGTCCGATCGTGCTTCCGGATCTGTCTTGTTCCACCACTTGGCAAGAGCAATCTCGGTATGGGGCGCAATGAATTCCTGTGTGATGATTCCCGCCAGGCTGATTATGGCTATTGAGGGCAGCAGCAGGATCAGCAGGCGTCTTGTTGACAGGCCAGCAGCCCGCAAACTGGCTGTTTCGCTGTTCAGAGTCATCTGCATCAGAAGAAACAGGGCGCCGATCAGCGTGCTGAGTGGCAGAGTCTGCACAGCCAGTACAGGCAGCCTCAGTAGGGCATAATGAATCAGGCCCATGCCTCCCAGATGGCGTTCGAGGATGGGCGTCGTCATTTCGAGCAGACCCAGTATTTCCAGCATGGAAATCAGGATTGCTGCACAGAGCAGGGTCCGGCTTAGAAAGGAGCGTGTCAGATAGGCGCGCAGCACAGCGCCTGATGGGGGAAGGCCGGTCATGCCATGCGCCCCGACCCGGAAAGCGGAATGGCCTTGCGACGACGCCATGAACCCCGTGATCGCCTGAAAATAGATGCCATGCAGAGGGTGCAGAATAGGATTTCAGGCAGCCATATGGCGTAAAGTCCCCTCATGCGGCCTGTTGCGACAAGTCCGTGCCCGAATTGCAGCATATGATCGAAGCCGACCAGCACAAGAGCAAGGGCAATAAGTCCCATGATCGGGCGACGCCGTTTGGCGCCGATGGCGAGAGCCACGGCCAGGGATGGAATGAAGGGAATGGCGATCGCGCGGGCGAGGCGGAAATCGAGTTCAGCGCGCAGGCTGGAGCGGGTGATGACATTATCGCCGACAGGCGTGTCTGGCTGATGGGAAGCTTCCAGCCGGGTAGCCAGTTCCACAAGGGTCAGTTCACGTTCATCAATGCCACGAGACCGGAAGGCTGCGGTATCATGGTTCTGGTCGAAGGTCCGCATACTGTGCTCGAAGCGGGTCTGGCTTGGCTTGTTGCTGCTATTTCGTGGGTCATAGACAATCAGACCATCCCACAGATCGAGACGCGTCTGTCTCAGTGAAGGAACCGCTGTAACCAGCCCGCGACGGGCTGTGATAATCCTGACGCTGCCATCGGGTTCGCGCTGACGGATGAAGACTTCATACAGCACGGTGCCGTTATGCGTGACGCGATTGGCAGTGAGCATTGAATCTCCGGAGGTCGTGGCAAACATACCCCCCTGCAGATGAGGAGCCCAGCCGGAATGGGCAGCATAGTAGAAACCCGAACGGAAATCATAGCGTGCCACGGGCTGGATATACCCATAGAGCAGAACGCTGCCGAGCCCCACCAGGACACCTGTCCACTTATAGGGGCGCGCAATCCTAAGCAGGGATACGCCACTCGCCATGAGAGCATCAATCTCGTTGTTGTCACTCATGCGTCTGATGATGAGGAATACACTGACGCAAAGTGCGGCGGGGAGAGCCAGTCCGAGATAATGAGGCAGAAGGTCGGTCAGCAGAGAGACGAACGTGGCAAGAGAACTGCCTTCAGCCGCCAGATCGTCAAAAAGGACAAGCAGGCGTTCGAGCAGCAGGGCGGCAAGAACAGCAGCAAGAGAGACGACGAATGGCGGTACGAGCTGGACAAGCAGATAACGATCCAGAGTCGGAAAATGGGGAAGGCGCATCAGCCCTGTCCGTCGCGGATAAGCCAGGTGCGGTGACGACTATATCGCCATCCCAGCGCCTGCGTGAATTGGCGTGTCGTCAGATCGACCTCCCAACCTGAATCCCTGCGCTCTATCGCAATCCTGTTCCAGCCACTATGGCGCCATGGCTTTGTGGAGTGCAAAGACGCCGAAGCCACACCGATGAGAGGAATGGATGTTCCCGGTACCGTCGAGAGTGTGGCATCATGCGAATGACCATGAAGAACCATGGCTGCACCGTGGCGGGCAATGACGGCAGCGACCGCCTTGAGGTCAAGCAGGGATTTGCGCCACGGCACGAGCCTGCCTCTGGGAGGGTGGTGAATCATAACGACGCGGCAGCGGTCACGGGTCGCGGCAAGAAGATCGGCAAGACGCGCGCGCTGGGCCTTACCAATACGGCCACATGCCATGAAAGGCAGGCTTGGTATGGCACTGTTCAAGCCGATGATCGCAAGATCGCCCTGCTCATGCAGGTAAGGAAAGGCGTTTTCTTCGCATGCCTGCATCCAGGGAGACCAGCAGGCTCCTGTTTGCTGCCAGGACTCTCTGATCATAGCGTCATGATTGCCAGGCACGACGAGGCATGGTGCTTCCATCGTGCGGAGCCAGGCAGCAGCATTGCTGAATTCCTCGCTCAGACCGAAATTGGTCAGATCTCCGGTATTCAGGATCAGACCGGGCCGGGCCTTGTTGATGTCCTCGCGAATGGCATCGGAGAGGGCAGGCAGGTGGTGATGAACGCGATGACGCTTCCATGAGGCCACGCTGAGGGCGCGTTTGTTGGTAAAATGTCGCCAGGATGGCAGAGGTGAGGGAGGGGGGAGATGCACGTCGGACAGATGCGCCAGAACCACCGGTGAGTCTTTGTTCAGGGTCATCAGCCTTTCTCATCCTTGCCACATGTCAGAGGCTGATAGCGGCAAAAGTTAAAAATGACCAATCGGTTTCTGGTCGTTCTGCCTTAGTCATGCTATGGCGCCGCCCATGACGGATCCCAGATGTTCCGTCGGGCTGAAGGGATGACCATAACATAAATGATACTGCCGTGCGTCTAGCCCTGATCCATAATCCGCGCAGTCGCAAAAACCGGCGGGATGGCAGAAAATTCGCGCTCCATGCGAGTGCTCTTCTCGGTGACGGCTTTCTGGTACCGTCCTCGCATGACGAGATGCAGGAAATGGTTGCCGCACTTGCCCGTTCTGCAGTGCCACTCATTGCAATCAATGGCGGCGATGGCACTGTCAGTGATGTAATGACCGCCATAGCGCGTAGCTATCCTTCCGGCTCCCTGCCCGACATTGCCATCTTTCCCTCCGGCAATACGAATCTGATTGCTCAGGATATAGGTTTCTCACGTCGGGGTATTCAGGCCCTGCGGCAGCTGTATGAGAGAAGCGGAATTTTTCAGCGTACCATGCGCCGCCCGCTCAAGATATCATGGCCAAAAGATGAACATGAATTCCGTCTGGGCATGTTTCAGGGCAGTTCCGGCTATGCACGGGCAATTGCCATAGCCCATTCTCCCCATGTCCTGCGCTATGCGCCGCATAATCTTGCTGTAGCGGTAACATTGATTGAGGCTTTTGGTGGTCTGCTACGGCGTCGCCAGCGGGAAACCTGGCTGGCGGGAGATCGCTTTGTTCTTGAAAGCGAAGGCAGGACAGTGGCTGAGGGCCGGAGTTTCATGTTCCTATCGACGGCCCTGCAAAAGCTTAATCTTGGTATCTGGCCGTTCTGGAATGCGGACAAGACGAAAACAGATGGACTGCATTATCTCCATGTTGCCGATCACCCGAAACGGCTGATGCAGGCAACATGGGCTCTGTTACGTGGTCGTGCACCAGACTGGCTGCGTGAGAGTCCTGATTATACGAGCGGGCGGGCGGAAAGTCTGACCCTGACCTGCAAGGGCGATTTCGTCTTGGATGGCGAGTGTTTCTCACCTGGAGCGAATAATCAGATCATTCTGTCCCAGGGACCGGAATTCGGGTTTGTGCATGACTGAAGCCCGTGTCGCTCTTGATCATTTCCTTATTGGCGAACTGACAACCCCGGTCGATTCACGACTTTCTGCCCTGGTGACACACATACTTGGTCCGGCCCGCCCCCTTGGTGTGCTTTTCTATGGTTCTGGCCTGAGAAAATTCGATCCTGATGGCCTGTTCGATTTCTATGTCGTGCTTGAAAATTTGTCCGACTGGCCGGGGTCGCCTCTGGCAAAGCTGGGTAATCGCGTCCTGCCTCCCAATGTCTTTTATGCCGAACATGAAAATGACGGTCAGGTATTGAGGGCAAAGGTTGCTGTGCTGACACTGTCGCAGTTTCGAGCAGGTGTCACGCCCCGTTCGGATGATACAACTCTCTGGGCACGCTTCTGTCAGCCTGTACGCCTCGTTTGGGTAAGAGATCCTCAGGCAGCGGACGCGATCCTTTCGGTGATCCGCACATGTGTTACGACGGCAGCAGGCTGGGCTGCACGTTTGGAGAAGGGGGCACATCTTCCTGAGCAATGGTGGGAGGCGCTTTTCAGGCAGACTTACCGTGCTGAATTGCGGGTTGAGCGGTCAGGGCGCGGTTCGGTGATCATGCATGGTCAGGAGGCGCGATATGCTGCTCTGACCCGTCTTGCCTGGCAGAATGCCCATCTTGATTTCGACGAAATGGGTGAAAGCCTGGCACCAAGACTGACCAATGCTCAGCGTCTGCGGGCAGCACGCCGATGGAAGCATATGGCAAGCCGTGGCCGCTGGAAGAATATTGCCCGTCTGGTCAAGGCGGCATTTACTTTTCGCAATGGTGCCGCTATCTGGCATGGAAAATAGAGCGTCATAGCGGGTTTGTCCTGGCGCTCTCACCGTTCGAGGCGCGCCATCCGCTGATCTGTCTGCCTGTTTTGCTCTGGCGCGCACGATCGGTTTTTATCCGCGGTATGCGAGGCTGAGATATGAAGAAGGCGAAAGGTCATGTGACCTTTCGCTTTTTTTTATAACGTCAGGTCTTTGCTTCAGCCCAGGACATCCTGTTTGGCCTGTGCGAAAATAGCCAGAGTACGATCTATTTCCTCGGCAGTATGAACCGCCATGACCGAACAGCGCAGAAGCGGGTGTTCGTCAGGAGTTGCGGGAGGCAGGGATAGATTGACATAAACGCCCAGTTCAAGAAGGCGATTCCAGAAAGCCAGAGCCTGTTCGACATTGTCGAGTGTAACGGCCACAACAGGACTTACATGTGGGCTGGTTTTGAGACCCAGAGCATGTAGGCCATGGTTGAGCTGCCTGGCATTGGCATGAAGCTGGGTGCGCAATTCGGGATGGGCTAACATGTCATCAAGGGCAGCAAGCGTTGCCGCAATGATTTCAGGCGGCAGCGAAGCTGTGAACATGTAAGGACGCGAGCAGAGACGGATCAGCTCCAGACCGTCGAGATTGGACACGCAATAACCGCCAACCGTGCCAAGCTTTTGGAAAAAGTGCCGACAACGAAATCGACATCATCTTCACAGCCATCACGTTCGGCTACACCACGACCGTTTTCGCCAAGAACACCAAACGAATGCGCTTCATCGGCAAGCAGATAGGCGCCGTGCTTCTTTTTTACCTCGGCAAATTCGCGCATGGGTGCGACATTGCCCGTCATCGAATAGATGCCCTCGACGACGACGAGCTTTGCTCCCTGATGATCTTTCAGGCGGGCAAGACGGCGGTCCAGATCTGTCGGGTCATTGTGGCGAAAGCGTATGACCTGTGCGTAGCCAAGGCGGCTTGCATCATAGATGCTGGCGTGGCTGTCTGCATCGAGAAGCAGCACGTCGTCCTTGCCTGCCAGCGCTGATATGGCCCCGAGATTGGCCTGGTATCCCGTCGAGAAAATCATGCAGTGGCGACGACGGAATACTTCAGCCAGGCGCATTTCGAGCTTGCGATGCAGGGCGAATGTACCGTTGGCGATGCGGGAACCCGTAGTCCCTACACCTTCACGACGCACCGTCTCGATCGCGGCATCGGCAGCGGCCTTGGACTGACTGAGGCCGAGATAATTATTCGTACCGAAAAGCAGTGTTTCACGGCCCTCAATCAGGCCAACAGTGGCTGACACGGGGTGATCGATAACGACACCAAAAGGGTTGCGCGGCGAATGGGCCGTCAGCCCGGCTGCAGCGGCCTTGAGCCCTGCATATTTGGCAAAGATATCGGTCACGAGGAGGTGCCTGTCTTCAAGGTAGCGAGACAGGATGCAAGATCGTTGATCGTGCGGATATCAGCGAGTTTGTCCAGCGGTACGGACACATCGAGTTCGTCTTCGATTTCCATCACGAAGTTCATGACGGCAAGAGAATCGAAGGCAAGATCTTCCACAATTTTGCTTTCACCTGTGATGTCCCGGGGGACTTTCGGGTTGGCAAGCAGTTTGTCGATGATCAACGAGGCAATGGAGGCGACCGTATCGGCCATTTCAAAGTCTCCGAGTAGAGGCATTCGGGCGGCTTACGCCCTGTGGTGATGGGTCTTATGCGACACTGTATGTCTTAACGCCAGAGCACGACCTGTTTTCACACGTCGCGCACGTCTTGCCATGACATGAAGGGGAAGATTCATAATCCTGTCTCCCCCTGCCGGTTCAGGCTGCGGTGCAGCTGGTTTCGAACTGCCCTGAAAGAAGCATTGCCTTGGCGCGGGCTCGTGTCAGCTTGCCGGAAGATGTCTGGGGGAGTGTGTGCGGAGGGACGAGAATAACATCGACCTCAATGCCATGCTGACGACGGAACAGGCCCATTGTCTCCTCGCGGAGCTTGGCCCGGTCTTCCTCATTTGTGGCACGGCACTGGACCAGCGCGACGACACGTTCACCTGTCTCTTCCTCAACAGCAAAAACAGCGACGTCACGTGAACGCAGGGAAGGAATTTCATGTTCCGCCGACCATTCAAGATCCTGCGGCCAGATATTGCGTCCATTGATGATGATCAGATCTTTTGCCCGGCCTGTGATCACCACCTGACCATTCAGCATGTAGCCAAGATCGCCCGTGTTCAGCCAGCCCTTGTCGTCCAGTACTTCGGCTGTTTCTTCATCTCGACCGAAATATCCACGCATCAGGCTTGGCCCGCGAACATAGACCATTCCCACGTGACGTTCGGTGAGGAGATCACCTTTCGCACCACGTACCTGAATATCGTGTTCCGGCAGGGCGACGCCGCAAAGAACGAAGGTACGAAGCGCCTGTGATGGATCGTCAGAGGCAACCGCCACACCATCAGTCTCCAGCGTACGCAGATTGATCGTGTCGGTAACGATGCCGGTATTGAGTGGGGCAAAGCTGATAGCGAGTGTTGCTTCTGCCATGCCATAGCTGGCGACGAAAGCGCGGCCATCGAAACCGGAATCTGCAAAACGCTGGGCAAAATTTTCAAGAATATGATGGCGGATCATGTCACCGCCAATGCCGGCGATACGCCAGCAGGACAAATCGAGATCGCCTGATACCGGGCGACGCGCACAGAGCTCGTAGCCAAATGATGGGCTATAGGCAATCGTACCACGATTCCGACTGATCAGATCGAGCCAGACATGCGGCCGACGAGCGAACTCCCGGGTCGGCAGGAGATCGATTGTCAGCTGGCAGGTCATCGGAGTCAGGAAAAAACCGACCAAGCCCATATCATGATAAAGCGGGAGCCATGACACGCAGCGATCGCCGGTCTCGGTTACCTTGAGCCCGTCGCGGGCAATGGCACGCGCGTTGGCCATACCAGCTGACTGAGTAACAGCCACTCCCATAGGGAAGCGTGTACTGCCCGATGAGAATTGCAGATAAGAGAGATCTTCTTCCCTAATTGCAGGAAGATCCTGATCGGAAGGGGGTAGGGAGAGAAGTTCGGCCGGTGAGCCGCCAAAAGCCAGATCGAGGCCTTCGGTGATATCCTGCTTCCAGGAGCCGATCAGGTCGGGAACGACAACGGCGCGGGCACCCGAGGCGGCTACCATGCCTCTTAATGTGGAGATATAGGCGTCGCGACCGCCGAACGCGATGGGCAATGGCAATGGGGCGGGTACAAGCCCCGCATACTGGCAGCCAAAGAAAATGCGGGCGAAATCACCATCGCTTTCCGCAATAATGGCGACACGATCCCCGACGGAAAGTCCTGCGGCCAACAAGCGGCGTGCCGTTTCAATCGCCTGGGTACGGAGCAGGCTGTAAGGCAGGGCTTCGAGAAGCTGTCCGCGACCATTATAGATATTGAACCCTGCCGTGCCCTGTGCCGCGTAATCCAGGGCAGCGCTGAACGTCGGAAAATCGCCGTAGCGGCGCTTCTGGTTCGATGCAGTAGGAACGGGCGTTTGGTTCGACGTCATAGTGATGGATCTGCTCTGCTTTTCGCTCTGTCATGGATGTGCAGGGTCAAGGGAACCCCGGCCAGATCCATGCGTAATGGGTTAGGCTGCGTTGCGAAGATAATCGACAATGGCATCCGCAGCCCCGGGGGCGGTGGGTCCGTCGTCGTTGAATTCGAAAGTCTCTAATATATATTGCCGCTGCGCCTCAAGGAAATCGTCATGTTTTGTTACGGCAGCTGCGAGCGCACCTGGAAGCTCTTCGAGATTGTCGAGAACCTCGCCAAGATTCCAGAAATGGTAATTCCTGTCCGATTGCCAAGAGACCTGATGCGCATTGAGAAAGATGCAGGGTCTGGGGCGAACAAGAAACTCGGCGACCTGAGAGCTTACATCTCCAAGATATAAGTCGGCGGCCATGGTATAGGTCATGTCAATGCTGCGCGGACTGCCAGGATCGATCAGAAGATGATCATGATTGGCAAAGCGTGCAACAAGCTGCTCTCCTTCCTGTCGGTATTTGTCAAACAGGCGATAATGCGGTGCAAATATGAGATTGTACCGGTCCTGATTGGCAAAATACTGCAGAACTTTTTCGCCCATAAGTGGCCAGGACGACAGGCGTGACGAGAAGTGCGGATTGTATAATACGATCGGCTTGTCATTATCGAACAGGGCCGGACGCGAACGTGCCATTTTCCGGACGATATCGAATTTGGCGTAGGATCCTCGATAGTAACGACCTGGGCTTATGGCGCCTTGTGATAACAGGCGTTCTTCAATTTTTTTGCCTGAGAGCAGGACGAAGTCGAATTCCTTCACGTCGCGGGCAAAGCCAATGGCTCGATCTCCCGCGCCATGGCGCGTCCAGATAAGGCGTGGTTTGTGAATACCCATGCGGCGTAGATAAAGAGACGTGCGTTCAGGGACGACAATAGCCTCGAAACGCGAAAAATAGTCGCGATTGAAAAACAGGCTAGCCATTTTGCCCAAAACGCCGGGTCCGGAAATCTCAATGCGTCGGCGAAGAATCTGAGGCATCTTGAGCAGATCGAAACGGGCTCGTGCCTGAGGATAGAGAGCGCTCAGCGTCTTGGCATAATCGAGATGGGCTTCTGTCGTGCACGCAACATGCACTTCGGTATCTGCGTGCCTTGAGGCGATCTCCATGGCGATGGGCAGAGAGTGCAGGGTCTGATGGGGTTGGGCGATATAGGGAAACGCGATTTTCATCATGATCGGGGATCAGTTACCAATGTGCTGCGTGGACGCAGGATATGTCATCGACATGAGTATCACGTCCTTCACCTTGTGCCTTAATGTGGCGGCATAACCCTGTAGACCCGATATTGAGCGGGACCATGGCCGTACTGCGGCTGTTTTTTGTGTCTCACCAGCCAGGTTGCAAGGGAGAGTGCGATAAACGTGAAGAAACGAAGGCTTAAATTTTTGCAATCGGAGGAGCGTCCGTGCCGATGCGTCTGACCCGGATTCCTGACATTCAAGGATGCCAGGGTGGGAAAACTCACTTCGTATTGGCATGTCATTAACTACGCCGGGTGAGGGGGAGGGAAACAACACACATTTTATGACGCAACGTTGCAGATCGCAGAG
>NZ_BAJV01000009.1 GCF_000613885.1 Asaia prunellae JCM 25354 | reverse complement strand
GAGGTCGAAAGCTGAGCATCCGCCAGACGCTGTCCAGATAGCAGAAAGGGAGCCGTAGCTCCCTCCCCCTCACCTGCAGGACCTGCGCTGGATTTCAGAAGTCCACGCTTGCGGTGCCTCCCACAAAGAATGGCGATGCAACGTAGTAGGTGGAACTCGCGGCCGAGATTTTGCTGCCGTAAACGCCGGTCGTTGCCTTTCCGTTTGCCGTCACACCATTCACGAAGCCCAGATAATGATTGTTCGTGATGTTCTGGATGTTCAGCTGCAGGACCGGATTCTTCATGAACGCAAAGCTCTTGAAGCGATAACCCGCGTGAACATCCATTGTGACATAGCTCGGGATTGAGGTGTCATTATTGAATGTGGCGTATTGCTTGCCGACATATTTGAGCGCGAAGCCACTGAAAAGATGCCCATCATCATAATCCAGGTTGAATGCTACCTGCTGCTTTGCTGTCTGAGGTGCAAATTTGCCTTTGCTGTTGACGTAGTCGCCAGTGCTGCCTGCTGCGATATTACTGTCGGTGCGGGCGTTGATATATTCTGCCGAGACATACGGACGCAGATGGTAAAGGATCGGACGGGTTCCGATTTCGAAGTCGACACCATCAGCATGTGAGCCGCCGCCGTTGACGCTCTGCGAGTAATAGGAGCCGTTCGGCAGAACCACTGTCTGGGAATAAAGGCGGTTCGTGAAGTTGTAATGGAAGTAGGTCAGGGTGCTGTTGAAGAGGCTGCCCTGATAGCGCACACCAGCTTCTTCCGAGATCGAGATTTCCGGTTTCTGGTTGGGGTTGGCCTTGGTGCTGTAGCCTACACCTTTCGTGTATGTGCCCGCATCATAAAGCGACGTATTCATCGGGATACGGAAATTGGTCGTGCCTGAAGCAAAAAGCTGGAACTGATCATTCAGCTTGTAGCGGATGGAGGCAGCGGGCAGGGGTTCATTCCAGCTTCCGTTGATATAGGGGCCGGTCGAGGTATCAGGTAGGTAGTTCTGACCCTGACGCGTGATCATCGCGTATTTGAGGCCACCTTCAATGGTCAGACGGTTGTGCAGTAGCGACAGAGAGTCATCGATGAAAAGCGTGTGGATGCGCGTTTGGGTCAGTGTGTTACGGTATTGCGCCGTCTGGCCGTTTGACAGGACAAGATTGGGGCCACCACCATATTCATCCAGCGGCGCGCCGGTTTCGGGATTCACAAGGCTATAGGGCGAGGTCTGTATCTGCTTCGAATATTCGAACCAGTAACCGACCATGAGACGGTTCGCGCCCGTGTGCAGAGCAAGCTTCGTCACTGCACCAGGACGATAGGTCTGCGTATTGGATGGGTTATAGAGCAGCAGGCTCTTTGTGTTCGACGTATTATACTGACCGATGGAGCTGCTGAGAGTCTGGGCTCCGTATTGCTGACTGGCCAAGCTCTCGTTGTAGGCACCGCCGCCATTGCCATTGCCGTACCAGAAATATGGGGTTTCAGTCAGAGTCAGGTTATCGGTCAGTGTGAACGTGGAAGGTGCGCTCGCATAGATGTTTGTGAAAGGGTTCTGATGCAGTTTGTAGTAGTTCCCGCTTGGACTCTTTTGGTTCCACTTTGAATCGTAAGTATAGCCCGTTCCGTATTTCTTCCAATTGGCCAGAGACATGGACGGAAACAGCGTACTATCGCTCTGATTGCCTACGATAGCGAGAGACATGCGGTTGCCCTGCCCCCATTCATTGACCCATTTGGTCTCGCCATGCAGCTTTTTCTGCGCACCCGGCCCACGCCATGAATCCTCATGCGCAGCAGAGAACGAGATATAGCCCTTCAGATGCGTATTGCCGATACGACCTGTATCGACGCGACCGAAGATACGACGGGAATTGTAGCTGCCATAGGTACCATCGAGATGACCGCCGAAACGCTCTGCGGGATCAAGAAGGTACATATTCACTGCACCGCCTGATGCGCTGATGTGCGGGCTATCGAGATCCGCCGACCCCTGCTCGACGTTGATCGTACGCAGGTTTTCTGAGTCGACGATTTCCTGCGGGTATACCGCGTAATTGCCGATGTCGTTGATCGGGAAGCCTTCGAGCGTGAAACCGATCTGGCTGGCATTCAAACCGCGCAAGGTCAGATTGCCGCCATTGAGACCAAGTGGGTCGACAGAGGTCGTATTGACGCCTGGCAACATGGCAATGAGCTGCATCGGAT
Organism: Asaia prunellae JCM 25354; assembly: GCF_000613885.1. GTDB lineage: Bacteria > Pseudomonadota > Alphaproteobacteria > Acetobacterales > Acetobacteraceae > Asaia > Asaia prunellae. The sequence continues at coordinate 175,882 of NZ_BAJV01000009.1, read as the reverse complement.
TGAGGCCAGGCGTCTGCTTGGCAATGAATTCCTGCGTGACGGTAGAACGTGATTTCGCTGCGTCCTCGTGAACCATCAATCCACCGCCCGCTGATCTGTGGCGGTTCCCGCGCACCTGCACGGTCTCGTTTCGTGCTGTATCGGTCGGTGCAGTTGATCCCATCATTGACGGACCGTCATCTGCTTTCCTAGGGGCAGATTTCGATGCTCTTCCCTCATGATCCTGGGTAACGCGCTGCACCGAACTGACCTGCGCCGATGCAGCGGAGGCCTGCAGCGCAAGAATGGAGGTCGCACAGAGAAAAAAACGGGCTCTCAAACTCATCATGGTTCCTGAAGCTCAATCGCTGATCGTTAATAGGTTCTAACGAATTGACGGCAGCCATTAACACGCGATCGAAACAATAACGATGAAAGTTTGATGACGAAATGCTTTTTAGAAATCGTTTCCTTTCAGTTACATATACTCCCAATCAAGCGCCACGAAGATCACTTTGCAGCGCTGCGCTCTCTGCAATATCATCAAGGTATTAATGGTTTAACATCATTATCATTATTCGATAATTCGGGTAGTTTTCATCCACAACCATCAACATTACAAACAAGGATGGAAAATAAATTTATTACGTTGATGTATGGAGATATATAACGCAATGATTAGCAAAAGAAATACATCTACTTCGAGACATAATATAATGAATAAAAAAACCCGTGTGAAGACCTCTGTAACCGCTGCAATACTATCGCTCTGCATGAGCAGCATAGCTTATGCATCAAACGAAGCTTCCGGGACCTCCACTGAAAGCACAGGGCAGACAATCCATAACCTGCCCTGGGTCCATGGTCCTGCAACTGTTCATGTTGACGGCAACGCAGATCTGATGCTCCCCGCCGGATACGAAATGCTGGCACCTCCCGAGGGCAAGCGTTTCCTCGCTCTGCTCGGTAACCTCGTCTCGAATCACAATAACCACGATTACATCCTGCAACCGGAGGCCGCCGACAAGGACTGGTTCATGGATTTTCTGTACATTGATTCAGGCCACGTGAACGATACGGACGTTATAGACTCCTCAAAACTCATGAGTGCCATGAAGGCAAAATCACTGGAGGAGAACAGAGAAAGACAGAGGGCCCATTTGCACGAGCTGACGCTTGTCGGCTGGCAGACGCAGCCTCACTATGATCAGCAGACGCACCGGCTGGAGTGGGCCTATCAGTCAGAACAGATAGCAGGTCCCCGATAACCAACCTGAACACACGCCTCCTGACACGTACGGGATATTACCGCGTTCTCATGGTTGGCGATGTGGAGAGTTACACGAGCGATCGCTCGGAATTCAATCAGGCAGTCACTTTTCTCCAGCCAAAGCCCGGGAACCGCTACAGTGATTACAAAAGCGGTGATAAACTAGCAGAATATGGCCTGATGGGGCTTATCGGCGGCGGAGCTGCGGCCGTGGCGATCAAGACCGGGCTGGTGGGTGGCTTCATTGCCTTCATCATCAAAATCTTCTCCACTCTCTTCAGTTCCAAGGCGATTGTTGCGGTTATCGGTTTCTTTGCCCTGTTATGGACCCGCCTGAAAAATGTCTTTTCCCGCAGGAACAAAGAGTGAGCGAAATATCTTTGATGAATGCCACTTTTTTGCTTCTTTGCGATGCAATCGGGCTCTGCACAGCCATGAAACTGATGCCGGGGCATGGAAGGAAATAAAGTATACGCCGGCAGATCAGGCTATCCACAATCCAAAAAGCTTGGGATCGCGGCGGCTATCCCACAGCGTCGGAAAGCAGGATGCTCATTCCTAGGCAAGGAATGCTTTGAAGCTCATTTTCAAGCTGTATATGATATTTTATCTGGAATTTTTGGCTGGGGGACCTGGATTCGAACCAGGGCTGACCGGGTCAGAGCCGGTAGTTCTACCGCTAAACTATCCCCCAGCATCTGTGCAGAAGCTGTTTGCCTTGCGGTGGCGGTGAATTAGCACCCTCCCTTTGGGGCCGCAACCCCCCCGCCGCGCTTTTTTTTACAAATTCGGACACGAGCACCGTATAAAGTGCTTGCTGTAGCCTTCATGCGCTATCAGATTGTTTTTTTACGAAAGAATTCAAAAAAGATCAGGACTAAGAAAAGGGGGGACGATCATGGGCTATAGCCGCAGCGAGACAATGTCTCCTCATACGTTCGATGCAGGGCCGGTTCGGCACTTTGCCGCGCTTGATCTGGGTACGAACAACTGCCGTCTTATGATTGCCCGCCGTACAGGCGGGGGCGTACAGATACTCGATCGACAGAACCGAATGGTCTGCCTTGGTGAAGGATTGATCGAGACAGGCGAACTCAGCATCAAGGCGATGGATCGAGCCGTACGTACCCTCGAATCTTTTGCGGCACGCATGAAGGGACTTCCGTCACTCCAGATCCGCGCCGTTGCAACCGAGGCCTGTCGGCGGGCGCTCAATCGTGAGAGTTTTCTCTCGCGCGTCCACTCCGAGACAGGCCTCCCTCTTGAAATCATCTCTCCCAGGGAAGAGGTGGAACTGGCTGTCGAAGGCTGCCGTACCCTTCTTCACCGCACCCGCAAGTCGGGAACACGAGCTATCGTTTTCGATATTGGTGGTGGTTCGACAGAAATTGCATGGCTGCGACTGAGTTCTGAAACACACGAGCACGAGCTGGTAAGCCTCGTCAGTCTTCCCTACGGCGTTGTCACTCTTTCAGAGCAATATGGTCATTCGCGTCAGCCTGCCAGCACTCTCGATCAGGCAGATCTCTATTGCAGGATGGTTGAAACCATACGCAGACCCCTGCTTGCTTTTGAGTCCGTTCATCAGATCAACAGGGAAATGCAGCGCAGTGCAGTGCAGATGCTGGGGACGAGTGGTACGGTAACAACGCTTGCAAGTCTGGCACAAAACCTTACCCGATACAGCCGCAATGCTGTGGATGGGTTCACGCTCTCTGCGCAAGCTGCTCACGATGCCATTGCACTCATACGAAACAATGCACGTAACGGCGAACTTCCTCCCCCCCTCTTTCGGCTGACAGACAGCATTTCATGCTGCCTGGTTGCGCAATCTTTGAAGCCATTCATAGCGTCTGGCCCTCGGAACAGATCATTGTCGCCGATCGCGGACTGCGGGACGGCATGGTCGCGCGCATGGCAACCCAGGCAAGAAACGGCAGAAGCGCCGCACAAGGCCAGACTCATCGTCATTCGATCCGGCAGCACGAGACGAATTATCGTGGCCATGCAGCACCCACTTCCTTTATGGGACGCGCATGAGCAAAAACAGTGACAAAAAAGGCGGCAAGAGCGGGAAGTCTTCCGAAAGACGAATCCCCGGAAAAGCGCTAAAGAGTTCAGCAGCACCTGGTCAGTCTGACACCACTCTGGACGGAAGCTCTGTCCAGACGGCACGCAACAAGACAGTCATGCTTCGTACAGCCCGCGGCCGGTCAACAGCCCAGCAGCGCTGGCTCAATCGCCAGCTTAACGATCCCTATGTTGCTGCCGCAAGAAAACAGGGCTGGCGATCCAGGGCCGCTTTCAAACTCATAGAAATCGATGATCGCCTGAATCTGATCAAACCGGGCATGAAAATCATCGACCTGGGAGCTGCACCCGGTGGCTGGACACAGGTCGCCGTCAAACGTGGTGCCTCTGCTGTCGTAGGCGTCGATCTCCTGCCTGTCGACCCGGTAAGCGACGCAACCATTATCGAAGGTGACTTCACCGATCCGGATATGGCTACGCGCCTCATGGAACTACTGGGAGGGCCGGCAGATCTCGTTCTGTCTGATATGGCACCCAATACGACAGGTCATGCACCGACAGATCATTTGCGAATCATGGGACTTGCCGAAGGCGCGCTGGATTTTGCCATGCAGGTTCTCGCGGTTGGCGGCGGATTCGTTGCAAAGGTGTTTCAGGGAGGGTCAGAACGCCAGATGCTTGACCCAATGAAGCTGGCCTTTTCCAGTGTTCGCCACCTCAAGCCACCAGCTTCTCGCAAGGAGTCAAGCGAGCTTTATGTTGTGGCGACCGGATTCAGACCCGATCGCCTCAAACAGGACTGATTATTCCACGACATCCCACAGCCAGGCGGCGCCACGTACGCCTGAGCTGTCGCCGTGCTTGTTACGCACGATTGGTGTTGTGCATGTCGGGGTAATGACATGACGCGCCAGCAGAGGCGGAACGCGTTCGTAAATGCTGTCGAGATTGGATACACCGCCACCGAGCACGATGATATCCGGATCGAGGAAGTTGATCGCCAGCGCACAGGCGCGAGAGAAGCGATCCATGTAACGGTCCAGAGCGCCGATGGCTGCGATATCTCCCCCAGCAGCGGCCTCTTCGATGCCGGCCGTGTTATGATGGCCGATACCTTTCCAGTCCTTGGCAAGCTCCGGCCCACAAAGATAGCGTTCGAGACAGCCCTCGTTGCCGCAGAAACATTTGGGCAAGGGGAATTCTTCGAGCCGGACCCAGGGCAACGGTGTGTGTCCCCATTCCCCTGCAATACTATGACGACCGCCAATCACCTTTCCGTCAACAACAATACCGGCACCCATACCCGTACCGATAATGATGCCGAAAACCGTGCGATTGCCAGCACCTGCGCCATCAGCCGCTTCGGACAAGGCAAAACAGTTCGCATCGTTTTCAACACGGACTGAACGATTGAGCGCACGGTCCAGATCAATACCGAAAGGCTGGTTGTTGAGCCAGGTCGCATTGGCATTCTTGATAAGCCCGGTCTCGGGTGAAATAGACCCCGGAATACCGATACCAAGCGTGGAGCTGAGCTGACCTGGCTTGGCCAGATGCGACGGCACACTTCCAAGCCGCTGATCGACACTGGCAACCAGATCGCGCACAGCGATCACGGCATCTTCATAAATTCCCGGGTTGGGAACACGCTCACGGAGCTGCAGATCGCCCGCGCGATCAAGAACCGCGATTTCGATTTTAGTCCCACCGAAATCGATGCCGAGGCGATAATCAGCCATCTCATGCCTTACTGAAGTTGCTTGTGAAAACTCGTGGCGCATGTTGCGGACGAACGCGGTCTTAGTAAAGACGTATTGGCAAAACAGTGTGCGATCTTGAAACACAGCCCGAGCTTCGCGCATAGTCCCCTGATGACGTCTCCCCCTTCCGAAACCCTTCTTGATGTACGTGGGCTTGCATGCCCATTGCCGGTCTTACGGGCCCATCGGAGCCTGAAATCCATGCAGGCAGGCGCCCGTTTGCGTGTCCTGGCAACCGATCGCGCAAGTGTTGCAGACTTTCAGTCGTTCTGCCGTGAAACAGGTCATGCATTAGTTGCATTTTCTGAAGACGGAGAAACGCTTTCTTTCGTTATCCGTCGCAAATCGGACACAGCTGTGTCACCCCCTGTTACGGAATAATCATAGTCATTACTTCCTTGGGCTTGGAGAATGGAGTGCGACAGGCTATCCCTCCTCCCGACAAGCCGTCTCTGGTGACGGCAATTTTCCGAAACAGCGGAGCGGGACGGCATTATCGGCATGGACGCACAGCTTTCACAGCTCTCTTTCGAAGATGCCCTGTCCGAACTTGACAGGATCGTACGCGGCCTTGAGAGCGGTCAAATGAAACTTGAAGACGCCATAAGTGCCTATGAGCGGGGTGCTACCTTGCGCCGCCATTGTGAAACCAAGCTCTCGGAGGCCGAGATGCGTGTACGTGCCATCACCCAGCGCGATGGTTCGGCAACAGCTGCGCCCCTCTCCGAATTTGACGAGAATTCTGGCGGAAAAGCTCCATGACGACCTCTACCCCTTCTTTTGTCGCATCGCCTGAAGCACTGGCATCGTCGTTGCACACAGCCGCGCGCGCCATTGAGATAGCTATTGATCGCCTCCTCCCCATGGTTGATGGTGACGAATCGGTTCTGCTCGAAGCCATGCGCTATGCCGCACTGGGCGGTGGCAAGCGTCTTCGCGGCTATCTGGTGACCGAAATCGCGTCTATTTTCGGCGCTGAGCCCGAGGGCGCTCTGCGTGTTGCGGCCTCGGTCGAGATGCTGCATGCATACAGCCTCGTTCACGACGATCTTCCTGCAATGGACGACGATGATCTCCGTCGCGGGCAGCCCTCGACCCACAGGAAATTCGACGAGGCAATTGCCATTCTAGCTGGCGATGCGCTTCAGACTTCGGCTTTCGAGATCCTGGCCGACGAAGCAACACATTCAGATCCGGCGGTACGCATTGCGCTTGTGACAGCGCTTGCCCGAGCGTCCGGTGCAGCCGGCATGGTCGGTGGACAGGTGGTCGATATACGTGGCGAAGGGAAGTCCCTTCCCCTCAATCAGGTCCGCCGGCTTCATGCGATGAAAACAGGCGCACTCATCCGCTATGCTGCCGAAGCCGGTGCCATCCTTGGCGGCGCGGACCAGATACAGCGCGATGCGATCATCGCCTACGGGCGCGATATCGGCACTGCCTTCCAGGTTGCTGATGACGTGCTAGATATGACGGCCAGCGCTGAAGAACTCGGCAAGACCGCCGGCAAGGATGAAGCCTCCGGCAAATCAACCTACGTTTCCCTGCTCGGAATTGACGGTGCACGCGCCGAGGCGTCACGCCTATCCGAACAGGCCACACAGGCCCTGACCTCTTTCGGGACCGAAGCAGCCGCGCTCAGAGCCCTTGCACAATACGTCGTCGAGCGCAGGAATTAAGAGAATGAGCGATAACACCAAGCCGAACACTGCCACATCCATTCCGACGATGGGCCGCTTTCCTCACCTTGATCGCGTGGTCGTTCCCGCCGATCTGAGGAATTTCTCGACCGAGCAGCTCAAGCAGCTTGCCGAAGAACTGCGCTCCGAAACGGTAGATGCCGTTTCCACGACGGGCGGCCATCTCGGCGCCTCGCTTGGCGTTGTCGAGCTGACTGTTGCCATGCATGCCGTATTCAATACGCCTGATGATCGGATCATCTGGGATGTCGGTCATCAGGCTTATCCGCACAAGATCCTTACCGGCCGACGCGATCGTATCCGTACGCTACGTCAGCCCAACGGGCTGTCCGGTTTCACGCGGCGCTCTGAAAGTGAATACGATCCGTTTGGTGCTGCCCATTCCTCGACGTCGATTTCTGCCGGTCTGGGCATGGCTGTGGCCCATCATCTGCGCGCAACCGAAGATCCCTCCTATCATGAACGCAATGTCATTGCGGTAATCGGCGATGGATCGATTTCGGCAGGCATGGCATACGAGGCGATGAACAACGCTGCCGTGGCCGGTGCCGGTGCCAAGCGTCTGATCGTTATCCTGAATGATAACGAGATGTCCATTGCGCCGCCTGTCGGCTCGATGTCCAATTATCTCTCGCGTCTCATGACCTCAAGCAAGTTCCTGAGCCTGCGTGATCTGGCCGGCAAGCTGGCCAAGCGCCTCCCCGCCGGGCTCGAGCGCACCGCCAAGCGTGCGGACGAACTGACACGCGGTCTCATTACGGGCGGTACGCTTTTTGAGGAGCTTGGCTTCTATTATGTCGGTCCCGTTGACGGGCACGATATGAACCAGCTCGTGCCGATCCTGCGGAATCTGCGTGACGCCGATGAAGGTCCGGTTCTGCTGCATGTCATCACCGAGAAGGGTCGCGGCTACAAGCCCGCTGAATCGGCCGGAGACAAATACCACGCCGTCAACAAGTTCAACGTTGTCACGGGCGAGCAGAACAAGGCACCCGCTGGCCCACCGAGCTACACCTCTGTCATGGCACGCGAGTTGCTCCGGCATGCCGAAAAGGATGAACGCATAACGCGATCACAGCCGCTATGCCATCCGGGACAGGCCTCGACAAATTTGCAACGAAGCACCCTGATCGTTTCTTCGATGTCGGTATTGCTGAACAGCACGCCGTAACCTTTGCCGCAGGCATGGCCTCGGAAGGACTGCGTCCGTTCTGTGCCATTTACTCGACCTTCCTGCAGCGCGCCTATGACCAGGTGGTGCATGACGTTGATCTGCAGAACCTGCCGGTCCGCTTTGCAATCGATCGTGCCGGTCTGGTCGGTGCCGATGGTGCAACCCATGCCGGGTCGTTCGACCTCAACTACCTCTGTTGCCTGCCGAACATGGTCGTCATGGCACCGAGTGACGAGGTTGAGCTGACTCATATGACAGCCACGGCCTGTGTCTATGACGCGGGGCCGATCGCATTCCGTTATCCGCGTGGCAGCGGCACCGGACTCGAGCTACCTGAGGCTGGCGAGATTCTCGAAATCGGCCGTGGCCGTATCGTGCGTGAGGCCGCACGTCAGCCGGGTAACAAATCTGGTGTGGCCATTCTCTCTCTTGGTACACGCCTGACCGAATCGCTCAAGGCAGCCGATCATCTTGCTGCGCAGGGTATTGCTGTTACCGTAGCCGATGCCCGCTTTGCCAAACCGATCGATACGGCACTGGTCGAACGTCTGGCACGCGAGCACGACGTGCTGATCACGATCGAAGAGGGTGCGGCAGGTGGCTTCAGCAGCCTTATCGTACGTCATCTTGCGGAAACCGCCCTGCTTGATCAGGTAAAGTTCCGTCCGATGGCTTTGCCTGACACCTATATCGACCACAACCTGCCCGACGTTCAGTACGATGAAGCGGGGCTCAATGCGCCGCAGATCGTCACTGTTGCCCTGTCGGCCCTGGGTGCACAGAACGCCCAGCAGACGGCCTGATGGCCAAAAAGCGGGCTGATGTATTGCTTGTGGAACGCGGACTCGTCGAGAGCCGCGCCCGCGCACAGGCGCTGATCATGGCGGGACTTGCCTTCAGCAAGGACCGCCGCATCGCCAAGGCAGGCGACATGCTTGCTGAAGACGCCCCGCTTGATCTGCGCGGGCAGGATCATCCCTGGGTGTCGCGTGGAGGGCTGAAGCTCGACCACGCGCTCGACCATTTCGGACTTTCCCCTTCCGGTGCAACAGCAATTGACGTAGGCGCTTCTACTGGCGGCTTTACCGATGTGTTGCTTACCAACGGTGCAAGCAAGGTTTTTGCTGTCGATGTCGGCCACGGCCAGATTGCCTGGAAGCTGCGGTCTGACGAGCGTGTCGTGGTCATGGAAAAAACCAATGCCCGTACGCTCGACACGACCCTGATCCCGGACACAATTTCCGTTGTCGTATGCGATGCCAGTTTCATTGGCCTTCGCACAGTCCTGCCCCCGGCTCTGGCACTCTGCCAGCCGGGCGGCTGGGCCGTTGCGCTGATCAAACCCCAGTTTGAAGCGGGGCGCGCCGAAATCGGGGCCAAGGGCGTCGTGCGGGATCCGGCGGTGCATGAGCGTGTCTGTGCAGAGATACGCCGCTGGTGGGAAGGGCTGGAAGGCTGGCAGGTTCTGGGTATAGAACCCAGCCCCATCACAGGTCCGGAAGGCAACCGCGAATTCCTTATCGCCGCGAGACGTTCTTCCTGATCCAGAAAATTTCCGGAGGGTTACTGCCTCCGGGAGTGAGCGCATTCTTCCGTTCCCGTTCGAAGAATGGTTTTTCTTGCGTTTTGCGGGCTCTTCCATGATAGAGCAGCCCCATGTCCGACATTTCGACCCCTCTCGACCTGAATGAGCAGGAGCGTGCGCGCATCCTCGCCAAATCTGCTCTTTTCGCTCCCCCGCCCGCAGTGCTGCCGGATGGACGTCGCGACCTCGTGGGCCTGTCCCGCGAGGAGCTAATTGCGGAAATGGCCGAGTTTGGCGAGAAGCCGTTCCGAGCCAAGCAACTCTGGCACTGGATCTATCATCAGGGCGCGACAGATTTTTCGCGTATGAGCAGCATCGCCAAACCGCTCCAGGCAAAACTGGCCGAGCGTTATGTGGTCGGGCGACCTTCAACGTCTCTGGAGCAGACTTCCAGCGACGACACACGCAAATTTCTCTTTCGCTTTCGAGACGGACAGGAAGCCGAGACCGTCTATATCCCTGATCGTCGTGAAGACCGGGGCGCGGTCTGTATTTCGTCACAGGTCGGCTGCACCTTGTCCTGTACATTCTGTCATACAGGCACCCAGAAACTGGTACGCAATCTCGGTGCCGCCGAGATTGTCTCCCAGTTCATGGCTGCCCGTGATTCCTACGGTGAGTGGCCGAGCCCGAAGGGTGAAACGCCGCGCCTGCTATCGACTATTGTACTGATGGGCATGGGAGAGCCGCTCTATAATTACGACAACGTGGCCAAGGCCATGCGTATCGTCATGGATGGCGAAGGTATTGCCCTGTCACGTCGTCGCATCACGCTCTCCACCTCGGGCGTCGTGCCGATGATGGATCGCTGCGGTGAGGAGCTGGCGGTCAATCTGGCCATTTCCCTTCATGCCGTTACCAATGATTTGCGTGACAAGATCGTACCGCTCAACCGGAAATACCCGATAGAGGAACTGATGGCGGCCTGTCGTCGCTACCCGGCAGCCTCCAATTCACGGCGCATCACTTTCGAGTACATCATGCTGCGCGGAATCAATGACAGCGAAGCCGATGCCCGAGAACTGGTGCGTCTGATCAGGGGATTACCTGCCAAGGTCAATCTGATTCCGTTCAATCCATGGCCCGGCTCTGATTTCAAACCCTCCACCCGCGAGCAGCTTCAGAAATTTTCGTCCATCGTCATGGATGCAGGATTTGCCTCACCGATACGCATGCCACGCGGACGTGACATTCTCGCCGCCTGCGGTCAGCTGAAAACCGAAAGTGAACGCCAGCGTCGCAATGCCACAGCAGAGGCTGAATAACAGGAACTGGTTTATCCCAAAGACTGGTCTGATCGGGAGACGGGTGATAAGAAAGGCTTTGAACTCGTTATCTTTATAGAGGGAAGCCTGGCCTTATGACCGCCCGGGACATCAAGAAAGTCGTTCTCGCCTACTCGGGCGGGCTGGATACTTCCGTTATCCTTCGTTGGCTCCAGAAGGAATATGGCTGCGAAGTCGTGACCTTTACAGCCGATCTGGGTCAGGGTGAGGAACTCGAGCCTGCGCGTCGCAAGGCAGAGATGTTCGGCGTGAAAGAGATCTTCGTTGAGGATCTGCGCGAGACCTTCGTGAAGGATTTCGTCTTCCCGATGTTTCGCGCCAATGCGCTTTACGAAGGGCAGTATCTGCTTGGCACCTCAATCGCACGTCCGCTCATTGCACAACGTCAGATCGAAATTGCCAAGATGGTCGGCGCAGACGCCGTGGCCCATGGTGCCACCGGCAAAGGCAATGACCAGGTTCGCTTCGAGCTTGGCTATTATGCGCTTCAGCCCGACATCAAGGTCATTGCGCCCTGGCGTGAGTGGAACCTGACCTCGCGCACGAAGCTGCTTGCTTTTGCCGAAGAAAACCAGATTCCCGTCACCAAGGACAAGCGCGGTGAGGCTCCCTTCTCGGTCGACGCCAACCTCCTGCACTCATCCTCGGAAGGCAAGATCCTCGAAGATCCCGCCGTAGCCCCGGATGAGATCGTCTTCCAGCGTACCATCTCCCCGGAAAACGCCCCCGATGTTGCAACCGAAATTGCCATTGATTTCTTCGAAGGGGATCCGGTCGCATTGAATGGTGTCACTCTCTCTCCTGCAGAACTGCTGACACGCCTGAACAAGCTCGGTCATGACAATGGCATTGGTCGCCTCGACCTTGTCGAGAACCGGTTTGTCGGCATGAAATCGCGCGGCATCTACGAAACACCGGGTGGTACAATCCTGCTTACGGCACATCGCAGCATCGAATCCATCACGCTCGACCGTGAGGCCATGCACCTCAAGGACAGTCTGATGCCGCGCTATGCAGAGATCATCTATAACGGCTTCTGGTTCTCGCCGGAGCGCTACATGCTTCAGGCACTGATAGATGCAAGCCAGAAATCAGTAACAGGCCGCGTACGCCTCAAGCTGTACAAGGGCAATGTCATCTGCACCGGTCGCGAAAGCCCGAACAGCTTGTATGATACACGCGTTGTCACCTTCGAGGATGACGAGGGCGCCTATAACCAGATCGATGCACAGGGCTTCATCAAGCTGAATGCCCTGCGCCTGCGTCTCGGAGGCCAGATCGGCCGCACCGGCGGCAAACCCTGATCGCCAGATCCTGATCGCTTCACGCGATTATCGGCTTCTGCTCCCTTCACCGTCCTGCGCGGGTGAAGGGAGCAAGGCCATCGCAAGTTCCAAGAGGTCCAGACATGCGTATGCTCCGCTCCATCAAGACCCTCGTTGCCGGGGCGTCTCTCGTCGCTCTCGCCGCCTGCGGTGGCCCGAAAGAAGAGCCGGAGCTGACACCTGAACAGTTCATGGCAAAAGTTCGTGCTGAACCCGGTGTCAAAACCCTCCCCGATGGCCTTGCCTACAAGGTCCTCAAATCCGGCCCGAAGGATGGCGAGCAACCATCCAAGGGGCGCATGATGATGCTCATCTATGAAGGTCGTCTGCCCGATGGCGGTATTTTCGACAGTTCCGAGCAACATGGTAACGGCGCCTATATGCAGATGGCGCTTGACGGGCTCGTACAGGGCTGGATGGAAGCATTGCCCATGATGCATGTAGGTGACACCTGGATGCTCTATGTCCCACCAGCACTGGGCTATGGCAAGCGCTCCATGGGCATCATTCCCCCCAACAGCCCGCTGGTTTTCAAAATCCAGCTTCTTGGTCTCGGCGGTCAGGAACAGTAAGGCCTCAGGATGCGATCCCTTTTTGCCTTTGCACTGATTGCAACGCTAGCCTTGTCAGGCTGCGGCAAAAAAAGCCCGGGGCAAAAGCTTTACGGCCCGAATTGCGGGATCTGTCATCATGGAGGCAATGGCCTGCCCGGCGAAGTCCCACCACTGGTGGGACGCCTTGATCTGATCGCCAGAACACCCGAAGGACGTGATTACCTTGCACGCGTCATGCTTAACGGGCTCGACGGCCCGATCATGGCCAATGGCACACGCTATAATTTCTCGATGCCGAGTTTCCGACGCCTGAGTGATGAGCAGCTCAGCCTGATCCTGAACTGGCTTATCTCACGCGGGGCGACCCAACCTGTTCCGGTCATGACACCAGAGACATTTGCATCGGCCCGAAAGCAGGAAATCGGCTCGAACCGCGTTCATGAACTGCGCAAGGCTCTTGAAAGCAAGGAACAGATCCCCTGATCTGTCGGTAAAATACGCTCAGCGAAAATAAGGCCGTTCTACTCTGGTGACGTCCAGTGAGTATCGCAACGCGCTTCGTATAGCTCGTCATCGCCCGTTTCCAGGACCTGACCTGTCTGGCGCTTTTTTGCAGTCCAACGGGCCGGCAATGCACAGACATGACAGCGCGCAGTGAGAAGAACATAACGATCGGCTCGGACACGCAGACGCGCCATCACGGTAAAGTCCTGCCTTAGAAAGTCCGTATCAAGCCCGGCTACAGTGATATTGACCCCTGCAGCCAGACTTGATTCGATATCGGCCACCACATCTCCTTCGTAATGAGGAGGGATCATGAAATGACCCTCATCAAGCAGAATATGACGAAAATTCGCAAAATCCTCAGGCCAGCGCGAAACTGAACGCGCAGGACGGGACAATCCTATCCGGCTGTGAATACTTGCCCCCGATCGTGTGTCAAAAGCGGGTGCGAGACAGAGCGTCGCCTCCTGTGGGAGATGGTCCTGAAGAAGATGCGCCGATTTTCCGGCAAACATCGGTCCGGCGTAAACCGTCAGAATTCCCCTCGGCAACACGTGCTCTCCCTGCAGACTGGCACCCGGAAAAAGAAATGCCGTGCTGGCCTTACAGCCATTTGCGCGATCCCGGCAATCTTTCCCCTTGACCATACGCCAGACGCATTCGACAACATCGGGCATGCAACGTGTATTTTCCGGCATTCAGCCGACCGGCGTCCCTCAGCTTGGCAATTATCTTGGTGCAATCCGCAATTGGGTGCGGTTGCAAGAGGATCATGATTGCGTGTTCTGTCTCGTCGACATGCACGCTCTGACCGTCTTTCGTGAGCCAGGACAGCTGCGCCGCGACACTCTTGCACAGGCTGCCTGCCTGATCGCTTCCGGCATCGACCCTGAAAAACACGTTCTCTACAATCAGTCGGCTGTCAGTGCTCATGCACGCCTGGGATGGATTTTCAATTGCGTCGTGCGCCTTGGCTGGCTGAACCGCATGACGCAGTTCAAGGAGAAAGCAGGCAAGGATCGCGAGCAGCATTCTGCCGGTCTCTTTGTCTACCCGGCACTCATGCAGCCGATATTCATGCTTTCCACGCCACACGTGTGCCCGTGGGAGAGGACCAGAAACAGCATCTCGAAATTGCCAATGATATCGGCGCCAAATTCAACCACGATTACGGGGTGGATTTCTTCCCGATAATCGAAGCGCTGATACCGCCTTCGGCAGCTCGTATAATGAGCCTGCGGGACGGGACGAAAAAGATGTCCAAATCTGATCCTTCTGCCCAGTCACGTATCGAACTCACCGATACGGCAGATGATATTGCGCTCAAGATACGCAAGGCGAAATCAGATACCGAGCTTTGCCTTCGGAAACCGCGGGGCTGGAGAACCGCCCCGAGGCGCGGAACCTTGTCACCATCTATGCAGCCATGGCCGATCAGAGCAGTGAAGACGTGCTGGCCCGTTTCGGCGGTCAGGGCTTTGGTCCATTCAAGGCGGCGCTGGCTGAGCTTCTGGTCGAGACGCTCTCTCCTGTTGCAAGTGAAACGCGTCGCCTGCTTGAAAACCAGGATCATATTGAAAACATTCTGCGTCAGGGTGCGTCCCGTGCCAGTGCGATCGCAGAACCCATTGTCAGTGAAGCCGAACGGCTCGTCGGTTATCTGCGCTGAACGTAGATCAGGAAAAAGGGACTATCCCCCTCATGCAGCAGGCCTTCCATCGCCTTTCGATACGCACAAGAGGCAAGGGTATGACCATGATCACTGCCCCTGTTCTCGATTGGGTTGCCTCCACAGGCATTGAGGATGGTCTTCTGACACTCTGGTGCCGTCACACCTCGGCATCACTCATCGTGCAGGAAAATGCAGATCCGACGGTACAGCAGGATATTGCCAGCTTTTTTGACGATATCGTTCCTGAATCACGAGCCTATCGTCATGATTACGAAGGGGTAGATGACATGCCCGCCCATATCCGCTCGGTGCTGACGAACGTTCAGCTCTCGATACCGGTCATGAACGGCAGACCTGTACTTGGCACATGGCAAGGCATCTATCTTTTCGAGCATCGACGCATCCCTCACAGCCGCGAGATCGTGCTTCATTTTCTGGGCTCGTAGCCTGATGTCCCCGCCTCGTCATATCGGGGCCATGCTCGGGCTCGTATTCGCAGGGCTGCTTTATGGCATCCAGCCGGCCAAAGCCGGGCCCATCCTTGATGTCACCCAATTCGGCGCGCGTTGCGACGACAGCACCGATGACACTCAGAGCTTTCAAACAGCCATCAACAAGGCGAGTGCCAAAGGCGAGATCCTGCACATGGCAGGCATCTGTCGGGTCAGAACGCTGCGCGTTCCTTCTGACGCCAAAACATTCATTCTGGAGGGTAGCAACGGCACGCTCCGGTTCATGGAGGGTGGGCTCGTACTCAGCGCACCGAAACCAGGCATTCCGGCGATCCCCTATATCATACGCAATCTGCGACTACGTTCAGCCAATGCCTATACGGACACGGCAATCAGCGTTACCGGTGCTTTCAAAGGACTGGTCGATAACGTCAATATCGATCGTTTCAAGAATGGCGTCGCACTCATTGCGACGTCGGACAATATTGTTCGGGGATCGTTTTTTGATTCGTTCGGCGATTCCAACGCCATCATGATCAGTGGCACCATGGCTTCCGAACAGAAGGTATCTGCCTATGCCTCGAACAATACCGTGACCGACGTGACCGATATCCATGGCACAGGCGTCTTTATCGGGCCGGGCGTGCAGGGAACGAAAATCCGCAATCTGCGTGTACTCGAGGCCTGGTACGGAATCTACGCCGTCGACGGAAAAGACGATGAGGATCTCAGTGTGTCGGATTCCTATCTCGAAGGCAAAAGAGCCGGGCTCTTTGCCGATGGGGTCGATCTTACCCGCGTTGTCAATTGCAGTGCAGATCTCCCTTCAAGTGGCGCCGATCCGGACTGGGCGGGCTTCCATATGGATCGGATGTATGGCGGCATCCTGGCCAATTCCAGTGTGTGGGGCGCAGCCGCCGCTCATTCGCCCGTCATCGTGGTGGGGGGCAATATTAACGTTACTGGCAATCAGGTCACGGGGCCGGCAGAAGGCCCGTGCATGAGACTACTCCCTTTTCCCAAACCGGATGACTCGCCACTTCTGGTTTCAAACAACACGTGCTGGGCCTCGGGAGGATATGAGCTCGCGAGACAAGGCCCTGTTGCAGGAAACAACAATCTCTGGTCGCGCCCGGATAATCACCATCTGATGACGCGCAACTTCCTCGTGCCATGAACGCCCCCTCCCCTTCAGGGAGCGCTCATGAGCCCGGTCACCAGCGCTTGAGCCAGAAACGAGCGGGACAATTATCCTGCCTCTGTGGCGAATCGAGATAACTCCCGGCGCCCGGAAATTCGTTCATCCGGTCCGGGCGCAGCGTGAACCATAGCTGGGTCAACACGATCCTGCCTTCATGATCCGTCTCGCAACGCAACTGGAGCGCGCGGGGTGGAACCGCTCCTGTTGCGGAACGGAAGAACGAGAGAATCTCGTCATGTGCGACAGTGGTTCCTGCACGCTCAGCCAGAAACTGCATCATGGGTGAACGGGTAAAGCGCCTGTGAAGCGCACTGGCCTTGGCAAAGAACAGGCGCGGATCATAGCCAAAACAGACACCATGCTTGACCCATTCATGATCAATAAGCGATGGGCTCGTATGCGGCATGA
The DNA here is from genome assembly GCF_000613885.1 of Asaia prunellae JCM 25354. Taxonomy (GTDB): domain Bacteria; phylum Pseudomonadota; class Alphaproteobacteria; order Acetobacterales; family Acetobacteraceae; genus Asaia; species Asaia prunellae. The sequence continues at coordinate 158,981 of NZ_BAJV01000009.1, read as the reverse complement.
TTTCGCCAAGCGTGGTCAGCATGGCGTTATCAAGGACTGGAGGCGCTGCTTCCGGACCGAACAGCCCACATCCCTCACGCCACCACCTCTCAACCGGTATGTTCCGGGCTTCAAGCGAATGAGGTTCAGAGGCCCATAGACCATGTAGACCCACCAGGGAGAGATGAGACTGTTCCGCAGTACAGCCGGAGCCTGCGGAACAGAAACCGGGCTGCCAGGTCAGGGCCAGCGTATTATGGTCGAAATCGCCATGAGTCTGCGGTACGAGTTTTGAAGGCGCGGGCTCAGGACCGACACAACCTGCCAGAAACAGAAGCGAAAGACCGACAAACCCACGTATCACAAGTAGCCTCCAAGAATACGGGCATGATGGGCAACATGATCGCCTATCACACTCTGGATGAACCAGTAGGAGTGATCGTACCCTTCATGATAACGGAGTGTCAGAGGCTGCCCGGCACTCAGGGCAGCCTTCTCGATCAGATCGGGACGCAATTCCCTTTCAAGAAACTGGTCAGCGCTTCCCTGATCAATCAGGATTTCGCAAGGATGGCGCTTGCCTTCCTCAATCAGCGCGACAGCATCCCACGCCAGCCAGTCTTCCCTGTTTTTACCCAGATAGGCCATAAAGGCCTTCTCTCCCCAAGGTACGATAGCAGGATGAACGATGGGAGCGAGCGCACTGACAGACTGCCAGAGCGAAGGATGGCGCAAGGCATGAACGAGCGCCCCATGCCCGCCCATGGAATGCCCCATAATGCCGAACGGCGAGGAATGCTGATCGAAAAAATCTCTCACGAGCATTGGCAGCTCCCCGGAGAGATAGCTTGCCATACGGTAATGCCTGTCCCACGGCTTCAGGGTCGCATCGAGATAGAATCCTGCCCCCGTACCCAGATCATAGCTGTCATCTTCTCCTGCGACACCGGCCCCTCGAGGAGAGGTATCGGGAGCAACAAGCATAAGACCCCTTGCTGCGGCATCGGCAATAATGGTCGATTTCTGCAGAAACGTCTCATGTGTGCAGGTCAGACCGGCCAACAGAAAAAGCACCGGGACCGCCTCGCCCCTGAGCGCTTTTCCGGGCTGAAACACCGTGAAACTGGCATCCAGACCCAGTGTAGAGGAGGAATGAGTGATCGTACTGACCACCCCTCCGTGACAGAGCTGACGCGATACGGTCTCGATACTCATGCGTCGAATTCCACGACCGAACGAATCGATTTGCCCTGACTCATCAGATCAAACCCGTGATTGATTTCTGAGAGTTTCAGATGCTGGGTAATAAGGGAATCGATATCGATCCGCCCTTCCATATACATATCGACGATTTTCGGCACATCGGTACGACCACGTGCGCCGCCGAAAGCAGAACCGATCCAGCGTCTTCCCGTGACAAGCTGGAAAGGACGCGTGCTGATTTCCTGGCCAGCACCTGCCACCCCGATCACACAGGAAACACCCCAGCCGCGATGGGCGCACTCAAGCGCCTGACGCATCAGTCTGACATTGCCGACGCATTCGAAGGTATAATCAGCGCCCCCACCTGTCAGTTCTACCAGATGGCCCACCAGATCGCCGTCCGGTCCCAGATCGGACGGATTAACGAAGTCGGTCATGCCGAAACGCCGCGCAATTTCGGCGCGCTCCGGATTGAGATCGACACCAATGATCTGTCTGGCGCCAACCATCCTGGCACCCTGAATGACATTGAGCCCGATACCACCAAGACCAAACACCACAACGGTAGCATTGGCCTCGACCTTGGCAGTAAACAACACAGCGCCAAGACCCGTGGTCACACCGCAACCGATATAGCAGATCTTGTCCAGCGGAGCGTCGCTGCGCACTTTGGCCAAGGCGATTTCCGGCAGAACCGTGTAATTGGCGAAGGTCGAGCACCCCATGTAATGATGCACCGGCTTGCCACGATAGGAAAAACGCGTCGTGCCATCGGGCATCACTCCCTTTCCCTGTGTCGCCCGGATGGAGGTACAGAGATTGGTCTTGCGCGAAAGACAGGACGGACAGGACCGGCACTCAGGTGTGTAGAGCGGAATAACATGATCGCCGGGTCTGAGAGACGTTACACCAGCGCCCACTTCACGCACTATACCGGCGCCCTCATGACCGAGAATTGCCGGAAACAACCCTTCCGGATCTTCGCCTGACAAAGTGAATTTATCCGTATGACAGAGTCCTGTGGCCTTTATCTCGACCAGAACCTCTCCGGCACGGGGACCCTCGAGCTGTACAGTATCGATCTCGAGAGGGCGACCGGCTTCGAGAGCAAGAGCGGCAATGACATCCATCAGGAAGAACTCCGGTGAAAAAAGGAAGATTCACGATACGTCACAAGACAGTGATCGTTTTAACGAGTTTTATACAAGGCGTCTTGAATAAGATGCCCCCGTTCGAAAGCTCTAGACTGAGGACCGACACACCTTGATCGTCGACAAGAATTACGGCCTGTGGATCCTGCTCCGGGAGACTGCTCTCCCCCTTGGCATACTCGCTCTTTGGGACCTTGTTGTCGTCATTCTCTATCAGGTTTTCCACCAGGAATGGATGGAGCAGCCTGCCCTGCCGATCTCTCTCATGGGTTCGGCTCTCGCGCTCTTTCTGGGCGTACGCAACAATGCCGCCTATGCACGCTGGTGGGAAGGCCGATCCCTGTGGGGCCTGATCACGAACAACTCCCGCTCCTTCGCACGTGAAGCCGCAACCCTTCTGGGAGGCGCCCGGATCTTGCCAAAGCCATGGCCGCCTATCCCTATCTGCTGCGCACGGCACTCTCGAACACCGAGCAGGGTCCGGATGCAAAGCGCCTGCTTTCGCCTGAAATGTACGAACGCGTCATGGCACGCACCAACAAACCCAATGCACTGCTCTACGAAATTGGCCTGGGCGTTGCCGAGGAAGTCGAACGCAAGAAGATTGATGGTGCCGTTCATGGCACGATCGACCGCATTCTCTCCGATCTGGCGAATGCCAGGGTGGCCTTGAGCGTATCAAGAACACCCCTCTGCCGGTGCAGTATTCCGTCCTGCCTCTGCTGGTTGTGCATGTCTTCTGCATCGTGTTGCCCTTTTCCGCGGTACAGACACTTGGCTGGATCACGCCACTCGGCTCAAGCCTGGTCGGGTTTCTCTTCCAGGCACTCGACAAAAGTGGGCGCGATCTTCAGGAGCCCTTCGTCCCCAGCCGACATGCCCTGCCCATGCTGACCATGGCCCGTAATATCGAGATCGATCTGCTTCAGCCTATTGGCGAGCCTGTTGGAGGGCCGATTCCCGCACAAGGTGGTGTCCAACCCTGATGACACCACGAGACAAGCTGAGGAATTTCTGATATAACCCTCGGCTATGAGCACGTTCAAAACCCCTCCCAAGGGAGGCATGACAGACGCGATGGCGCGTAGCGCCGCTGCGCTTACCGCAACTCAGGCTGACACTCATGCCGGAGACGACGATCCCTTCCAGGAGGGAGATTCGATTGTCTATGCCGCGCATGGTGTCGGTCGTGTCGACCGTATCGGCATTGACGAAATTGCCGGAACGAAACTGGAAATCATCCAGATCTCTTTTCCCGGCAATCAGATGACTCTGCGTATCCCCCTTTCGAAGGCGCGCAAATCCGGTCTTCGGAAGATCGTGACACGTGACATCGTTGAGAAGGCAATGTCGATCATCAAGGGCAAGCCTCACATCAGCAAAGGCATGTGGGCTCGTCGTGCAGTGGCGTATCAGGAAAAGATCAATTCCGGTGATCTGATCCAGATTGCCGAGGTGCTCCGCGACCTGCGCCGAAACGTTGACAGTCTTGATGGCAGTTTCAGTGAACGCAAGCTCTTTGAAGCTGCCCAGGAACGCTTCGTCAGCGAAGTCGCTGTTCTTGAGAACAAGGACCCCACTGCGGTTCTCCAGGCTCTGACAGAGACCATGAAGGCTGCCTGAACCTCAAGGCATCCTTTTCCCCTCACCGGCGTTTCTTCCTCCGATAAGATCTGGCGGCCCCTCATGGGCCGTCCTTTCCAGAGAAAAAGGAGAACGCCGCGTGACGGAGCAAACAACAAAACGGTTCGCCAACAAGAAAATCCTTATTACCGGAGCCTCACAGGGCATTGGCGAAGACGCTGCGCTGCATTTTGCTCGCGAAGGCGCCCAGGTTGCGATCAACGGGCGCAAGGCCGAGAAACTACGTCCCCTTCTGGACCGCCTTCCCAAGCCCGTCAGCGGGGAACATCTCATCGTTGCCGGCGATATGGCGGTTGAGGCAGACGTCGATCGTGTGATGGAAGAGACGCTCAAGGGTTTCCAGGGACTGGACGTTCTGATCTGCAACGCAGGGATGCAGATTGAATGTCCCTCGGAGGATATCGCACTCAAGGATTTCAACGCCGTCATGGCGGTCAATGTCACTGCTGTGGTGCTCTGCGCACGAGCTGCCCTGAAATACTGGCGCCAAAACGATCACAAAGGTAATATTATCGTCAACAGTTCGGTCCACCAGCAGGTGCCCAAGCCTCATTATCTTGGCTACTCTGCGAGCAAGGGCGCCGTCGGAAACATCGTGCGTACGCTTGCTCTGGAATATGCCCGGTTCGGCATTCGCGTAAATGCTGTTGCTCCCGGAGCCATCGTCACACCCATCAATGATGCCTGGACCAAAGACCCCGAGAAGTACAAAGCCACAGCTGATCATATCCCGATGCGCCGACCGGGTGAGTGTCGTGAAATCTCCGACGCAATGGCCTTTCTTGCTTCAAAGGAATCAAGCTATATTACGGGGCAGACCCTGTTCGTTGATGGCGGCCTTACGCTTTATGCCGATTTCGAGCAGAACTGGTCATCTTGAACTGATCGAGACCCGTTTCCATGTCAACCTCGCCCACCGTCCTTGTCGTCGAAGATGATTTTCTGATCAGAACCTGTCTGATCGAATTTCTTGAAGACAGTGACGTCGCTGTACTGGAAGCAGATAACTGCGCTACGGCCAGACGTTTCATTCACAGCGATCGTGTGCTTGATCTTCTGATCATGGACATTTCTTTGCCTGACGGGAGTGGGACCGATCTTGGTCAGGAAAGTCGGCAGATCCGCCCGGATCTGCCGATTATCTACACGACAGGCCATGGCATGAGACTGGAAAATACCTCTTCAATCGATAGGGTCATGACCAAGCCTTATCAGCTTGATGCCATTCTCAACATCGTCCATGAACTGGTTCCATCAAGTTAGGACATGGGAACGCCTCACACCGAAATGCGGGAACGTCTGACTGACGCCTTTCTGTCAGGTGATGCGGAAAGTTGTACCAGTCTCGCCCGGACCATGGCTCTGACCTCCGGGTTCGGTCCCCATCCCATCGAAATGCTCTTGCCTGTAGCAGAATCCCACGATCGCCGGGCAGAGTTACTGGCTCTGACCAACCTCTTGGCCGAGACTGCACCACAAGATGGCCGGTTACGCGAAGTCGGAGCAGCACTGCTTATGCAACTGGGGCAGCTGCAAGAAGCAGAACGCCGCTTTCGTCAGGTTCTGGACCAGCGCCCTGCGCACCTGCCCGCTCTGAACATGTTGTCCTGCACTCTAACACAGGCCGGCAAATTCGATGAGGCGAAACAGGTTCTTGAACAGATACATGCCCTCAATCCGCACGACCCCAGCTCCTTGTCCAACATTGCCTATATCATGGCTGCCAGCGATGATATGAATGAGGCGATCAAACTCTATCGACAGGCTATCCAGCTCAAACCCGATCACCCGCAGATGCGGCTTAACTATTCCATTGCCTTGCTCAAGGCTGGCTATTTCCAGCAGGGCTGGGCCGAGCATGAATGGCGTTTTTATCTGCCCGGTCATACCAGCCTCCCGCTCTCGCGGCTTCTGCCCAACATAACCTCAGGACTGGATCTGAACGGCAAGCATGTTCTGGTAACCCAGGAAGAAGGGTACGGCGACACATTTATGTATCTGCGCTATCTGCCGCTCCTGGCCGAGAAAGGCGCAATCATCCGTGTCTGGGGCGCGGATATCATGACAGATCTCTGCGCGCGCGTTCAGGGCGTCGCCCATGTCCAGTCCGGCGGTTCGACGCCTTTCTATGACTATCACTGTCCGTTTATCAGTCTGCCGAGAGCCTTTTCTGCTTCAGCCCATCCTTTTGGTGCGGACGTACCCTATATCCTGCCCGATCCAGTAAAAACGACGATATGGGCACAGAAAATGGCGGGTGATGGCAAGCTGAGGGTCGGTCTGGTCTGGGCAGGTGCACCACGGCGTGATCAGACTGAACCGTTCATGCTCGATCAGCGCCGTTCGATGCCACTGGAGACACTGAAACCGCTTTTTGATCTTGAAGGGACAAGTTTCTATAGTCTGCAGAAAGGCGTTGCTGCCATGCAGCTCGAACGAGGCAACTATCCGATCATTGATCTGATGTCGGACTGCCAGACCATGGACGACACGGCTGCATTGATCGATAATCTCGATATGGTGGTATCGGTTGATACCTCGGTCGTGCATCTTGCAGGCGCCATGAACAAGCCGGTCTTGCTCATGGACAGGGTTAATCCCTGCTGGCGCTGGATGACGAATCGCGAGGACAGCCCGTGGTACCCATCACTGCGCATTCTGCGTCAGACACACGCGTGGGACTGGAGCGGCGTCGTCTCTTCCGTGCGTTCCCTTCTGCACGACGCCGCAAGGCAAAAACGCCAATGAGTTCCAGCTACCAAGCCGCCAGACAAAGAATTGATACTCTTCTCTCACGGCCCGGTCGTGTTATTCTGGGGCTGGTTGGCGCCCCGGGTGGTGGGAAATCAACCCTCGCTGCGCGGCTGGCTGCAGACTATGCAGATATGGCAGTCGTTGTGCCCATGGACGGGTTTCACCTGGCCAACTGCGAACTGAAACGTCTGGACAGGGCTGGTCGCAAGGGGGCGCCGGATACGTTTGATGCAGCAGGGTTTACCGCCCTCCTCGACCGTATCCGTCATCAGGAATCAGAAATTATCTACGCACCGCTTTTCGCTCGTGAAATCGAGGAGCCGATCGCAGGAGCCATACCTGTTCTCCCGGATCGCAGGCTCGTAATCGTAGAAGGGAATTACCTTCTTTGCGATGGAGCCTGGTCTGGTGTCCGTACCTATCTCGATCAGAGCTGGTTTGTCGCAACGGATGAAGCGCTGCGCAACCAGTGGCTTGAAGCACGTCACGTGCATTATGGTCGTAGCATTGAGGACGCACGTCACTGGATTGCCGTAACCGATGCGCCCAATGCCAGGATTATCCTTCAGACCAGGGACAAGGCAGACTGGCTTTATGTTCCCGAAACAGCTCTTTCCTGATTTTATCCGGAAAGAGCCATTCCCCGTTTTCAGTAATCAAAGCCGTAACTCAGTCCTACGCTCGATCCCGGATCATTTTCCGGGGTCGTAAAGCCGGTAACCTGTCCCCCGGTACCAACCGTCGTGTTGAGTTTGAGGCGCTTGGTCAGATCGACCTGTACCTGAGCCTGTGTACCGGATCCACCTGTGGCCTGTTTGGCGCCCACATAAACACCCTTCATGACGTATTTTCCTGCTTCCAGACTAGCGCCGCCGTTATTCACGCCACTTCCGCCGCCTACAGCCAGACGATCCAGTCCGAGAAGCCCACGCACCTTGCCCAGTGGATCGAAACTGGAGCCACCAGTGATCTGGGCGACCGCAGCGGCCAGACTGGCCAGCTGGGTCGGTGAGAGTGAAGCGGTCGAACTGCCAAACAACAGCATCGCAAGCACCTGATCACGCGGTAGAGACGGCTGGGAGGTGAAATCGATTTTCGGGGCGCTGGCATACCCCCCCACGACAAGACTGGCCAAAGTACCCTGAACATTGCGGTCAGCGCGGAAGTCGAGCGACGGATCAAGCTTATGATCAACCCCCGACCCGTCAAAAGCAACACGCCCTTTGGTAAAGTTCAGATTGACGCCGGCGAGATTGAAAAAGCCACGTTTGAGGTCAAATCCGCCAGAAATATCAGGTGCCGTACTTAAGCCGCCAATATGCAGCTTACCCGACATTTCGGCATCAAGCCCATGACCACGAACAAAGAATTCGCCGGGTGAGAGAACCCGGATATCCAGTCCGATAACGAGATTACTGTTGCTGACTGCCTGCTTTTCGCCGGGTCTGATTACTGTCAGCTGAGGGACTGACGCGGGCATGGAGCTGGGAATATTCACCACGACTGACGGCAGATTGATCGTTCCGTCAACATCCAGCCTGGTCGAAAGCTGACCATGGGCATGAAGATCGGTATCGATCACGGCAGTCAACAGATCACTGGTGATCGGCTGGGCCTTGTGAGAAACAATCCTGATATCAAGCGGCAGACCCGGGCGTAAAAACCCGACTGAACCACTCAATCCAATTGTTCCTTTACCAGCATGCGCCACAACGTTTTGCAAACCCAGACTGTCATCGCTGGCAACGATCACGCCATTGATATCTGACAGTCGGACACCCTGACCATAATGGGCGAAATTGATAGCTTCCAGCGTGATGCGGCCATTCGCCTTGGGGGCCGTCACGGCACCATTAAGCATCATGTCGATCGCTGTTCTACCGCTCACGCCCATCCCCTGCGCTCCCAGCACCGCATTGGCCACGGACAGATCCGCATTGCCATTCACCTTCAGGCCAAGGTTTCCGCTCGTGGAGAGAGGCACGGTACCATTGGCCCGTAACATGATCTTGCTTCCCGCATCTGCCTGGGCTGAAAGCTGCGCTGTCTGACCTGACAGGATCGTATTGGCCTTCAGGGAAAGGGGCGGAAGCGATTCTCCGGGCCCACTGCGCAGCCTGAAACCATGCAGATTGACCGAGGCAGACCCTCCGGGTCGTGCAATCTCACCTGTTAGATCGGCCTGCGCCGAAAGAACGCCCACGGCATCAAAACCAGGCATGAAAGGCTTCGCCAGGGCGGGAGTTATCTGGCCAGCACGCACATGCAGGTCAAGCCTTGGCTTGATCGTTCCCGCCACATCCAGCGTTGCCGGTGACATGCCCTTTGGGGCGATCGTTAGCTGGAGACGATCCACGCCCATGATCTGTCCGAAGTCGATCCGGCTTCTGCCAGCAAGATGAATTGTCTCCCCCTTTACCAGAGCGGCAAAACGATCCAGCCTGACTGTTTTGCCGTTGAGATCCAGTATCAGAGCTGTGTCTATATTGGCCGGAGCAGCCATCACATTCTGAAAGACACCGCTGAGCGAAAGGGCTAGCGCATCGAGCGGTCCCTGCGCGGTAAGTTTCGCGGAGCCTTTGATGCTTTGGGCATCAATCCCGCCAAGGGCAAGTTTCAGATTCAGATCAGGTTTGGCGACAGGATTGCTGACTGTACCAGAAAGGTCGATCGCCCCCAGATGAGCTTCCGGCGTAGTGACTCCCCCTTTCACTGAAAGCGACATGACAGGAGGCGCCGTGTCGGAAGCCTCACTCGTACGCAAATCCAGAGCCAGACGCCCCCCTAAACGGTGCCCGGCGAGAGCACTGAAATCATTCAGGTTACCAGCAGTGATGGCAAGCGTACCCAGAGCCATCCGCGCCGAAGGGGGTATGGTCAGATGTGCCTTGCCTGTGAGGCTCGCCCAATCGAGTGTATTCAGCAAAATCTCTGCTGAACCATCACCACGTCGTGCAAAAGCAGCATCAAGCGCAAGCTTGCGCCCGTCCAGCTTGCCGTCTGCACGCAAGGTACCCTCTGGCGTGGTTGGCAGGTGAGCCATAGCGAGATCGAGAACAAGCGGTCCGGCCGGAACGTCGCTTGCACCCACCTCCCCTTTGAGCTGCATCTTGGCAGCAAGATCGTCCAGAGGGCCTTCCATATGCGTGGAGACAGCAACATGACCATGCAACTGCGGTGCGGTCGCCTTGAGATCGGGCAGAGCCAGAACAAGATCATTGTTCAGGGAAGAAGTCTTGCCGAGCTGCACCGATCCCTGATCATGCAAATGTAACGCACGCCCATCAATGGTCAGATCATCGATACGGATAATGCGCCCGGTCTTCTGGTCAGGAGCGGCTTTGACATCGAGCGCAATCGTGCCGTTCTCGCCTAACAGGGAGACGGCCTGCTTCAACCCGCCAGTAACAGAGAGCCGCCCCAGCATCCTGAGGCGGGACTCCCCCTCGGGCCTGTAGGTGAAATCAGCGTGGGTAACATTGTGGCCCGCGAGCGTGATCTTGCCCAGAGCCGCAAGCGGCTTCAGATCGGGGAGGATCAGATCAAGAGCCCCGCTGATTTCCGGTTTGAGTCTGGCAGAAGCATTCAGCTGGAAAAGATCATGGGAGACAGCCAAAGTGACCGGCTGCCCCTCAGCATTGGGCTGAGCGGTGATCTTTGCTTCGATCGGATTGCTGGCAAGCAGTGCACTGGGCATGCCCGGTACCCGCACCCCTTCAGCACGAAGAGTCAGTAACAGATTGTCAGCACGCGCCGTCTTGCTCTCATCACCGGAAAACCGTGCACTCAGATGATTGACTCCTGCCCCGGCGGCGGTCAACGAGTCAAGATCAAGCCTGCCATTGCCTGAAGGCGCCAGAAGATCGCCATGGAGTTCGGCAGCCAAGGAGAAACCGGACCAGGCCACGCCGGCCACAGGCGACATGGCCGGAGTTGAGGCCTGCAGACTGAGCCTCCATCATGACGGGGCAGATCAAGTTTACCCTGCGCATGCATTTTTACGGCACCAGCCGCCATATCAAGCACAAGGTGGTTGGCATTCACGGGGCCGGACAGATCGAGCGTGAGCGCAAGAGGGTCGAGGGTTTCCATACCCGAAAACTGGGTCACGAGCCCTTTTTCCCCATCCTGAACGACAAGGTGGAGGTCAAGCCTGTCACGCGGTGTGGAAAGCGCCAGCACAAGACTGGCCGGACGATCGAGCCGTTTGAGAGAAAGCCCCAGATCAGCTTTGGGTAGATGATCGAGATTTGGCCCATCAATGACAGGAGCCAGATCGGCAAGCATGAGATGCCCCTGAGCCATTGCACTGAGAGGAAAGCCTGCAAGAGACTTGCCCAGATCAATACGTCCGATATCGAGTTTGCGGAGATCGATCTTCAGATGCAGGGTCGAGGGACTGCTGGAAGACGGTTCGGCAACAGGAGCCGAGGGATCGGCTGACGGCAGGCGCTCGAACCGGAGTGTCTGGGCCTGGAGCAGAGACGCTTTGACCGTTTTGTGCAAAAGCGCCAGAGGCGACCAGTTCAGTCTTAGCCCGTCAATAGCCAGATAGGGCCCAAGATGGTCTTGAACGGTAAGGTGCTGCACATGCAGATGGTAAGGGAACGCACCATCAAGTCCCTGGATCTGAACCATACCGCCAGTCAGGCTGGCAGTTTCACGCTCGATGAACCGCTGTCCATAGGGGATATTCGCGAAGACAAGGATGCCAATCAGGACCAGTGCTACAAGCGCTACAGGCACACCCAGACAAAGGGCAAGACACCAGAGTGTGATACGTTTCCAGCGTGGACGGCGCGCTTTTGCTGTCACTGATCCCGAGGCAGGCTCCGGATGACTTTCGGGGGTCCGGCTCATCAGAAAGTCTCCCCGAGACCTATATAGAGTTCCCACTTATCGCCATGCGGGGGACGGTTTGCAGGAAGTGCCACATCAAGGCGTACAGGGCCTATCGGCGTGTAATAGCGTATACCTGCACCATACCCGACCCGGAGTTTCCCCTGGAATGGCCTACTGCCAACGCCGACCTGACCGGCATCTACAAAAGCGGCAGCTCCGAAACTCTTCAGGAAACGCTGACGAAACTCGACCGAACCCGCATCAAGCGAGGTACCACCAATACCGTATTTCCCGTTTTGTGGTCCGACACCCTGATAACGAAAACCACGCACCGTGCGGGACCGCCAGCATAAAGTCTCTGGTCAGGCGGGATCTGATAGGTGGATGCCCCCTGAACGGAGCCGACAATGCCACGTATGGCAATGACCGAACGTCCCGGCGTACTCAGCCCGATGCGATGAAGATCAAAATAGGTGGAAGCATTGGCGCTCATGATGGTGAAAAACGCGCTACCGCTCTCAAGCGACTCCGAAGGGGTGATATTGACCGAAGCCCTCATACCATGCGTTGCCGGATCAATCGGATTGGCGAGCTCAGTGCTGTCATAAACAGCGCCAAGTGGAAGCTGGGCAATCAGGTAACTGGTCGAGACACCGAACTGCCTGATTTTTTCCTGCTCAACCACCACACTGCCGTTGATGCTCCAACGCTTGTTGAGCCGCCGCATCAACCCGCCCCGCAGAAGAATCGCTGTCTGGTGATAGGAATAAAGAAGCTGTCTGATCCCCTCGACGCGCAGATTCAGATTCTGGTCACGCCGCAGAAAATCCGGCTTCAGGAAATCGGCATAGACGTCATAACCGAGCCCCTGCTGTGCCGAGCCACCGAGCCCGGTAACAAGCGCCGTCAGTTTGAGCTGTTCGGCAGCACCCAGGAGATTTCGATGAGTCCAGCTTGCACCAGCGCGGCCACCCAGATCTGTCGAATAACCGACCTGTCCTGACACGGTGTGACGCTTGCTCTCCGCCAGAGTGAAACGCAAAGGCATTGCCTGCGTGACATGTGGTGTGCCTTCACCACGCGCCAGGTTCACAAGAGGCGGCGCATCATGCACGCCTACGGAAGAGAATATACCAACACTTGCCAGGTCCTGACGGGCATTTTCAATCTGACTTGGTTGATAAAGCTGGCCTTCATGAATGAGCAGACGTCTGCGCAGAAATTTTTCCCGCGTCCGCTGCTGCCCGGTGAAGCTGATCGGACCAATATCAACAACCGGTCCCACACCGACGGAAAATTCGAGATCAAGCGTATGCGTAGCTGGACGAAGATAGGCTACCGGCGCAGCAACATTAGCCTGGGCGTGACCTTCTTCGAGCAGCGCCTGCTGCAGGTTTGTCTGCGCTGCGAGAACATCTCCTGCGATAGCTTTCTGTCCGGCCTCCAGACCAAAAGCCTTGCGTGCCTGGGCGTCGATCGCGACAGGTTGCGGTGGCATGACTGGAGCCTTCGCTTTCTTGTCCGTTTTTCCGGACCTGTCATTATTCTCCGTCGATCCCGGAGAAACCGGTTCGCCACTCAAAGGACCTGGAACCAGAGAAACCTTGCCGATATGAAATTGCGGTCCGGTAACAGTCTTGATCGTAATGCGCAGTTTCCTGCTGCCAGCAGCCTCTCCTGCGCCATTCCTGCCCGCCCCCAGCGTTGCCAGCCGATCGGGTAAAGCCGGATCGCGTCCATCGATTTCGCGACCGTCAGGCATGCTTGCAGTGATGATGACCTTGCCATCATAGAACCCGCGACTCTCGAGCGCTGTCTGCACACGATCATAATCGCCTCTGATACGGCCAGCCAGTGCATAGGGATCCACGGCCTTGGTCTTCTGCAAGGAGACGAGTGCAGATGATGCCTGAATCATCGGGTCGAGATCAGGATCCGATGAGGGCATGATACGGACGACATAAGCCTCGTCATGCTCCACATTTTTCTGACCAGCCTTGTCATTCTGTTTGGGTTCAGCACGTGCAAGGCGACTTTCACCTGTCGCCCCGATCAGACACAAAGCCACCAGGCCATGCGTCAGGAGAACGGCACCAGCACACCGCTCGTTGCGTTGCCTGTAAAACAGATGTCGAATGGAAACACGGCAAAACGACAGCAATTGCGCTCCTGCTGCTTGGTCGAAACCGGCAAAAATTGTCAGAAAAGAATGTCGAGATCATGTCATGGGTGTGTTTGCAAGAAAAGACGTGAGGAGGTTCTTTTCCCGGTTCGCAATCCCGGTCATGGCGTTTTGCAATCCCTCCATCAAATCATCACACCAGCGCGGTTGTCCGCCAGGAGCATTTCGCGTTAGATGTACGGTAATGACTGACGCGATTACGCGCCGCCGTCCCACGAGTGACGCTTCCGGCCCCGAACCCTGGACTGCCCCACTTGAGCCTGCTCCGGGGAACCGCTTTCTATGCCGTCTCCGTGCGATCAGGCGTATGGGACTGTCCTGTCTGTGGACCCTCGTCGCAAGCATCCCGCAGAGACTGCTGCTTCGACGCAAAAGTGCCGCAAAAATTGTGTTTGCCCGTTTTTACTGGGCAACGATCTGCCGCATTCTTGGTCTCCATGTGCGTGTGATCGGCTCTGCCGCCGGAACGATACGTGACAGCGTTGCTGTGCAGAATGGCGAGCGACCGATCATTTTTGTCGCAAATCATTCCTCCTGGCTTGATATCGCTGTGGCAGGCGGCATCCTGCCAACGGTTTTCGTGGCAAAACAGCAGATTGCGGACTGGCCTGTCATCGGCACCCTGGCCCGGCTCGGCAGAACGATTTTTGTCAGCCGGCAGCGCAACAATACCGGTCGTGAGCTACAGGCCATGACCGATCGTCTGAATAATGGCGACAATCTCATTCTGTTTCCCGAAGGAACATCGACGGACGGCACCCATGTTCTCCCTTTCATGTCGTCATTTTTCGCCATCGCCAAACCGAGCCGCATCGATCCGACCGTGCCTGCGCCGCCCTCGGTTCTGATTCAGCCGGTGTCGATCGTCTATGATCGCCTGGATGGCCTTCCCATCGGACGCGCAAGACGTACAGCACTCGCATGGTATGGGGATATGGAACTCGCTCCACATATCTGGTCAGTCACCCAGTGGCGTTCACTTGGCGCCACAGTCATTCTGCATCCGCCCGTAGATCCGGCCGACTTCCCGAGCCGCAAGGAACTTTCCTCTGCCGTTCAGTCAATCGTGGCGCTGGGTGTGGCCAAACTGCATCATAACCCCGACCAGATCGAGACAGCCGGACTCTGAGCGACAATCATCCCCGATGACGGGCTGAAAGACCCCGCTGATACATAAATATTACTCATGCATTTACCGCACCTTTCGGCTACAACTCCGATCTGGATATCCCAAAAAGGGCTGGTGGAACGCTCAGAAGACAGATTTCCTGCATTTCGGATCTCTGGTCTTGTTTCCATTCCCCGCAGAGTATCGCCAAGTGGCAAGAGGTAAGGACACGTGACCGTCGAGGCTTTCACCGACAGCAAGACTTCTGTGCAGAACGATGCGACTGCCAATACACGCGGCCTTCACGTCATCACCTGGGGCTGTCAGATGAACGTGTATGACAGCGCACGCATGACCGACGTTCTGGCACCGCTGGGCTATCGCGCCGTGGCAACGCCGGAACAGGCCGAAATGGTCATTCTGAATACCTGTCACATACGCGAACGCGCTGCAGAAAAGGTTTTTTCCGAGCTGGGACGCCTGCGCAAGATCAGTGAAGAGCGTGAGGCCTCGGGCCTGGGTCGTTCCATTATCGCGGTGGCAGGCTGCGTTGCCCAGGCAGAAGGCGAGGAGATTCTCGCCCGTGCGCCTTATGTCGATATTGTTCTCGGGCCACAGACCTATCATCGCCTGCCCGAGATGGTGGCTCGTGCAGCACGCGCCGGTGGTGCCGTGATTGACACTGATTTCCCGGTCGAGATGAAATTCGATTTTCTTCCTCAGGAAGCCGCCCCGCAGGTAGAAGGCAATCTGACAGCCTTTCTCACAATCCAGGAAGGCTGCGACAAATTCTGCTCTTTCTGCGTTGTTCCCTACACCCGGGGCGCGGAAACCAGCCGCTCCCTGCCTTCCGTGCTTGCTGAAGCGCGGCGCATGGTCGAGAGCGGTGTGCGCGAGATCACATTGCTTGGTCAGAACGTGAACGCCTATCACGGGGATGACGGACAAGGCGGTACGGCCGATTTGCCAATACTGGCCAAAGCCCTGTCAGCCCTGCCGGGCCTTGATCGCATCCGGTACATGACCTCTCATCCACGCGACATGGACCAGTCCCTGATAGACGCCCATCGTGACAATCCGGCGCTGATGCCCTTCCTGCATCTCCCTGTCCAGTCGGGTTCCGATCGCATTCTGAAAGCCATGAACCGTGGACATACGGGGGACGAGTACCGTGCCCTGATTGCACGACTACGCGAAGCCTGTCCCGATCTCGCCCTATCATCCGACTTCATAGTCGGTCATCCGGGTGAGACGGAAGAAGACTTCGAGGCAACGATGCAGCTGGTGCGCGATATCGGCTTTGCACAGGCTTTCTCGTTCAAATATTCGCCGCGTCCCGGAACGCCTGCTGCCGGTCAGCCCTTTCAGGTCGACGAAGCCGTCAAGGACGCACGTCTCCAGCGCCTGCAGGCACTGCTGCGTGAGCAGCAGGATGCCTTTAATGCAGATATGGTCGGTCGCACCCTGCCTGTGCTGTTTACAGGTAGGGGCCGCAAACCCGGTCAGATCTCCGGGCGTTCACCCTATCTCCAACCGGTGCATGTCGAAGGATCCGATGATCTTATCGGCCAGACAGTACCGGTTGTGATAACCCAGCGTCTGACCAATTCGCTGGCTGGTACACTCTTACGGGAGAGAGTCTGCGCTTGAGCCACCCTACGGCACCCCAGTCGCATCCCGGATCCGGGACCAATGATCGCAACTCCAGGCAGCAAGTTCCGCCTGATACCCTGCCTCAGGAACAAGGCCATCGCACTTCTGCGCTGCGCTTTGGAGATAACATTCTTCTCCAGCAATTGCTGGGCGACCATGATCGCCATCTGATTCGTCTGGAGCAGGGTTTTGACGTACGTCTGACCTGCCGCGGCAACAAGATTGCCATCACGGGTGAAGCCGCATCAGTGGCGCGCGCCCAGGCCGCCATAACGGCGCTCTACAACCAGCTTGAGCATGGCGGAAAGATCGACGGACCTGTCGTCGACAGCGTTATTCGCCTGTCTGCGCTTCCTCGCCCCTCGCGACAGGCAGAGACCCGCACTGCGTTCTCCCGCCCGGCAGAATCCGGGCAACGCGATTCAGCTCCCCCTGCTCCCCTGCAGGATCTGCCAGCCATACGCACAAAACGAGGTGCCATTGCGCCACGCTCACGCGGTCAGGCTGCCTATATGGAAATGCTGGCCAAAACCGAACTGACGTTCGGTATTGGCCCTGCAGGTACGGGCAAGACCTATCTCGCCGTCGCTCAGGGTGTAGCTATGCTCCAGGCGGGCCAGGTTGATCGTATCATCCTTTCTCGCCCCGCGGTTGAGGCGGGAGAACGTCTCGGCTTTCTGCCGGGCGACTTGCGTGAGAAGATTGATCCCTATCTGCGCCCGCTCTATGACGCGCTGAATGATATGCTGCCAGGCGATCAGGTCGCCCGTCGCATGGCCAACGGCGAGATCGAGGTGGCTCCGCTGGCCTTCATGCGTGGCCGTACCCTCGCCCATGCTTTCGTCATTCTTGACGAGGCACAGAATACCACTCCGGCCCAGATGAAAATGTTCCTGACCCGTATGGGACAGGGTGCACGCATGGTGATAACGGGTGATCTCAGCCAAATCGATCTGCCTTCGGGCGTCGCATCCGGACTGCGTGAGGCCGTCGAGACCCTTGAAGGCCTGCCCGGAATTGGTATTACCCGTTTTGAGTCTGCCGATGTTGTCCGCCACCCGCTCGTGGCACGCATCGTGGACGCTTATGATCAACGAGTGGCTGCGGCACGGGATTACTCCCGAGGCAGGTCGCGCCGGGAATACAATGGAACCTCGAAGTAGTCTTACCCCATCCGCCGAAGAACCGTCCTCTATCACGAGGGCGGCGCTTCGCTCACGTCTCGATTTGATCGTAGCCGATCGTCGCTGGCGCGCCAGCGTTCCAAATCTGGAAATGCTCGTTGCACGCTGTGTGGAAGCAAGCTGGCCTTGGCTCGATCGCGACCGCATTCCGGCTTTCCTTCTTGCGGGTGACCACGCAATCCGGACACTCAACGCCACATTCCGCGACAAGAACAAACCGACCAATGTCCTCACTTTCGAGGAGAACGGTGGCTTTGGCGATGGCGATATCGCCTTGGCGTATGAAACGGTTCGGCGCGAAGCCAAGGCTAGCGGCAAGAAGTTTCCGCATCATTTTGCGCATCTCGTCATTCACGGGCTTCTGCACCTTGCCGGTCACGATCACCATCGCCCGGACGAAGCGCGGCTGATGGAAATGACCGAATCCCGTATCCTCGCCCGTCTGGGAATTCCGAATCCCTGGCGTCTGGGCGGAGGGCGCGGAGCATGAGCGAGAGTGACGAGCATCGCCAGCGCCCTGCCAAAGGGTTATTCGGCATTTTCAACCGCAAAAGCCGCGAACAGGGCTTGCGTTTGTCCATCGCAGCACTTGTCGAAGAAGCCGCCACGCCACACCCCGAGACGGGAAATCGCCCGGAGCTGGATAGGCAGGAACGTGCCCTCATCACCAATGTGCTGCATCTGCGTGAAAAGACGGCAGACGACGTCATGGTGCCGCGCGCCGACATTGTCTCGATGTCGGCTGATATCACGCTTGATGAGGCCCTTGATTTCATGCGGCGCGAAAACCATTCCCGCGTACCGGTCTATCGCGAGCATCTCGACAACGTCATCGGCATGATCCACGTCAAGGACCTGATTGCCTATATCGGTACGTCCGAAGCCTTTGATATCGAACCACTTCTGAGACAGCCTCTTATGGTGGCTCCCCAGATACCAGTGTTGGATCTGCTGCTCCAGATGCGCCAGCGACGTACGCATCTTGCTCTTGTTATTGATGAATATGGTGGTGTGGACGGACTGGTCACGATCGAGGATCTGGTCGAGACCATCGTCGGTGATATCTCTGACGAACATGACGAACCCGTTTCCGCAATGATCCTGGAGCGGGCGGATGGTTCTTTTGACCTTGATGCACGTCTGCCGGTTGATGAGCTCGAATCTTTCATGGGTCCCGTGCTCACAGATGCAGAGCGTGAGGCCGAAATCGAAACGGTAGGCGGGCTTGTCTTCAGACTGGCCGGGCATGTCCCCATACGCGGTGAGGTGTTCACTCATGAAAGCGGTCTTGTTTTCCGGGTAACCGATGCCGATGCACGCCATATCCGTGCCTTGCGCATGCGCGTCCCTGCCGACTGGGTGCGCAGCGATATCGGGACAATTGATCGCAAGACCGATATACGCTGACCGATCAGGCGATCAGGCTGCCCCCCGGCACTTGACGCCGACGCCCCTTCCGGTCTTCAAAACTTTGACATCATCCAGCAGGAGCGTTTCCCATGTCCGTTTACAGGCGCAGTTTTCTGGCAGCGATCCCTGCCCTCGCCCTCCTGTCGAAAGCCCGCGCTGAAGGCACCCAGGCGACGGATCAGCGCCTGACGCCTCGCACGCTCGGTAATCCAAGAGCACCAGTTACAGTGAATGAGTGGTTTTCTCTCACCTGTACCCATTGCGCGCATTTCGAAATGACGGTCTTTCAAGATGTGAAAGCCAAGCTCATCGATACGGGCAAGGTTTTCTATGTCTATCATGACTTCCCGCTTGATCAGATCGCCCTTCTTGGCGCGATGGTCGCACGCTCCTTGCCCGTCGACCGCTATGTACCATTCGTGAACTCCATGCTGGCGACCCAGGATCGCTGGGCTTTCGCCCGTGACATTGATCCCAAGAAGCAGATCCAGCAGATGGCCGCGCTGGCTGGCATTTCTGCCGAAAAATTTGCCAAGATCGACGCCGATGACAGCTTCCGTCAGGCTCTCGTCGCCCAGCAGGATGCCGATCAGGCAAAATACAATATCGGTGGCACACCGTTCTTCATGTTCAACGACCAGCCTTACAATCAGGAACTCCTGACTTACGAGGCATTCGAATCCCAGGTCAGGAAGGCTGGCGGCTGAGACCGGATTCGGCTACATGCGCGGGCGAGCCTTGCCGTAGGTCAGGGCTCATCCACGCACTGCACACAAGGCCCGCTGCCCGATAAAGGGCCCGTGTGCTTACCATAGAGGACCCCGCTTTTCGCGTATGTCAGCCAAGATCACGCGCCTGCGGATAGCGGGTTTCAAAAGTTTCGCCGATCCAGCAACGATTGACATTCTCCCAGGACTGACCGGCATTGTTGGACCCAACGGATGCGGTAAATCCAATGTTGTCGAAGCCCTGCGCTGGGCAATGGGAGAGAGTTCCGCCCGAGCCTTGCGTGGTGGGGAACTCGATGACCTGATTTTTGCAGGAACGAGCGCTCGTTCAGCCCGCTCTCTGGCTGAAGTAACGCTCTGGCTTGAAGAAGCGACTGGCCTCGCCCCTCCCCCTTTCGCCGACTCCGATGCGCTCGAAATCTGCCGACGCGCAGAGCGTGGTTCAGGCAGCGATTTCCGTCTCAATGGTCGTCCGCTGCGCGCGCGCGATATCACCACGCTTTTTGCCGATCTGTCATCGGGGGCAAGAAGCTCATCCATTGTCAGCCAGAACCGCGTCGCTGCACTCATCAGTGCAAAACCCGAGGAACGCCGCTCACTGCTTGAGGAAGCGGCAGGAATCACTGGCCTGCATGCCAGACGCCATGACGCTGAGCTCAAGCTGCGTCAGGCTGAAGGCAATATGGAACGATCGGAAGATCTTCGCCAGCAGATCGAGATCAGACTCGAGCAACTCGAAACCCAGTCAGCCCAGGCGCGCGCCTATCGCGGTCTGTCAGAAACAATCCGTGACGATGAAGCGGCACTTGCATGGCTCCTCCTCAGGCGTGCTGAGCAATCTGTCGAGCGAACTGCTGCCCAGCTGCATGCAGCAGAGGCAGAACGTGACGAATCGGCTGCTTCTGCCCGGCAGGCTGAGCAGGAAGGTACCTCGCAAAAAAATCGTATTCTTTCGCTTCGCGAACAGGTCGAAACCCTGCGTGAGGCCCGTGACAAGAAACGGGTATCGACAGAGACCACGCGTGAGGCCCTGACCCAGGCCCGCAATGCGTCCGAACAAAGCGCCCAGCATCTGAACCAGCTTGAGGCCGATCAGGTACTCGCTCTCTCCCGCCTTGAGGAAACGAGGTCACGGCAGGAAGTTCTGACTACCGCAATAACAGCGCTGGACAGCCAGCTGAGTGATTTGCCGGGCAAACATGTTGAGCTGAGCGCTCTGGCCCGATCAAGCACAGAGGCGTTGAGCGCAGCAGAAGAGAAACGACAGGCTCTCACTGACAGACTGGTAACCCAGCGACTGGCCGCTCAATCGCTGCAGACAGAACACGAGAGCCTCACACACCGTATCGCGACACTTGAACTTCAGGAAAAGCAGCTCGCAACGGCACTTGCGGAGATCAATGCCAAACTCCCTGACGAAACAACTTTGCATTCTTTGCAAAGCGTTCTGGATAGCAAACGGCACCAACGCAAAGACGCCGAGGCAGAGCTGATGACGTTGACCCGTGCTCATCAGGAAGCACGCATGGCCACGTCTCAGGCAGAACAGGAGGTCAGTCGTGCAAGTGCTGAAGCCGAACGGACGCGTGACGCCCTGGAACGCCTCAATCTTCGCCTCCAGAGCCTTGGCACCCAGTGTATCGCCCATGAGGCCGAGCTTGCCTCACTGGCGGAAGCCTCACTCAGTGAGGAAACGCTTTCTGCTTACGATGAAAAGGCCCAGCAGTTGCTGGCCGAGCGCGATCAAGCCCGCGACGCGGCTGAGCAGACCAGACTGGCTCTGAATGAGCACCAGCACGAGCTTTCCCAGATTGAGGCAGAATCGCAGAGCCTCAGCCGACAGCGGGTAATTCTGGAGCGTGAGTATGCCCAGGCACAGGACGCCTGTGCACGCCACGAAAATCAGATTGCCGGGATCGCCTCTCAATGGGCAGAACTCGAGGCCCAGAATGCGGATCCGGGTCAACTCAACAACGCCCGTATGGCCCGTGAAGCAACAGAAGCACGTATCGCTTCTCTTCATCTGCAAAGCGAGACGCTATCACACGACCGTCATCGAACCCGGCAAGAGCTTGAAACATGTGAGAAAGAGCGTCGTGACATAGAGGCCAAAGCCTTGGCCTTGCGCGCACGTCATGAAGCCCTTGTCGCCACACAACAGACCGAGGCTCTGCCCTCTCCCCTGATTGACACGCTCATCATCCCACCAGGGCTTGAACGCGCCGTTGCTTCGGCACTTGATGAAACGCTGAATGCCTCCCTTGATGAGGTGCAGGAACGCGCCTGGGCACTGCTTCCGCCCATCGAAGCGCTCCCCCTCCCTCAACCGTCTCTTCCTCTCTCCTCATTGCTGGGCTTTCCCCCCACGCTCTCTCGCTGTCTGAAAGCGATCGGACTGGTGGAAGACTCTGCAACGGCTCTTGCTCTTCAGAACAGACTGCTTCCGGGCCAGTCCCTTGTGAGCAGGGAGGGCGCCTTGTGGCGTTGGGATGGCTATCGCAAAGCGGGCAATCTGACCTCCAATGCGCTGAATCGTGTCGAGCAACTTGCATCATTACGCGCATTGAACGCCGATATCGACGCCCTGGAAAAAGCGCTTCTGCCCCTGACCCAAAACGTCGAAGCTCTCTCACAGCAGGAACAGGCTCAGACCACCCAGCTCACAGTCCTGCGGGAAACGCTACAGCAGGAAGAGGCCGGACTGAAAACCTGCCGTCAGTCAGAAACCGCTCTTGTGTCCCAACAGGAACAACTCAGCAGTCAGCATGACCGGCTTGCACAGAATCGCGACGAAGTCATCATACAACTCAATGAGATGGCCTCACGTGTCGCGACAGCACGTGAGGCGCTTGCTTCCCTAGCCGCAGAAGAAACGATCCAGACACAGAAAAGTGCAGCACAGGAAAAACTGACCCGTAGCCATCTCGCAGCCGAGCAGACCATGGAACGGGTCAGACATCTTGAGGTCGCCTGTAGTGATGCGCAGGAAAAGGCCACGCGACTCAGATTGCAGAAGGAGTCTGATGCAACAAAAGCGCGCACGCTTGACGCGGCTCTGGCCCAGGCGCGAGAGGATCAGGCTGAGCTTGAAAGCCAGCAGGACCGGTTGAACCGTGTAGACCACAAGGCTTATCTGACGACGTGTCAGAAGGCCCTGAATACGCAGCGTGATGCTCTCGGTGCACTCGAAGCAAGAGTGGTCGCAACGCGCCAGATCGTTGATACCCTCGGCAAGGAGATCGGCACGGCCAGTAAGGCGTTACAGGCCCAGCGTGATCTCAGGCTGAGTCTGACGAGCCGCCTTTCAGCTCTTACACCGCAGCATCAGGCAGTACAGAAAGCACTTGCGGAAGCTGAAAAACAGCGTGTTCACCTTGCCCCTGTTCCAGACCTTTCCCCTTTGGAGCGTGAGGTCAGAGAAGCCCAGTCCAATGAGGCAAACTGCCGGGCGACCGATCAGAAAACACGTGAGGCGTTGCGTGAGACTGAAATCTCTCTGGAACGAATAACACAGGAGAAAGAGCAGCTTGGTCTGCGTCTCAGCGAAAACGAGGCTCTCTGTTCGACCTTGCAGGACGATCTGACAAGACTGCAAGAACGGCTCACTCAAGGTGAAAAGGGACTCTCCTCGAAAAGGGACGAGGAAACACGTCTCGAAATGGCCTCGGTAGAGGAAATCTCAGCGCTCGAAAACGCTGAAGATGCTTTCAGCAGTGCAGCCTCGGCGCTGGCGGGTATCGAATCCGCCTTGGAAGCGCTTGCCGAAACGCGCAGACAGGCAGAAGCACGCTCAGCCTCAGCGCGCGAAAACGCTATTCGCCTGCAGGAACGCCTCACCCAGGCATGCGCACAGCTCGAAAAACTTGAAGATACCAGAAACACCATATCGCAAGAGGGTTTCGATCTCCCACTGACAGAGCAGAGCGAGACAACCCTCAAGAGGCGTCTTGCCCGTAACCAGAAAGAGCGCGAGGCGCTTGGCCCTGTAAATCTTCTGGCCGAGGAAGAATACGGCGAGGCACGCACCCAGTCAGATCATCTGGCACGAGAACATGATGAACTGACCTCGGCAATTGGTCGCCTGCGGGGCTCGATCACTATGCTCAAGAAAGAGGGACGCGAGCGTTTACAGGCCGTTTTCGTTGAAGTTGATCGCCATTTCCAATCCTTGTTCGCGCGCATGTTCAATGGCGGCAAGGCACATCTGGGTCTGGTGGGCAGCGACGACCCGCTTGAAGCCGGGCTGGAGATCTTCGCCCAGCCACCGGGCAAGAAACTGTCAACCCTTTCACTTCTGTCCGGCGGTGAACAGGCTCTCACCGCTCTGTCGCTGATCTTTGCAACCTTTCGATGCCAGCCTGCACCACTCTGTATTCTCGATGAGGTCGATGCCCCCCTCGATGACGCCAATGTCGAGCGTCTCTGCGGACTACTCAGGGATATGACCGAGGAGGCCCAGACACGCTTCCTGATCGTTACCCACCATCAGTTGACCATGGCGCATATGGACCGACTTTTCGGCGTGACGATGCAGGAACGCGGGGTCAGTCAGGTTCTCTCGGTCGATCTCTCTCTGGCAACCTCTTTCGCCGAAACGGGTTCTCTTGCTGTAGCTACGTGATCGATACCCGTTATAACCATGTCTTTATTGTGTTTTCCTGCCATTGGCGCCCATAATGCACGTTTGACGACATAGTCCGGAAAGGCCGAGCCGATTTCCTTTGTTCCTCCTTATCTCCCTGACCTGACGACGCTGAGCGCCGGTCGCGGTTTACGCGTGGTGGGAGATGTGCATGGAGACCTTACCGCATTCGAACATGCTGTCGCGACGGATCGATTTATCATCCAGCTTGGCGATCTGATCGATCATGGACCTGACAGCGCCGGAACATTACGTCTCATGCTCGACCTGATTGACGATGGGCGTGGTATGTTTATCCTCGGCAATCATGACCGCAAGCTTGGTCGTGCGCTGGAAGGAAGACGGCTGCGCCGCGATCCACCTCTGGAAGAGACCCTGAACCAGCTTTCAGGACCGGTGCAGGCCGGTCTGCGCGAGCGCGCCTACGAAGCAATCACCGAAGCCCCTGCCTGGATTGTGCAGGGTAATCTTATCTTCGTTCATGGCGGGTTTCATACCGATATGCTCTTCGAGCTCCGCCGCCTGCACTGGGTGCGATGACCCCTCTTCTGTCCCGCGCCTGTTCGGCGAGACAACGGGGCGCATGCAGCCCGACGGATACCCGGAGCGTCGACTGCGCTGGATCGATCATATTCCCGCCGATCATGTCGTCTATTGCGGACATGATCGCGCTCGACTGATGGTCGTCCATGGATACGCGACGGACGCAATGGCGGACGCGCCATTTTTACTGACCTTGGCGCCGGAAAAGGCGGCCATCTTGCCTGGATTGATCTGGATGTCTGAACAAGAAACACGCACGATCCTCGAACAGCATCGTCAGAGTATCGACAATATCGACGCTGCCTTGATCCATATGCTTGCCGAGCGCTTTCGCCAGACCCAGGCAGTAGGAGAACTGAAAGCACGATCAGGCCTGCCTGCTGCCGATCCGGAACGGGAATCACGACAGATTGAAAGACTGAGGCAGCTGGCCGTATCCGCGCGGCTCGACCCTGACTTCGCGGAAAAGTTTCTTGCCTTCATCATACGGGAAGTGATCCGACATCATGACTCAATTGCCGGGCGAAGCCCGCGCTGAACCGGGGAGCGTGACATGCCTGCGCATCATCTTATTCTTGTCAGACATGCGCAGGCCGCGCAGGACTGTCTCGGTGTACCGGATCGGGACAGACCTCTTACGCAACAGGGAGAGCAGGATGCCCTGATTGTGGGGGACAGGATCGCACAGGCTGACATTCCCCTGTCCGACGTCCATTTGTGGCACAGCACCGCAAGACGTACGACACAGACAGCGCAGGCCATTGCCGAGCACCTGCCTCCTTCACGTATCGTCCATGGCATGGAAGCGCTGTACGACCTCAATCTGTACGGCATTCTGGAACTTGTTCGCGAAACACCCTCGACGATAAAGACGCTCATTATTGTTGGGCATAATCCGGCCATTGCGGAAACCTGCCACCATCTTGCAAGCAACGCAGTTGATGGACCAATCGCTCGCGAATTGATGAAGGGTTATGAACCCGGCACCTCGACCGTTTTCAACGTTGCTTCAGACTGGGCGGGTCTTTCCCCCAATACGACGACATTGCGGGCTGTACTTCACCCATAAGTTGATTGCCTCTTCCGCAGTAAATTCCTAAGGCAGATTCATGGCTGATCACGACAAAAACGGATCCACTTCCGAAACGGCGACTCTCAGCATAGGCGAGCGTTCTGCCGGCTTCCCGATTCTCAAGGGTACTCTGGGCCCCGACGTAGTCGATATTCGAAAGCTCACTGCCGAGACGCAGATGTTCTCTTTCGATCCGGGCTATGGCGAGACGGCTTCATGTCGCAGTGCCATAACCTTTATTGATGGTGATGAAGGCATATTGCTTCATCGGGGCTATCCGATCGAACAGCTGGCGACCGAAGCAAGCTTTACCGAAACTGCCTATCTTCTGGTCTATGGTGAACTGCCCAGCCGGGAGGATTATGATCGTTTCCAGCAGGATCTGAAGGAGCAGGCGCTGCTTCATGAGCAGATCCGCAATTTCTTCAACGGCTTCCGTCGCGATGCCCACCCGATGGCCATTCTCTGTGGCACTGTGGCAGCTCTCTCGGCTTTCTACCCTGGTTCTGTCGATATCTCGAATGAGGCTGCTCGTGATCTTGCGACACGTCGCCTGATTGCAAAAGTACCCACCATCGCTGCCTGGGCTTACAAATATACGATGGGCGAACCCTTCGTGTATCCTGATAACAGTCTCAGCTTTTCAGAGAATTTCCTGAAAATGCTGTTTGCCCGTCCGAATGCGGAATATCGGGTTAACCCTGTTCTGGCACGGGCTATTGATCGCATTCTGATCCTCCATGCTGATCATGAGCAGAATGCCTCGACCTCGACAGTACGTCTGGTAGGTTCCACCGGATCCAATCCCTTTGCCTGCATCGCTGCCGGTATTGCGGCCCTGTGGGGCCCTGCTCATGGCGGGGCAAACGAAGCCGTTCTCAGCATGCTGGCCCAGATCGGCACACGCGAGAATATCCCGTCCTTCATTGCTCAGGTAAAGGACCGAGAGAGCGGCGTACGCCTGATGGGCTTTGGCCATCGCGTCTACAAAAATTTCGATCCACGCGCCAAGATCATGGAACAGACCTATCATGAGGTCGTTGCCGAGCTCGGCCTCAAGCATGACCCGATGTTTGATCTGGCCGCTGAACTTGAACGTATTGCCGTCAACGATCCCTATTTTGTGCAAAGACGTCTTTATCCGAATGTCGACTTCTATTCAGGACTGATCCTGAAAGCGATGGGCATTCCTACCTCGATGTTTACCGTCCTCTTCGCTGTAGCCCGCACAGTTGGCTGGGTCAGTCAGTGGCGTGAAATGATTGAGGAACCAGGTCAGCGCATCGGCCGCCCTCGCCAACTCTATATTGGCGAGTCACGCCGTGATTATGTTCCACTTTGCCGACGCGGCTGAGAACGCCCATCGGACCATGAAAAAAGCCGGAGAATTTCTCCGGCTTTTTCTTTACTCTCAACACTGCAGAAAGCGTTATCTCATTATGCTCTGGATCAGAGTGAACCTAGCAATCACAACCAGGCGTTTCACCCTTGTCCTGACGGACAATATGATGATCAATCCACTCTGACACCAGACGACGCGCTTCATTGAGCGAAGCTTCAGGATGGTGAATACGATACAGGGTCGTGCATGCGGTAAAAGCCTGGATATCAGGCTGACCCACATCCCGCAGTTCTTCATACGCTGTTATGACAGCGCGTTCGCACTTTCGGGTAATGCGGTTTAGATCGACAGTCACGCAAACAGATCCTAGTTGAGAATTATTTTCAATTGGCGCATTCTAAAGCTTTTCCAATGGTAAATGCAAGCATCGCCTATCGAACGAATACGAGAGGATTTTCTCTTCTTATTTCTCTTACTTTTATCGCAAAGGCCGGATAATCCTGCACGCCAGTAAGATCATGGAGTGAAAACAGATGGCTCTCAGCAACGAGATCAATGGTGGCGCAATCCGTCAGACACAGTGGGACCGGGATGCTGCGCTGACAACAGCGCGCATCCTGCTGGAAATAAAGGCCATCAATTTTCGCCCCGAAGATCCGTACACGTTGACCTCTGGCTGGAAATCACCCGTCTATATCGACTGCCGCAAGATCATCTTCTTTCCGCGCGCTCGTGCCAAGATCGTTGAACTGGCCGTCGAGAAGATCGGTCGTCATATCGGCTATGAAAGCATTGACTGCGTTGTAGGCGGCGAAACTGCCGGCATTCCCTTTGCCGCATGGATTGCCGACCGCATGATGGCGCCCATGGCCTATGTACGTAAAAAGCCCAAAGGCTTTGGCCGTAATGCGCAGATTGAAGGCGATGTGCCTGAAGCGATGCGTACGCTTCTCGTCGAGGATCTGACAACTGATGGAGCCTCGAAAGTTCGGTTTGCCAACGCATTGCGAGCAGCCGGAGCAATCATTGATCATACTTTTGTCGTGTTCTTCTATGGCGTATTTCCTGGCGCACAGAAAACCCTCGCAGATATGAATGTCTCGCTGCATTCGCTCTGCACCTGGTGGGATGTGCTGGAAGCCTGTTCCGGCGCCGATTACTTTTCCGAAAGCGATATCCACGAAGTGCGTCGCTTCCTCGAAGATCCGTGTGGATGGTCCCGCGCCCATGGTGGCGTCGGCAGTGCCGAAGAGGCCGCTGCGCTAAAGGCGAAGGCGGAAGGCTGACTTGCCCTTCCCTTCGGGGCGTGTCCTCGCTTTTGACTCAGGAATAGGTGGTCTGGGTGTCGTGCAGGCCTTGCGCTCGACACTGCCTGGAGACACACGGATCGACTACCTGGCAGATAACGCGCTGTTTCCCTATGGCGAGCAGGAAGACACCCTGCTCGTGACACGTCTTGTTTCGCTCATAGGGGAACGGATTGCTCGACTCCGCCCCGATGTCGTTCTGATCGCCTGCAATACGGCCAGTACCATTGCCCTTGATGCGCTAAGGCAAAACTTCGACGTTCCGTTCGTCGGTTGCGTTCCGCCTGTGCGCTGGGCAGCCCGCGTCACTCAGAGTCGGGTCTTTGGCCTTCTGTCTACAAGAGGCACGGCGCGACGCCCCTATCTGCGCAGCCTGCGCGACAGCTACGCAGCCGATTGCGAAATGATCGTCCATGGGGCACGCGCT
Source organism: Asaia prunellae JCM 25354 (assembly GCF_000613885.1). Classification (GTDB taxonomy): domain Bacteria; phylum Pseudomonadota; class Alphaproteobacteria; order Acetobacterales; family Acetobacteraceae; genus Asaia; species Asaia prunellae. The sequence continues at coordinate 129,810 of NZ_BAJV01000009.1, read as the reverse complement.
CTGGCAGATCTGGCAGAGCAGGCTTTTCTTGGATATCCGGTCGATGATGCGCTTGTTGCTGAAGAGCTTCGTCATCTTTTCGAAGCGCCCATGGGAAACCGCATCGATACGATCGGTCTTGGGTGTACGCATTACACTTTTCTGACCGAATCCTTCCGGCGTCTATGCCCACCCGAAATTCATTTGCTGGATCCGGCTCTTCCGGTCGCACAGCAGGTTGGCCGCATTCTTGCGATGCAGACAGTCTGTCCGGAACGGGAAGATCGTCCTGAAACCCTGACCCTCACTGGCCATCCCGTCGACAGCGTGGCCCTGAAACGGGCCATTGCACGTCTGGGCTATGACGACATCACTGTGCTGGAAAACGTGGACGCGTCCTGAAAAGACGGCCTCTGATCGAGGCACATCGCGTCAATTGGCGCGGCTGACCGTGTAGGAAGCCGCGTCACTCATCAGCCTGCGGATCGGACTATCAGGGAACACAGACAAGGCCTCTATCGCAGCATCAGCATAGAGACGTGCACGATCCAGCGTAGTCTGGATCGCACCCCGTTTTTCGATCAGGGCGAGTGCATGGGGCAGATCGTCTTCCGTCTGTTCTCCGGTCTCGATCACACGCAGCCAAAAGGCGCGTTCGCTCTCGTCACCAGCCTGAAAGGCAGCAAGAACCGGCAAAGTGATCTTGCCCTCACGCATATCATCACCGACCGTTTTGCCGAGAACCTGCTGATCGGCGGCATAGTCGAGCGCGTCGTCGACGAGCTGGAAAGCCATGCCGAGATTGGTCCCGTAAGCATCAAGAGCCGCTTCTTCCTGTTCCGATCGGTCTGCCACGACAGCACCAACACGACAGGCAGCGGCGAAAAGAGCCGCCGTCTTGCCGTGGATGACTTCAAGATATTTCTCGATGGGAGTGGAGAGATCGTTCTGCGTTGCCATTTGCAGCACTTCACCCTCGGCAATGGTCGCTGAGGCCGCTGAGAGAATGGCCATCACCTTCAGGGAACCATCTGCAGTCATAAGCTGGAATGAACGGGCGAAGAGAAAATCACCGACGAGAACCGACGCCTTGTTGCCAAAAACCGCATTGGCCGATGCCAGCCCACGACGCAGCGTGCTTTCGTCGACAACATCATCATGGAGCAGCGTAGCCGTATGAATGAACTCCACACAGGCAGCGAGGCCGACATGACGCTGGTTCAGGGCGGAGGGCTCATAGCCACACAGCCGGGCCGAGGCGAGTGTCAGAAGCGGTCGCAGTCTTTTGCCGCCTGCCGCCACCAGATGGGCCCCAAGCTGAGGTATCAGCGGTACCGGACTCTGCATACGTGCGACAATTTCGCGATTGCAGGCTTCCATGTCTTCACGGAGAAAATCAGAGAGCGCATTCAGGGCAGAACGTTCTCCACCAGCCGGGCCGGCTACATTTTTCTGTTCCTGCGCCTTCTTATCGGTCAGGCTGTCGGCACCACCCAAGGCAACTCTCCACTTCCTACTTGGCCACTGACGACCCTGATGCAGTATAAGACACGAGTCGGCGTCTAGCCCGGCACAGGAACATACCAAGGCAGAAACCGACTTTCATGCATGACCCAGCTTGGCCGGAGAACCAGCCCTCTGACAGTCAAAACCATATGAGCGGCAGGACCGCTCCGGTCAACCCGGCCTCCCTAAAAGCTGGGGCGGCTGCCGTCACTACAGACAAGACAATGGAAGGATATCTGCTCGACCGTCGCGTACGCTACAGACAATTTGTCCAGGGATATCGCACTGGAATTGAACCCGTCCTTATGGCGGCTTTCGTCCCGTCACAGCCTGGACAAAGTGTTCTCGAGGCTGGCTGTGGTGCAGGAGCCGGACTTCTTTGCCTCACGACACGCTGTCCCGACGTCACCGGGGTGGGGCTGGAAGCCGATGAGGCGACAGCCCGGCTTGCAACACAGAACATGCAGGATAATGACTGCGGGGGGCGGGTAAGGATCCTGCATGGCAGTATTCCCGATGTTCCTTCTGCCCTTCGGCATCTCACACCCGGAGTGAATGGCCGTTTTCATCACGCCATGGCCAATCCTCCCTGGCATCCGGCTGATCATACAGGAGCCAGCGACGCCCGACGACGTCTTGCCATGACAATGCCTGAAGGCGGTTGGGAGGAATGGATCGCGACACTGTCACGCTGGGTAATACCTGGAGGTACCCTGACTCTCGCCCTGCCAGCTGCAGTGATAGACCGGGCCTGCGAGGTGCTGCGTCAGTCAGCTTTCGGAAGCCTCACCCTCTTGCCGCTATGGCCCAAGCAGGGGCGATCAGCCAAGATCGTTCTTCTCCGCGCTACCCAAAGCGGCAGAGGGATGTTTACCCTTCTGCCTGGCCTTGTGCTGCATCACGATGAGGGTGGCTACACGACCCAGAGCGACGCCATTCTTCGCCAGGCCAGGGCATTACCCTGAGCCCGTAACGGAGTTCTTCTGACTTCGCTGAAACAGGGAGGCGCTTTTGTCCTCCCCCTCCCTATATTTAGGAAGCGAAAACATCCGCTTCAAAAGCTTCTTCCCACGACCCTGTGGTAGAGGCACGGGAATATTCAGTCGCACGATTTTCGAAGAAATTGGCATGTTCAACAGCATTGAGCATGTCATCAAGCCAGGGCAACGGGTTCTCTTCAATGCCATAGAACGGGTCGAGACCAAGCTGGGTCATACGACGATCGGCAATGAAACGGATATAACGCTTCACCTGGTCGGCGCTCAGCCTTCCACATCACCCATCTCGAATGCGAGATCAATAAATGCATCTTCGTGCTCGACCGTCGTCGCACAGATCTCAGCGAGCTCATTACGGAAATCTTCGGTCCAGATCTCGCTGTTTTCGCGCACGAACGTACGGAACAGACGGATCATCGACAGGCAGTGCAGCGTCTCGTCACGCACTGACCAGGACACGATCTGCCCCATACCTTGAGCTTGTTGAAGCGCGGGAAATTCAGAAGGATCGCAAAGGAGGCAAAAAGCTGAAGCCCTTCCATGAAGGCGCCAAACGCCGCCATGGTCTTGGCGATTTCGCGTTTGTTATTGATGTTGAAGGACTGCATGAAATCATACTTGTCCTTCATCTCCTTGTATTTCAGGAAGGCCGAATATTCGGTTTCCGGCATACCGATCGTATCGAGGAGATGCGAATAGGCCGCGATATGGATCGTCTCGATATTCGAGAACGATGACAGCATCATCAGCACTTCAGTCGGTTTGAAGACCTGACTGTAATACTTCATATAAGCCGAGTTCACTTCGACATCGGCCTGGGTAAAGAAACGGAAGATCTGCGTTACCAGATGGCGCTCACCTTCACTCAACGTGCGATGCCAGTCTTTCACGTCATCGGCCAGCGGCACTTCTTCCGGAAGCCAGTGCACACGCTGCTGGATCAGCCATGCGTCATAAGCCCATGGGTAACGGAAAGGCTTATAGACCGGATTGGCGGTCATGAGATCGAAATGCTGCTCCTCGGCGAGGGGAGCGCCTTGGTTCTTTGTCTCGCTCATTGGCTTTTCCTGTTTCTGATGTGCCTGGAATGGTTTCCTGCCGGATGCTGTGCATTCTTTTCCGGAGCAAGTGTCAGGACTGTATTACCCTGTGCATCGACGAGCAGCAGGTTTCCCTTCTGGAGAGACCAGGTCTTGACCTGATCAAACGCCGTGAAAACGGCTGTTTCCTGGGCCATCCGCACACCCGGACATGCCATGCGTGTACCGGCAACCGGCCCGAACGAAAGATCATGTTCCGTTGCAGTGACATGTCCCATCATGCGGTTACAGCCAGCTGTACCGGATAGAGAGCCATCAGCACCAAAAACAATAACGGCCGGTGCCTCGGGAGCTGTCCGGTTTTCACCGATCTTGTCGATTGTCCAGCTTCCGACCAACGCTACCGGCAATAACGCTGAAACCGGCTCAACAACAATCTCATGCTGTTCAGGTACCGCCCCGGTCGCAATGACGGCCTCCTTGCTGGTGTAGAGCAGCCGGTCTCCTGCCCGTATTTCTGCTCGCAACATATAGCGATGACCAGGCTTGAGAGACGATTGATCGTAGGAGAGCGCGTAACCGAAACCCTGGGTCCCGACGGGAGCAAATACCGTCTTGCTGAGTGTCACGGCCGGGGCATCGGCAAGACTGACATCCTCAAGCATCACGGCGAGCCGGGTACCTTCTGGCAGATCTGTCCTGCCTTTGACCGTAACCGCGCCTCGCACCACTGTGGACAGGTCGGGTTGTATCTCATCGGCCTGCGCTACCCCGGGGAGTATTACCGTAGGCATAGTCCCCAATACGAGGGCTGCAATCGCGAATGCCTTTACTGACATGACAGGCATTCCTCGTAGCTCGTGGTCTCTCTCGGCTTTTTGGCAGCTTCCGCAGTATTCGAGCTGTAGTCTTCTTCTTCAAGAATATTGGTCTTGAGCGCCATATCGCTCACGGCATCAGCACGCTGGATCGAGAGAGAACGGCAGTAATAGAGAGACTTCACGCCGCGCTTCCATGCCAGATAATGGATCTGATGCAGGTCGCGCTTGTGGATATCGGCCGGAAGGAACACATTGATCGACTGTGCCTGGCAGATGAAGGGTGCACGGTCAGCCGCATGCTCGATCACCCAACGCTGATCCAGTTCGAAGGCCGTCTTGTAGACATCCTTCTCATCCTGCGTGAGGAAATCCAGATGCTGGACCGACCCCTTGTTCAGCGTGATGGAAGACCAGACAGCGTCGGTATTCTGACCTTTCTGTTCCAGAAGCTTGAACAGATGGCGGTTGCGCACGGTGAAAGAGCCGGAAAGCGTCTTCTGCAGGAACACATTGGCAGAGATCGGTTCGATACCAGGGCTCGCATTGCCAGCGATGATCGAGATCGAGGCTGTCGGCGCAATCGCCATCTTGTTCGAGAACCGCTCCATGAAGCCGTATTCCTCGGCATCGGGGCACGGGCCCAGAACTTCTGCGAGATGCTTTGATGCCGCGTCAGCCTGGGTCTTGATCTGCTCGAAGATACGCTTGTTCCATACGCGCGCCATCACGCTTTCGAACGGAATGTTCCGGGCCTGAAGGAAGGAATGGAATCCCATCACGCCCAGACCGACCGACCGCTCACGCATGGCGGCGTAACGGGCGCGTTCCATATCGTCCGGTGCACGATCAATGAAGTCCTGCAACACGCGATCGAGGAAGAGCATGACGTCTTCGACAAATTGCGGGTTGTCCTTCCACTCATCCCAGGTTTCGAGATTGAGCGAGGACAGGCAGCATACGGCCGTGCGGTTCTTGCCGTGATGATCAAGCCCGGTGGGCAGCGTGATTTCGGCGCAGAGATTGGAGGTCTTGACCTCCAGTCCGGCAAGTTTGTGATGCTCGGGACGCGCCTTGTTCACATGATCGGAGTAGATGATATAGGGCTCGCCCTGCTCCATACGCGCCGTAAGAATCCGGATCCAGAGCTGGCGCGCAGAGATGCTGCGAATAACGGACATGTCCTTCGGCGAACGCAGACCCCATTCCGCGTCCTGCTCGACGGCGCGCATGAAATCATCCGTGATAAGAACACCATGATGCAGGTTCAGAGCCTTGCGGTTCGGATCGCCTCCCGTAGGACGACGCATCTCAACGAACTCTTCAACCTCCGGATGCCAGACAGGCAGATAGACAGCAGCAGAACCACGACGCAGCGAGCCCTGTGAAATAGCCAGGGTCAGGCTGTCCATGACACGGATGAACGGAATAACACCCGAGGTCTTGCCGTTTCTGCCGACATTTTCACCAATCGAGCGCAGATTGCCCCAGTAGGAACCAATGCCGCCGCCCTTTGAGGCAAGCCAGACATTTTCATTCCACAGATCGACAATTCCACGCAGACTGTCATCCGCCTCGTTTAGAAAGCAGGAGATCGGCAGACCCCGCGTGGTGCCACCATTGGACAGTACCGGCGTGGCAGGCATGAACCAATGCTGCGAAATGTAGTCATACAGACGCTGGGCGTGGGCCGCATCAGCGCCATAATAGGAAGCAACCCGACCGAACAGGTCCTGATAATGCTCACCCGGCAGAAGATAACGGTTATCGAGCGTGGCCCGGCCGAAATCTGTCAGAAGCGCATCACGTGAACGGTTGACGCGCACTGCGTGGTGGCCTTCAAGCTGCACCACGTCATCGAACATGTCAGGCTCTGACTCGATCTCCTGTGGTGCACGAGCGCAAGGCTCGGGCAGGACGTCGGCAGACGCAGAAACAGTCTCACTTGTCGTGTCGTCTAGCAGGCTCACCGGCCATCTCCCCAAGATCAAACCGAGATCAAGATCTCAAATTCCGAGTGTCCTCTTGGCTCAAGACCCACCCCCGATACAAGCAATATATCGGGTTAAATTTAGCGCCCGGCACTACATATGGTGTTGACAGGACAGGAAGCCCTTGAAGAACATAGAGTTCCTGGAAGGCGATTTGTTTACTCCCTGCACGGGAGTGACAATGAAGTCACAACCATTCCGGTGAACGTTTTGGGTGCACGCCGCGTTGGCTAGGCAGCAGGTCCGCTAGGGGCCCGGAACATCAGGAGAATGCGTATGACAATCAAGAAAACAGCCAGTGCCCAGTGGAGCGGTGGCCTGAAAGACGGCAAGGGCAGCATCTCAACCCAGAGCGGCGCCTTGTCGAGCCAGCCCTATGGCTTCAATACGCGATTCGAAGACAAGCCGGGCACGAATCCCGAAGAGCTGATTGGCGCTGCTCATGCAGGCTGCTTTACCATGGCCCTTTCGATGATCCTGGGTGAAGCCGGCCTGACCGCCACTTCCCTCGAAACGACAGCAACCGTGTCGCTCGACAAGACCGACTCAGGATTCGAGATCTCAAAGATTCATCTCGACCTCAAGGGTAGCGTCCCGGGTGCTGATCAGGCGAAATTTGAGGAGCTGGCCACAAAAGCCAAGAACGGCTGCCCGGTCTCCCAGCTGTTCAAAGCTGAGATTACCCTGTCGGCAACCCTGTCCTGACAGAACTCTCCCCCTTCATGGCAGTTACAGATTGCCATGAAGGGGGCCTCTCAATCGTTGTAACGATGCCAGCTGTTCTGGGCGTGATCGCGCAGAAGATGATCGAGCAGGATACAGGCCATCATGGCTTCGGCAACCGGAACCGCACGTATTCCGATACAGGGGTCGTGGCGCCCCTTGGTAATAACGTCGATATTCTCACCCTGTCGATTGATTGATGGCACCGGGACAAGAATAGAGCTGGTGGGCTTGATGGCAAAACGGGCAAGGATGGGCTGTCCTGTCGAGATGCCGCCCAGAATGCCGCCAGCACGATTGCTTTCAAAATGCAGAACACCTTCATGCATACGCATGGGATCGGCATTATCTTCGCCACGCAATGCGGCAACGCCGAGACCCTCTCCGATCTCAACCGCTTTGACACCGTTGATACCCATCAGGCCTGCAGCCAGATCGGCATCAAGCTTGCCATAGAGTGGCGCGCCCAGACCGGCAGGGAAGTTCTCAGCGACAACTTCAACGAGAGCCCCGATAGACGAACCATCCTTGCGAATGGCCGCAAGCAAAGCCTCCCACTCGATTGCCGTCACAGGATCAGGACAGAAAAGCGGATTTCTCGCCACCTCATCCCAATCCCAGCGCGCACGATCGATCGCAAGCCCACCGACCTGCACCAGGGCGCCACGAATACTGGCTTCCTGACCCAGAATCTCCGTAATGGCCCGACGTGCCACACCGCCTGCTGCCACCCGACAAGCGGTCTCGCGTGCCGATGAGCGGCCACCACCACGATAATCACGATGACCGTATTTCAAATCATACGTGACGTCTGCGTGACCCGGCCGATAACGCTGGGCGATATCGGTATAATCCTTCGAGCGCTGGTCCGTGTTTTCGATCATCAGGGAAATGGGAGTCCCTGTCGTCCTACCCTCGAAAACACCTGACAGGATGCGGACCTGATCCGCTTCCTGTCGCTGGGTCGTAAACCTGGATTGGCCCGGCCGCCGACGATCGAGCCAGGGTTGGATATCTGCTTCGGAAAGCGTTATGCCTGGTGGGCAACCATCGATCACGCAGCCAATGGCCGGACCGTGACTCTCTCCCCAGGTCGTGACCCGGAAAAGCGTTCCAAAACTGTTATCCGACATCTCAGCCTTCTGATGAAACGACGGCGATATCGGGAGCAGACGGATTCTTCATGCCCACAACATGATAGCCGCAGTCAACATGATGGATTTCTCCGGTCGTTCCGGACGAAAGTTCGGAAAGAAAATACAGCCCGGCGCCGCCAACATCCTTGAGCGATACATTCCGCTCCATCGGCGCATTGAGCTGGTTCCAGCGCAGAATATAGCGGAAATCGCCAATGCCATTCGCTGCCAGCGTCATGATGGGCCCCGCCGAGATTGCATTGACCCGGATATTATCCCTGCCGAGATCCGCAGCCATGTACCGGACCGATGCCTCAAGGGCCGCCTTGGCCACCCCCATTACATTGTAATGAGGCATAACGCGCTCTGCTCCCAGATAGGAGAGAGTCAGCAGTGATCCACCCTCATTCATGATGGCTGCTGCGCGACGCGCTACAGCCGTAAACGAGAAACAGGAAATATCCATGGCTTTGAGAAAGGCATCACGTGGCGTATCGACATAGCGCCCACGAAGGAACTGCTTGTCAGCCCAGCCAATGGCATGAACAACAAAGTCGATCTTGCCCCATGCCTTTTCGATCTCATCGAAAGCACGGTCGATATCGGCGTCATCACCGACATCGCAAGGGATAACCAGAGACGCACCGACGCTTTCTGCCAGAGGCTTCACGCGCTTGCCCAGTGCCTCGCCCTGATAGGTAAAGGCAAGCTCCGCCCCCTGAGCGGCGCAGGCTGAAGCGATGGCCCAGGCGATGGAGCGGTCATTGGCGACGCCCATCACAAGGCCGCGCTTGCCCGTCATCAGCGTCCCGGTGGGGAGATCGAACGAAGCGGTGGACATGAGGCAGATCCCGGTTAATGTCAGAAAAAGAAATAATAATGATCTGTTACGTCGCACATGCCCGCTGCGCAAACAAGTCTGCACGCGACACGTTAGAGAGGCGACGAAGACTGATCGACTTCAAACAGAAGGCTCCCTGCCATGCCCGCCGATAGCAGCTTACCGCTCATACCGCTCGACGCCGATCCTTTCCTCCTCTTCGCAGAATGGATGAAAGAAGCCGAAGCCAGCGAGCCAAACGATCCGAATGCCATGGCTATCGCTACGGCAACCCCCGGCGGCGTGCCCTCTGTCAGGATGATCCTTCTCAAGGGTGCGGATGAGACCGGATTCGTGTTCTATACCAATCTTGAAAGTCGCAAGGGGGGTGAGCTCCAGGCCAATCCCCATGCCGCGCTCCTGTTTCACTGGAAATCCCTGCGCAGACAGATCCGTATTGAAGGGCAGGTCGAGCCGGTCAGTGCAGAAGAAGCTGATCGCTATTTCGCAAGCCGCAGTCGCAATTCGCGTATCGGTGCCATTGCCTCGGACCAGTCGCGCCCCCTGCCCGATCGCGCCACATTCGAGGAGCGCATCAATCAGGTCACCAGACAATTCGAAGGCAAGGAACCCGAGCGACCGGAGAACTGGTCCGGGTTCAGGCTTGTTCCCCGGCAGATCGAGTTCTGGCAGGACCGCCCCTATCGCATGCATGATCGTGCAACCTGGACACGACAGGAAAACGATTGGGCCGTGACCCGCCTTTATCCCTGACTTTTCTCCCGGTTCGTAATCGGACCCGGATTTGTATTCTTACCGACGATATAGCGAGAAACCTCATGGCCAACGACGTCCGAAACATCCTTGTTCCGCTCAACGGCGCGGGCAATATCGATGCCGTTCTGCGTGTGGGACTTATCCATGCCCGTGCCTTCAATGCCCATCTCTCGGCTGTGCTTGTCGGAGATGATCCCAACGAAATGGCAGCTCTGACCGGCGAAGGTCTGTCCAGTTCGATGATCAATGAAATGATGGAAGCCGCCGAGCATGAAGCCCATCGGCGTATGCTGCAGGTACGCCTGAAATTCGATGCTTTTATCAAGGAAAATGATATCGAGCCCAAGCACGGTTTTCTAGAAACGACCCTCTCACCGAATCCCGTCTGAGCGCTTCGCTCGAATTCCTGACAGGATCGGAACATGAGGCCGTAACCTGGCGTGCCCGACTATCCGACATCACCCTGATGCCTCATCTTGGCCCCAATGATAACGCCCGTGCTTCCGAGGTGCTTCACGCAGTGCTGTATGACAGTGGGTGCCCGTTGGTCATTGCTCCCCCCAGTCCGCCCGTGACCTCTGGTACACGTCTCTGTATTGCCTGGAACGGGACCGCCGAGGCTGCCTCAGCTCTGCGCGGTGCCATACCTTACGCCAGACAGGCGCAGGCCGTGCAAATTCTGACCAGCGTTGACTATCATCGTCGCGGTCCGGAGGCGGATACGGTACAGGACTATCTGAAACTGCATGGCATCAATGCGGAAATCCGGGCCTTCAAGAGCATCGAACGCGATGTCGGGGCTGGCATTCTGGCTGCCTGTGCCGATTTTGGTGCCGATATGCTCACGATGGGCGCCTATTCACATTCGCGCCTGCGTCAGATGATTCTCGGGGGGGCCACACGTCATGTCCTTGAAACTGCAGGGATCACCGTGCTCATGAGCCGTTGAGTCTTTTGCCATGCAACGCCGGACATGCTACCGGCGCTGTATGGGTGTTTTCCTTCTATACGCCGCATGAGCCGCCTGAACCTCAAGCACGCAGCAAGCCGGTCCCTTCTTGCTCTTGCGCGTGCCTATGTCGATCTGACCATACGCACCACGCGCTGGACAATCACGGGATCGCCCGAATCCTACCCAGCCCTTCTGCAGAATGACGACCGTACAGAAGATGGCTGTATCACCGCGGCATGGCATCGCACCCTTCTGATGTTGCCCGCAATGTGCCGCTGGGCACATCGTATCAAGCCGGATCTCGACATAACGGTAATGATCAGCCGCAACCGTGATGGTCGCTTTATCAGCGATCTCATCGCCCCATGGAACATTGCCAGTATCGAGGGGTCAAGTGACCGCAACGGCAAGAACAAGGGCGGCAGCCGGGCTCTGCGCGAGGCCTGCACTGTACTGAATAACGGCGCGATCTTCATGATCACGCCCGACGGCCCGAGAGGTCCGGCCGAGACTGTCCAACCGGGTATCGAAGCCCTGATGCGGCTGACCGGCAAACCGCTGGTGCCGATCGGAGCCGCCTGCACGGGGTTCACCCTGCCAAGCTGGGACCGGTTACGTGTTCCACTTCCCTTCGGCAGGGGCTACCTGCTCTACGGCGCGCGCTGCTATTCCCCGATGCTGGCAGAAGACATTGCTGCGAGGCTGAAAACACTCTCTGCCCGCGCTGAAACCTGCCTCTCCCTGGGGCGCGCAGGTCTGGCCGATCGTCTATGGATGATAATGGGCATTGCGCTTGTACCCCTGTTGCGAGCCATGATGCTCATTCGCCTCCGACGTGGCAAGGAGCGTCTGGATCGTCTTCCCGAGCGACGCGGACGTACCCGAGTCATTCGGCCTGAGGCCCCCATACTATGGCTTCACGCCGCCAGCGTGGGCGAAACGCACTCGATCCTGCCTCTTATCCCGGTTCTGGCCGAACGCCATCCCGGACATCATTTTCTGATCACTTCCGCGACTGTCAGTGGTGCCGATATCATGGCTGCCTATCGTGATCAGTCAGGCACTCTGGCAGACCGCCTGAGTCATCAGTTTATTCCCTATGATGTCCCTCTCTGGACAAAACGCTTTCTCGATCACTGGCGTCCTTCAGCGTTGCTTCTGACCGATAGTGAACTCTGGCCCGGCCTTATACTTGCCTGTACGAGGCGGGCCATTCCCGTGGGTATCCTGAATGGACGTCTGTCCAGACGCTCGTGGCAACGCTGGCAGAAAATGAAACGGTTCACCTCGCCTCTTTTCCAGCGACTGGATTTTGTCGCAGCCCGTGGCGAGGAGGATGCCAGCCATTTCACTGCGCTCGGCGTGCGCGACGTCAGATGTTTTGGCGATCTGAAACAGAATGCTCCTGCGCCCCCGGTCAATCAGTCAGAACTCGATAATCTGATAGCCCATCTAGGAAACAGACCTGTCTTTCTTGCCGCCTCAACTCATGAAGATGAGGAAGAAATCATTCTCGGTGCGACAGCCCTTGCCCGTCGGAAAATTCCGGACCTGCTCACTATCATTGTCCCCAGACACCCGATACGCGGCGCCCAGATCGCCGCTCTTGCTGCTTCACCGGCACCAAGACGGGCACTCGGTCAGATACCAGAAGATGCAGACACGCTCTGGATTGCTGATACACTTGGTGAGCTGGGATTGTTCTATCGGTTATGCACCTGCGCACTGATCGGTAATTCGCTTCGCGCGCCTGGCGGTGGTCATAATCCGTTCGAGCCGGTCCGACTCGATGTCATCCTGGCCACCGGACCTCATCACGACAATTTCCGTCAGGCTTTCCGGCAACTTCATGGCCTCGTAACGACTATAACGGGAGAGGAGGAACTGGCCGGGTGGATCGAAACAGTGATAGGTGACCCGATGGCCTGGAAGGTCAGAGCAGAAGAAGCCCACGCAAGAATTGCGCCGCAGAGCGCTATACCTTCGGCCCTCCTTGATCGGATCGCTACGCTGTGCACCTGAAATTTGGGCCGCCCCGTTTCTGGCAAGACAAGAAGCCGAACTGGCAGGCAAAGGCACTTCTGCCCCTTTCCTGGTTGGTAGGTGCCATAATCCGTCTGCGCGCCTTTCGTACGACGCCCGTCATTTCTCCCTTGCCGGTTCTATGCTGCGGCAATCTGAGCGTCGGAGGCACCGGCAAGACCATACTGGTACGCGATCTGGCGCAGCGCCTGGCGAACCGGGGAGAGCATCCCCATATATTAAGCAGAGGCTATGGCGGAAGACTCGATGGCCCGTTGCGCGTTGATACCGCCATTCATACCGCTCGCGACGTCGGAGACGAGCCTTTCATGCTGGCACAGGAATTTCCTGTCTGGATCGGTGCCGATCGTAGTAAAACCGCTCAATGCGCTGTCGATTCAGGCGCAACCTGCCTGGTCATGGATGATGGCCTGCAAAACCCGACCCTGAAACAGACCTTCAGACTGGTGACAATGGATGGCGGAATTGGCCTGGGTAACGGCCAGACACTACCTGCTGGCCCCCTTCGGGAATCGCCGACCAGAGGTTTGAGCCGGGTCGATGCCGTGATTCTTATAGGACGCGACGATACGCAGGTCGTAACGCTTCTGCACCTGAACTGCCTTACCTCTCCGCGAAACTGATTCCCTCAGCCGCAATCAGACGGCTTCAGGGAAAGCAGATCATAGCCTTTGCAGGGATCGGACGGCCTGCCAAGTTCTTCGACATGCTGGCAGAAGCCGGAGCCCCCCCTATACGCAGGATCGCTTTCGACGATCATCATGACTATACTGAGCGAGACTGCGTCGTCTTTCTGTCCTTTCCCGACAGGCTGGCACTGTTCTGGTAACAACCCGGAAAGATTGGGTGAAACTGCCGGACTGGTTGCGCAGGGATGTCATTGTCATCGATGTCGAGCTTCTCTGGTCTGATCCCGATGCTCCTGAACTGTTGCTGGACCTGCTTCTGACGAATGTGTAGAGCCGCGTCATGAGCGACAGATCCAAAGTTTCCTTGCTGAATTACGCCGAATATCTTCTGGCCCGCGCTCTTCTGGCCGGATTATCCCTTCTGAAACCGGATACAGCGTCCGACCTCGGTGGCTGGGTTGCCCGCAGGATAGGACCGCTCCTGCCTGTCTCACATGTGGCAGATGCCAACCTTGCCCTTGCATTTCCCCTGAAGACACCAGCTGAACGTGCTCGGATCATTGTTGAGGTATGGGACAATCTTGGCCGGACCGTGGCCGAATTTCCTCATCTGGCCTCCCTGAAACAGGACACCTCATCAGGACCAGGCTGGAGTATCGAAAATGCTTCTGTTCTTGCAAAACTGGCTGAAGAAAAACGACCAGTTATTTTCTTTTCCGGCCACATCGGTAACTGGGAAATGCTTCCGCCGCTGGTTGCGCGTCACGGTCTGGCTTTTGCCTCCTTTTATCGTGCTGCAGGCAACACGCTGATCGACAGGCTGATCATCAGACTTCGATCAAAAGCGATGGGGTGTGATGTACCCATGTTTGCCAAAGGAGCAAAAGGCGCCCGCCTTGCCCTGCGCCACCTCTCACAGGGACATCATCTGGGCATTCTGGGCGATCAGAAAATGAATGACGGCATCAGAAGCCGTTTTTTCGGTCTGCCTGCCATGACGGCTTCGGCAGCAGCAAGCTTTGCGGTCAAATATGACTGTCCGATTGTAACGGGGCGAATCATCCGCCTGGGTCCAGCCAGACTGCATCTGGAGGTGGGGCCGGTACTGATACCTGACCAGACAGCCGGAAGACAGGATGAAATTTACCACCTGACACAGAAACTCAACGATCAAATAGAAAGCTGGATCAGGGAAATACCTGGGTGCTGGTTATGGCTGCACCGAAGATGGCCCAAAGAATTCTATAAAAAGAGAAAGATATAGTCCTGCAATAAAGACCCGCATTGGTTTCGAAAAGAAAATTTACGCGCCGGCGATCCGAACCATTGCTTTTTTGCAACACTGCCCATTCTTCATGACAAAAAATGTGCGCTGCATTCAATTATACGTTGAGACCGTCGGGTTTTGCCGTCTAGCCTCAGAGTTGCACCAGAAATGAGGACGCAACGTATGGCCCAGACGCTGCCGTTTCCCAAGAACGAAACTCCAGCACCTCTCAGCAATGTGATTCCACTGCGCTTCAACGTGCTTCCCCGCCATCGCGAGTATCTCTCGCAATGGTTGCAGGCCGGTCTGGCCATGGGACTTTGCGACGCGGACATTGAGACCGAAGGACGCGACGACACGGTGACCCATATCCTTATCTGGGTACGGGAAAATGCCGACCCAGCCTATATGATCAAGCCACGGGGCATGCGCTGGGTGCTGATCGATCATATTCGGGAACATGAGCTAGGCGTCTATGCCAGCCTTGAACGCGCCCTGCACACGGTACGTCCGGTCCTGCCACTGAAATCCATCGCAGCGGCCTGAATACTCCTGCCATCCCGATCGCCCTCCCCTTATCAGGGGCGATCAGGGCAAGAACTCCCGGGCTACCTTTTATGGTGTTGCCCGTGCCAGTCTCCGTGGGGCTGCGGAGGCCATTTTCACGCCGCCTCCGGGCAGGATTTCGAATACTGCCAGTCCACGCGCAACGCTTCCGTTGGGCTGGAGTACAAAGGTACCATCAGACCCGGCAAAGCCGTCCGGCCGGAGCAGAGATTTCTGCGAGAAACCGTCAGGCTGCTGGCTCAGCACAGCGGCCATTGTTGCCGTGTCATACGCGACATTTGCGAGCACGGAAGGCGCATAACCGTAACGGCTACGATAACGCTGAACAAAGTCCGTGCGTGCTATCGGATCCGGTGCAGCGAACCAGGCGCCCTGCAGTGCGCCCAGCTTCGCTGCGAAGGCGTTCCATAACGCCGGACCCAGGATACGCGTCTGATGCGAATCGATGGATGCCTGTTTCAGCCCATTGATTACCGTTGCAAGCTGCAAGCCTGTATCACCAAGCAGCAGGGCATCGAATGGTGGTGGCGGCAAGGCAATCGGTCCTGTCGCAGCCTGAGCCGGCGCGCCGCCCGGTGTTGCCGGGGGCGTTGCTGGCCGTGCGGATGCCGTGGGATCAGATGTCTCGGCGCCAAGGGGATTGACCGCATCAGGTTCAGAGGGCTTGGCCGCTTCGGTTTGCTGTGCCACCTGTCCCTGTCGGAATTGCAGATTGGCGAGGGTCTTGAGCCCACCGGTGATCGACTCGGGAGCCTCTGTATGAAAGACGATCTGGGGTGCTGTCAGCCCCTTGTCGGAACAGGCTTTGTTAAGCGCATCACCGAAGGCTCGGCCAAGAGCATTGTCAGGCAGGAAAGCAGCAAAGGTTTTGCGTCCCTCCTGCGTGGCGGCATCGACAAGACGTGTAATCTGCTGTTCGACCGTCACGCCCATGACCCATACGCCGGGTTGGGCCTGAGCCTGATCACTGGTGTAGGCAAATTCGGGTATATTCGCCGGTTGTGTCACAGAAGCAACCGAGGCCGTCTGGGCTGCTGTCAGCGGTCCCAGGATGACGATATCACCCTGTTCAAGAGCCGCACGGGCTGCGCCATCCGCCGATTGACCCTGAGCGTCAGTATCGCGGATATCGAGAGTAACGCCATGACCCTCGGGGACTGCAATATGGGCAGCATTCGCCATCTGCTGACCCAGCTTGCTGAAACGGCCGGTCAAGGGCAGGAGCATGCCGATTTTCTTGGTTGTATCCTGCTGGGCATTTCCTCTACCGGGCTGGCCGATTGGGGGGGGAGTTTCCGGCCCACTACAGGCATTCAGAACGAGCAGAGCGACACCGGCAAGTGCGGAAACCTTGCATGCAGAGGCCGTCCTGAGCGATGTGAAGGAAACCACGCGCTGACGGGGACCGAATGTCCGACTTACCATCTTGCACCCATACTCCTGTTGACGATTCGACCCTTGAGGGTTCGGACCATGCTTATGACACTTCCGGCGGTTCTGCGACCCTCTCCTCAGGTAGCCTGACTCTGGTCGCAACACCCATCGGCAATCTGGGAGATATCAGTGTTCGCGCCATAGAAACGCTCAAAGCTGCCGAACTCATCCTCTGCGAGGATACACGGGTAACAGCAAAATTGCTCAAGGCCTATAACATTTCCACACCGACATTAATTCTGCATGACCATAATGAAGAAGGACGCATTCCCGGTCTCCTGAACCGTTTGAAAGGCGGAGCAAGACTGGCCCTCGTTTCCGATGCCGGAACGCCTCTGGTCTCTGACCCCGGGTTTCGTCTGGCACGTGCAGCCATTGCAGAAGATGTAAGTATCGGAGCCATACCCGGACCCAATGCCGCAACGCTCGCACTTACGTTGTCGGGCCTCCCTCCGCATCCCTATCTCTTCAACGGTTTTGCCGCCCCTCGTTCAGCGGCGCGACGCAGCCAGTTTTCCATTCTGCGCGCTGCTGAACAGGCCGGGCTCAGCGCTACGCTGATCTGGTACGAGGCCCCTCATCGTTTGCTGGATATGATCGAAGATCTGATTGCCGTATTCGGCGCTGATCGTCAGGGCGCCGTCGCACGAGAGCTCACCAAGCGCTTTGAAGAGATCAGACGAGGCACACTGGCAGAATTGCAAACCCATTTTACCCAGACTGCGCCACGTGGCGAAATTACCATTCTCATTGGCCCATCAGGAGACAGTGACAAACCATCCGGGGATGATCTCGATTCCCGTCTCCTTGCCGCCCTTCAGACCCATTCAGTCAAGGACGCAGCTGCGCTTGTTGCCGGAGCGGTCAATCTGCCCAAACGCGTGGTCTATGCACGCGCTCTGGAGCTGGGCAAGGCATGATATCTGTCCGTCGATTGCCTAGTCCTGTTCCTTGGGCAGGGTGAAAAGTGTCTCTGCCAGAGCCGGATCTGGCGATACATCGAACAGATCGATCTGTGTCTCCCTTCTCTGGGCGTCTTTCACGACCCATGAACGCAGTGTCAGGGGTGAATCCGCAAAGATAAGAGTAAGACTACCTTCCGCAGGGCTTGCCGTACGTACAAGCGTGACTTGCACAAGCCCGCGGTCGTGCTGAAATCCCGTCACAGTCACATCACCAGAGAGACGCAGATCAGGGCGTAGCAACAACCCAAGAGGCGTACGATCCAGAGGCAAGGTCGTCACCTGTCCCAGCTCGCGATCCTGATAGACAATCTGTCCTTGATTGGCGACAAGCAGCAACGGGCTGGGTTTGTCATAATCGAAACGCATACGTCCAGGGCGATCAAGCCATGCCGTACCGGTCGAACGACCACCATCGGGGGCAATCTGCTGAAAGCGAGCCTTGATGGCATGGATGTTATTCAGGGCATCCTGCACCCGGGCGATCCAGCCAGCATCGGCTGGCCGCATTGCGACGGGTCTAGCCTGGGCCATAACGGGCATCGGTGCAAGAGAGAAGCCGATCAGACCGGCAAGCAGACAGACAGGGCGCAATGTCATGGCAGATCCGTCAGATAGCCGCTTCGTTGAAAATAAACGCACGTCACCCTGCCAGTCTCCATGATAGCGCTCAAGCCAGTGCTCGGCCTGCGTCTTTGCGCCGTCGGCAATGGCCATCAATGGCGCCAGATATTTTTCCTCACCAAGATCGCGCGCACGCAGCCCTTGTTCCGCCAGAGCGATCACGCGTTTTGCCAAAGCGCGTAATCCTCCCGGAAAATCTGCATTCATGCCTTTTTCAGGGACATCTCCTCGCAGGGCTCGATAACTTGCCCAATCCTGCTCACGCACGAGCGCTTCCGCCGCAACAAGGGTTGCCGGATCATATAGCAGGCCGACCCAGAGTGCGGATTGTGCCAGCATCATCGCCGGACTGCCTGCATCGGCACCACGCATTTCCAGAAACTGCTTGAGCCTGACATCAGGAAAAGCCGTCGTCAGATGGTCTTCGAAATCACCCATGGTCGGCGTGAGTCCAGCAAGGGCGGCTTGCGGCTTGCCGGCCATCCAGTCACGGAAAGATGCTCCCGCCACATCACGTATCTCACCATCACGCATGACAAAATACATAGGCACATCAAGCACCCAGTCGATGTAATGTTCGAAACCGAAATCTTCTTCAAAGCAGCATTCAGGCATTCCGGAACGTGCATTATCGGTATCGGTCCAGACATGGGCGCGATTGGACAAAAGCCCGTTGGGTCTACCCTCATAGAACGGTGAATTGGCAAAAAGAGCTGTCGCGAGCGGTTGCAGAGCCAGTGAGACACGCATCTTGCGCGCCATATCCTCTTCAGAACCGAAATCAAGATTGACCTGAACCGTACAGGTGCGGGTCATCATATCAAGGCCGAGCGCCCCGACCTTGGGCATATAGCGACGCATAATGGCGTAGCGACTTTTGGGCATGATGGGCATGGCATCACGCGGCCACAAAGGCTGAAAACCCAATGGAGCAAAACCCAGACCGAGCGACCGGGCTGGTGCACGCAGGTCTGCGAAATGCCCGTCCATCTCTGCTCTGGTTTCATGCAGATCGGCTACGGGTCGACCCGAAAGCTCGAACTGGCCCGCCGGTTCAAGCGAGACTGATTCTCCCTTGTGAGCACCCTGCCCCTTCAATCCGATCAGGTTACCCCGGTCCTCGATCGCCCCCCAGTCGCTTCCATCGCCCTTGAGTGCCTGCAACAGGGCCTCAATTCCCTCTGGCGTATAGGCGGGCGGGCTGTAGGCGATACGTCCGGATCGATCTTCAGGCAGAACGAAGCCGAATTTCTCATGCTCAGTGCCGATACGCCAGGAAGCTTGCGGCTTCGCACCATCGGCAAGAAGCGTGACGAGCTGGGCCTTGCTTTCGACTGGCGTGTCGTTCAGGTCACCTGGATTGGACATGGGCGTTACTGGAACCTCAGGAGATTTCTGGAAAACGAAACTGTATAGTTTCGTTCTATATGGACTGCGAAACGTAAAACGCCAACCGGGCAAGTCCTGCAACAACCGCAGTATCAGCACGAAGAATGCGTTTTCCGAGTGAAATCGGAATAATTGCTTTCTGTGCGCTCAAAAGACGACGCTCAGACTCTGAGAACCCTCCCTCTGGCCCAACAAGAAGCGCATGATTGCCCACAACGCGTGCAACGTCTGGGCATTCCTGTCGTTCCAGAGCGGCAAAAAGCGGGATCTGGTCATCCCACTCGTCCAGTAGCTGTGTCAGAGATCTCAGAGGATCAATGTGCGGTATATCGAGCCGTTCGCACTGTTCCGCCGCTTCAATCGCGATAGCACGAAAACGATCAGCGTTGATCCTGTGGGTATTGGTTCGTTCCGTTATGACGGGACAGAATCGCGTAACACCCATCTCTGTACCCATGCGAAGGACGAGATCTGTCGCGTCACGTTTGAGGGGTGCAAAAACAAGAACTGGCCCACTTGTTTCTTCTGGTGGCCTGACCCGGGTGCGTAACACGGCCTGCCCCCGATCCTTGCGATGGATCTCCAGCTGCGCTTCCCATTCTCCGGCTTCTTCATTGAATACATGCAGGATATCGCCATTCTGGAGGCGAAGCACTGTTGCCAGATACCGCATCTGATCAGCATTGAGCACAACACCTTCGCCCTCGGGCGAAAGCGGCAGATCGAGATAAAGCCGGGGCGCGTCCTGCATGAAACCCTCTGGATGCGTGATTGACGTTCGCTACTCATAGACGCAATGAACCGTCATGACGACACGGAGACCTTGATGATGCGCCAGACCGCAGCCCATACTGATATACGCGCTCATGGCTGGGTTGCCCGTCTGCCGGAAGGGCTGCGGCCATATGTGCTGCTCGCACGCCTGGACCGTCCGGTCGGAACCTGGCTGCTTCTCCTGCCCGGTATCTGGGGAATTGAACTGGCTCAGGGTGCCACACCGACGCATAGGGCCTGGTTGATCGCACTTTTCGCGATCGGGTCTCTGGCAATGCGCTCTGCCGGTTGCGTCGTCAATGATATCTGGGACCGCAAGATAGATGCGCAGGTAGCTCGTACTGCAGGGCGTCCCCTCGCCAGCGGCCGTCTGTCGGTAAACCAGGCCCTTGTCGTTCTCGCCGCATTACTGGCAATCGGTGCATTTGTGCTATTTCAGTTGCCCCTTGTCTGCTGGCTACTTGCCCCTCTGGCCCTGCTGCTCGTCGGCCTCTACCCGGCAGCCAAGCGCGTAACCTGGTGGCCGCAGCTCGTCATGGGTTTTACCTTCGGCTTTGGCGCGCCCATGGGTTATGCGGCGAGCGCGGGTCGCGTCGACTGGATTTGTGCCCTGCTCTATGCAGGCACCATCTGTGGCAGCTTGGCTTTGATACAATCTACGGGTTTCAGGATATGGATGACGATGCCCGTATCGGCGTGCGCTCCACGTCCCGCCTCTGGGCCTCAAAGGCACGGGGGTTCATCGCAAGCTGTTACGGTGCGGCAGTCCTGCTTTTTGCCTTCGCCATGGCGTTCGGTCATCTGCACTGGAGTGCCTGGCCCGTCGCAATTATCGCTTCTCTTCTGCTGATGACACAGATCACACGTCTGGACATTCACAATCCGGCACTTTGTCTCAGACTGTTCCGGCAGAATGTGCCTTTCGGCCTGGTCCTTGCTCTTGCGTTCATCCTTGGACGCGGCCTGTCATGAAAAATCCTGCCTGTTTCATAGCCAGTCAGACCATTATCGAAACAGCACCTCTGGTACCGGAGCTACGTCTCTATCTTGCCACCGAAATCACCCCTATCTGGCAAGCGACCGAAACGCACCTTGCTGAACTCAATATCGAACCACCGTTCTGGGCCTTCGCATGGCCTGGCAGTCAGCTTCTGGCTCGATGGATACTCGACCATCCTGAAACGGTTCGCGGCAAACGCGTACTGGATTTCGCCTGTGGTGGCGGTCTCGCCGGATTAGCCTGCGCACAGGCAGGCGCAAGCGAAGTACTCATCAATGACATTGATCAGCTCGCGCTGGAAGCCGCTCAACTCAATGCCTCTCTGAATGACCTGACCCTTGTACCAATCGAGGCGACCGGATCGGCTCGGAACCGGACGTCGATCTGCTGCTTTGTGGCGATGTCTGTTACAATCAGCAGATGGCAGACCGCATTATTCCATGGTTACGCAAATGCGCAGAGAAAATGGAAGTCTGGATGGCCGATCCCGGTCGCCCCTATGCTCCCAAAGAGGGTATTGAGATCCTTGCCTGCGCAACACTGCCGACCACCATGGAACTGGAAGGCAAGACTGCAAGAGAAACCCGTCTCTATCGGGTCCTGCCTTTGTGACGGTGAATACCTCTCACATCAGGAAGTTATATCCCAGAGGACATCACTCTGCTTCCTGAACAGTCTCCTCCATGACGCAGCCACCCGGCATTATCCATCCGGGCCCCTGTCCCGCCCTCCCTCATAATCGAGTCAACACGTGGTTGTTAAAAGTGCATGATGCATTGTGCGCGTGTCACGATGCTGGGCTTGTCTGTTCCTGGCGGATTCGAACCGCTCCAGCCGCCCCGCGGCCGACCTGAAATTCCGGCATTGCCCCACCGGAGAGGGGTGTGTTCGCTCTCGATTACCTGGTACCAGCTGCGTCACGCACTCACTTTTATGCTCCAGTTATGTTTCTGTATCCTGACCTCCAGCAACCGAAGTTGTCTGGAATAATCATCAACCCGTTTCTGTATTTCTGACACTGAAATGGTGGAGCAGAAACGGACTTCAGACCTCGTGGTCCGCGATAACGTAATCGTAGCCTCCTTGGCCAGATCGCGATAAGTAGCGATGCGCAAACGCAATATATCCCGTTCGGCAAGAGCCTGTGTCATGGTTACACCATCATCGATACAGGCTGATGCATTGGTCATATTGATACGCGTGATCAACGACTGCAGCTCAGCGGCGCTACGATCGTATTCTTCCAGCATCTGCACTGGATCTTCAGAAGGCGTATCCCCTTCCTGAACCTTGGCATTCCTGGTCAGACGCAATTTTAGTTGTTCCAGCCTTTTGGCCAGATCGGAGCGCATCGTCAGGGCTTCCGCAAGGAGCATTTTATCTTCCCTTTCCGATCGGGAGCTACAGACTGCTCGTTTCATACATGCAAACAAGTAGTTCAGCGATAAACATTTCCTTGATTAAACAGTATAATTCCATAAATCCTTGCAATTATTACATGGAATCAGTTTTGAGTCAGCATAACAAGTCATGAACGTGATTTTTCCCAAGTCTCGAGAAGCCCGATCAACTCATGCCGAATTTTTCTATCGCCCTTCTCCAGGAATGGCAGGAGCTGTTTCACCTCGCGCAGGAACACCCTGGCAAAGCCCTTGTCATGACGAATGATCGAACGTGCGTTATCCAGAAGATCTGCCAGTTTGATCGTCTGACCTTCGGCGCTGGCACGCGCCGAATGGGCGCGGTCAATCGCTTTACGGGCAGCCCGGTTTCCATCTTCATGACAACTGACATCGGTTAGCATCTCAACCAGAGATGCGACCTCGGTTCCGAATTCTGCCTCGATCTCACTCAGGGTGACGGGAGTGTCTTCCACGACATCGTGAAGCCATGCCGCTGCCACAGCCTCAGGCCTGCCTCCTGTATTCATAACGCTCGACGCAACAGCTTCAGGATGAACGATATACTCCTGACCGTCATATTTTCGTTTCTGTCCGATGGCACCATGAGCTCTTGTTGCAAATACCCTGGCGCGACAAACCAGATCGTCCATAACCCGTAAACTTCTCCTTCTACAGTCGGAATCCCCCGATCTTACCAAGGCAATAAACCTGTATCGGGAAAATCGGACGTCTCTCAGCCATGCAAACCGGATCTGTGCCTGCGGCGGAAACTTCGCCCAAGGCTCAGTCCGGCTCCAAGCCAGGCAATGATCATGGCGCAAAGCAGACAGAGCGTAGAGGCATGTGTACTGAACCGGAAAACGCTGGCCACCAAAAGCGCACCCAATGTCTGTCCACCCAGACGGGCCACCGAAACAAGACCACTTGCGCTCCCTTCCCTGCCACGGGGTGCAGCGAGCATCATGACGCGGTTATTGGGTGGCTGGAACATGCCAAAGCCGGAACCGGCAAGCCAGGTACGCCAGATGATATCAAAATTGCTTGCGTCGCTCGGCAACATCCAGAGCAAGGCAAATCCGCACCCGGTAACTGCAAGGCCAAGACTGGAAAGCAACGCTGCCGGGATCCGGTCGGTCCAGCGACCGATGAGAAAAGACATGATTGCCACACCCACAGCCCAGGGCGTGATCAGAAATCCCGTCACGGTAACCGGCCGATGAAATACCGTTTCGAGAGTGAACGGCATGGCAATGATGAAGAAGTTGGACGCGACGAAACCGGTCATCCCCACGATGAACGCGATGAGAAAAGAGGGCACACCCAGCAGATCGACCGGCACAACGGGCTCACTGCTGTCACGCTGATGACGCAGCAACGCGATCCAGCACACAACACCAATGGCTGAAAGCGCAACGGCACTTACCAGACCGCCATGCACGAAATCATCAATACCGATCACTGTGAAAGTGAAAGCAGCAACTGTCAGGCAGATTGCGGCCAGATCGACCGATCGCTCGGAACGCGGTGTAACCGGCAATGCCAGGCTTGCCATGACAAGCGCAACAGCACCAAGAGGAACATTGATCCAGAAAATCCATGGCCAGTTCGCCACTGACATAACCAGTGATCCAACCGTAGGACCAAGCGCCACGCCCATACCGATGATCAATCCGTTGAGGGCAAGCCCCTTCCCCAGAATTTCCCTGGGATAGATGAAACGTATGAGCGCGATCGCCACGCTCATGATGCTCGCCCCCCCGATACCCTGCAAGCGCGAGCCAGAGCCAGTTCAAGCAGACTGGTAGACAGGGCGCAGAGCACCGACGCTATCAGAAAGATTGCGATACCCAAGCGGCACATACGCGCAAAGCCGATGCGCGCACCGATTGAGGCAAGTGGCAACAGCATGGATAGCGAGGCAAGCTGATAGGCGTTGATGACCCAGATTGACTGGGAGGACGCAACATGCAGATCATGGGCAATGCTGGGCAAAGCCACATTGGCAACAGCGTAATCAAGTACCGAGAGCAGCACAGCCAGCGCCACCGCAAGCATTGCCTTGGCACGCTCCCAGCCATAGAGACCTTCTCCATGCTGCACGGTACTCATCTTCAGGGTTGGGCCATGAAAACGCGCTGGAAAAGCGTATTGGTCCAGTTCATGCCCTGCAGGAACAATGCGGCGTCGAAACGGGGGGCACCATCACGCAGAAAGGCATGCTGGCCGTCAACTTCGTGCCATTCAAGCGCCACCGCAGCCTCCTCGAGAGTATCCCGTATCTGACGACGCCCTTCATAAGGTACGTGTGGATCATGGCGGCCCCAGACCATCATGACCTCGCCACGTATTTCTTCAGCACGAGACAATGTACCGTCATGGCGTTCACCGCCCAGCGTTCCCGTGTGCAGATCGGTCGCATAGAAGCAGGCGGTAGCCTCGACCGCCGGATTGAGCGCGGCACGGAAGGCCAGATGTCCTCCAAGGCAGACACCAAAGGCGCCAAAACGGCCGCTACATGCCTCGTGCCCTCTCAACCAGTCGATCAGTGCTACATTGTCGCTGTCAAACTGGCCTACAGGCTTGGTATATTTGAGCTCGTTTCCCCGATCCGTACCCGGCTTGTCATAGGCCAGCACACAACCGGCTGCCTCATATTCGTGATAGACTTCAGGCACAGCGACCAGATAGCCCTGACCGGCAATCATCGCAGCAAGGCGCTCTATTGGTGCCGTCACCTGATAGATTTCCGAAAAAAGCAGAATGGCAGGAAAGCGCCCTGCTCTTGCAGGACGAAAGAGATTAACACGCATCTTTCCGGTTGGTGTGTCGATATCCGCCTTCTCATCGGTACGAATCAGCATGTCAGATCTCCCTGAGCGGCTCCGACGCTGTCAACCCGTCACCGAGGTGACAGAATCGCCTGATCGGATAGAGGATGATCGGGCGTCAGAAGCGAAATGAACCTCGTGCATAATCCGGTTCACGCCCGGACGCCATGCCTGCACGATACAGCGACTCGCATTACCCTTCATGAAGGAGCTGGATCGATCCATATTCCCGAAAGCGATAATCGAGGTCTGACGCGGCTTGTAAGAATACTGGTCAATATGTGAACATCGGAACCGTCGCAATACGTTGACAGAAATTCGTTTCCGGTTCCGAGATCACGCCATGTCCGCGCTATTTGCCATTTCCCTCGCTACCGCCGCGATCCTCGCGATCGTTATCCTTATCGCCTATTTCAGGCTTAACCCCTTTATCGTCCTCTTCACGACATCGCTTGGTCTGGCGCTCGCGGCCGGAATGCCTGCTGACAAGGTCGTCAAATCCTTCGAAGAGGGCGCCGGTCATGTTCTGGGCCATGTTGGCACTGTGATCGCGCTTGGCACCATGCTGGGCAAGATGCTGGCAGAGTCAGGAGGTGCAGACAGGATCGCCCTGACCATTTCAGGCTGGGCAGGACGTTCGCGTATCGACTGGGCCATGATGGTCATCGGTCTTCTGATTGGTCTGCCCGTCTTTTTCGAGGTCGGCTTCGTCCTGCTGATCCCGCTGGCTTTTGTTCTTGCGGCTCGCACCGAGACCCCGCTTCTGCGCGTTGCCTTGCCAATGGGAGCCGCATTATCGGTCACCCATGCAATGATCCCGCCTCATCCGGCGACGCTGCTGGCGCTCTCCGCCTATCATGCCAACACAGGTCATACGATCTTTCTGGGTATCCTGATCGGCACACCTATCGCCATCATAGCAGGCCCTCTTTATGCCCGTTTCATTGCTCCCCGCGTTCCACTGACCGAAGCCAATCCGCTCGCAGAACAATTCGTCAACCGTGAACCACCCAAAAACATGCCAGGGTTTGGCATCACCGTGTTCACCATTCTTTCGCCCGTATTCCTGATGCTGGTCGCTTCTGTTGCTGATCGCGTCTCTCCCCCCGGAACAAAACTCAATTCCGCGCTCCATTTCATTGGCAATACGGATATCGCTCTCGTTCTGGCGGTTATTCTGTCCTTCTACGTGCTGGGTCTTGCACGTGGCTTCTCACGTGACACGATCCTCAAATTCACCAATGAGTGCCTTGGACCAACCGCGCTCATCATGCTTCTTGTAGGCGCAGGCGGCGGTTTCGGACGCGAGCTGGTCGATAGCGGCGTGTCAAAGGTCATCACAGACACTGCGCTCAACTTCAACGTACCCATCCTCGTACTCGGATGGCTCCTTGCCGTGATCGTCCGTGTTGCCTGCGGCTCTGCCACGGTCGCCATGAGCACGGCCTCGAGTATTGCCGGACCAATTCTTCTCCGTAGTCATGGCGTCTCGCCGGAACTCATGGTCCTGGTGACCGGCGCCGGCTCTGTTGCTTTCGGCCCGATGAACGATGCAGGTTTCTGGCAGATCAAGGAGTATCTGGGTCTCACCGTGCCACAGACAATCAAGACCTGGTGCGTCATCGAAACACTGATCGCATTTCTAGGCCTTGGCTTCTGCCTTCTGGCATCAATATTCATCTGAACATTCTCGTATGATGGCATGCACTACACTTTGTTAGCGCATGCCAAATCCTGTATGAGTATTTATCTTACAAGCTCAAAGCTCTGGTCTATAAGTTGAAATATGTCTTCTTGTGATACCGCACCGTTAAGCAGAACTGTTATCCAATGCTCCTTGTTCATATGATAGGCGGGTTTGTATCCTGGTAACCGCAAGAGGTCATGCCGTTGGGCGGGCGGACATTTGACATCAATCACATCAATTTCCTTCCCGCCCTCAAGGCCAAGTTTCGTACCGTCAACATTCATGACGAGACAAAACCATTTTTCATTTTCACATTGACGGAGAACTGCATAATTCGGATACTTTTCGAATGGATAATCTGGATCTATGCCATATCTCTTCTTAGCATAAGAAAATATATCTGATCTCTTTGTCACTTCAGAGTCCTTATTATATTGTAATATTGTGTTTATTATAATTTTGTTTATCAGTAAATATTTTTATTAATTCAAGTCGTTGAAATTATTTTCCAATTCCTGAAAATATCTTTTCTATTCTACCAGACGACCCTCTCGAAGTACTGATTGTGCAAAATGATCAAGACAGACCGAACGCCAGGCTTCACCCGCCGGAGACAGCACACGATCTCGACGTGTTGCCAGCGCCAGCTCGAAACCAATGGTCGGGGAGAGGAGATGGAGTACATTAAGACCTTTCATCCATTCCCCACGCATAATGCTGACGGAGCAATACCCAACCCTATCCCGGCACGCACCATAGCCATTAAAAGGTAAATATCTCCCGTTCGTCCTGCAGCTTTCGGAACGGCACCATGCTCGGCATAAGCCTGCAAAACGAAGCTGTTGATCTTGAAATCTTCTTTCAGCAGCACAACACGCTCTTGAAGAATATCAGCAAGACAACAGCTCTTCTGGGCACCAAGACGATGCTGATCAGGTACAACGAGGCAGAGGTGATCGCGACCGAGGGGATAAAGCTGCAGATCTCTCTCACTTATGGGCAGGATCAGTGCAGCAATTTCTGTCTGACCTCCACGCAGTCTCGGTATCAGCCTGTCTGACGGGCATTCATCAATTTCCAGCATCACGGCGGGATACTGGCTGCAGAAACTTTCAATAATCGCAGGAAAGCAGATCGAGGAGATCGCGGGTGGCACAGTCACACGCAAAGGACCTTCCAGGGTCTTTTTCTCTGCAGACAGCATCTCACGCAGGGCAAGCTCTTCACGCAAGGTACGTTCGGCATAGCGCCGCAGAATTTCACCTTTCTCCGTCAGCATGACCGCTTTCTTGCTGCGTATGATCAGTGTTGTTCCGAGCTTGGCTTCAAGCGCCTGAATACTCTGACTGATCGAAGGCTGGCTGATATTGAGCGCCTCGCTTGCCTTGATGAACCCTCCCTGACAGATGACGGTCAGAAAATGGGTGAGTTCGCGAAAGGTAATTTGCGGTGGCATCATAATCTTTCACCTATCTTGTGCATCACAAGATCATATTATCTTATGATGCCAAACGGGAATACAAAACGGCCATCCGAACGATGGAAGGTTCCTGAAATGAGTGCGACCGTCATTGAGCATCTCCTGGATCAAATCGCTGCCCTCGGCATACGCCATATCTTTGGCGTCGCGGGCGATTATGCTTTCCCGGTTGAAGATGCGGTCTGTGCGCGCAACGATATGACGTGGGTCGGCAGCTGTAACGAACTCAACGCTGCATATAGCGCAGATGGCTATGCCCGCATAAAAGGCATAGCAGCGCTCAGTACCACTTATGGTGTTGGTGAGCTCAGTGCCATCAATGGAATTGCCGGGGCTTTCGCCGAGCATCTGCCGATTATCCATATCGTCGGTATGCCAGCCTCGACAGTTATGAAGTCGAACCGCCTCGTGCATCACTCGCTTGGCAACGGGTCATTCATGGCCTTTTATGATGCCTGTGCCGCCTTCACGTGCGCCAGAACAATTCTCACCCCTGAAAATTGTGTCGACGAAGTTCAAAAAGCTTTATCAGCGTTAAAATCGCACCGTCGCCCGATTTATTTCGGTGTGCCATCGGACCATGCAAATGCTCCCGTTCACGCGACGTCTACCGCTCCCGACCCGGCATCGGCATCCGACACCGCCGGAATTGATGATGTCGTAGCCCGGATTATAGAGAAACTGCGCATGAGCGCCCAGAGTTGTGTGCTGCCTGGCATTCTGTGCGACCGCTTTGGCGTACTCGACAAAGCGCGTGAATTCATTGCGAGATCCGGTCTGCCGCATGCAACGATGTTTGCCGACAAGGGAATGGCCCTGGAATCCTCATCGCGCTATCTGGGTCTTTACTATGGCCATTTACTGCATGAAAACGTCGCAGCCTTCGTTGAAGCCAGCGATGTAATCCTTGGCATCGGAGTCCAGTTTTCTGACTTCAATACAGGCGCTTTTACAGCTCGTATTGCAGAAGAGCGACTGATTACCATTATGCCGGATTATGTCACGATCGGGAGTGAACGGATCGATAACGTATCTATATCCGCGATCCTTAATGGTCTTGTTGGCGCTTGCACAAGTCTGCCCTTTTTTGAGGGGAAAATTCCAAAACAGACACCTGCTCACGCCTCAGAAGATGCTGCTCTTTCTTCCAAGACACTCTACCAGGATATTCAGACGATACTCCGGCCCAGCGATATCGTCGCCGCCGAGACAGGCAATGCCTCAATGGGGCTGGCAGAAATTCGCCTGCCCGATGGCTGTGCCTATCATAATCAGACGCTGTGGGGCTCGATAGGCTGGGCGACGCCTGCCGCTTTTGGCATGGCCATGGCTCAGCCGGAGAGACGCGTCGTACTTGTTACCGGTGAAGGCTCACATCAGCTGACAACGCAGGAACTGAGCCAGTTCGCCCGCTTCGAGTGCAAGCCGGTTGTCATAATCATCAATAATGGCGGCTATCTGATCGAACGCCTGCTCTGCAAGGATGGGGAAACCTATTACAACGACCTGGCACAATGGCGGTACGCCCTGCTCCCTGAGGCATTTGGTTGTGACGACTGGGCTGTCAGCTCTGTCAGGACACGCGATGAACTTCTTGCTGCTTTGTCAGCCTGCAATACAGAGACTGACAGGGCGCATTTCATCGAAGTCAAAATGGGACGCTATGATGCGGCACCGGTCGCAATGGCGCTCCACGGCGCGATAAACACACTTTATGACAGCTGACTGCTTCCCCGTCTCCTGATCGGGTTCCTGCCACGGACATTACCCCCTCGAACCCCGGCCCTGTAGTGCACCAAGCCACTTAACACTCGCCTATGCTAGCAGGGCCATGTAAGGCAGGGCCGATACCAGGACGGACCGTCATCTATCCGTTCAGCAGGCTTGTTGTATCCCCACCGAGCGTTTCATTTCGAACAATACTACCAACATCTCTCACCCGGACAGCACTCAACATGACTCCCACCTGCGCGGTATTCACAGGTTCTGGAACAGCAACAAACAGCATTTCCGCTGATCAGGAAGCAACCATCAAAACTCAAGACGCAGAAACACCTTACGCGCCGGGGCTGCGCCATAGTATCGCTGAAGACGTATATGCCTTTCTGATTGGCTGCTCGCTGATCGTCATGGGGCTGGTCTGCCTGCACAAGGCTGGTTTGGTGACGGGCGGGATGGCCGGTATTGCGCTCTTGCTGTCCTACCTTGTCCCGGTTGGCCCCGGTATACTGTTTACACTCATCAATATCCCTTTTCTGGCTTTTGCCCTGCGGGCCATGAGCCCTGCTTTTGCCATCAAGACGATGATTGCAAGTTGCGGGGTCACGTTTTTTGCCGGGCTGATGCCGCGCGTTATCACGGTATCGCAGATCGATCCGCTTTTCGCTTCACTGTTCGCCGGAACGATTATCGGACTGGGAATCCTGTGTCTGGCCCGACATCAAGCTGGAGTTGGTGGCACAGGAATTGTGACATTGTGGCTACAGAAAACACGCGGCATCAACGCTGGACATGTCCAGATCTCGATCGATATCGTGATCATGGCAGTTTCAGCCCTGTTTTTACCTGCACATAAAATCATGCTCTCGCTTCTGAGCGCTGCGGCTACCAGTGGAATCCTGATCGCCTATCATCGTCCCGGGCGTTATATCGGACATTGAATTCTGGAGAGGAGTTACCGCCCTCTCCATATCACTGCTCACAGAAGACTGTCGAGGAAAGCGCGAGACGTCACCGGATGCGAAAACATCGGGTATGTGAAAGCAATGGCCGCTTCATGCTGAGCCTGAGAGAGTGTCGCCGTGCAATCAGTGAGGGTCTGCACGATATAGCCACGCTCATAGGCGCTGCGCATAGTGGACTCCACACAGCAATCAGTCAGAAGTCCACCAAGCGCGATACGTGAAATGCCGTTTTGCCTGAGTACAAAATCCAGATTGGTGCTGGCAAAACCGCAAAGCCCCCGCTTGCCTGCAATCACGATATCACTTTCATGCGGCGCAAGGCTGTCAACGATCTGTGCACCCCAGCTTCCGATCCGGAACGCATTGGTCGCTTTCACACCGGCCAGAATACCATAGGATTCTGTGGCCAGTTCGGGATAACCCGGCGCAAATTCGATGGGCACCCAAACGATCCTGACCCCTTTCTTGCGTGCCTCGGCCACAAGATCCTTGGTATGCGCAAGCATGTTCGTGCGCGTCAGCTCGGCGCGCACACCCTCATGCAGGGCACCCCCTTCGGAGAGAAAATCGTTCTGGTACTCGATCAGGACAAGCGCCGTCTGACTCATGATTTATTCTCGGCGTAAGGATTTTTGGTACCACGCAGCTGCAAACGGATAGGCGTGCCTGGCAAATGGAACGTCTCCCGCAATCCGTTTACCAGATACCGTTTATAGGCATCCGGCAGCATTTCGGCACGCGTACCAAACAGAATGAAGGTGGGCGGGCGCGACTTGGCCTGTGTCATATATCGCAGCTTGAGACGACGACCATCAACCAGTGGCGGCTGATGACGTTCGAGAGCGCCCTCGAACCAGCGATTGAGCTCACCTGTCGTTACGCGACTGTTCCATACCTCGTGCGCACGACGTACGGCAGGAAGCAGCTTGTTAACCCCTGCCCCAGTCAGTGCCGAGAAGGTCACGACCGGAATACCGCGCATCTGAGCGAGCGATGTCTCGATGCGATCGGCAATAGCCTGACGGGTAACAGCACGGTCCTCGACCGCGTCCCATTTATTCAACGCCAGAACACAGGCGCGACCTTCACGTTCGATCAGCCGGGCGATCTGAAGATCCTGCTCGTGCACACCAAGCGTCGCATCAAGCGTCAGAACGACCACTTCGGCCATTTTCAGCGCTCGATAGAAGCCGAGACCGACATCCGTTCGAGGTCCTGCTCGATACGGGCCTTGCGTCGCAAACCCGCCGTATCGACAAGCTGAATGGGGCCAACTTCATCGTGAAGGGAGACCGAAATCGAATCACGCGTCAAGCCGGGCTCTGGCCCTGTAATCATACGCTCTTCGCCAAGCAGACAATTGAGAAGCGTGGATTTTCCTGCGTTCGGCCGGCGACAATAGCAAGACGCAGCGGCCCGGCAGGGCGCTCTTCCAGCTCTTCACTCTCTTCGTCTGCAGGTTTCGAGCGTGAGCGGGTCTTGATGCGTACGCGCTCACCCTCGGGAAGACGATCTGCAATCTCGCCCATAAGATGGGCAATGCCCTCTCCGTGTTCTGCTGAGAGCGCGAGAGGAGTACCAAGACCAAGAGAATAGGCCTCGATCACCTCATTGGTAGCCGCTGTACCTTCTGCCTTGTTGGCCAGAAGCAGCACCGGCTTGTTCTGCTTGCGCAGCCAAGCAGCAAAATGCTTGTCAGCCGGCGTCACGCCTGCACGCGCATCGATACAGAACAGCACAAGATCCGCCTGCGCTACAGCTGATTCAGATGAGGCGCGCATACGTCCGTAGAGGGTGTCTGGCGCCGCTTCTTCAAGACCCGCCGTATCGATCAGCCGGACCTTGCGCCCGCGTAGAAGCGCTTCCCCCTCCTTCCGATCGCGCGTTACGCCCGGCATGTCAGACACAATGGCCTGACGACGCCCTACCAGCCGGTTGAAGAGAGTCGATTTACCGACATTGGGACGCCCGGCAATAACGACGAGCGGAAGAGAGAGAGAGTCAGTCACAGATTAGCCATATGCGTTCAGATTGCCATCTGTGGACAGCACAAGAACCTTGCCGTCACAGATGATGGGTTCAACCAGAGTTGGTGTCTTTGTCTTTAGCGGATTTTGAGCCTTGCCGGTCACGGCATCCACCACCTGCAGGCCCGTCTCTTCAAGTGAGGAAACGCATACCAGCTTGCCATCGCCCATGACCGGACCAAGCCAGGTTACTGCATATTTCTGCTTGGTCTCGTTCTTGAAGCGACGCAGATTGTGAATCCAGCGCACATGGCCCGAGAGACGATCCAGACAGGCAAGCTGCTGGTCAGATGAAATCACGTAGAGCCAGTCACCAACAATCAGAGGCATGTTCTGCCCGCTGGCTTCACGCTCCCAGAGACGGCGACCGGAACGCATGTCTATGGCAACCAGCACCTTGGACAGAGAGACAGCATAAGCTGTGCCATCCTTGATGACAGGGGCTCCACGCACACAGGCGAGATCAAGCATCGCACCACGACCATTGGAGCCGCCCAGAGAGTCACTCCAGACCAGTTCACCCGATTCGGCACGCAATGCCACGAGGTCACCACTGCCAAACCCGGCTACAACCACACCATTGGCCACAGCAGGTGCAGCCTGGCCGAATATGACCGTATCGGCTTCTGTCGCCTGATACGTCCATATCTGTTCACCGGTCTCCGCATTGAGCGCGATAAGGCGTTCGTCGATCGTACCAAAAAACACGCGTCCATCGACGATGGTCGGTGCGGATCGTCCGGGAACAACCGTCTCGGCACGCCATTTGACCTTGCCGGTTTCACTCGCGACGGCAATCACCTGCCCGACACCATCGACAATATACAGCGTCTCTCCGGATACACCGAGACCACCGCCAATATCGCTGGACCGCGACTTGCTTCCCTTGGGAATGAATGTCCAGAGCGGCTTCATGTCCGGCCAGGTCCAGGCACGGACCGTACCGACACCGTCACGGGTGTAAATGCGTCCCGCATCGATCACGGGAGGGGACTGGATGGCACCGCGCCCATTCGGACCAAGCGCTGCAAAATGGAGAAAAGCCGGTTCGGAGATGCCATGGCCAATCGAGCGTGACCAGGCAAGATTGGGTCCGGCCCAGTTCGTGTTGACCCCGATATGATCAGGTACACGACCGACCACAGGATAGCTGGGCGTGGCCTGTGCGGGGGGAAGAACGATCGGGGTATGATCTTCTTCATCGATCACCAGACCGGCACCGGTAGAGAGGACATCATAGCGCTTGCCCGCCAGAACGGGCTTCGGATCATCCTTGAAGATTCCGCACCCCGAGAGCAGAGCCGTACCGGCCAGTGCGGAACCGAGAAAAAAGCGGCGCCCCGGCTCACGCAACACGTTCTTGTTTTCGATAGGCATCAGCCGGCTCCGCCGAAAGTTTGAAGAAGGATGGAAGCGCGCTGCCTGACACCATCAGGCGCATCGGGTGACTGGGCCAGACCCAGCAGGAGGCTATGAGCCTCATCATGCTGCTTGGGGGATGCATCGGCACGCAGATCAAGCGCCACAAGACTCTCCTGGGCAAAGGCACGCCATGGCCCGGAACTGGCCGCCAGAAGCTCCAGCTGCTTGCGGGTCTCGGTTACATCAGCGTCGTTGATATGACTGTTCAGGAGCAGAAGACGCGCCAGCGCCTTGAGAGACGGGTTCACATCCGCGGTGTCAATCACGCCCTGCCAGGCTTTTCTTGCGCCTGCCATGTCACCTTTCTGGGCCATAAGCTGCGCAAGCCTGATGGCCGAGAAACTGCGCGTTGCCCCCGGTGCCGTTGAGGCAAGATCAGCCAGCACGGCCTGATTCTCTTTTTCGGATTGTGCTCTCAGTGCTGCATCGGGCTGCGGAGCCTGAAGGGCCTCCATCGCCCTATAATAGCGCCCTGAAGCTTCGGCCTGCGCCTGATGATGACGATGGATCTGCCATTGCCATCCACCAACGCCAATCAAGGCGATCACGGCCACACCGATCGCCACACCTCCGAAACGCCGGGCAGTTGCACGCAGCTCTGCTGCACGCATTTCCGCCTGGGCCTGACTGAAAAACTCGTCTGCCACCGTGATCCTCTTGCGACACTATCCCTGCAAGCATACAGACGCTGCGACAATGCGGCAAATCGCTTTGTCATTTTGATGCCGCATCGGTCAAATTTCGGCCACAACCCGGCGTCACAGAGAACTTTTTCTGCCGGAGAAATCCATTCAATGCGACGAGACCCGATATGTTGATGGCAAGAAGACGCTTTCTCGTCAGCCTGCCCCTGATCGGGATTGCCACGTGCCCGTCATATGCGGCAGAGCTGGCAACAGCGCAGACCAGCAGTCAGGATACCCTTGCAGAGATTGCGCGTCATTACGAACAGAAATCGGGTGGACGTATCGGCGTCCATCTTTTCTGCCCGGAAACCGGCAGTGCCCTGTCATGGCGTGGCAAAGAACGGTTTCTGATGTGCAGCAGCTTCAAGGCTTCACTTGCCGCCTGCGTGCTTGCCCGCTGTGATGGAGATGATGACGATCTTACACATCGCCTGCCTTTCATCGACTCCGATTTCAGGACAGAATGGGCACCGGTCGCGCAGAAAAATCGTGATGCCGGCAGCCTGAGCCTGGCTGCGCTCTGCGCTGCCGCCGTCACCATGAGCGATAACGTCTGCACCAATATGCTGCTACGCCATATCGGCGGTCCCTCTACCCTGACCAAGTTCTGGCGTGAGAGCGGCGATGACGTGACCCGGCTGGATGCCTATGAGCCCGAGCTCAACCGCCCTTCTGCCGATCCTCAGGCGAATACCACCTCGCCCGTCGCCATGGCGCGTACGCTGCACCGTCTGATCCACGGCACGTTGCTACACCCCAACTCAGCGGCCCTCCTGCGGGGATGGATGACCAAATGCACAACCGGGACGCATCGCCTTCGCGCCGGCTTCCCTTCCGATTGGGTCGTCGGAGACAAAACAGGCAGTAACGGCAAGGATATTGCCGCTGATATCGCCTTTGCGTCGCCAGAAGCGTCAAGCAGCAAATCAGTTATTATCGCCGCCTACACTTCGGGAGGCAGACCGAATGAAACACAGTTCCGCAAGATATTCAGGGACATCGGTGCGCTTGCACCACTGCTGGTTGCCTGAACAGAAAAAGGGTGGGGTAACCCCCACCCCCTTAGTCAGAAACGGCTCCCCGGAAATCAGTCAGTGCTTGGCAAGTTTCTTGCCTGCTGCCGTCAGTTCAGCCGACATGTGACTAAAATTCGCGGCAATACGCTGCTGAACCCCGGTGCTTACCGCGTGTATCTTGGCAATACGATCGCGAGCTTCCTCACTGATTGCCTGCTCTTCTTTCTGTGCTGCCGAAGCGACACAGCTGTTATAGTTTCGGGCGGCTTTTTCATAAGCCTGAAACTTGTCGACGCTCGCATTGTAATGCGCCGTATCTGACGCGCTGACAGCAGGAGCCGAAGGCTCCTGCCCGCATTTGGCACGTGGATCGGCAAAGGCCACAGGCGCCGTCAGACAGGCACTGGCAAGCGTGGTGGAAAAGAACAGAAAGACAAAGCGTTTCATGATCGGACGAACTGCCGGTTACGGGTGAAAGACAGAGCCGGAATATGCGTCATGATTACGGCGCAAATCGGGCCAGACGCCCGATCGGTCCCGAAACGATCTCGTCATCACGCATAACGACAGTGCCCCGCACGATTGTCCCGACTGGCCAGCCTGTGACACCTTTACCGTCGAAGGGCGTCCAGCCAACCGGACTTGCAATCCAGTCATTGCGGATCTCGCGCTGCATACGCAGATCGACAAGCGTGAGATCTGCGTCAAAACCAACAGCAAGACGCCCTTTTGTCTGCAATCCGTAAATACGTGCCGGCCCTGCTGCCATCAGATCAACCAGACGGGTCAGGCTCAGGCGCCCGGCATTCACATGATCGAGCATAACAGGCAGAATCGTCTGCACCCCTGTCAGACCGGCGGGGCATAAAGGCCACGGCTTTTCCTTGGCTTCGCGTGGATGGGGCGCATGGTCTGAGGACACCACATCAACACGCCCGTCACGGATTGCAGCCCAGCAGGCATCGTAATGACGCTGGTCCCGAATGGGTGGATTCATGACCGCATAGGCGCCGAGTGTTTCGTAGCATTCGGGTCCGACCTGCGTGAGATGGTTGACGAGCACCTCAACGCTGACATGAGAGCGGTGCGCGGCCAGCCAGTCGAGTTCCTCCGCCGTGGAGGTATGCAGGATGTGAACGGGGCGGCCTGTCTTTCTGGCCAGCGCCGTGATGCGTCTCGTGCCGAGAAACGCGCATTCCTCATCACGCCAGATCATGTGATTCACATGCGGCATACCGGTTTCGAAAAGCGGCTTGCGCGCCTGAAGACGATATTCGTCCTCCGAATGGAACGCCACGCGACGATGCCCGCTACGCAGTACGGCTTCGATGCCCTCATCATCCTCGATCATCAGATCTCCGGTAGACGATCCGGCAAAGACCTTGATAGCGCAGATGCCTTCTTCCTGTTCCAGCTGTGCCAGCTCAGGCGTATTGGCGCGGGTGGCACCCACATAAAGCCCCATATCGATCAGGGCATTTTCAGCCACCGTGCGGCGCTTGTCGGCAATGGTCTGTGCCGAGGTAATGGAGGGCGAGGTGTTTGGCATATCAAACACCATCGTAATGCCTCCAAGCGCAGCCGCCCTTGTACCGGTCGCAATGGATTCGATAGCGGCATTGCCGGGATCGCGCAGATGCACATGCGAATCAATCATGCCGGGGAGGACATGCAGCCCCTGGGCGTTGATTTCCTGAATGGCACTGTCCTGCGTGGTCACGTCCAGGCTTGCAATGCGCCCGTCTTTCACACCGAGATCAGCCTTGGTTTCCCCCCAGGGAAAAACGCAGGTCCCACCTCTGATGATCAGATCATAATGCATGGTTTTCTCCTCGGTTCGAAGCTAAGGTCGTGCAGCAAGGGTTTCGAATACGTCACCTTCGAAAGACCCGGTCTCGATATGAATGCGGTACCACAAGGCATAGAACAGCAGTGCCCAGGCGGCATGTCGCTCTCGCCTTCCAGCGGCTCGGGTAAAGAGTGCAAGAATCGTCCCGGGTGCAATCACGCCCTTGAAAGCCATGCTCCGGGCGACAAGCGGGCCAAGCCGGTCGCCCTGCGCCGCGATCCACTCA
This sequence comes from Asaia prunellae JCM 25354, assembly GCF_000613885.1. Classification (GTDB taxonomy): domain Bacteria; phylum Pseudomonadota; class Alphaproteobacteria; order Acetobacterales; family Acetobacteraceae; genus Asaia; species Asaia prunellae. Next base: position 91,073 of record NZ_BAJV01000009.1, on the reverse strand, counting down.
CCAACCGGTACGGTAAACCCCTGCTTTGGCGCGAAAGGCATCGCGTCGGGTACGTTCTTCTCAACCCAGCGGCGCAGCAGGTATTTGCCTTGCCCGCCCCGGATCTTGAGTGAATCCGGCAATGACCATGCAAGGGCGCTCAGAGCAGGGTCAAGAAGTGGAGTGCGTCCCTCGATCGCATGCGCCATGAGACAACGATCCAGCTTGATCAGAAGGTCATTGGGGAGCCATTCTGCCAGATCAAGCCTCTGCACCGCCTTCAGACGGGTCTCCCCGGTCGGGGGCACAAAGTTCTGGCGCCATTTCCGGCCATTCGGAAGCCTGCAAACCCCGTCCATCATCCCCCGGCGCCAGGGGAGCCGACCTCCACACCACCAGGGGCGCATGGCCCGGCGATAACGGCCATAGCCACCGAACAGCTCATCGCCCCCCTCACCACTCAGGATGACCGTCACATCCTTCCGGGCGTCACGCGCCAGAAACCAGCTCGGGATAACGGCATAATCGGCCACCGGATCATCCAGGCAAGCCACGATCTCGGGCAGATGCCGCCAGACCATCGCCTCTGACACGGTTAGAATCCGATGCTGCGCCCCAAGCGATCGGGCAAGCCCGGCCGCCTGTGCACTCTCATCAACGCCCCCGGTATCAAACCGCGCCGTCCAGGCCAGAGGCGCGCCATTACCCAGACGCGTCATGGCGGCCAGAACCGCGCTGCTATCAATGCCACCGGAGAGGAACATGCCGAAAGGCACGTCTGCGCGCTCATGTGCCTGAACACTATCCATGAGTGCAGCATCAAGGCGGGCGAGTGCCGTCTCCTCCGTCAGGGATTTTTCGATCGCACCATGAACAGCTGGCTGCTTTTTGGCATATTCCAGTACGCCATCGACAAAACGCAGGGTCTCCCCCGGCAGGACGCGCATGATCCCGGGATAGATCGTCTCCCGTCCGGCCACGAACTGCACCTGTAAAAGCTGATCGCGGGCTTCCGGCCTGATTGTGCGCGGCACCAGACCGGTCGCCAGAAGCGCCTGAGGCTCCGACGCAAAAAGAATACCGCTCTGAATTTGCGCGTAATAGAGTGGTTTGATTCCGAATGGGTCACGACTCAGCGCAAGAACCGTCTGCGGGCCGCTCTCATCAAGCAAGGCAATCGCATACATGCCGCGCAGCTCGAACGTGTAACCCGCATCGAGTTGTGGCCAGAGAAACAGGGGGGATTCGCAATCGCTCCCCGTTCTGAAAGGAGCGTCGGCCAGAACATGACGCAAGGCGGGGTCATTATAGATCTCGCCATTGGCCACCAGCGCTACAGCACCATGGACCAGCGGCTGGGCGCCTCCCTCGAGGTCAACGATCGAAAGCCGTCGATGCACAAGGGCAGCTGTATCAGTCCTGTGAAGTCCCCCACCATCTGGTCCACGATGGCGCAGAGCCTGTGCCATACGATCGAGGATCTCCGGATCAGGCCGATACCCGGGCAGACACGCCATGCCAGCAATGCCACACATGACCTAGCTGGCTCCGGTCTGGCGAGACGCCATGGCATGCAGGAAAGCATCCCAGCGCGCGAGCACGGTCGGAGCCGAGAATTCCCGCTCGAAACGCGCCCGGCCATTAACAGCAAGAGTGACTGCGCGTTCAGGAGAGTCCAGAACACTGCCAATCCCCGCTGCCAGAGCCTCCGGATCCTCCACGGGCACCAGAAGCCCGTCTTCTGTTCCTGACAACACCTCTTCCGGCCCCTGAATAGCGCTGGCCACGACCGGACGCGCGGCAGAGAGCGCCTCAATCACCACATTGCCCAATGGCTCGATACGTGACGGACACACCAGAAGCTCGCAGGCTTTCAGCCACGCACCGCTTTCCTGCACCCAGCCCGGCATATGCACGCGATCCGACACGCCCTCTCTACCGGCAAGAGCCGTCAGCGCTTCGCGTTCTGGCCCCTCACCGGCAATGACAAGATGCACACCGGGCAGGGCTTTCATGGCGCGTATCAGAACATCAAAAGCCTTGTTTCGATGCAGCCTTCCGAGAGCGAGAATGAATTTCTGCCCTTCTGCCAGGCAGCCAGGCCGCTCGGGCGCGACAGACGCCAGATCGGAGGCGAAATTTGGCAGGTAATGTACGTTTTCAGCGGGCCAGCCCTGTTCGACCATCCATCGGGCAAGCCCCCGCGTATTCCCGATCAGATCGGAGCAGCGTCTGTAGTTGGTGAGATCATAATACCCCCCCAGACGCCCTGCCATCGGCCATGACCCTTCCGGTAGCATACGTGCTGCACGGCTCATCCAGGCAATCACGACCTGCGGTTCGAACCGCATCAGGCTACGACGCAGCCTAGGGGGCGTCAAAAGATCCAGTCGCCCGCCAAAACGCAGGACTTCGGTTCTGACATCTCTGGCGGCGAGGCGCGCTTCGCGGGCCGGATCGCGACGCAATATGGCTTTTATGTCATGCCCGGCTGCATGTTGAGCCATACAGAGGCGTTCGTAAAATAGTTCGGCGCCGCCGCTTGGTGCCCCGGCCATGACATGGGCGATACGCAACGGAGAAAACGGAAGCAGGCGCGCCGGACTCATGATTTTTCTATCCTTCATCCGTCAGGAGCGCACAAGCTTGCTGCACCACGCGTTCGCTTGAAAGCCTGTCGATGGATGCTTTTCCTTCTGGGCCCGGTGCCGCGAGAAAATGAGCATCGGGTCCGGCCGGAGCATATTCGGACGCACGGCTCGGGCCAAACAGACCAAGCGTCGGCACACCTGTCGCCGCCGCGAGATGCATGAGCCCTGAGTCATTTCCTACAAAAACCGCGCAGCGACGAAGCAGCGCTGTAACCAGACCAAGCGCTGCATCACCACCAAGATCAATCGCGCGATCAAGGGCCACAAGGACAGGTTGTGCCCGGGCACGCTCTGCCTCACCGGGACCATAAAAAAGTACCGGAACAAGGCCGCGCTTCTGCATCTCGCGCCCAAGCACCACAAAATTTGCGGCAGGCCAGATTTTGCCATCCCAGTTGGCCGTCGGCGCCAATGCACAGTAACGCTGACCCTCCGGCAGGATTTCACGCGCCAGGGAATTCTGGTCAGGACGTGACCAGGCCTGTGGCATAAGAGCAGGCCGGTCAGCAAAGAGCCCGGAAAGATGACCTATGCGCCGGCCCGGTCTCCGCCCCCCGCGCAGAATGCGTCTCCGCAGGGTCGGGAGGAACAGCGACACACCCGAGCCGCGCAGATCGACCACCAGAGACCACCACTGCCCGACGCATTGCCACCACAAATCGGCCCAGTGCAGATCATAGCGTTTCTTGCTGACAACAATAATCCGCTCGACCGCCGGACATGCCTCGAAATAAGAGGTCGCGACCGGCCCGCAGGCAATGGTGAACCGCGCCTTTGGATAGCGTCGAACAAGCTCTGCCAGAACACCGGAAGAAATGACCGCATCGCCAAGGCGGTTCGCGGTGATGAAAAGAATCCGTTTCATTGCAGCCAGATCGGCTCCTTGAGGCTGGCTACGAATTTCTCATGTGCCGCCTTCGTCTCTTCATCTGGTGGTGCCATAGGGTGCGGAATACGGTTCGGATTGGCGCGATAGGTGGCGACGCCGCCCCCACTCCCTGAAACGGCCAGGCCCAGCCCACGCTGACGACCCCCCATGAGTTCAAGATAGACTTCGGAAAGCAGTTTGCAGTCCAGCAGGGCATTATGAGTGGTACGCGCCGAAAGATCGATGTCATGGCGTCGGCATAATGCATCAAGCGAATTGGGCAGACCCGGATAGCGCTTCTTGGCCATCTCAAGCGTATCGACCATGCGCGCACGATCAAGGGGCTGTTTGCCGCAGGCCTTCAGTTCGGCATTGATGAAACCAAAATCGAAGGGTGCGTTGTGGGCGATCATTTCATCCTCACCGATAAAGGCAAGAAACCCGTCTGCAATCTCGGCAAATTTCGGCTTGTCGAGCAGGTCATCAAGAGTGAAGCCATGCACCCGGCTCGCCTCAGGTGGCACATCACGTTCAGGGTTGATCAGGACGTGAAAACTTTCTCCTGTAGGCAGATCATCGATCAGTTCCAGCGCAGCAATTTCAATCACACGATCGCCTGTCGCCGGATCCAGACCCGTGGTCTCCGTATCAAAAAGGATTGACCGTTTCATCGGGTATTCTCCAGAGTCGAGATCAGACGTTTCAGCTGTCGGGCGGTATGACCCCGCGAGAGCCCGTTGCGCAACAGATGATCGGCCCGCCTGTTGCGATCGCGGTCATTCATCTGCCGTGCCAGAAGCTGGCGCGCCTGCGTCTCGCTCAGGGAACGGCGTCTCATCACACGACGTAAACGTACGGCGAAAGGTGCAGTGACCACGACTACCATATTGCAATCCTGGTCAGCTCCGGTTTCGAACAGAAGCGGAATATCAAGCACACAGATCCTCGCCCCGCGCCGCGTCATCGATCTCAGGAAAAGGCGACGATCTTCACGCACCAGCGGTGGATGATCGCCTCCAGCGCTGCAATTTCTTCCGGATGCCCTATGACCGCAGCCCGCAACGCCACCCGGTCCACGGCATTGTTTCTCACTGCCCCTGGCCAGCGTTGTGCAATCGCGGCGACTGCCCTTCCTCCTCTGGACTGGAGGCGATGAACATCGGCATCCGCATCAAAAACAGGCCAGCCCTGACGGCGCATGAGGCGTGCGACACTTGTCTTGCCAGCGCCCATGCCGCCTGTAAGACCCAGTACGATCATGCCTGCCCCGTCATCATGTCAGTCCAGTGTTTCGACAAGACGGTCACGCAAGGCTGAATCAGCCTCAGGACACAAACCAAACCATGCAGCAAAACCGGGCCGGGCCTGGTGGATCAGCATGCCGAGCCCATCAATCCCTTGCAGCCCTCGTGCACGCGCCGCGGCAAGAAGCGGCGTTTCGAGCGGCATATAGACGATATCCGACACCACAAGCCTCGCATCAGCCTTCGCAAGAACAGGGCTCCAGTCATATTCGTCCTCACCCTTCATCCCGAGCGAGGTCGTATTTACCAGCAGATCAGCCTGAGCAAGATAGGCTGGCCAGTCCTCCCATGCGATGACGTCACCGCCGCCAAGCGCCGTAACGATCGCATCTGCGCGGCTTCTCGTGCGATTGGCCAGAGCAAGTGTGCATCCCGCGTCAAGCAAGGCCGCACAGACTGCGCGCGAGGCACCGCCTGCGCCCAGAACAAGTGTCTTGCGTGGCAGAGCCACTCCGGCTTCACACAGAGAGTCGATGTAACCAGAGCCATCCGTGCATTCGCCCGTGATCTTCCCGTCAGCTTGAAACACCATGGTGTTGACCGCACCCGCACGCAAAGCTGACTGGCCATGCCGGTCAACCAGGGCAAAGGCAGCCTCCTTGTGTGGAATCGTGACATTCAGTCCGGCAAAACCGAGGGCCTGCAAAGCACGAACGCCACGCTCGAAATACCCGGGCGAGAGCGGCAGACGCAGATAGAGCCCGTCAATGCCATATCGCGCGCACCAGTAATTATGCAGGATGGGTGAACGCGTATAGGTCAGCGGCCAGCCTGTAACGCCAGCAAGTTTCGGCATACCTTGGGGAAATACTGCGCTGAGTGCCGTCCTGGCCTCTTCGAGGGTCATTGTCCCTGCGAGATAGCGCTCCAGTAAAGCGGCAATAGCCGTGCCAGTCTCTGTGCCCAAGATTGCTGTCCTGCTTCGTCTTCTATCAGATCCTGACGGATCTCGATTTCCAGATAGGGAAGATTTGCCCGTTCTGCGTGATAGGGCACCGTATAATCCGATGTGGCGGTCAGGACATAGGGTTCATTATCCCCCACGCAGAGATCGCCCTCCTGACGAAGCAGATCGAGCATGATGTGCGCCGAACGCGTGTCGCGATGGTGCAATATGCCGACATGCCAGGGTCGAGCCATGCCATTCATGGTGGGCGTAAAGCTGTGCAGGGCAATCAGCGCGGTCGGACCGCTTCTCTCACGCAGGATTTCCGCAATCCGGTCGTGATAGGGGTGGAGAATCTCCCGTTCACGTCGCGCACGACAGACGGAAGAAAGCGCCCTGTTACCCTCGATTTCGGTACGGTCGGAAATCGCCGGAATGGATGTTGGATGCCCCGGGGCACGATTGCTGTCGATCACAAGACGGGAATAGACCTGCTCGACCAGAACGGATCCAAGCAGGCGTGACAATTCGATCCCCACACCGTGAATGCCGATATCCCAGGCGATATGGCGGTCCCACTCTGCCTCGGATACCCCGAGACGACCGAGACATTGTGGTACGGCGCGCCCCGCATGGTCGCTCACCAGCACGAACGGCCCCTCTGCTGTCGCTTTCGTGATACGATAGGGCATCGGGTCATCGGGACCGAGAAGAGGCAGAAAACCGCTCATGAATTGCGCGCACCATGCTGACTGACTAGGTTACGTCTCTCTTGACCATAATCCCTACGCCATGGACAACCCCGTGACCGAGACCGAAACCCGACTGGCCAACCCGCAATGGGGCGGCCGCTTCGCCGCTGGCCCCGCCGCCATCATGGCCGATATCAATGCCTCGATCGATTTCGACCGGAAATTATGGCGTCAGGATATCCGCGGCTCATTGGCCCACGCCGCCATGCTGGCGCGCGTCGGCCTGCTGACTGCTGCCGAGGAACAGGAAATCCGCGACGGATTGCACGGCATTGCCCGCGATATCGAGGCAGGTGATTTCGAGTTCTCGCAGGACCTCGAGGATATTCATATGAATATCGAGGCGCGCCTTTCAGAGCGTATCGGCGAATCCGGCAAGCGCCTGCACACGGCGCGCTCGCGCAATGATCAGGTCGCAACAGATTTCCGCCTCTGGGTGCGCGATGCCATTGACGGCATCAGCGGGCAGATTACCGCGCTCATGCGTTCTCTTGCCACCCGCGCGCTGCAACACGCTGCCGATGCCATGCCTGGCTTTACCCATTTGCAGGTCGCGCAGCCTGTCACGTTCGGTCATCATCTGCTGGCCTATGTCGAAATGCTGTCGCGCGACCGCGACCGCCTGCGTGATGCACGTGCACGTCTGAATGAATGCCCTCTGGGCTCGGCGGCGCTGGCTGGTACGTCTTTCCCGATCGACCGTCGTTTCACGGCCTCGCAGCTGGGTTTTGACCGCCCCACCGCCAATTCACTCGATTCTGTCTCGGATCGCGACTTTGCGCTCGAATATCTCTCGGCACTTTCCCTTCTGGGCATGCATCTGTCACGCCTGTCTGAAGAGCTGGTGCTGTGGTGTTCGGCACCATTCAGCTTCGTGCGCCTGTCTGACGGGTTCACGACCGGCTCATCCATCATGCCGCAGAAGAAGAACCCCGACGCTGCCGAACTTGTACGCGCCAAGGTTGGTCGTATCACGGGTGATTTTATGGGACTGCTGATGGTCATGAAGGGCCTGCCGCTTGCCTATGCCAAGGACACGCAGGAAGACAAGGAACCGGTTTTCGACGCTACCGAAGCCGCAACCCTGTCACTCGCAGCCATGGATGGCATGATCCGTGACATGACCGCCAATACCGACAAGATGCGTGCACTTGCAGGTGCCGGTTTTGCCACAGCAACCGACCTTGCCGATTGGCTTGTACGTGTACCGCGCCTGCCTTTCCGCACCGCGCATCACGTCACAGGTCGTCTTGTCGGCATGGCAGAAGCCAAGGGGTGTGATCTGGCTGATCTAACACTCGAAGAGATGCAGAGTGTTGAAGCCCAGATCGACGCCAGCATTTTTGACGTACTGACCGTTGACTCCTCTCTCGCCTCCCGCACCAGCGAAGGCGGCACCGCTCCTGAAAACGTCACGCGCGCTGCTCAGACCTGGCTGACACGCCTCGAAGGGAACCCGGCATGAAGTTTCCTGCCCGACTGCTCTGCCTTACGCTGCTCGGCGCGGTCATGCTGACCGCTTGCGGCAAGAAAGGCGCACCTCATGCTCCGGGTCCGGCGAGCGCCATCACCTATCCACATACCTATCCGCCGGAATAACATTTCCGGCCTACAGAACCTGCCGCGCCAGAGCGATCAATTCTGGCGCGGAAAGGCCTTTAGCGCGCAAGGCCCGCAGACTCTCTGCACCATCACGTTTTGAGAGTTTCCGACCCGCCTCATCCATGATCAGAGGATGGTGCGCGTAACGCGGTTCGGGAAATCCGAGCAGATCCTGCAAGACACGATGCACCGAAGTCGCTTCGAACAGATCGGCGCCACGCGTCACCAGCGTGACGCCCTGACGCGCATCATCACAGGTCACGCAGAGATGGTAGGACACGCCATTATCGCGCCGCCCCAGTACAACATCACCGAACTCTGCCGCACGCCCCTTGATCCGCGCGCCCTCACTCTCCTGCCATGACGGGCTGCCTCCCAGCAGCCTGAGTGCGGCCTGCATGTCGAGACGCCAGACATGCGGTTGATCAGGCGCATGATAACGCCCCCGACAGGAGCCACCGTAAACCAGGCTGCCATCGGGGGCGCGCCCTTGCGCCGTCACCTGGACATCAGCACGCGAGCAGGTGCAGGCATAAAGCAATCCCTGACAACGCAGACGATCAAGAATGCCACGATAATAAGGCAGATGGTCGGACTGCCTGAGAATTTCTCCGTCACTGACAAAACCGAGCCAAGCCAGATCATCGCGAAGCGACTGCTCGAAACGAGGCAGACAGCGCTGCGGATCAATATCCTCAATCCGGATCAGAAACCGGCCTGTCTCGCCTGCCCTATCACGCGCGTGACACGCAGAGGCTACATGACCGAGATGCAGGAAACCGGTCGGGCTGGGCGCAAAACGTGTGCAGAATCCTGTCATCAAACCTTCGCTTGCCCTGTTCACGGAAAGCTGAAATAGTCACCTTAATGAGACAGACGGCGCGTATCTATAGGCGCTGGTTACCCGTCGCGCTTGAGATAATCCGATCGTGCCGCCCTGTAAAAGAGGATGCGATCGATGCTTGCCAGCGCCCAGCATTTCCCCGCTCTTGTCCTGAATGCGGATTTCCGTCCGCTTTCATACTTTCCGCTGTCGCTCTGGTCCTGGCAGGAAAGCGTCAAGGCGGTGTTTCTCGACCGTGTTTCGGTCCTGAGTGAATATGACGATATCGAAGTCCACTCGCCCAGCTGCGTGATGCGCGTGCCCAGCGTCATTGCGCTGAAGGAATATATCCCGACAGCCAGACGCCCTGCCTTTACGCGGTTCAACGTCTTTCTGCGCGACAATTTCTCATGCCAGTACTGCCATGACCGATTGCCAACGCATGAGCTGACCTTTGATCATGTCATTCCTCGCGCCAAAGGCGGCCGCACTACCTGGGAAAATGTCGTGACGGCATGCAGCCCCTGCAATCTGATCAAGGGGTCCAAGCTGCCTTCGGAAATCGGCATGCATCCGCGGATCAGACCGGTCCAGCCCTCGACAAGACGCCTGCAGGAAAATGGCCGCAGCTTCCCGCCAAACTACCTGCACGAAAGCTGGCGCGATTATTTGTACTGGGATAGTGAACTCGAAGGCTGAGAGTTTTGAATACGGAGAGCTTGATCTCGCTCAGGCCTTCGCAAAGACCTCTTCGTAGACAAGCGGCTTGAAACCAATCGTAATTTTCTCTCCCAGCACAAGAACAGGCCGCTTGATCACCGTGGGCTGCGCCAGCATCAATGCCACGGCCTCGGCCTCATTTGTAATCTGCTTCTCAGCATCCGGTAGTTTGCGGAAAGTCGTACCTGCCCGGTTGAGCAAAACCTCCCATCCGACAGAACCCACCCAGGCCTTCAGATCATCCACACTCAGTCCGTCTTTGCGCAGATCATGATAGTCGTAGGCAATCCCCTCGCCCTCAAGCCAACGCCGCGCCTTACGTACCGTGTCGCAAGTAGTAATTCCGTATAAATTTGGCTGGCTTGTCATGTTTCCCCTCTTCCTCACTCTGCTTTGGGTAGTCTGATCATTTCTGACACAAACCACTTAAACGGAACAAAAATGCTCAACCCCTGATGCGCATGTGTCAGCCATACACGGTGAGCGTTAGCCACCTATGCGCTTGCTTCAAATTCCGCCTAGGCAAAAGGGGGGCGTTATCAAGCAAATCGGCAGCTTCACGCGCTGATGCAATACCTCCTGCCAGTGCCGAAACTTCGTCTCTACCGCTTTAGGCCAAGCATCTATGCCCGCCTCGCCTCTATTGGTTTCCTGACCATCACCGACCAGCCACTACTCCTGCAGAACCAGCTCAAGACAACCTAAATTTTCAGGGCCTGAGCCTGGTCTTGCGGAGTCCAGGCAAGAACCACTTCCAGCCTGTATCACCTGACTCAATATTTACGCTGCATTTACGCTGCCGAATGTGCTCGGCAGCAGAGGGATTTATCCCGTTCGCTTTGGGTCAATGCGCCGAAGCTACGGTTATAAAACCTACAATCCTACTCCCACTCGATTGTGCCAGGCGGCTTGGAGGTGATGTCGTAAGTCACGCGATTGATGCCGCGCACTTCATTGACGATGCGTCCTGCCACGCGATTCAGGAAGGCGAAGTCGAAGGGATAGACTTCTGCCGTCATTCCGTCCGTGCTGGTCACGGCACGCAGGCGCATGCCTGATCGTAGGTGCGACCATCGCCCATCACACCTACGGTGCGCACAGGCAGGAGAACCGCAAAGGCCTGCCAGATGGCATCGTAGAGTCCGGCATTGCGGATTTCCTCAAGGTAGATTGCATCCACCTTGCGCAGCAGATCCAGCTTCTCACGATCGATCGCACCGGGAATGCGGATCGCAAGCCCAGGCCCCGGGAAAGGATGACGACCGACAATTGCTTCAGGAATACCGAGCTCGCGGCCAAGGGCACGCACCTCATCCTTGAAGAGTTCACGCAGCGGCTCGACAAGCTGCATGTTCATGCGCTCGGGCAGACCACCGACATTGTGGTGCGACTTGATCGTTACCGACGGGCCGCCTGTAAAACTGACCGATTCGATGACGTCAGGATAAAGCGTGCCCTGTGCAAGGAACTGGGCGCCCCCAAGCTTGGTCGCTTCCTCCTCGAAAACCTCGATAAACAAGCGACCGATTGTCTTGCGCTTGACTTCCGGATCGGTCACGCCCGCCAGCGCGTTCAGGAAGAGATCCGAAGCATCACGATGGACAAGACGGATGTTGAAGCGGCCACGGAAAGTCTTGACGACCTCATCAGCCTCACCCGAGCGCAGAATGCCCGGATCAACAAAAATACATGTCAGCTGATCGCCAATGGCGTCATGGATCAGCTTGGCCGCAACAGAGGAGTCCACACCACCGGAAAGACCACAGATAACCCGGCCAGAACCGACCTGTTCGCGGATACGGGCAATCTCGAGATCGCGAAATCCGGCCATGGTCCAGGTGCCCTTGCAGCCTGCAACATCATGCGTGAAATTCTTGATCAATGCTGCCCCATGCGGCGTATGGACCACCTCGGGGTGGAACTGCACACCATAAAGGCGACGGCCTTCATCAGCGATGATCGCGAAAGGCGCTCCTTCAGACCAGGCGACAGCGCGAAAGCCGGGCGGCAGTGCAGTCACACGGTCGCCATGGCTCATCCAGACCTGTTCACGATGACCGCGTGACCAGGCACCACGGAAGAGCGCGCAATCTTCGGCAATCTCGATATGGGCGCGACCGAATTCGCGATGCTCATGCGTCTCGACCTTGCCGCCAAGCGCGCGCACATGGCCTGCTGACCATAGCAGATGCCCAGCACGGGGACGTTGAGGTCAAATACGACCTCAGGAATCTGGGGAGCATTGTCATCATGCACACTGGCCGGGCTACCGGACAGGATAATGCCGCGCGGGTGAAAACCGCGGATCTTCTCTTCCGTCACCGTGAAAGGCCAGATTTCGCAATAGACGCCGCTTTCACGTACACGGCGCGCGATGAGCTGTGTGACCTGGCTACCGAAATCAAGGATCAGAATGCGATCCTCATGAAGCTGAAGATCGAGATTATCGGCGTTCTTCGGGGCTGTTTCGGTCATGGCGCTCTTTCAACACGTCGTGCATGGGCAAATTCTGTGGGCATCGTATAGAATGTTCGCAGGGCAACGTCATCCCAAACGACGCGTTCGAGCCCCGCTAAATGTCATGATTCCTTCATCCGGACGAGATCGTTATGTCGCATTCCCGTATTCGCCACCTGACTTGTGGGGTTTTCCTTGGCATGGTGTCTCTGCTTTCGGCCTGCTCCAGCCCTCAGCCTCCGAGCAAGGACGATCGGGCTCTGGACCGGTGCCCTGGTCGCCGATCAGGGCACCTGCCCCACTGATTCCAATTCCACACTGCAGATCGGCACACACACCATCACTTTCACCCCGGGTGACAATGCTCTGGTTCTGAAAGGCATGCGTGGGGCGGACAAACAGCATTTTCATGCTCAGCTGGATATGAGGGACGCTCAGCACAAACCCTACAGCCTGGTGTTCAATGGTTATCCCGTTGGCAATGCAATCGGCGGAATCTATGGAGCTCCGACCTGTCGCGCCCATATCGTCATGACCCGTGCAAAGCATTGATTGAAAAAAATTCTTTTTCCCTCTTGCGGGGTCGGGAAACACGCAGTAGAACCCGCCCCACGACGCACCCGTAGCTCAATTGGATAGAGCACCAGACTACGAATCTGGGGGTTAGAGGTTCGAGTCCTTTCGGGTGCGCCAGTACAATATCGTAATCACGCTGCTGATTACCACGCACCCGTAGCTCAATTGGATAGAGCACCAGACTACGAATCTGGGGGTTAGAGGTTCGAGTCCTTTCGGGTGCGCCATTCTCCACAAGAAAAACAGAACGCTCGCCACAGATTGCAGATCAGCGCAGTCAGCGTTTCATTGCGTCCTGCTTCTGCGGGAATCATCAACAAGCCCGCTATGGCATTCAGCGTTATCTCAGGTCTAATGTACCAGCTGGGCGAGCGCTGAGCAGACGTCACTCTCCAGAAAGGGCTTTGCAACAAACAGGCCGCGCGGGGGTAAAGCGAAATTCTCTTTCATTTTCGCACCCGATGTCAGCACAAACGCCACATCAGGCCTTGTCCTGAACAGATGATGGCCAAGATCCAGCCGTTCATGGTGCTTGGCATTTCAAAATCAGAAAAGACGAGACGTATGTCGGGGTTTCCGGTTATGATAGAGAGTGCCTCATCAGCGTTTTCGGCAGAAAGAACCGTATAGCCTGCTTCTGCAATCATGTCAGAGACATAGGCCCGCAGGAGGAACTGATCCTCGACAACAAGTACTGTTGGCGCTTTGGGCACTACCCCTGATATGCCGGCATCGTGAAAAGACTCTACAGACATTACCGCCACGCCCTTCGTGAACTATTCGTTCTGCTTTAACGATACAGATACGTTTTAGTTCGAAGACAGAATCTTACTTCGTTCTAACAGTTTCGTCAGAAACGGACTCGCTCGCAAAGCCGACTGCGGTTCCTCCCAGCCCTTCCCTGGCTGTCACATCTATACCGGCGATGCCCCATTTTCCGTCCTTTTGTACAAGAAGCGGCGCACCGCTGACCCCGCGCGTCGCAGCGCAGTCATGATCTACCAACTGCCCTCGTACACGAATTACATGACAGGCAAGATCACCCATGGCGAGTTCCTTGCGATCCTGCTGATAGCCCGCAAGCATAGCCGAATCTCCCGGAACTGCTGTGACAATCGGGAGCAGTTCCCGGGTTGTAACAAGAGGATGATCAAGAATGACAGTGGCACGATCTGCCTGACTCGTTCGCAACGGATGAAATGGATCATAGGCAGAAGCAATGACAAAGCGCACTGCCCGTGCTGTAGCGCGCCATGATCCCGTATCGTAACCCAGCATGAAATGAACACTGGAAGGTTGGATGAAATTGGCCACCTCGGCACGCCACAGGCAATGGGCTGCCGTCATAATGACAGAGGGCGCCACCATGAATCCGGTGCAACGCGCGCCGAGCTCGGTCTGGACCCGCCCAAGGAGGCGCCATGGTTCATGACTAACATCAATAACATGACGTGCCCCCTGCCCAACGCCCGGTAGGACAACGGGGGCTGCCTGCGCCATCCAGACAGCGCCACTATTCAGGATCAGCAAGACCAAAGAGACCCGGCGCAGCACACGCAATGGCAGCATGATATGGCTCACGCGAGATTCTCCGGGCCGAAAGACCAGGGAAGAAGCGCCTCCAGCGTCGTTTCCAGAAGAATGACTCCCTTGGTATCGACCATTATCACGCGCATATCTGATGCAGAAAATTCACGCAGGCGCTGCCGGCAGCCACCACATGGGGTACAGGCTGCTTCACCACTTCCGACAATGACAATCTCGTCAATCTGCCGCCCTCCCGCCAGAACCATGGCTGAAATTGCTCCGGCTTCGGCGCAGCTTCCTTGCGGATAGGCAGCATTTTCGACATTGCATCCGCTATAGATCGCATCATCACAACGCAAAGCGGCTCCGACATGGAAGCGCGAATAAGGCGCATAGGCCTTCTCACGAGCAGCCAGCGCAGCGCGGATCAGCATATCAGTCATCACTATTCCCATCTCCTTGCATATTCCCAGCTTGGAAGCTGATCATTGCAAATGTAATCTGTCAGGCATGACACGCCACGACCCTGATATCATGAACCTTCTCGCTTCGCGTCCATCCCTGCATATGGATGCGCAGGATGGCCTTCTGTTTGAAGGGGTGCCCTTGCAGACGATTGCAAGTCAGGTTGGTACCCCGTGCTGGGTAACCGGTGCCGGTACGTTGCGCCGGCGCACGCGCAACCTCCGAAAGGCCTTTGCGGAGCGTGGTCTTAATATTGCCCTGCATTATGCCCTCAAGGCGAATGACCATCTCGCGACCCTCAACGTCCTGCGCCAGGAAGGCTGCGGTGCCGATGTCGTCAGCGGCGGCGAACTCCTGCGGGCCCGTCAGGCGGGTATTGCTCCCGCAGACATGGTGTTTTCCGGTGTGGGCAAGACCGATCAGGAACTTGCACTGGCATTGCGAGAGGGTATTGGCCAGATCAATGTCGAAAGCGCCGAGGAAATCAACCGCCTGTCGCACATAGCTCACCAGATGGGTCTTGCTGCTCCTGTCGCGCTGCGTGTCAATCCTCATATCGATGCTGAAACCCATGACAAAATCAGCACAGGCAGACTGGGAGACAAGTTTGGCATCGACTGGGCCGATGCTGCCTTGCTTTACCAGGAAGCCAGCGCTCTGCCGGGTATTGATATGCGTGGTCTTGCAACGCATATCGGCAGCCAGATTCTCTCGCCTGCACCGTTCAAGGCCGCCTATGCCCGCATTGCAGAGCTTGTCACCGGCCTGCGTGCGCAGGGGCTGACCGTCAGCGTGGTCGATTGCGGTGGTGGTCTGGGCGTACGATATCGCGACGAACTGGCACCTCCACCCGCCGCCCTTGCCGGCGCCATCGCCGAGACACTCGGCGGGCTTGATCTGAAACTGGCCCTTGAACCGGGCCGCTGGATCGCCGCCCCTGCCGGGGTACTTCTTGCCTCTGTCATCGATCTCAAAGCCCAGCGCGAAGGTGTATCGGACTTTGTAATCGTCGATGCTGCGATGAACGATCTTGCCCGTCCAAGCCTCTACGGTGCCTGGCATGGAATCATCCCTCTGGCGCCGGATATTGCGTATGCAGAGACAGCACCCCAGACCGTGGTCGGTCCTGTCTGTGAATCGAGCGATGTTTTCGGCAAGGACCGTCTTCTTCCGGCCATGCGTCCCGGAGATACACTCGCCTTGCTCGATACAGGCGCCTATGGTGCAGTAATGAGCTCGACCTATAACAGCCGACCGCTTGCCGCTCAGGTCATGATTGAAAACGGGCAATGGGCGCTGGTGCGCCCAAGGCAGCGTGTGGAATCACTCTGGGCTGACGAAACACTACCGGAGTGGCTGGGCTCTGAATGAGCATGACCCGGTCCGCGCTGCACTCGCTCCCGATGCTTGAAAAACGCATAGAGCGCGTACGCCACCGCGCAAGACGCGTATTATGGATCGAAGCTGCCTGGTCAGTCCTTCAATGGCCGCTCGGTATCATGGGCGGCTATACGTTGAGCGGTCTGTTCAGGCTGCCCCAGTCCCTGCCTGATACCTTGCACGCCTTTCTCCTGGCCGGGGTTGCCGGAGGCGCAATGGCGCTGGCAGCGCGCAATCTTGCTCGTCTGCCTCCCCCGAAGCGCAATGCCATAGACAGACGCATCGAAAACCGGTCCGGCCTTCGTCACCAGCCTCTCGCCGCCCTTGAGGACTACCCGGCTGACGGTGAGGAAACGGCGCTTTGGCAGGTTCATATGGAACGCCTGCGCAACAGTATCGGCTCTCTGCGTTCGGGACTGCCGCATCTGGACTGGACCGCTTCCCGCAAGCTTGGCTGGACTGTCTTTGCCGCAGCCCTTGTCGGCGCCTCCATATTTGCGGGCCCTGCTGCGCCCTCGCGACTTGAAGCTGCTTTCCTGCCAGGTGTCGATGATATCGACGTACCCCTGCCCCAGCTTGAGGCATGGATCGATCTGCCCGCTTATGCACCTGGTGCGCCGGTTTTTCTTTCCAACCGGAATGACCCTCCCCGTATTCCACAGGATTCGACACTTACTCTTCACATAACCGGAGCGCGTTCGGGTCCGCACCTGCTCGGCGTCGAGACAAGTGACATCAATGCCAGGCAACTTGACCCAGCAAGCTGGAGCTTCGTCACACGCCTCTCCCATAGTGGCCGCGTATCGATCCGCTCACGCGGCCGGACTGTTGGCGAATGGCATTTCCAGATCGAGCCGGATCTCGCACCGGAGATCGCCTGGAAATCTGCTCCTTCTGTCGTCAAGGACGGCACCGATATCACTCTTCCCTGGAAAGTGGCTCAGGCCCACGGCGTCGCCAATCTTGAAGCCAGATCACCCTCGCAGCAAAACCGGACCTTCCGAAAATTATCCTGCCCATTCCCCTCAAGGATAAGCCCAAAAAAGCTGAAGGTGATTTTCATGCTGATCTGACCGAATCTCTCTGGGCAGGCGAAAGCGTGATCATACGTCTTCACGCAACAAGCCGGAGCGGGCGCGAGGCCACAAGTCCTGATGAAAAACTTACCCTGCCCAGCAGGGTTTTCCACGACCCGACGGCACGGGCTCTTGTGAGCCTGAGACATCGCTTCGGCCTTGACCGTGAGAGCCCTGCTGAGGCTTCCGATGAACTGAAAGCTCTGGCCTGGACCCTGCCTCAGAACGAAAAAGGCAGTATCCTCGCTCTGCTCTATGCTGCGGCACAGCTCGATGACCCCGATTCAGAGAATGCAAGGACCAACGTCATTGGTCTGTGCTGGGCTGTAGCACTCTATCTGGAAGATTTGCGCTTAACCGACCGCGAAACGGCACAGGCCAATCTTGAAATCCGGGCTGCGCAAAAAGCTGTTCAGGATCAGATCGCTCATATGCGCGCGCTTGGTGCTGCTGGTCATAGCGAAGAGCAGCAACAGGAACTGGCTACGCGTATGAAACGCCTGCGTGAAGCCCTCGATCAGCGCATGCAGGCACTGATGCAACGCAGCATGCAGCTCGGAACCGTGATCCCTGATATTGGTGAAGCTCCGGACAGCGGCTCGGATCCGGTCTCTCGCCTCATGCGCAGATTGCAGTCGGACGCAGCAGGCGGACATTCCGATGATGCGATGAAGCGCCTGGAAGACCTTTCAAAGATGGTAGAGCGCATGCGAAGCGCAACACCGCAGGATCTCGCCCAGATTGCCCAGCAGCTCCAGGCGCGCGCACGAGCCCAGGCCCAGAAGGCCACATTGCACGATCTGATAAGACGCGAAACGACATTGCTTGACCATGTTCAGGCAAGACTGGGTCTGGGACAACGCAATGCAAAGGAGGCACAGCAGAGCGAGACAGGCTCAGGCCAGGACCTCAGCACGATGTCGACTGCAGAACTGCTGAAGAGACTGGGTATGACCCCTCCTCCGAATATGGAGGAAGCACAGAACTCTCCTGTCGTTCCCCCGGTATTGTCTGACGCTGAGACCACGGCCCAACATGAGCAGCGACGGGACGATCATGCTGTGCAACGCGCGCTACAGATGGTCGCAAAACTGCTCAATGAGGATGTCAAATCCCTGACTGGCAAAAGTATGGAAGGGCTGACCAAGGCCGACAAGGACATGCATGACGCCAGTCATGCTCTGGCAAAGGTTCAAGATGGCCCGGCGGAAAATGCCATTCGCAAGGTCCTCAAGGATCTCGCCGAGACGGGCCAGCAGATGAGCGAGGCCCAGAAAGGGAAAAACCATGGTGGTGGCCCTCTTGCGTTGCTTCCAACAATGGGCACCTCGGGTCATACACAGGGTGGCAAAGGCAAAGGCGACCAGAACCAGGCTGACAGCGATGATGAGGATTCAGAAGGTCAGGGCGGCGGCAAAACCGATCGTGACCCTCTGGGGCGCAAGCAGGGCAAAGGTCATTCTGGTGCCGATACTGATGGCACGGTACCGGAAAGCGACAGCCGAGAAAAAGCCCGTGAAATTGAACGCGAATTGCGTCGCAGGGACGCTGACAGAACACGCCCCCAGAGCGAACTCGATTATCTGGACCGGCTGCTCAAATCCTACTGACAGCATCAAAGCCTGCGCTGCGATCCTCTTTATGAAAAGGGCACCCACCGCCTCACCCGCACGGGAAATCAATCCGCTTGTGTTGATGAGGATATCTTTGGAAAGGTCGCACTTGCCTCAAGCTTTTATGTGCCTTGACTGGCTTAACCCGGCACTTCCGGAAAGGCGCTCCCGTTTCTGCGGGACTGTATGAGAAAGGTCGCGATACGAAATGATGCAAATTTGCAACATACTTCGTCTCGAAATCGCAATACAACGTCACAGAACGATAACACTCTTGCAATGATATGACAGAAACCGCAGCCTCGTGACATAAAGTCACTCCGAGGGTCAGTTATTAATGAAAACCGTTAAATTGCGGGGACGAGCGCGCCTCCTTCTTGGCGCGGTTATTGTTCTGTCGCCCGTGGCAGCCGCAGCAGGCAGCCAGGCGCAGACAGCATCAGCCAGCACACATCACCGCAAGGCCGTCAAATCCGCTGTAAAACACAGGAATACCGTAGCTCGCAGCACGGCTAACGGTCCGGCCCTGAGCGCCCAGACGGCACCGGCGGCGACCATGGTTCCCAGCCGCTCACAAAACGCGCTGCAGAACGTTACGAGCACGGACGCGCTTTCCTTTCACTCCCGCGGCAAGGCGGAAGAAGTGATTGTTGTGGGATCGGCGCTCAATACAGCCAACAACACCAGCGCCAACCCGGTACAGATCGTTACATCAAAGCAGATCCAGCAGACCGGCGCGACAACACTCAACGACTTCCTGTCCCGTCTGCCCTCCGTCGGTGCCAGCGGCACGTCAAACAGCAACACCAATAGCGGTGCCGGTGCATCCTGCGTCGATCTCCGCAATCTCGGGCAGAACCGCGTTCTGGTTCTCGTGGACGGCAAGCGCACAACGCCCAACGGCAACAGCAACTGTATCGACCTCAACACCATTCCGGTGCAGATGGTCCAGTCTGTCGAGATCCTGAAAGATGGCGGCTCGGAACTCTACGGTGCCGATGCCGTCTCAGGCGTTATCAATATCAAGCTGCGTCATGACCTGAATACGGGCAGCATCTCGATACGTGGCGGCATCACCGGCCATGGCGATAACCGTACAGGCATGATCTCGGCCATGAAGGGCTGGAATTTCGATCATGACAAGGGCAATCTGACCCTTGGCGGCAGCTACATGACACAGGGCGGCGTCACACAACGCGACCGTTCATGGTCTCGCTACCCTCTGGGGGCAATCGGCGCATACCCGACCAATTCAAATCTGCAGGTGGGGTCGATCACCACACCGGGTGGTACCTATTTCGGCAGTGAGAATACCTATGTCGGTAATCTCGACAATGGTTCGCTGAGCCCTTACAGCAAAAGCAAGCGCTACAACTACGCCCAGAACCAGTGGCTGGTAAATGCGCTGCAGGATTCAACGCTGACCGGTGATCTGCATTACGAATTCAACCGTCATTTCGACGTATATTCGAATGTTCTTTACGCCCACCGCACATCGAAGACGCAGCTCGCGCCCGAGCCTGCAACCGGCAGCGTTCCTCCCTCACCGTTGCCGAACAGCATCATTCTGCCTTCCGGTTATCCGGGCAACACGGCGGGTGAAGACCTTCAGCTCTATCGCCGCCTGAACGAGTTCGGCCCCCGCACAAACAACAATGCCAGCGACACCGTCACCGGTATGGTCGGTATGCGTGGCGATATCGTGCACGACTGGAAATATGACCTGTCCTACACCTATGGTGCCAGCCAGGTGACCAATGAGTTCCAGGGCGTGGGCGATTATTCCAAGCTGCTTCAGGAATGGGGTCTCGAGCCCTATGCTGATCCGAATGATCCGAACGGGGCACTTGTCTATAACCCGAATTCCTGCGCTGGCTCTGCAGGCTGCGTGCAGTCAAACGCGTTTACGCGTCTGTCACCGGGTGCTGTGCAATACGCCAATTACACCACGTACCAGCACACCATGTACCAGCTGCGCGATCTGAACCTGCGCATCCATAACAACCATGTCTTCCATATGCCCTGGAAGGGCGGCGGCGATTTCGGCGTGGCGCTGGGCATGGAGCATCGTGGCGAACAGCTTTCGAACAATCCCGATCCATTGGTCGTCAGCGGGTACTCGCTCACCAATACGGTCGAGCCGACCTCGGGTGGCTTCAACGTAACGGAAGGCTATCTCCAGGGTCACGCCCAGCTGCTCAAGGATGTGGATTTCGCGAAAGATCTCTCGATCGACGCGCAGGGCCGTATCTCCGAATACAACACCTTCGGCGCAGCAAAGAACTGGAAAGCCGGCATCGACTGGGCACCCACGCGCGACATCCGTTTCCGTGGTACGATCGGCACCTCTTTCCGTCAGCCGAACGTCTATGAACTCTATGGCGGCGTCGGCCTGAGCTATGTTTCGGCATCCGATCCCTGCGCCAACGCCACCAGCCCGACCCTGATCGCCAACTGCATCAAGGGCGGCGTTGCCAATCCACAGAATTTCAATTCTGCAAATTCCGGCCAGGTGCCAACGCTGCAGGGCGGCAACAAGGCGCTGCGCCCCGAAACAGGCCGCACCTACACGTTCGGCACAGTCCTGACGCCGCGCTGGATCCCCGGACTGGCCGCCTCGGTGACCTACTGGCACTATACGATCGGAGGGCTCATCAATTCGCTTCCGACCCAGTACATCCTGAACCAGTGCTATGAAGGGGGCGTGCAATCCTACTGCAATGCGATCAACCGCCTCCCGAACGGGCAGATCAACACCGTTTCCGCACTTGACCAGAATCTGGGTAACCTGCTGACCAGCGGCATTGATTTCGATCTGAACTATCGCTGGAAGATCACCCGTCACGATGCCTTCATTGTCGATAACAACTTCCAGCAGCTGGTAAAATACAAGCAGCAGCAGCAGCCGGGTGGTGTATATCTCAACCAGACAGGCGCGCTTTTCTATCAGAGCGGCATCGGCCAGCCACGCGTGCGTGACTACGCAACGCTCACATGGCAGCATGATGCGTTCCGTATTTCCTACATGTTCCAGTATATTGGCGGCATGAACTGGAATGACGGCTCCGCCTTCCTGAGCGAAGAGAATCCTGCCGCCAATGCGCGTATCAAGACACCGGCAATGATCCAGCAGGATATCTCCGTCGCTTACGCATGGAAGCGCTGGAACTTTGAAGGCGGCGTGCAGAACATTGCAGGCAAGAACCCGCCTTTCGTTCTCAACGCAGCGTCAAACTCGGCTGACAATACCTATAACGGCTTCTATCTCGGCCGTTACATCTTCCTTCAGGCAGGTCTGAGCTTCTGATCTGACAAAGTGCGGGGGCTCTTCCCCCGCAACACGGTAAAAAAAGGGGGAAGAAGGAGCGCATCCTTCTTCCCCCTTTTTTATCCTGGCCTTCCGAACAGCAAAGCCACGCCTTGTGCCTGCGAGTCAGCTCCCGCGATACGTCGAATAACCAAAAGGCGAGACCAGAAGAGGCACATGGTAATGTCCGGCATCGCTCATACCGAAATCAATCCGGACCTCATCGAGAAAGGGTGGTTCCGGCAATACATGCCCATATGACCTGAAATAATCAGCCACTGAGAAACATAACTTATAGACGCCAGCCATGACGCCGATTTTTCCCAGATCCGGACAACGGCCATCACCATCAGTCTTGCCCTCGAAGAGGATACGCTCGTCATGCATAAGCGCGACGCGCATGCCAGCTGCAGGACATCCGTTTGCCGTATCGAGCACATGAGTTGAGAGTGTGGTCATGCGATTTTATCCTCCAATCGCAACAAGGCGATCTGATCGATCTGATCGAGGCTTCCGCCAGCTCTGCTTCCGGCGTCTGTAAAAGCCGACGCGCGAGCTCCTGACGCATACGCTCCTTGCTTGCGCGACGCACGCAGATCACAAAAGGCATATCGAAACGCGCCTGATACGCGTCATTAAGCGCACGGAACGATACGAACTCTTCCTCCGTCAGACGGTCCAGCCCCGCCCCTTCCTGTTCGGCAGCGGAAAGCATCCCCAGATCAGGATCAACTCCGAATTTCCGGGCAAGTTCAGGGTGGGCCTTCACCAGGGCCTTCTGCTTTTCTGGCGGAGATTCTCGTATAATACGCGACGTCGCTGCAATCATGACCTGCGCGTTGGCAAAAGGTGCCTGAGGCCAGGCCGCCTCGACGATCCAGGGACTGTGCTCATAGAGATCGCCATAGACAGCAACGAAATTCTCGCAGGTTTCGGCGCCTATCATGCAGGGTGCGTCTCCAGCCAATGGCGGGCAATATCAAGACGTGTCGCAACCCAGACATCCTGATGTGCCTGCACATGATCAAGAAAACGCTTCAATGCCAGGGCACGAGCAGGACGTCCGGCCAAACGACAATGCAGACCGACAGACATCATACGTCCTCCCTCCTGATAGAGCATGTCGAAGCTGTCACGCAGATAACGGAAAAACTGCTCGCCATCGGTAAAACCATTGAGCGCGACCAGCTTCATGTCATTCACGTCAAGCGTATAGGGTACGACAAGCTGTGGCTTGCCATAGCGACGATCATAATAGGGAAGATCGTCAGCATAGGAATCCGCATCATAGAGAAAACACCCCTCCTGTGCGACAAGCCTGGCCGTATTCGGGCTGGTTCGTCCCTGATACCAGCCAGAGGGGCCTCGCCGGTTACCTCCTGATGCAGTCTGATCGCCTCACGTATATGCCTGCGCTCTTCATCTTCGGGGATGTCCTGATAATCGATCCAGCGCAGGCCGTGAGAGGCAATTTCCCACCCTGCATCTTTCATGGCGGCGACGGCATCGGGATTGCGTGAAAGGGCCATGGCAACGCCAAAAACGGTCAAGGGCAGACCCGCTCCGGTAAACAGACGATGGAGACGCCAGAAACCGGCTCGCGAACCATATTCATAAAGGCTTTCCATCTGCATGCAGCGTGCGCCCTGAATGGACCGTGTACCTACCATTTCCGAAAGGAAGGCTTCAGATCCCGCATCGCCATGAAGGATGGTGTTTTCGGCACCTTCCTCGTAGTTCAGCACAAACTGCACGGCGATACGGGCTTGACCGGGCCATGCGGCCTCGGGGGGATGGGCGCCATAGCCCAGCAGATCGCGCGGGTAATCATGTACCATACCGTCGTCCCTCATTCGGCCTAGAGCGCAGCAACCCCGCCATCGCTACGCGGGTCGGTCGCCCCTTCCATTGTACCATCTTCATAGCGCCGAATGGCACCTGCATGACCCATCGCATTGGCAAAAGGCGTCAGGCTCTCGACGTCGTGACCCAATCTGCGCAGCCCTTCGAGAAGCTCTGGCGCAAAACGTGTCTCCATTTTCAGTGTGGTTGTGGTCTCGCCCCAGGTCCGCCCCAGGAGCCAGCGTGGTGCGGTGATGGCTTCCTGGAGGCCAAGACCCGCCATGACATTTCTTGCCACAATAGCCGCCTGGGTCTGGGGCTGCCCCTCTCCTCCCATGGTACCGTAGGATAACAGACTGCCATCATTAAGCATGGCCATGGCCGGATTGAGTGTGTGAAAGGGTTTGCGACCGGGGACAAGGCTACGCAGACGTCCTGGTGCCAGATCGAAACTTGCTCCGCGGTTCTGCCAGACGAGACCGGTTTCGGGTAGCACGACACCTGAACCGAATTCAAAATAGAGGCTTTGTATCATGCTGACGGCCCAGCCTGAGCATCCATCACACCAAGCCAGGTCGTATCACCCTGTTGTGCAGGATAAGGCCAGGGTGCTGCGCGCCCGAGCTCGATACCAGCCGCCATGGCATCGAGCAGAACTGTCAGATAACAGATCCTGCGGCGCCAGACGCATGATTGCCGGATCCGCGATTTCGCGATCACGCCATATGAAGGCTGCCTTGGTTGCTTCAACCCAGCGATGGATATTCTCGACCGTATCAGCACCGGTCACGCCAAGCCTTTCCGCAAGCGCAAGAATAAGCAGGGATGCCGCCCCCTGTGTCGGCGGATTGACGTTGAAAAACCGGCCATGATGAAGCTGCGTTTCGAGTGGCGTCGAAAGCAGAGCTTCGTGATGATTCAGGTCGTCCAGACCGACAGGCGATCCGCAGGAGGAAAGCTCTGCTGCAATCTGCTCTGCAAGCTTGCCATGATAAAAATCACCGAGCCCGACCGTGGCGAGGCGTCTGAGAGTTCGAGCCAGAGCCGGATTATGATGGATTTGCCCGGCAATCGGCATTTCACCTTGAGGCAGGAAAAGAGCGCTGAAATTGGGCATATAGCTCAAGACGTCGAGATGCGCCGCCATAAGACCGGCCAAACTCTCTGTCACCACCATGCCCTGTTCGGCATGATCTATCGCATCTGCCAGAAGCGTTGTGAGGGGCAGCGTCCCGCCTGCATAGGCCAGAGCCCGGCTCCACCCCGCAACAGTGCCGGCCACTGTATTGGCTGCGAGGCCACCGCGCCACGGTACAGCATCAAGCCCATGATACAGCTCTGGTGTGGCTTTCTGCGCCAGTCTACCGCAGGCATCGATTGCCATCATGACGCCATCCGGCCTGCGGACAAGCCAGAACCCGTCTCCACCAAGTCCCGTCATGTGAGGATAGACTACCGACAGCGTTGCCGCGACTGCAACAGCGGCCTCGACGGCATTGCCCCCCGCCTTGAGGATGTCCCTGCCCGCCTGGGCAGCCAGATGATGAGGGGCTGTCACCATTCCTTTGCGAGAACGTGCACTGAACAGCATCAATCCTCCAGAATAGACGCACGGGCAAGCCCCGCCCGCTCCATAGCCTCACCAAAAGCGACCAGCCTGTCTTCACGGCCAGGGGGAGCGATGATCTGTACACCAAGGGGCAGGCCATTGACGGCAAGAGGCACGGAGAGAACCGGAAAACCGGCCAAGGTGAGAGGCTGCGTGTAGAGACCAAGATGCGCTCTTGCTGGCACGGATTGCCCTCCGATCACAAGCGTAGGGGCGTCGCTGCGAGGCGCTTCACCAATTACGGCAGGAGCAACCAGCAGATCCGCAGTCTCGAAAGCAGCGTGCATCTGCGCCCGGAACCAGCGACGCACTCTGTGAGCCCTGAAAACGCTCGGTGCCGGAATAAGTGCACCGGCAATGAGGCGATCGCGCACAGCAGGGTCATAGAAGGCTGCCTGATAACGCAGCCGATCGAGATGAAGACATCCCCCTTCCGAGGCGCTGATCACGAAAGCTGCCGCCCGCACCGCCCCCACATCCGGCAACAGGATTTCCCGCCGAATGTCGAGAGCCGTAGAGAAGCGATCGAGAGCCATCGCCATTTCCGGAGACAGATCCGTCGCGAACCACCCTCCAAGACGAGCAAGCCTCAGATCGGCAGTATCGACAGGCGCCAGTGCCTCGCCGGTCAACACTTCCATGACGATACGCATGTCGGTCGCACAGGAGGCAAACGGGCCAACCGTGTCGAGACTGGCGACAAACGGAAAGCTCCCCCCGGTCGCGAGGCGGTTCTGGGTTGCTCTCAAACCCCACACGCCACAGAGTGAGGCCGGAACACGGATGGAGCCATTCGTATCCGACCCAAGCGCAAGCGGGAAATACCCTGCTGCTACCCCGGCAGCCGATCCGCCAGAAGAACCGCCAGCGAGACGACTCGTGTCATGCGGGTTTCGAGTAAGGCCGTAATGCGCGTTATCGGTTGCAAACCCATAGGCGAACTCGTCCATATTGGTCGTGGCAAGCGGTACTGCCCCCGCTTCGACCAGACGCCTCACCAGAACGGCATCATCTGTCGCCGGGGAATCGCCAGCCAGAACACGCGATCCCGCTGTAGTGACAACCCCCTCGACATCGAACAGATCCTTGATACCGAATGGGACGCCGGCCAGAGGACCTGGGTCACCACCATTGGCGAGAATCGTATCGACACGACGTGCCTGATCAAGCGCCCTCTCTTGCAACAGACGCGTCACAGCCCGGAAGGCGTCATCGCGTGAAGCCACTCTTTCGAGACATGCCTCGGTAACAGAAACGGCAGATTGTTCACCCGACCGAACCTTACGGGCCAGCTCGAACGCCTTCAAGGATGATACTCGAAGGCCGGATCAAGCCGTTCAGGCAGATCTACCGAATGTAGCAGCGCTTTATAATGCTCTATAAGCGCCAGATTACGCATGACTTCGGAACGATATTCTTCCGGAATATCAAGGTCCAGCGCAGCCGCTCTGGCCACCATCTGCTCTTTGGTCGTCATGCCTGTTCCTCACCCTGCCTGCCAAGGCTCACCAGTTCGACTGCATCGTAGGATAACAGGCTTTCCAGATGCTTTTCGCCATCCTGCACAAAAAGGTCGCAGGCAATGGCGCGGGCCAGCCTGTCCACACCGTAACGCATACCGCTGATCGAGGCGCCGGAAAGCCCCATGCTGGGTGTTGCCGCGAAGGTGAAATTATAGATGGCACCCAGCATCGCCGCATCAGGATGGTCTGGGTCACGTGGCTGGAACTGGCTGGACGAGCTGAGATAGGGATAAGAGTCCAGCACGGCGCTTTCCTCCCCTTCTGGAGCCTCAAACCGATCCCGCCAGAGTGCAATATTGGACGAGAAAGACGCTGTCTCCGGCCGCTTGCCGAAATCAATCACAAATCCCGTCCCTATGATCAGAAAATCAAACTCCATGTCACCATGAGGTGTTCTGACACTGACGGTTTTGCCATTACTGCGGGCATCAAGCATGGCGTATCACCATGAAAGCTGAAAGTGTCATGACGACTGCATCGCCAGAACGTGTCCTGTGGCGGCGGTTGGTTGAGATCGAAAATACGACGCATGAAGCGCCAGCGGGTCAGATCCGGCAATGACGGAAAATGACCAAGAAATCCGGCATTTTCCATCCAGCGATACGGATTGACACGCGGGAGCGTCCTGCGCCGGATGCAGACTGAAACCGATCCCGCTCCGGCCTCAAGGGCGGTTGCCGCATTATCAAAGGCTGAAGCGCCCCCACCAAGCACACCGACCCGCTTGCCACGCAAAGCCTCGAAATCGATTTCCTGGTGCGTATGCGCGTAGAGATGCCCGGGAACAGATTCACGGATAAATTCGGGAACGTGCCATGAGCCACTCCCCTCGATACCGGTCGCCAGCACGATACGACGCGCCCAGACATGGGATTTTTCACCGTTCCGGTCACGAAAACCAAGATGCAGCAGCCCGTCCTGCCAGACAATCTCGACCAGCTCCCGATCATACGTCACAGGCAGAGTCAGGGTATCGCGATACCAGTCCAGATAAGCCTGCCAGTCACGTCGATCAATCTTGTCAAGCGAGACCCAGGCCTCTTTGCCATACCGTGCTTCGTACCATGAGCGCGGTGTAAGAGAAGGAATCCCCATATCGGGACCGGTCACATGCTTGGGTGTACGCAAGGTTATCATGCGGGCAAACGTTACCCAGGGGCCTGCCTTTCCCTGCTCTGTGCGCTCGAAAACACGGACGTTATGCACCCCTATCCGACGCAGTGCGAAACAGGTGGCCAACCCTCCCTGCCCGCTGCCGATTACAGCGACATCCAAAACCGGTTCGCCATGATGGGTGACAACAGAAGAGATCCACGGGCCGGAAGCATAGGCGATCTTCTCAAGATCGTCATGAACCTGGCAGGCAAGGCTTCGAAGCGCGTCAGTCTGCATCGTCACGGTATCCGGTAGAAAGGGTTGGGGAGAAGAAAGCCGCGTTCCGCATGTCCACCAGCCAGATCGGAAAGCTGATCTCCGATATTGGCAATGATGTGATACCCTTTCTGCTCGATCGCGCGACGCGCTGCGCTCTTGTACTCCGAAGCGGAAGGGGTGTGACTGCCGTCCTCACGCAGAACAAGTCCGGCCCAGTTATGATATCCTGCTTCTTCCAGATTACGCGCCGTTTCCTCACGCTCGCGCTCACGGCGCCCGGTTATGAAAAACACGGCCACATCATGCTCTTGGGCCTGGGTATAGAGCGCCAGGGTAGCCGGGAAGGCTTTGGCCCTGGCACTCTGCTCCCACGCTTCAACACCGCATGGACCTTCCGGCAAGCTGTCACAACGACCATCCCGGAAATAGGCGAAATGATTGGCAGCCATCTCAGGCCAGTTCGACAGCGAGGTCTCGTCAATATCGAGAACAAGAGCCGGCTTGCTCACATGAGCAGCACGCAATCTCACCCAGGCAGAAGCTTCCTGAATAACCGAGGTGAAATCGCGCTCATACTCGCCATGGTCGTGATAGGCGGTCGCTGCCGTCATGGCATCGCCAACATTCACTGGCATTGCATGAACCACTGTCGGAAAGGCACCTGCGAACAGCAATCCTGCTGACAGGAGTAATCCTGCACGAGCAACTGGTCGCGTGATGTTCCGGTAACGGTATGATCTAACTGTCTTGCCACTCACGTGATGACCAACTCCTGCCTGACAATCTTTTCAGAATCATCTTCACAGCTGTACGATTACAGGACAAGAGCAAGATAACCTTTCCAGGCACAAGAAAAACAATAATAAAATCAGAGCAATACGCAGCTGCATCCACAAAATATTTTTTTAATGAAGCGAAATATTATTTTATCAAAATGAATTTCAAATCAAATTATCGCAAATAAGTGTAGTACGTCAACCGAGAATACCAGACCGAATATCATTGCAACTAGTTGAACTGATATGAATAACAGACTATTTTAAATAACTGAATTATCATGGACAGGAGTTGGTTTTGGGAGTCCCCCGGGAAATAGCCGTTGTCACCATTCTGGAAGCCGCACAGAGAATTTTCTCCGAACACGGCTTTAGCGGTGCAAGCATTGCCGCTGTTGCACGCGAGGCTGGCATACCGAAAGCCAACATCCATTACTACTTCTCGAACAAGGAAATCCTGTATCAGGAAGTGCTGCGCCAGACTGTGCAGGAATGGCTCAATGACTGCCAGACATGGCTGCGGACAGATTCGTCGGCCTCCACCGCATTACGCGGCTATGTGGTCTCGAAACTGGCTTTTTCGCGAGCCAATCCTCATGCCTCCCGCCTGTTCGCTCATGAGATCCTGGGGGGAGCGCGCTATCTTGGCAATTATCTCGCCACCACCCTGCGCGAGGCAATAATGCCTCTTCACAAGACATTCGAGATCTGGATGGACCGGGGCGAGATTCCGAAAAGTGAACCAGGCCACTTCCTGTTCTGCCTCTGGGCAATGACACAATGGTACGCCGACATGCAGCCTCAGATCACGGCAATTCTGGGCAAGGAGGCTCTTGAAGAAGAGGATTTCGACGCAGCAGCCGAAACCATCCTGTCACTCACCTTGCGCTCTGTCGGCTCCTGATCCTGGCCTGACAGGCCTTCAGCATACCCAGACGGGATCAGGATTTCTCTCACATACCCGTCATCAATGAACTCTCCTCGCCCAATAGTGACGATGTATCTGTCCAAACCAGAGAGACAAGGGGTTTCCTGTCACGCATGGTCCGATCAGGCGGAATCAACATCGCACAACGTTTGGTCTCTGCAGGTTTCGTTACATTGAGACCGCAACAGGCAATTGGACGAAGGATCATGACATGACAGATCAGGCTCATCCCCTTATCGGCAACAACACTATCGATCCGGAAGCACTGTGGCAGGATGTCATGGAAACAGCGCGATTTGGCGCAACCGGGAAAGGTGGTATCTGCCGACTGGCCCTGAGTGCCGAGGATCATCAGGTACGGGAGTGGTTTCGCAGCTCCTGCAGCTCCCTCGGCGCAACACTGACGACAGATACGATGGGCAACCAGTTCGCCCGTATCGAAGGTGAAGAAGCAGGTCTTGCTCCAATTGCCATAGGCAGCCATCTCGATACCCAGCCGACCGGCGGCAAATTTGACGGTATCATCGGGGTACTCGCCGGGATTTCCGTTCTGCGTCTGCTGAAAGAAACCGGAACTCGCCTGAGACACCCCGTTGAGGTGGTCAACTGGACCAACGAGGAAGGGACACGTTTTGCGCCTGCAATGCTGAGTTCAGGGGTGTTTGCTGGTATCTTCACCCCGGATTACGCACTGAGCCGGACTGATAACAACGGCGTCCGTTTTGAGACGGCCCTCGCTGCGATCGATGCCGCAGGAACCCAACCCTGTGGCGTGCATCCCCTCGCTGCCTATCTGGAACTTCATATCGAACAGGGACCAGTGCTCGAAGCCGAGAATTGCACAATCGGTGTCGTGACCGGAGTTCAGGGAATGCGCTGGTATGAGGTAACCGTCACAGGGCGTGAGTCCCATGCAGGCACCACCCCCATGTCAATGCGTTCTGACGCGTTGCAGGCGGCGGCTCGACTTATGGCAAGCATACAGGAGATCGCACTCAATCGTCCGCCTCATGCTGTTGGTACAGTCGGAATGGTGTCCGTCAGGCCGAACAGCCGCAACACCGTCCCGGGCGAGGTCAGTTTCAGTGTCGATCTGCGCGACCCGAGTGATGATGTTGTTATCGCGATGGAAAACAGTTTCCGCGAACGCGCCGGTGTCCTGTCACGTGAATACGGCGTCAGCATTGGCATCCGGGAAATCTGGGATTCTCCTGCAGTCCATTTCGATCAGCGCCTGATTGATGCGGTTTCTTTCGCTGCCCGCAGCCTGCACCTGCCATCACGTGAAATCACCTCCGGTGCGGGACATGATGCCGCCTATCTGGCGCGCATCGTACCCGCCACCATGATCTTTGTTCCCTGCGCAGATGGCATCAGTCATAACGAGAGCGAATCTGCAACCCGGGAGGACATTGCAGCAGGGGCCAATGTCCTGCTGCAGACCCTGCTGATTGCTGACAGGCAGCTTGATGCATTACCCGCTTCAGGCGGCTGAGGATCGCCTGTGGAACAGGACAATCAGAAAGGCAATCAGGGCCAGCGCCGTACCACTCATGGAAACGGCATCATAGCCAAAACCATGGGACAGTACCGCGCCCCCAAGCCAGGCTCCCAGCGCATTGCCAAGATTGAATGCCCCGATATTGACCGATGAGGCCAGGGCGGGTGCCCGACGTGCTGCCTGCATGGTACGCATCTGCAGGGCGGGCATAATTGCAAAAGAGGCTGCACTCCAGACCAGAATTCCCCCTATGGCGCCATAGGCTGATTGTGCCAGTACGGGATAGACAAGCATCATCCCGCCCAGAACAGGCAATACCAGAAGCAGCGCAAAGCGGGTCGATCGATCCGCAAGACGTCCTCCCAGCGCTGCACCGATACTGAATCCGACCCCGATCGTCATGAGTGCCAGTGTCACAAGCGCGTCACTCGCCTGCGTAATGCTATGCAGAAAAGGGGCTATATAGGTGTACAGCACAAACATGATGCCAGCACCGAGTGTTGTGACTGTCAGGGCGAGCAACACTTCTCCCCCCAGAAGCACCTGTAGTTCACCAATAAGATCCGGCCTTGCACTTCTGCCTCTTGAGGCAATGCCAGGCTCAATGCAAGAACGGCAACCGCACCGAGCAACGCGGTAACCAGAAAGGCAGCACGCCATCCTATCGTCACACCTAGCCAGGTCGCCGCGGGGACACCGAAGATATTGGCTATGGTAAGTCCCAGAAACATTGACGCCACGGCAGAAGCCCGTTTCTCAGGCGAAACAACACTTGATGCCTCGACAGCACCAAGGCCGAAAAATGCTCCATGCGACAGACTTGTCACCACACGCCAGAACATGAGCAATGCATAGCTGTGACTGAACCCGGCGCCGAGGTTGCCAATAATATATAGTACCATGAGGCCGATCAGGGCTACCTTGCGCGAGAGAATCCCAAGCAACAATGTCATGACCGGCGCACCAATCATGACGCCAAAGGCATAGGCGCTGACCAGGCCGCCTGCCTTGGGCACAGTCACATGAAGATCTTGAGCGATGACCGGCAGCAAGCCCATGGGTGTAAATTCGGTCGTGCCGATGGCAAATGCACCGACAGCCAATGAGAGTAAAGCGGTACGTGGCGATGCCATCATGCCTCCAGAATAATTAAAGCCTGCGCAATTTCTTCTTACTTTGCAGATCGTGCCCTTCATGCCACGAGTTCACTCAGAGATATCTGAGCAGGAGCCAGGGAAAAGGTCATGACCCTCCATAATACCGATAGCAATCACGACGCCCTCTGGCTTCCTTTTACAGCCAATCGCCAGTTTCGCGATTCTCCTCGCCTGCTCGTTTCCGCCAAAGGCATGTATTATCGCGATGATAAAGGTCGTGAAGTGCTTGATGGTTGCGCCGGGCTGTGGTGCGTCAATGCAGGGCACGGCCAGCCTCGCATTGTAGAGGCCGTTCAGAAGACCGTGGCAACTCTCGATTTTGCACCAGCCTTCCAGATGGCGCACCCCCTCGCTTTCGAGGCGGCAGATCGCATCGCCCGTCTGGCGCCGAATCCGCTGAACCACGTCTTTTTCTGCAATTCCGGTTCAGAAGCCGGCGACACCGCACTCAAGATCGCCCTCGCCTATCACCGGCTGCGTGGTGAAGGGACGCGTACACGTCTTATCGGACGTGAGCGCGCCTATCACGGCGTCGGGTTTGGCGGCATTTCCGTCGGGGGCATTTCAGGAAACCGCAAACTTTATGGCTCCCTTCTGACAGGTGTCGACCATCTTCCGCACACGCTCGATCTGCGTCGCAATGCCTTCTCGCGCGGCCTTCCCGAACATGGTGCAGAACTGGCAGACGATCTGGAACGCATCGTGGCACTTCATGATGCCTCGAATATCGCTGCCGTCATCGTTGAACCCATGGCCGGATCGACAGGCGTTCTGCCTGCCCCGAAGGGTTATCTGAAGCGCCTGCGCGAAATCTGCACCAAGCATGGTATTGTGCTGATCTTCGATGAGGTGATCACCGGCTTTGGCCGCCTCGGGGCCTCTTTTGCTGCCGAGAAATATGGCGTCGTACCCGATATCATGACGGTGGCCAAAGGCATTACCAACGGCACCATTCCCATGGGAGCAAATATCGTCTCGGACGAAATTTTTGAAGCCTTCATGCAGGGCCCGCGCGAAGCCATCGATCTGCCGCACGGTTATACCTATACAGCCCATCCTGTCGCATGCGCCGCTGCGATTGCCACACTCGACACCTATGCCGAAGAGCATCTTTTCGAGCGAGCCGCAGCACTCTCACCCTATTTTGAAGAAGCCGCCCACTCCCTGCGTGGAGCGCCCCATGTTGTCGATATCCGTAATGAGGGGCTGGTTGCCGGTATCGAGCTCGCACCACGCAATGCCACGACCACACGCGCCTATGAAGTATTTGAACGGGCCTTCCATGAAGGTCTGTTGCTTCGCTATACGGGCGATATCATTGCCATCTCGCCACCACTCATTATCGAGAAAAACGAGATCGACCGGATTTTCGAAACCATCGCCCGGATCCTGAAGACCATCGACTGATGGCAATCAGTCACCTTCGCAAGCCACACCTGCGAAGGTGACATCAGCGCATATCAGGTACACAGGCTGTCCTGACACAGTGTCCGGTCCGACCTGGCGATCTGAGTGTCGTAAAAAGCCGGTACTGTTCCGTCACATGTGGCAAAGGCGACTATTTCGCCGCTTTGTCTTTCGCCTCGAATGACACATCACTCTTCACGGCGTGACAGGCATGATCCTGCAATTCCTCGCCTGACGCCCGATCCACGTCCTGTGCCCTGTCGTCAAGAAGCGCATAACCTGAACCGAGCGGTGCCAGAACAAGGGTGTGATTGCCCATCTCGCTTTCAGGATCGGCAAGTGAAGACGCCAGAACAAGAAAGGGCGATGCATTCAGTGTAGCTAGATAAAGGGCTCTGTAATGATGTCCCTCTATCGTTTCCGGCAGAACAGACCAGCTCGGACCTATACGGGAATTATAACGGTCCAGTATCTCCCGCACATGGGGCGCCAGGCAGTCAAGATGGATATGAAGCTGATTCTGGGAACGTCCCTTGGAGGAGTTGATTGCAAGAGACAGCATTTTCTCCGGAATGGGCGTGCCATAAGAAGCAGCAACCCGGTCACGATATTTCCATGCTTCGGCAAAATAGTTTGGCTGACCGGGGACAAGCAGCGCCGGACTTTCCATTCCGGCCAGCTTGTCTGTCGGGATCAGCAGATACTGCCCCCGTCCCTCGATCGAATGCAGCAAGGCAATACGATGCGTGCTGTCATATACGGTACAGGGTCTTGTGCCCTGAGCGCATTTCTGATGCACGATCTTCCACAGGATATCCGGATCATGATCCTTGTGAATGACAGTTCCCGCCTGAGCATGGGACAGAGCCCCTGCCATGACGGCTGCCAGTGCAGCCCATTTCCAGCGGGTCAGCATGAACGTGTCTGTGCAACGAGCATCATGCTTTGGGCAAGGCGGTCAAGGCGACGTTTCACGCCACCTCCGGCCGCGAAGCTGCTTCGGGAATCGTGACTTAGCCAAAGCGTGCCCTCTTCGACTGAGAGAGACGTATTCTTGAGAAGGGCCGCCGTGCCTCCACAGATCGTGTAGGCGAGACGCAATGCAAAACCGAGCTGAACAGCGCGATCACAGTCATCTGGTGCAAGTAGCCGCCGCGAGACATCCATCAACGTATCGGTCGGGTCGGCCTCATAGCGTACAGCCAGGGTCAGTGCGACAAAAGCCCGCGCCTGATGATCGAAACCCACACCATGCATACGCATGACACGCAGATAGGTCTGTGACGCCCTGTATTCCGGATGATCGAATGACCCGATATCCGACATACGACAGGCCATATCCCGCAGGGCCGTTTCCGAGGGCGTTTCATGCTGGAAAAGCGGGGCCGTCCAGCGCACGAGATCGTCGGGCAGTTCCATACTGCGGCTGAGGCGCTGGGACGCCTCATCAGCAAGTGCACGGCAGGGATCAAGCGCAGCGACGGCCTGGCCGACATTACGCATATACCAGCCTTCGCGCAGCCCATCGACACTGAACACAATCTGTGAAGGCTGAACAATGCGCATCAGGCGCCGCAGAACCGTTGCTGAAAAAGGCACATCATCCAGTCGCTTGCGCGGGAAGCCCGGCATTTTTTCAAGGATCTTGCGTGGCGTATCAATCAGCCATGTTACCATCTCGCGTGCTTCATCAGCACCAAGCGTGTACAGATGAACGATGTTCAGCGGATAATGGGTACGGGCAATCTGCAATCGGGCCAGGGCACGGAAGGCGCCACCCACCAGATAAAGCGGCTTCCCCTTCAATACGGGAAGCCACGAGACATCATCCAGATCCGCTTCGACAACCTCTCTCGCACGCTTCAGATCTCCACCAGAACGATCTGACAGGCGAATAACGCCAAGAGGCTTGGTGCAGGCCTCGTGATGACGACCGCCCGCAACACGGATCAGTTCGAGCGAACCGCCACCGATATCGGCCACGACGCCATCTGCATCAGGCAGCCCGCAGAGTACGCCGGTTGCGGCGTAGTCGGCTTCTTCTTCACCTGAAAGAATGCGTATCGGAACGCCGGGCATGCATTCATGCAGGGTCTCGACAAATTCATGACCATTACTGGCATCCCGCACGGCTGCCGTTGCCAGCACCTCAAAGGGATGGGCATTCATGGCACAAGCGATAGCATTGAAACGGCTCATGACATCCCGGGACAGACGAAGTCCGTCCTCATTGAGGCGTCCTGTCTGCTCAAGGCCACGCCCCAGACGCAGCGTAGCCTTTTCGTTGAAAATCGGGATGGGATTGCGTGTAACGCCTTCAAATACAACCAGGCGAACAGAATTCGACCCGAGATCGACGATAGCTGCGCGATGATGGCCTTGGGAGGCGTCAGAACCGGTCACTACTTCCCTCTTTCTCAATCTTCGCGGATGCGCTGGGGCCGCTCACGACGGCCGGCATCCTTGTCCTGCGGTTTTTCCCTGGCCGCCGAACCACGCCCGGAAAGCGAAGGATTATGCATGAAATAGTCATGCGCCGAGAAGGGATTAGCCCCCGGAGATACACGATGCCAATCCCCCTTGGCAGAGAGTACCCAGCTCTGGAGCGTATCACGCAGATCCATGGTCATGATCTGCCCGAGGATCTGGGCATGTACGGTCGGATTGAAAATCGGCACCATGGCCTCCACGCGGCGATCCATGTTACGTCCCATCCAGTCAGCCGAGGAGATAAAGACCTTCGCCTTGTGCGAAGGCATGCGATGTCCGTTACCAAAAGCAAAGACACGCGCATGTTCCAGAAAACGGCCAACAATCGAGCGTATTTCGATATTTTCTGACAGACCAGGCACGCCGGGACGCAGGCAGCAGATCCCCCTGACGATCGCCACGATCTTCACCCCGGCCCGCGATGCACGGTAGAGCGCATCGATCAGCGATGGATCGACCAGACTGTTCATCTTGAGCCAGATCTTGGCCGGGCGCCCTGCTTGGCATGATCGATTTCACCATCGATCAGATCCATCAGCGTATCACGGAGCGTGATCGGCGCAAAAGCAAGCGCTTCCATATCCACAGGCGTCGCGTAACCCGTCATGTAATTGAACAGCCGCGCCGAATCACCGGCAAGCTGCGGATCACAGGTGAAAAACGACAGGTCAGTATAGATACGCGCCGTGATCGGATGGTAATTTCCGGTTCCGAAATGGGCATATGAGCGCAAGCCACCTGCCTCACGACGCACCACAAGACTCAGCTTGGCGTGGGTCTTGAGATGGGTGAAACCAAACACAACCTGCACGCCCGCAGATTCCAGCGAGCGGGCGAGACGGATATTCGCCTCCTCGTCAAAACGCGCGCGCAGCTCGACCATGGCCGTTACCGACTTGCCCAGCTCTGCTGCCTCGATCAGGGCACGCACAATCGGGCTGTCGCGGGAGGTACGATAGAGGGTCTGCTTGATGGCCACGACATTCGGGTCGAGAGCTGCCTGCTTGAGAAACTGCACCACCACGTCGAAACTCTCGAACGGATGGTGGACCACGATATCCTTGGCACGAATGGCAGCAAAACAATCGCCGTCATAATCGCGGATACGCTCGGGGAAACGTGGCGTGTAAGGCCTGAACAGCAGATCGGGACGATCCGAGACAATCATCTGCTTGAGATCGACCACACCGATGATATCGGTCTGGACAATCACATCATCCCTGGCAACATCCAGCTCTTCGGCAAACTCCCTGCCCATTCCTTCCGGAATGGAGGCATCGAGCGCAAGATGGATTCCAACTCCGCGACGACGCTGTTTGAGGGCCGTTTCATAGGAGAGAACCAGATCTTCCGCCTCATCTTCGAATTCCACATCGGAATCACGAATGATCCGCAATACCCCGCCTTCGGCAATTTCCATTCCCGGAAACAGCCGTGTGATAT
Source organism: Asaia prunellae JCM 25354 (assembly GCF_000613885.1). GTDB lineage: Bacteria > Pseudomonadota > Alphaproteobacteria > Acetobacterales > Acetobacteraceae > Asaia > Asaia prunellae. The sequence continues at coordinate 53,037 of NZ_BAJV01000009.1, read as the reverse complement.
GGAGGCGGATCACATCCTCAAGCAGCACGAAACGCACATCGGGGCGAATATCTGGCTCTTCCTTGTGGGGCGCCGGCAACCGGATGAAACGATCGATCTGCTGAGGCAGAAGAATAAGGGCGTCCATCGAGAAACCCGGTACTGACGGATCATTCAGCCTCAGAGCCAGCGCCATACCAAGGTTGGGAATGAATGGCATGGGATGAGACGGATCGATCGCCAGGGGCGTCAGAACCGGATAGATCTCTTCCTCGAACTTGGCTGCGATGGCTTCACGCTCAGCCTCGGTCAATTCATCGCGTGTACAGAGACGAATACCCGCCTGGGCCAGCTCTCCACGCAAAAGACGCCAGATTCTCTGCTGAGCAGCAAAGAGCTTTGCGGCACTACGGCGTACACTGGACAGCTGTCGTGCAGGAGGCAGGCCATCCGCCGAGGGAGCAACGAGTCCCTCACGCACCTGCCCTACCAGACCGGCCACTCTCACAGAATAGAATTCGTCGAGATTGCTGGCGCTGATGGAGAGAAAGCGCAACCGTTCAAGCAAGGGATGGCGTCTGTTTTCCGCCTCCTCGATCACACGCTGGTTGAAATCCAGCCAAGAGAGCTCGCGATTGATAAAACGTGCAGGCGATGTCACGATTCCCGGATCAGGAATGCGCGCGACGGCCCGAGCGGGTCGTGCTGCTCTCGAACGCCTGCTTCCGGCTGTACGGGCCACCCGGTTAGTAGCAGCCTTTGAATCCTTTTCCGAAGACGACGTCACGCGATGCGTTCCCTGTTTTTGTCCAATTGATCAACACAGCATCGCCCCTGGGCCGGCTATACGTCAAACCCCCTTAACCCAATCATCATAAATGATGACGCTACCACAGAGGTTTTTCGTCCTCTTCATCGAGCAATCCGCTCAGGACTTCCCTGGCCAGGGAACGGGTCAGGGGGCGACCATGGGCGAGACCAGCCCGATCAAGACGATCCACTGCCGCTACAATGGCGTCACCAGTACGCGGCAGGTTTTTCAGAAGCCAGTCGAGAATCGGTTTTGAGACGATCATCTGCCTCTCGGCAATCAGACGCAGCAGCAGGGTAAAACGCAGCGAATCCTCAGGAGAGGCAATGGGCACAAGCGTGATCGCCCTCAACCGGCTTGCGAGATCAGGCAGGATCATCGGCATACGCATGGGTGAAACACGCGAAGCCATCAACAGCGTCGTACGGTGCTCACGTGCCAGATTGAGCAGGTGAAGCAAGGCCCTTTCGGATGTCACACGATCGATGTGATCAATGGCCAGTGCTGCCGGAGGCGTCTCGACAAGCTTTACCAGATCAGCCCGGTCGAAACTGACAGCATCAATAACACTCGTCCCGCGCCGCAAGGCCCAGACATGCAGCAGATGGGATTTGCCACAACTGTCGTCTCCACAGAGCATGAGCCGTCTGTCCGGCCAGCCTGTCTGGTTGAGCCAGCGCCTGGCCTGCGCGTTGGACGGCGCCGGAACAAAATCGCGGGCAGCCATACTCGCAGGCGGACGCAGCGCCAGCGCCAGTTGCCCGGCCGGATTCACAGGCGTCAAACCCTCATTTCCTGCGTCTTTGTCCATCCAATAACCGTTCCGGTCCTTTCCGAGCCGGGTCGGCTCCAGTAGTAAGGGCCAATACTAACGCAACCGGCCAGGTTTATCGAGCGAGGCGACAGCATGACCGACCCAATCTCTCCTTCAGCGAGCTATCGCGAGTCCGGTGTCGACATCGAAGCCGGAGATGCTCTGGTCGAGGCGATCAAGCCCGCCGCGAAATCAACCGACCGTCCCGGTACCATGGGTGCCTTGGCGGCTTCGGGGCCCTGTTCGATCTCAAAGCGGCTGGTTTCAACGATCCTATTCTTGTCAGCTGCACCGATGGCGTCGGCACGAAGCTGATGGTAGCCATTGAAAGCGGGCAGCATGACACGGTCGGCATCGATCTCGTGGCCATGTGCGTGAATGATCTGGTCGTACAGGGAGCCCAGCCCCTGTTCTTCCTTGACTATCTCGCAACCGGCAAACTTGCAGTTGATGATGCCTCACGCGTCGTACGCGGTATTGCACAGGCTTGCCGTGAAACGGATTGTGCCCTCGTCGGTGGCGAAACGGCAGAGATGCCCGGCATGTACGGGCCAGGACACTATGATCTGGCCGGCTTCAGTGTCGGCGCGGCAGAACGTACGGCGCTTCTCCCTGCTGGCATTGCTGAAGGCGATGTCCTGATTGCCCTCCCTCGACGGGTGTCCATTCCAATGGCTATTCGCTGGTGCGGAGCATCAAGGCCATGAGCGGGCTCGACTGGAACAGCGAAGCCCCGTTTGAGCCCGGCAGCACGCTGGCCGAGGCGCTTCTGCGCCCGACTGCGCTTTACGTCCGTACGGTTATGGCCCTGCACAAGCAGGGTTTGCTGCATGGCTGCGCTCATATCACGGGCGGTGGCCTGCCGGGAAATCTGCCACGCGTTCTACCCGAAGGCCTTGGTGTACAGATAGAAGCCGATAGCTGGCCGGTGCCCCCTGTGTTCCGCTGGCTGGCCAGGACCGGCAATGTCGCTCATGACGAAATGCTCAAGGTTTTCAATTGCGGCATCGGTATGGTTCTGGTCACCCCCGAACCCGACAGGGTTCTGGCTTTGCTCGCCGAGCGTGGTGAACAAGGGTATCGCATCGGTGAAATCACGGCCAACGGCCCACGCTATGCCCTGTGCGGCACGGTCGATTTTTCTCTATGACCAAGACGCCTATCGCCATTCTCATCAGCGGGCGTGGCAGTAACATGAACGCCCTGATAGAGGCCTGCGCCCAGCCGGATTATCCGGCACGCATCGCTCTGGTACTCAGCAACAATCCCGACGCACCGGGCCTGGAAACGGCACGTGCTGCGGGGCTGGATGTCATGGCCATCGACCACCGGAAGTTTCCGAAAGACCGGGAGAGTCATGAAAGGGCAGTCGATGCCGCGCTCGTGCAGGCAGGTGTCGAGATCATCTGTCTTGCAGGCTATATGCGCGTGCTGACGCCCTATCTTGTCGGGCGGTGGCACGGAAAAATGCTCAATATCCACCCGAGCCTGCTTCCTGCCTATCCGGGCCTTGATACCCATGCGCGCGCGCTTGCCGCCGGTGATACCGAACATGGCTGCACAGTGCATCTGGTAACAGATGGCGTCGATGAGGGACCCATCCTCAGACAGGCCAGGGTCAAAGTGCTTGCTGACGATACAGCACAAAGCCTCGCTGCCCGTGTGCTGCAGCAGGAGCATGTTCTCTATCCTGCTGCATTGTCTGACTATCTGAGCCGTCGCTGAAGGCAAAAACCCGGCATCTGCGCCGGGTTTTTCTGACCGCTTCTGTCGGTTTCAGCTGGCCAGCCAGTAACGCGAAGCCAGAACACAGGTGAGCGTTACCGTATCAAGCGCGAGAAAGAGGCTGAATACCAGCATCGCTCCCTGATGAACCCAGAGCGATGAATCAACCCGCCCCCCATGACGAACTCTGGGAAAAACAAGCGCAAGAAACGGAGCAATCGGCAGAAAATACCGCCCCTGGACGCCATCAATCACAGGTGCACCTACCGGGGTCCAGATGACGTAGAGCGAGAAAAAAACGGCGCCGACCGAGAGAAGCACCGCCACAATCGTCACCACTACCCCCGTCGAAGTCTGACGCAGTTCCTTGTGTCGCAGCGCAGGGTAAAAGCAGAACCCGATAGAGGCTGCGATTGCGGCATAGGCAACACGGTAGAACCATCGGGGGAATATGGTGTCAAGCCATCCCAGAACACCAATGAATTCATGAATATTATGACCTAGATTCGCTACTAGAGAATGGTAAGCCAAGGCTGGTAGAGCAAACGGATGAGTCACAACCCAGTGGACCTGGCCGCCATCTGATACCCCCATACCATCGAGAAACTGGATCTTGGTCGGGTTGAGGCCGATTTTCTGCCAGAACAGGAAGGCGACAAGACTGAGACCAAATGGCAGAAAACGCAGCCATTTTCTCCCCCGCAGATCCAGGCCGAGAGGCACGAGACTGCAAAGAAGCAGTGGCGGCTTACTGACCGTCAGGACAGCAAAAAGAAGCGCAATACCAATCCAGAACCGTGTTGACCCCGGGTCCTGCTCATCCCGCCGCGATAAAAGCGCAGCCGTTACAATAGCCAGACCAATCAGGACACCATCCTGGGAGCAGGAAGCCCCGACGGCCATTACCATGGGCAGGCTGGCAATAACGGCGAGAAACAACATGCCCCGTCGAGCAATGGCGACGCCCACAGCACAGAGCAGTACCGTGCAGAAGGCATTGACTGCGCGAATGGCATAGCTGGTCTGGATAATCGTCGCCTTGCCATGCCGTGCAACGAAGCTGGTCATGGCACCTGGCAGGTAGGTGATTGGCGCGTAGATGACCGTATTGGGAAAGGAGGCCCAGCTTTTCTCGCCGGACCAGTGCCGCTCCGAAAGAGTCAGAAGCTCGTTCATCGGCACCTTGGCCTGAGCATTGAAACGCAGCGAATTCAGCAATTCGGATTCTGCGGGAAAATTATTCGAGAGATAGCCCCCTGCATCTTTGGGGCCATTCTTCAATCCGATGAAGCCACCCTGGGAAATCTGGGTGACCCTTGCAAGATGGTTGCGCTCGTCCGGTGTCTGCCCCGGAGGTGTGAGTAATACACAAACCATCGCCATGAGAGCCGCGAAAAAACCGTAGATCAACGCTGGTGGAGCAGGCAGGTCAGTTTTGAGATGACGCAGCAAGGGTGAAGACCTCTGACTGAAGAATACGAAAAGAGCCGCTCGTTCTGACCAGACCAAGGCATGTCAGAAATCAGCCGGGGCTCAGACATCAATACGTGGCGGTGCCTGAAGACCAAGATAGGCCAGACGCTTGATCTCCTGTCGACCCAGCGCAACGCTGTTCAGGATCACGCCGCAAACCAGCGACAGGGCGGCCAGGATTTCAAGCCCGGTTGCCAGTACTGCGGAGGGAAGATGGGGTACAGTATGCGTCTCGATGAAATCGAGAATGGAACGAAGCCCGATCAATCCACCCAGAACAGCCAGACAGCCTCCAATGAAGCCAAAGAAAAGGAAAGGCCGTTCCTGCTTGAGCAGATTGATGATCGTACCCAGAATCTTGAAGCCATCACGATAGGTATTCAACTTCGAAAACGATCCTTCCGGGCGCTCGACATAGCGGGTTGAGACCTCTCCCATGGACATGTTGAGCTGAAGGGCGTGGACCGTAAATTCTGTCTCGGTCTCGAAACCGGAGGAGAGCGCAGGAAAGGATTTGACGAAACGGCGACTGAAAACGCGATACCCCGAAAGCATGTCCGACTGGCCACGTCCGAACAGGCTCACGACCAGCCCCGTCAATACCTTGTTACCCAGAACGTGCCCTGCCCGATAGGCAGCGGCCTGTTCATGCACACGCACACCCATGACAGTATCATGAGCGTTTTCGTAAGCGAGACGTACCATGGCGGGCGCTGCTGCGGCTTCATAAGTCCCGTCACCATCGATCAGGACGTAGAAATCGGCTTCGATATCGGCGAACATGCGCCTGATCACGTGTCCCTTGCCCTGGAGCTTTTCCCGACGCGTGATGGCCCCTGCCGCTCTGGCACACGTGATCGTCTGGTCTGACGAGTTGTTGTCATACACATAGATCGCTGCTTCAGGCAGAGCGGCACGCATCTCACGTACCACGCTACCTATCGTCACTTCCTCATTATAGCAGGGAATCAGAACAGCTACACGATGTGCGGCCACTGGGAGCGTCACCTGAGAGATCGGCTCCCCCGAGTTCTGGTCTTCCTGCATTTTTCTCTCTACGTAATAATCCCGATCCCGCGCTGGTAGCATTTCGAAAGAAAAGAAACCAGATCCGACACGCCCTGTCGCAAGCCACCATCAATTCCAGAAAGACCAGAACAGAGCGCTTGCAACATCAGCGGTTTTACTTCGGCGCCGCTCGCCCTTTTCCGACCGGGCCATGAGCATAACCGCGCAGCAGGCGCTGCAAGTCGGGGAGCAGCTCCTGTGGGTCGGCTTCCCACAAGGCCGGACTTATCAGCTCGATTGACCAGCTGCCGGCATATCCGCTGCGATGTACGGCTTCAGACCAGGCTGCCAGATCAATTTCCCCTTCGCCCGGCCTGCATGCGCGTAATACTTCCTCATCCCACGCTTCACCGGCATGAGGTCGACGCCCATCGCAGAAATGCACACCAAAAATACGGCGTGGATCAAAGGTCGCAACATCTTCGGGAGTCGCGCCTGAGGCGTAGAAATGCCAGAAATCAACCACAACACCGATATTTTCAGCACCAACACGGGCAAAAATTTCCCTGGCCTGGGCGAGGCTGCGGAAAGCGGTGAAAGCAGGCAACTCGATCATATACCGAATACCATATTCCCGCCCGATCGCCGCAATCGCTTCTATGTTGCGTGTCATGATATCCATGATCTGCTCTTGCGGCAGATGATCTATTCCCGTGCGCGGCAGAACCATGACCGTCCCAGCGCCAAGCTGGCTGGCCTCGCTCGTGATCTTGCGCGCCTCTGCAAGAAGCTGCTCGAACGCCTTGGCTTCATGACGTTCGATATGGTCGAGCGCACTGACATAACCGACCTTGAGACCAGCATCCGCAATCCGATGCCTGAGCGCCTCGATAGAACCCCCACACTGAAGAAACCGGACAAGCTTTGGATAGAATATTTCGAGCTCGTCAAATCCGGCCTCACGGGCAAGGCGTATGTCTGTGACAAGATTGCTATGAAAACTCGAGATACCGTGCAACGCCGTTGCCATGGCCGATTATCCTTTGAAGCAAGATCAACAGAAGAGAGATACGACCTCATCAGCCTTCACCTCTCATACGGATAATCCTGTCTTCTATCCCGCCCCTGACCCATGCAGGTTTTGATGGAAAACCATCGGAATAGGCATACGCTTTCTCGGCCCGCTCCGTAGGTTCGAAATGTTGCGTTTTTGTCATTTTCGAGGTGCGATAATGCGCTTTTCCAGTTTTGTTCATTCCGGTGACGACCCCAGCCTGACCTGCGGATATCCTTCCGGATCCTTGTTTCCGAGCGATTACCCCTTTGCTCATGAAATCTCCCTGACAGGAGATCAGTCATGAATCGCGTACGCAGCCTGGTTGGCGTCACTTCAGAACGTCATGACGTTCCCTATGTTCTGCGCATCTGTGCTGTCGCGGCTCTGGGCGGCATTCTTTTCGGTTATGACACATCCGTCATATCGGGTGCGATTGGGCCGATCCGTGCCCATTTTCATCTCAGCGACGCTGCAACGGGATGGGCCGTTTCGAGTGTCATTCTGGGCTGTATCGCAGGGGCATTCGCCTCCGGCTGGCTCGCCCATACGCTGGGGAGACGCATGGCATTATTCATCTGCGCCATCCTCTTTTCAGTCCAGTCACTCGGCGCCGCTCTGGCACCGGATTTTACCCAATTCGTACTTTACCGGATCCTGGGGGGCCTGGCCGTCGGCATCGCCTCAGCCGTTTCACCCATGTACATGTCGGAGGTTTCTCCAAAAGATATGCGTGGCCGGGCACTTTCGATGGAGCAGTTTGCAATCGTGCTCGGAGCACTGCTTGTTTACGTCGTCAATTACCTGATTGCAGCGCGGGCGAGCTCGACATGGCTCGAAGAGATGGGCTGGCGCTGGATGCTCGGATCGGAAATTGTCCCATGCATCATTTTCTGCGCGACAATCTTTCTGATCCCGGAATCGCCACGCTGGCACATGATCCGGGGGCGTGAAGATCATGCCCTGCGCACACTGACCCGTATTTCAAACGAGGCTCATGCGCAGTCTCTCATGCGCGAAATCAGGGCATCCATGTCGGGTAACGATACTGAAGGCCGTTCACTGATAAGATTACTGCGTGACAGAAATGCACGCTGGATCATTTTCATCGGCGCCATGGTCGCAGGACTGCAGCAATTCACAGGGATCAATATCGTCGTCTATTACGCGCCAATGCTGTTGAGCGCTTCAAGCGGCAATCTTCAGAATGCGCTTTTCCAGACTATCTGGATTGGGGTGGCCAATCTGGCAGGCGGAGTAATCGGCGCCTGGATCGTCGATCGCAAAGGGCGCAAACCCCTCATCCTGTGGGGATCTCTGGGCATGACAACAGGGCTGCTGATCTCTTCTGCCGCGCTTTACATGCAGGATACAGGCCTCCTCGCCCTTTTCGGCCTGCTACTTTACATGGTGATGTTTGGTCTCTCCTGGGGGCCTGTTGCGTGGATCCTCGTCTCAGAGATCTTCCCCAACAAGATACGGTCGATCGGCATGAGTCTGGCCGTTGCCTCGAACTGGATCATGAATTTTGTCGTGGCGCAGAGCTTTCCGATGCTTGCAGGCAATGCAACGCTCAATGCCGCCTTTCATGGTGCCTTTTCAATGTGGCTCTTTGCAGCACTCTGCATTGGATCAATGCTTTTCGTTCTGCGTTTTGTACCGGAGACACGAGGGGTCTCTCTTGAAAAAATAGAGGAAACGATGCTGGCTGGACGCTAGCCTCAATATCCGGCAAGGCAATATCAGTCTCTACGGCCAGAGATCACAATCTCCTGTCAGGCCGAGCCGGAATCTGCCTCACACCCGCAGAAAGCAGCAAGCTCATGCGGCGTTGGCAGGAGAGTTTTTGGAAGGCTGCATTGCTCAAAGAGAACACGATAACGCTTTCTGTTTGCCCGTGTCGGTCCAATAATATGTCTGAGCATGGAAAGACGCACAGGATCGCGTTGTGTAGCCCAGCCTCCGTGACGAACCCGTTTTCCCTGACAGCGCCCGATATACCGCCAGAGGCTTGTCAGGTCGGCACGTCCAGCAATATCAATCCTGTCGCGCGGGACAAACGTTCATCCAGGCAGGAAGAGTAGTTGCCGTCCATCACCCAGGAGAGACCCCTGACAGCTCGGCCATGGTCATCGTGAAATGCCGAGAGATCGCGCAACCTGTCAAAACTTCCTGGCTCATGACGCAGAAGATCCAGATGCACAACCGGGAGACTTCGCGTTCTTCCGATAAAAACGCAAAGCGTTGACTTACCGCTGTTGCTCGGGCCCATGACGACAATACGTGGACCGAGAGAACTGAGGGAAACCGGTTCAGATCGCATCATCACAACCTGCAACACAATCTGGGTACCTTCCACTCGGATTTACACCTCATCCTTCCCTCCCTGTATGCAAAGCAGTGCCAGACATGGCACAGAAACCCGGGTACGCACGAAGGATCAGGATCATGCAGGGAAATCACGACCAAGGAATGGAACTGAGAGAATGGTCGATCCTGCTGGTTCTCGCCCTGCTCTGGGGTGGATCGTTTTTTTTCTTCAAGATTCTGGTTGCCGATATACCTCCCTTTACCGTGGTACTGGGCCGCGTAGGTCTTGCAGCAATAGCGCTCAATCTCGTTCTGCTCTCGAGACATGACTCCCTTCCGCGAGAGCCACTCTTGTGGGGAAGGCTTCTTCTGCTTGGCATCCTGAACAACGTCATCCCCTTTTCCGCCATTGCGTTTGGCGAAACGAGAATATCCAGCGGTGTTGCTGCCATTCTGAATGCGACAACCCCGGTTTTCACCATCATAGTCGCGCATTTCCTGACCCAGGACGAGAAACTGCGCTGGGGCAAAATCATCGGAATTGTCATGGGTTTTTGCGGTGTCGCCGTGCTGATCGGCCCAGCTTTGTTTGACGGCGGTGCGCAACGTTCACTCCTTGGGGAGCTTGCCTGTCTTCTGGCTGCGCTGAGTTATGGTTTTGGCGGTGTCTACGGTCGGAGATTTCGCGGCATACCTCCTCTCAAGATCGCTACCGGACAACTGACAGCCAGTACGGCAGCACTGCTCCCTCTTTCGCTGATGGTGGATCGTCCCTGGAATCTTCCATTTCCCTCACTGGCAATATGCGGCGCCTTCGCGGGTATTGCCTTTCTGAGCACCGCCCTCGCCTTTATCCTGTATTTCAGGCTTCTGGCGACGGCAGGGGCGACCAATCTGTCGCTCGTCACCTTTCTGCTGCCCATTACGGCACTCTTGCTTGGAACAATATTTCTGGGCGAAACAATACGATGGTATGCGCTCGCCGGACTGACCCTTATCGGCAGCGGGCTTGCCGCCATAGATGGCAGACCGTGGCGAAAAGTGAGTCTGTTTCTTGGCTCAGCCCGAGCACCATAGCGGCGGAGCAGGGCAAGTTACTTCTCGGATTGCGCTAGCTGCAATGATAGCAGAGCAACATGCTGCGGAGACTTACGTCCGAGTGCAAGTGTCCTGCCAGGCTTGATCCAGCGCATCTCGTCAGTTTGCATGGAGGTACTGACATCCTCTGAGGGCATGGCAATCTCGGTCACCGCGTCAGGTTCCGATAAAATGACCTTTTCGAGCCTTACCAGTACCCCCCTGTCAGTATCTGTCGCAAAATAGAACGTCACCTGATGCACATCAGGCAGCAGAATATAACAGCATTCTGTCCCGGACATGCCCAATTTCTCGAGCTCGCGACCGCTTTCAGTCAGAACAGTAATCTGGGGATCAATATGTTTGATTTGATCTGCAGCAGAATTGACCAACTTGGCAGGGAACGGAATAATCCGATTACCAGCAGATCCAGAAGAATAATTTTTCTTTCTCACTGTATCTCTCAATAATACAACAATATCCAACAATTTTACTCGTCGCCAGAATCCGAATCGAGATAATCTTTCTTATCATTTATCATTGATAGGTGCCGATAATATCAGGTGATAACTAGATAAACTTTTTCAGATAGATCGTTCCAGGCATTAATATGCAACATTGATCATTGCTGATGATATAGAGAACTCATGATAATATCGGATTAAGAAATCTGCTGGCGGTCAGCTCCGGGCACGCAAAACAAAAAAGGTGGCACAGGGCCACCTTTTTGCGATTCATTCATGCAATAAGACAAATGCCTCATCTGCTGACGATCAGGGTTCCATGATACGGATGCTTCTCCAGACCGGAAAGCACCCGCAACGGAACAGATGGGGTATCAGGCGAGGATTTCGGTCTCGGCAAAGAAGAAAGCAATCTCGTTCTTCGCGTTTTCGAGGCTGTCCGACCCATGTACGGAATTGGCTTCAATGCTTTCTGCATAGAGCTTGCGTACCGTGCCCTCTGCTGCCTGTGCCGGGTTGGTAGCGCCCATGACTTCACGATGACGCGCAACGGCGTTCTCACCCTGCAGGACCTGCACCACGACCGGCTCGGACAGCATGGAAGAAACGAGGCTGCCATAGAAGGGACGCTCGGCATGGACAGCGTAGAAGGCTTTGGCCTGATCTTCGGTCAGCTTGATGCGCTTCTGGGCAACAATACGCAGACCGGCATCTTCGAACACGGCATTGATCTTGCCGGTCAGGTTACGACGGGTTGCGTCAGGCTTGATGATCGAGAGAGTACGTTCCAGGGCCATTGAGGCATCTCCTGCACAAAAAAGAAATCGATGAACGCCCCTCCCCTAGAGCAAAACAGGAGTTCCTGATAGTCCGCATGACATCAAAACGCGTCCATTCTGCCGGGGAACATGCAGTGAGCCTTCTGACCATCACCGATCTGACCCTGCGTATTGCCGGGCGCGTACTGCTCGACAATGCGTCACTGAACGTCGATCCCGGGCGCAAGATTGGCCTGATAGGACGAAACGGGGCGGGAAAATCAACTCTGCTGGCCGCCATTGCCGGTGATCTTCATCCCGATGGCGGGACCATTCAGCTCTCAAACCGTGCAAGCATGGGACGGGTAAAGCAGGAAACACCCGAGGGTGAGGCATCACTCATTGAAACTGTTCTGGCAGGCGATCTTGAAAGAGCGAGATTGCTGCATGAATCCGAAACAGTATCCGACCCGAGTTTACTCGCCGATATTCACGAAAGACTGCTTGTCATCGACGCCCATACCGCCCCGGCCCGGGCAGCAAGTATTCTCTCCGGTCTCGGCTTCGATCACGACGCACAGCTCCGTCCCGTGTCTTCTTTCTCAGGCGGGTGGCGTATGCGCGTGGCCCTCGCCACGGCTCTCTTTCTCACACCCGACCTGCTGCTTCTCGATGAACCGACCAATCATCTTGATATCGAAGCAACAATCTGGCTCGAGAACTGGCTCAAATCCTTTTCAGGTGCCGCAATTATCGTAAGTCATGACCGCTCCCTGCTTGATAGCGTGGTTGATTCCATTGCTCATCTCGACAAGAGCAAGCTCAGTCTGACGCCAGGCGGCTATGATGAGTTCATCCGGATCCGCACCGAACAGGCCCTCCAGCAAAACCGCGCTGCAGAGCGGCTTGCCGCCCAGCGGGCACATATGCAGTCCTTCGTCGATCGTTTCAGAGCCAAGGCGACAAAAGCCCGTCAGGCCCAGGCACGGCTCAAGGCGCTTGCTCGACTGCCGCAGATCGAGTCCGTTGTCGAAGACAGTCCGACACGGTTTGCCTTTCCGGAGCCCGCGCCGCTGCCTCCGCCCATGCTGACACTCGACAAGGTGACAGTCGGCTATGACGGTCGGGCTGTTCTTTCGAATCTTTCCTGCCGCCTCGACCTTGATGATCGCATTGCACTGCTCGGACAGAATGGCAAAGGTAAATCCACTTTCGCAAAGCTCCTTGCTGGCCGGCTGGATCCGATTACCGGCACGCTGCAGCATTCTCCACGTCTGCGTATCGGCTATTTCGCCCAGCATCAGGGTGAAGAGCTGATTCTTGCGGAAACGCCAATCAATCACATGAGTCGGGCCATGCCTGATGCAACGCCGGTTGCCGTCAGAGCCCAGCTCGACCGCTTCGGCCTTGACGCAGGCAAGGCGGAATCACGTGTGGGCGATCTGTCAGGAGCGAAAAGGCCCGGCTGCTCCTTGCCTTGGCAACACGTCATGCACCCCACCTGCTTTTGCTCGACGAACCAACCAATCATCTTGATCTCGATGCACGCGATGCGCTCATCCGGGCATTATGCAATTTCGAAGGTGCCGTCGTACTGATCAGCCATGATTCCCATCTCGTGGAATCAGTGGCTGACAGGCTGTGGCTGGTTGATGACGGGACAATCACCCCTTTTGATGACGATATGGACGGTTACAGAAACTGGCTGATCGAACGCGCCCGCAAGGCAGCCAGCGAAACCCGGTTCGACAACAACGCAGAAGCAAATGGCAAAAAGGACATGCGCCGCGATCGCGCCGAGCAGAGACGGGCTCTCGCGCCATTACGCAAGGAGGCCAAGGCAGCCGAACATCTGCTCGATCAGCTTGGCAAGGAACGTGCCAGAATAGAGGCCCGACTGGCTGATCCTGCTCTCTACGAGAAAAGCGATACCAGCGAACTGACAAAGCTCAATACCAGACTGGCAGCTGTCAAGCTTGAAGAACAGGCCGCTGAGGAACGCTGGCTAAATGCTGAAGCCGAAATAGAACAAGCGAACCAGAACTGAGAGCTTTCGTTAAGCTGTGATCCGATTAGCGAAGACGGAAAAAGATGGCCGAACATCACTCTGAAGATACACCCGCCAGCGGGCATGAACTCTCGCAGATCTTCCGGATCCTGCGCTTTACCCTGATCATTACGGTTGTGGTTCTGGCACTATGGCTGCTTGGCGATGTGCTCATGGTCGTCTTCGCGGCGACCCTTCTCGCCGTGATTCTGCATGGTCTGGCGCGCATTCTTCGTGACAAGGCGCGCATTCCCTATCAACTTGCTGTCGGGCTTGTCGCACTGATTATTCTGGTCGCTATAGGCGCACTATTCTTTTTCAGCGGCCCCCAGATCAGCGATCAGTTCGTAAAACTGAAACAGGCACTGATCACCCAATACGGACAGCTGCGTAACCAGATGGGAACCAGCACCTGGGGCCAGTTCGCCCTCGATCATCTGCCAAAATCCCTTGGTGGAAACGAGCAAGGCAGCGGGTCTTCCCTTGGCGCGGGCCTGGCGAATTCGGTTACCGGCATTCTGAGCAGTGCATTCGGTCTTCTCGGCACGATTGCCGTCATCCTTATCGCAGGACTCTATTTCGCCCTGTCTCCTGCCATCTATGTCGACGGGCTGTTGCGTCTCGTACCGGAGAGCCACAGACCCACCGCACGCAAGCTGGTTCTCACAGCGGGGACCACATTATGGTCATGGACCATCGGTCAGGCTTTCGACATGCTGGCAGTCGGCCTCGCTTCGGGGATCGGACTTGCCATTCTGGGCGTTCCACTTGCCATGGCGCTTGGCGTTGTTGCTGGGCTCTGCAATTTCATCCCCTATATTGGCGCGATCATGGGAGCGATCCCGGCAGTGCTGATTGCGCTTTCACAAGGTACGCGCACGGGATTGATGGTTGCAGGTCTCTACTGCGTGATCCAGTTCCTTGAGGGCAACGTACTTGCCCCTCTCATCCAGCGACATGCGGTACACATGCCCCCTGCGCTGGCCATTCTGGCACAGACTGTTTTCGGCACCATTCTGGGTGTGCCAGGTCTCATACTGGCCTCTCCCCTCACTGCTGCATTACTGGCAATCGGTGATACAGCAACGGCACCGCTTGATCCCGAAATGCGTACGGGAAAGACAATGGGAGACTCACCCCTTGCGCATGATGATGCCAACTGAAAGCATCTTCCGGACCTGAGGTTTTCTGGCTTCGCCTGAAGGTACAGACGTCATCTCATGCAGCCGCTTGATACAGGATCAGGAGTATCTTTCTCTCCTGTATCAGGCAGGCCCACACGACGCCCTATGAGCGCGCGCTGTTCTTGCCCTTGCAAGCGCACTGATCAGGACGAACGACACTTCGGCTTATAATAATTCTGTTCAACAGCATTTTTCTCTTGCTCCTGACACTGTGTCAGCATCGCCTCATCACTGCGGCAAGAGAAAGAAGATACTCATGACACGCGATAGAACGATCGGCGAGATGGCAGCCCAATGTGGCCTGTCCGTACGCAGCCTGCGGCATCTGGAAGAAAAAAACCTGATCACGCCCAGACGAACCGAGGCAGGAAGGCGCGTCTATGGCGAGAACGAGATAACTATTATTACCCGTATTCTCGTTCTGCGTCAGGCTGGATACCGCCTTTCCGAAATATCGGCGACCATGCTTCGCCCATCTCTCGATGCCCGGAGCCTCATAGAACAACAGATCCTGCATCTCGACGCCAAACACAGGCAGATCACTCTCATGCTGCGCCGTCTGCGTGAGACCATGACCTTGCTGGATACGAGAGAAGCACCGGATGTGGACAGGCTCTGTTCCCTCATCAAGGAAGCACAGGACATCATGACACAGAATGATCTGAAAACAGTCGCAAAGCAGTATTTCACCGAGACCGAATGGGAACGGTGGTGTGAAATCGGCAACAAGCTGTTTCCGGGAGAATCACGCAGCCACTATGAGCAGGATTGGATCTCCCTGATAGCCCGCATTGAAGAAGCCATTGCCTCAGCCATAGAGCCTGGTTCACCACAATCGCTGGAGCTCCTGAACGAGTGGCGGCGCCTTCAGCAACCGATGGTCGATGCCCTGGGCGCCGATCACTGGAACAAAGCTGCAAAAATGTATAGCGAGATGGGACAATGGCAGACCGAAACAGCCAGAGCCCCGTTCAGTGCGGCAGTCTACAATTTTATCACGGAAACTGCGCGATCGACCAGACAATCGCGTTAACCATCAACCGGGGACAGGTCATGACCTGTCCCTCAGTACTCACAATCCTGGCAGGCTCTAACTGCCGCTCAATACCCGCTTTCAGCACATCGGTTTTTTCGAATCCCTGACCGTCGACAAGGTGACGCAGCACGGTCCAGTCTTCGTCACTGAAACTCTGCACCTTGAGCCGCCCTTTCGGATTGACGCGGGTGATAGCTGTATTGTTCCAGTCCGCGCCACTGACTCCCGTCCAGAGGGCCAGTTCGAAAGCACCACCATCCGGATTGACGCCCTTGATCACAACATCACCCGTCGATGGCGCCGGCGACGTCAGCGGTGCCCAATGCCTGGTATGCGTTGCAAGCCAGCGATTGAGCTGGCCCGCTTCCTCAGGAGACAGATTGCGACTCTTCCCGGTCTGCTCAATGGTGA
Source organism: Asaia prunellae JCM 25354 (assembly GCF_000613885.1). GTDB lineage: Bacteria > Pseudomonadota > Alphaproteobacteria > Acetobacterales > Acetobacteraceae > Asaia > Asaia prunellae. The sequence continues at coordinate 36,886 of NZ_BAJV01000009.1, read as the reverse complement.
GAGTCAACTGGCTCACGGTCTCAAATCTGAGCGGACGCAGGATGGCAGGGCAAATGTCCAGATAACCGCAACCGTAGAGAGAACAAGGGTGACAAAACCAATGACGAAGAGCGTTTCCTTTCTCACGCACTTACCTCCCTGAAGAAAAACGTTCTCACCGCCGTAATTACACGGGTCACTTCATCGTCAGTCAGTTCAGGATGAAGCGGCAGGGCAAGGATACGAGCACCGAGCCCTTCCGAGACAGGCAAAGAGACTGTCTCGTCGTGATGCTCTGCATAAGCTGGCTGCTCATGGAGCGGCTTTGGATAATATACGACGCTCGGGATCCCTGAGTGCCGAGATAGGTCTGGAGAGCATCACGGATCCTGACATCAGGAAGCAGGATTGAGTAGATCGCCCACGCGCTTGTTGCATGCTCCACGCGCTGAGGAGTCGTAACCAGAGCCGATAGCGCTGCATCGTAAGACCTTGCGATCGCCTCACGCCTTTCCAGCTCTTCTTCAAAGCGGTCGAGCTTGGCAAGCAGGATCGCAGCCTGAAGCGTGTCGAGCCTGCCATTTATACCAATACGCAGTACCTCATAGCGCGTGCGTCCTTCACCATGGCTACGCAACGACCGGTAGAGTGCCGCACGCTCCGCATCATCGGTCAGAATCGCACCACCATCTCCATAGCCGCCCAGCGGCTTGGACGGGAAGAACGAGAGAGTAGTCGCCAGGGCCTCACGTCCGAGCTTGCGCCCTTCCAGAGACGCCCCGAAAGCCTGAGCACAATCAGCAAACAGATGCATGCCTTCTTCGGCAGCAATGCTGCGAAGTGCCTGCCACGGCGCAGGCTGGCCAAAGAGATCGACCCCTATGATCGCACGCGGATCAAGCTCGTCCTGAGCACGAACAGCGGCAATACGGGCGGAGAGAGAGAGAGGGTCGATCTGGAATGTCGCCGGATCGATATCCACAAAAACCGGCGTAGCTCCCAGCAACAAGACAACTTCCGCTGTCGCGGTATAGGTAAAGGCCGGGAGAAAGACCGCATCTCCCGGGCCGATCTCCTCGGCCATCAGCACCATGAGCAGTGCGTCCGTGCCCGACGAGACACTGATTGCGTGAGCCGCACCGCTATAAGCGCAGAGACGCGCTTCCAGCTCCTCGACCTCAGGCCCCATCACAAACTTGCAGTGATCGAGCACCGTGTCGATCCGCTTGCGGAGCGCCGCACCGAGCCGCGCCTGCTGTCGTGATAGATCGAGAAATGGAATGGGGGCTTTTTCGCTCATTGCACCTTGTATCCGTATGCAGCCAGCAGAGGCCCTTCTATGAATAACCCCTGTAAGGATGCGGGTTATGACACAGAAGAACTGTTTTCCGAAGCCACGCCTGATCTCGTCTCATGATCCGAAGATTCCGTAGGGTGGCGCACTTCGCCAAGCGGGTTATGGGCAAATTCAGGGACGAGATCATTCAGCACAAGCAGGACTTCCGCAACCTCATCGCGCAGGCTGACCTGCTCAAGCGTCTGAAGTAGGGATGCCGCTGCCTCCAGATCGATCATGCGCGGGGTTGCCATTTTCAGACCCGGCGCATCGGTCGGCACAGGCGCTTCGCGTCCATGAAACAGCTCTTCATAGAGTTTTTCTCCGGGACGCAGACCGGTAAACCGGATTGCTACATCCTCATCAGGCTTCAATCCTGCAAGCCGTACCATCTGACGCGCAAGATCAAGGATACGCACCGGCTCTCCCATATCAAGAACGAAGATACCCCCTTGCTGGAGGCGCTGATCTGTCTCGTCAGCCTGTTTCCGCAAGGCCGTACCCCGAACGCTGGCCTGCAGGACCAACCCCACCGCCTCAGGCACTGTCATGAAATAGCGTGTCATGTCAGGATGCGTGACTGTCAGCGGTCCTCCCTGCTCAAGCTGTCGGCGAAAGAGCGGCACAACCGAGCCGGTCGAACCCAGGACATTACCAAACCGCACAGTGACACAGCGAAACTGCGAGCCCCTCGCCTCAGCAGCAACGGCCAGAGCCTGACAGTAGATTTCCGCACAACGCTTGGTTGCTCCCATGATACTGGACGGATTGACCGCCTTGTCACTCGAGATAAGCACCATGGCCGAGGCTGCGTGACGTATAGCCGAATCAGCAACAATACGGGTCCCGATAACGTTGGTCAGGACACCTTCGCACGGATTGGCCTCGACGATTGGCACATGTTTGAGCGCCGCCGCATGAAAGACAAGTGAGGGTCTATGGAGAGCGAAGACCTCATCGATACGCCGGGCATCACGGATATTGGCGATAATAACCTTGCGGACCACATGAGGAAACAGCTCGGATAATTCGAGGTCGATCTGCCACAGAGCGAATTCACCATGATCGAGCAGAAGCAGCTCACTCGGGCCAAACTGGGCAACCTGCCGCGCCAGCTCGGAACCGATTGTCCCACCGGCACCAGTCACCAGAACGACCTGCCCCTGGATCAAACGGGCCATCCCCTCCCGATCAAGAGGCACTTCAGGTCTGTTAAGAAGATCTTCCAGAGCGATGGGCCGCATCTGGATTTCCTCTGCAGGCGTCAGACTGGTCAGGGAGGGTGCACGCTGAACAGAAATACCAAAGGTCTGGCCAGCATCCAGAACCACGGAAAGCTGGGAGCCACGCCACTCGGGATCGGTCACGATGACACTGTCAGGCAGCGAACCGCCACGCACCATACGTTCGAGCACCCCCGGCAGATCATTGGCGATGCGACAATGGGCACACCATGCAAACGACGTCCCTGCTGCCCTGGTGACCGGGTTACCAAGCCAAGCACGTCATAATGCCGGTCCGAAGCACGTTCGAGCGCGCGCAGGAAAAGATCGGCGCTCAGATCCGAGCCTGCAAGCAGCACCCGCAATTTCTGCCCATGAGCCTGTTGACGCATCCCGCCATAAACGCGAGTCAGCAGCCGCCCACCGCCAAGTCCGACGAGTAGGACAAGGGCGTAGATCAGCGGAAAAGTAGGTGATGGCAGCGGAAATCCCGAGACAAACAACATGAGGGAAAAAAGCACCGCTCCGGCAACAGAGGCCGCTGCAATCCCCCTGAGATCCGCCACGCCGGAAAAGCGCCAGTATTGCTGTGGAATACGGAAGGGCAACCCACTCACTAGCAGCGTAATCGCGCCGCCCATGATGAACCAGAGCGGATGTAGCAATCCGTCATGCGGCGCGGCAAGGAAGCGCGCTACCGGAGCTGCCAAGCCCGAAATCAGGCCATCGGCCAGCACGTTGACAGCAATACGCCCTGTAGATCGATGGCGTCGTACCATGGATTGAGGCAGAGGAGCTGGGCTATGAGGATGTTGCTTCGCGTTCACGCGACACTTATAGCCCCGAAACTTCTATCCGGGCGATGGTCTCTCACCACGCTTTTAACCTGCTTGCGAAAAAAATGCGGTTCAGACGATGATACCCCTGATCATTTGCTGCCTCAGCGCAGCTATCCTCAGCGCCATACTCATTCGCCACATGATTCGCGTAGGGGTCATGGATATACCGGGGCATCGCAGTTCGCATACGCGTCCAACACCCAAAGGCGGTGGCATCGGAATCATTATTGCTTTCCTGCTTGTCTTTCCTGTCAGCCAGCTCTGGACACAAGGTGACCTGCCGGGATTTGCGCTTCTTCTTCCCCTGCTTGCTATTGCCCTTCTGGCACTGTTCTCCTGGCTTGATGATATCCACTCCTATCGCGCAGCCCTGAAACTGGGTGTCCAGGGGATTGCGGCCGTCATGGTTCTGGCAGGTATGGCCCTGTCGCCGGAATTCCATCTTCCCCTTACCCCGTTCATGCTGATGGCATCATTCGCAACGGGCTTTTTCTGGCTCGTCTATACAACCAATGCGCTTAATTTCATCGATGGAATCAACGGACTCGCAGCGGGGAGCATGGCCATTGCCTCCCTGATTCTTGCCACTGCCTTCAACCATGTGGATCAGACTGGCCTTACTCATGCAGCCTTGATCCTGGCTGCCTGTCTTCTTGCCTTCCTGCCGTTCAACTTCCCCAAAGCGCGTATTTTCATGGGAGATGTTGGCAGTCAGGGAGCCGGACTCGCGATTGCCTGGTTCGGACTTCAGGCGGCCCGCGAAACAGCTCACCCTTTCATCGTCCCCTTCATGCTGTTCGGCATCCTGTTTGATGTTGCCTTTACGCTTCTGAGGAGAGTTTTTGCCGGCGATCCGCTCGCCCAGGCGCATCGCAGCCATCTTTACCAGCTTGCCACGCGCGCAGGGCTCTCTCCGGTTGTCGTCACGCTGATCTACTGGTTTTTTGTGCTGTGGGGCGCCATCAGCTGCATTTTGCCATGGTCATTCGGCTTGCGCCTGGCTCTTGTCCTGCTGCCACAGGTGTTGTGGATGTTGTTCGTCATGTTTCATGCCCGACAGACGCCAATAGGGAAATGGTAGCTACTTTCCGGCCGGAACGGACTCCGGGCACTTTCCTGTCATCAGGCAATAAAAAACCGCTTCCCTCAGGGAAAGCGGTTTTTTCGGATCTACAGCTTCTCATCACCATCACATGGCATGAACGCCAGGACAGCTAACGAAAACCATATTTCAGCCAGCAATACGACGCACGTTCATGCGCTCAACCGAACTACGTGCTGTCTTTGTCGCAGGTTTTACCGTGCCGGAAGCTTCGCTCATCAGTGAACGCATTTCACGCAGAAAGGCGGAACCTTTGAGCGTACGCTGCACGAGTACCGAACGACGATCCAGAGGGTCAACCTTGCGACGAGCAAGATCGAGCTCGCCAAGACGGTCCAGTGCACGCGTGATAGCCGGCTTGGAAACATTCAGTTCCTGAGCAAGTCCGCGAACGGTATGAGCTCCGTCCTGCAGATAACAGGTCAGGAACACACCAAGCTGACGCGCTGAGAGATCAGGACCGTCCTTGCGTACAAGCGAAACAATTGTATCGCGAAGTAGGTTCAGCATCTGGTCATTCTGTGCCTGGGCCATCAAAAAAACTCCTGAATGCGTCGCGCAAACGGCGCGGTTGAAATGGTCTTACCCGTCGCCCAAGTAAGCCAGCCCGAAGTCGCCAAGAGGCATTTTGCGGGACGCCACGCCTTGGGTGCGTGTTCTGTCGACGCTTGTTCCAGGAATGAGGCGGGCTATATCCCGATTACCGTTGCATTCCTACAACACACGTCAAACGATACGCAGTCATATAGGTTCGTTTTGGTAATCGGTTTAGTATCTTTTTGTTGAAACTCAGGGGCTAAGCATCCTCTTTCTCCTTTCGTTCATTAATCATTCGTAATATTGCCTCCATGAGCGTGCGAAGTACGAGCGTTTCTCCACCCTCCGGGCGTCCTGGAATCGTGCTGTCATTCCAGGCGTAAGTATCGATATGTGCCCATTTTACAGTGGGTTCGACAAAATGCTGAAGAAAGAGGGCCGCAGTAATTGCCCCTGCCATGGGCTTGTCTGTCACATTGCCAAGGTGAGCGTTTTTACGGCTTAGCCATGCGTCATAGCCATGCCAGAGTGGCAATTGCCACATGGCATCACCAAGCTCGTTACCCGCCCTCAAGAGTAATTGAGCCCAGTCGGGGTTGTTGCAGAAAAGAGCAGGAAGATCGGGACCAAGGGCAACCCGCGCTGCCCCAGTCAGAGTCGCAGCATCAAGAAGCCAGTCAGGCCCGGCTTCACAGGCTTCGGTCAACAGATCACTCAGTACAAGGCGCCCCTCGGCATCTGTGTTCCCCACCTCTACCGTCAGCCCTTTTCTGGTGGTCAGGATATCACCCGGACGCATGGCATGGCCTGAAATACTGTTCTCCACACAACCGAGGCGTAACTCGAGACGGATCGGCAGGTGATGCGCCATAATGGCATGAGCCAGCGCCAGCATAAGTGCGGCACCCCCCATATCCTTTTTCATACGAAGCATGCCGCTTGCCGGCTTGATATCGTAGCCCCCGGTATCGAAACATACGCCTTTTCCGACAAGGGAAAGCAAAGGCGCATGCTCTGGCGCATCCTTGCCACGCCATGAGATTTTCACCACACACGGCGCTCGATCGGAACCCGCACCCACTGCGGCAAGGCAGGGATAACCCGACACCAGAGTGTCACCGGCAATGAGGGTGCACTCGGCGCCATGCATTTTACCAGTCGACACAGCAGCCTGAGCGAGCTCCTCGGGCCCGAGAAGATTCGCCGGCTGGTTGATCAGATCGCGACCAAGCCAGATCGCTGCAGCAAGCGGCAGAGCCTGCCTGCCCTCCTCTGTGAGAACAAGCCGGGTCGTGAAGGCGATCTCACGCCCGACGGCATAACGATAGGCGCCCATGCAGAAACCGAGTGTCACATCACTTTCGATCTCAGGGCAAAGAGCGCGCAGTTCAGAGGAACAGGCCATCTGCCAGTCACCTGCCGGCAGGCCGGTCGCAAGCGCACCGAAGCGCGCCGCATCCCGCGTGGTGGCCTCAATCATGAAAACGGCCTGCGCGACGCCATTCACACCCGGAACAAGATAGAGTCTGCCGCTCTGGGGCTGTCCGGTCATTTCGAAAAGAGCCAGGGCATTATCACCAATCAGCCCATTGATGTCCTGGTCCGGCAGAACGATATGAACGGTTCTCGCCTTATCTGCTCCCTGCACCAGGCAGAGCTGTTCAGGATTGCGCATTCAGGTCACCTCTTCGCCGTCAGTCATTATCCCCGAGCGGGATCCGTCGAGCTGTGCCAGCCATGGCGCTGTCTTGCAATTCCTGCCCTCATGAACAAGCATCAGAGTATGAAGACCCAGCATCATGCCATGCCTCGCCGGGTTCGGGCCGTGCTCGGGCCGACCAATACGGGCAAGACCCATTACGCGCTTGAGCGCCTTCTTGCCCATGAGTCGGGAATTATCGGCTTTCCACTCAGGCTTCTTGCGCGAGAGAATTACGAACGCATGGTACGCCTCAAGGGCGCGCGTCATGTCGCCCTGATTACTGGCGAGGAAAAGATCGTCCCCCCGGAGGCCAAATGGTTCTCCTGTACGACAGAGGCAATGCCACTCACGCGACGCGTGGAATTTGTGGCCGTGGACGAAATACAACTCAGCAGTGATCCTGACAGAGGCCACGTCTTTACCGACAGACTGCTCAATGCGAGGGGCAATGTCGAAACGCTTTTTCTGGGCGCCGAGACGATCCGTCCGTTGCTGCAGCGCCTCGTACCTGGCATCGAAATCGATACGCGGCCCCGTCTTTCTAGCCTCGTTCATACCGGTCACACCAAGCTGTCACGCCTGCCTGCACGCTCGGCCATCGTCGCGTTCTCTGCAGCTGAAGTCTACGCCATTGCAGAAATCATACGCAGACGGCGTGGAGGATGCGCCCTGATCATGGGGCAGCTCTCACCCCGTACACGCAATGCCCAGGTAGAGCTCTACCAGAACAAGGATGTCGATTACCTGGTTGCCACAGATGCAATCGGCATGGGCCTGAACATGGATGTCAATCATGTCGCCCTTGCCTCTCTGACCAAGTTCGACGGCGCCTCGCTCCGCCCCCTGACCGCGCAGGAATGCGCACAGATTGCAGGGCGTGCCGGTCGTGGCATGAAGGATGGCACATTCGGAACCACCGCCGAAGCACGCCCCATGTCAGAAGCGCTGACAGATGCGATTGAAGCGCATCGTTTCGATCCGATAGAACGGCTGAGCTGGCGCAATGCAGCACTCGATTTCACCTCTCCCGAGGCCTTGCTGTCCAGTCTCAACGCTTCTCCGCCAAGACGGGGCCTCGTAGCCGGTCGTCCGGCCTCGGATCTTCTGACACTGGAAAGTCTGGCAGGAGAACGTGAGATAAGCGATGCGACACGCGGTAGAAAAGCGACATCCCTGCTCTGGGAGGTCTGCCAGATTCCTGATTTTCGCAAGCTTGGCGATGACTCTCATGTCCGGCTCTGCCACAGGCTCTTCATGCATCTGCTTGATGACGGCAGCATTCCGACACAGTGGTTCGATTCCCATATCGCCGGCTTCTCACGGGTTGAGGGAGATATAGACACGCTGATGCACCGGCTGACCGGTATTCGTGTCTGCGCCTATGTCGCGGCAAGGACTGAATGGAGCAATCGCGCACAGCACTGGCAGGAACGTACACGCGAAGTCGAGGATCTTCTTTCCGATGCATTGCATGAACGCCTGACGGCCCGGTTCGTCGACCGGCGCGCCACCTCTCTGCTTCGCCGCCTTGACAGTGATGGTACGAGAGACCTCCTCTCAGCTGTCACAAAAGACGGTCAGGTGATTGTCGAAGGCCATGCTGTTGGTACGATCGAAGGTTTCACGCTCAAGCCAGATCGCGAAGACGCCTTGCCGGAAAAAAAACTGATGTTGCGTGCAGGTCGGCGCGCCCTGCTTCACGAAATACCGCGTCGCGTGCAGGCCTTCACTGAATCTCCCGATAGTGATTTCGCGCTGGAAACCCGAACGGGCGCCCTGTCCTGGCAGAATGTCGTAATTGCCCGCCTGATCAGAGGAACCGCCATTCTCGCCCCCGACATACAGATACTGGGAGGGGAGTTTCGTGACACAAAACAGCGGGACCTTGTTCGGGCTCGCCTGAACAATTTTGTACGCAGCACGCTCCGTGACGCTCTTGCCCCTCTTTACGCTCTAGGCGCCATGCCTGCGCCCTCTCCCGCTCTGCGTGGCCTCTCACATCGGCTTATGGAATATGGCGGGGTCGCCCCGCTGTTACCTGATGAGCCAGCCAGCCATGGCTCGAAAGCCATCGGACAATTCAGACGGCTCGGTATTCTGTTCTGCCCGTTTGGCATTTTCATGCCCGCCCTGCTCAAACCCAGTCCGATGAATCTGAGAGCGTTGCTACTTGGATTGTGGTACGGCAACGAACGCCCCGAAGCCGATGCGAGACAGATTATCATCAGGGCTCCCGGGAACGCACCTCTGGCGTCACTGGGATGGGTTTATCTGGGGACTGAATGGCTGCGTCTGGATCGGGCAGAGAAGCTCCTGGCAGAATTGCATCGCCTCACCCGTTCCGGCCCGTCTCCGGTACCCCCGGACCTGATCTCACGGTACGGCCTGAGCAAAAGGACATTTGTTGATACCCTTGCTGCTCTGATGATACGGCACCGTGTTGCTTCACCTCTTGCCGAAGGACAGTTCGGACCGGTTGCACCGGTCATGCTGCTTGGCCCGACGAAACACCGCCGTCAGCATCACCAGAGCCATAGCAGGGATACCAGACGCAGCCTCCCGATAGCTGACAGCCCTTTCGCCGCGCTGGCGACCCACGCAGCACGGAGAGGACTGTCCTGATGACAGAACAAGATCATCAAAGACTTGATCTCTGGCTCTGGCATGCACGTGTCTGTCGTCATCGCCGGGACTGCGCCGCTCTGATTGAAAAAGGAGTGGTACGCATCAATCGCCAGAGAACCACCAAACCTCATAGCAGGGTCCGCATTGGGGACGTGCTGGGCCTTCCGGGCAACAGGGAACCGGAAATACGCATATGGCGTGTAAAAGGCCTGACAGAGAGGCGCGGATCGGCATCGGATGCTGCCATGCTTTATGAGGTGCTGGCCGAAAATCAGGGTCCGGACTGAACTTTACGGCGTTCTCGGCAAACATATGCTTGCCAGAACAGGAAAGTTCCGCCTATCTGCGGCATCCCATATTGCGAAATCCCTCATGGGGTCACTCATGCCTTCCGGGATCCTCCTGGGTCTGACGGCCCCAGCTCAAAGATCGGAGACACCAATGGCCTATGTGGTCACCGAAAACTGCATACGCTGCAAATACACGGATTGCGTCGAGGTCTGTCCGGTCGATTGCTTCTATGCTGGCGAAAACTTTCTTGTGATCAACCCGGACGAATGCATCGATTGTGGCGTCTGTGAACCGGAATGCCCCGCAGAAGCAATCTTCCCCGACAGTGATGACCGCGCGACACCCTGGCTTGAAGTAAACAGCAAATATGCGGCTGTCTGGCCAAACATCACGCGCAAGATCGATTCCATGCCCGATGCCGACGAGTGGAAAGACAAACCGGGTAAAGACGCCATGCTATCTCCGGAACCTCACAAGGACTGAAAGATCTGTGCGGCCCGGATAGAGCCGCCCAGTGCGTTGACTGATTGTTCACGGCAACAAAAAAGCCCGGAGGAATTTCCTCCGGGCTTTTTTGTTGCGACTAACGCCGGCTTTCCGACACCACCTCGTTGGAGGAGGTGCCAGAAAGACAGAATTGTCAGCGCGACATCATATTCATGCTGACATCGTGGATAATGAAAATTGTTCCACCAATGATGATCAGCACGCAGATGACCGCAAAGGCAAATGCTGTGTTGTTCCAGGACTGGCTTGAACTGCTGTTCATGTGCAGGAAGTAGATCAGATGTACGAAGATCTGAACTACTGCCAGTGCCGAAATGACCCCGAAGGTCATACCGGGCGACATGAGATGCATCTCGACGATAGCGAAGGCCGCTACCGTCAGGATGGCCGCAATGACGAAGCCGATGATGTACGAGGCGAAGCTGCCGTGAGACTCGCCTTCGTGTTGATGGGTCGATGCTTGGCTCATCAGATCACACTCAACAGATAAACGAAGGTGAACACGCAGATCCAGACGATATCCAGAAAGTGCCAGAAAAGGCTCAGGCACTGGAGCTTGTCCATATAGCGTGTGCTGAAGACCTGCGAGCTGAAGCTCTGGATCATGATAACAGCGATCCAGACCAGACCACAGGTCACGTGAAGACCATGCGTTGCCACCAGCGTGAAGAAGGCGGACAGGAACGCAGAGCGATCCGGGCCGGCACCCTCATGAATCAGGTGAGCGAATTCCTTGAGTTCAAGCACAAGAAATCCAAGGCCGAGCAGAAAGGTAATTGCCAGCCAGAGAAGCATAGCGCCCTGCTTGCGGGCATAAGCCGAAAGCATACCGAAACCGAAGGTGATCGAGCTGAGCAGAAGGAGGGCCGTTTCCAGCCCTACCCCGTTCAGATCAAAAAGCTCCTTGCCCGTCGGGCCACCAGCAAACTGGGTGCGCATGACGGCAAAAGTGGCGAACAGCGTTCCGAAAAGGAGGCAGTCCGTCATCAGATAGATCCAGAACCCGAACACGTTATTCGTGTGATGGTGTTCGTGATCGTCGATACCGTGTGCTGTGCCGTGCGGCGTTGCTGAGATATTTGCCATTTTTATTCTGCCGCCTGTGCTGTCAGTGAGCGGACATAATTGGCCTGGTCGCGTTCGATTTCGCTGACCGGGACATAATAATCCACATCATTGTTGAAGCTGCGCAGGATGACTGTCGCGAACACGCCGGCAAGGGCGAGTGCTGCAAGCCACCAGATGTACCAGATCGCTGCAAAGCCGAGTACGAAGCTGAAGGCACCGACAAAGAAACCGGCAGCCGTGTTTTTCGGCATGTGGATCGGGGCGAGAACCTTGCTTCATAGCTGCGACGACCAAGCTGCTTCTCGGTATGGAACGTATCGATACCGTGAATGTCAGGAAGGATCGCGAAGTTATAAGCAGGCGGAGGCGACGACATCGACCATTCGAGTGTACGCGCATTCCACGGATCACCCGTGAAGTCACGGCTTTCCGGCAGATTGCGGTCACGGATCGATACGTAGATCTGCATCAGCTGGCAGACCACACCGACAGCGATAACGGCGGCGCCAAGTGCAGCGATCTGCATCTGAACATGCCAGTCAGCATTGTCGTAATGGTTCATACGACGGGTCATACCTTCGAAGCCGGCAATATAGAGCGGCACGAATGCAAGATAGAACCCGACAAACCAGCACCAGAAAGCGCGCTTGCCCCAGGCTTCGTTCATCTTGAAGCCAAGAACCTTCGGCCACCAGAAGTTCAGACCTGCGACGTAACCGAAATACACACCGCCAATGATGACGTTGTGGAAGTGAGCGATCAGGAAGAGCGAGTTATGCAGCACAAAGTCAGCTGCAGGCATCGCCAGCATCACGCCTGTCATGCCACCAATAGAAAAGGTGATCATGAAGCCCATAACCCAGTACATCATGCCGTTGAACTGGATGCGGCCCTTGTACATGGTGAACAGCCAGTTGAAAATCTTCACACCCGTTGGGACAGCGATGATCATCGTGGCAACACCGAAGAACGCGTTGACGTTCGGGCCTGCGCCCATGGTGAAGAAGTGATGAGCCCAGACGATGAAGGACAGCACGCCGATTGCAAGCGTGGCGTAGACCATCACGCGGTAACCGAAGAGAGGCTTGCGCGAGAATGTCTGGGTGATTTCCGAGAAAACGCCGAAAGCCGGCAGAACCAGAATATAGACTTCCGGATGACCCCATGTCCAGATGAGCGAGAGATACAGCTGAACGCTGCCACCGCCATCATTGGTGAAGAAGTGCATGCCGAGATAACGATCAAGTGCGAGCTCGCCCAGCGTCACAGTCAGGACCGGGAAAACCGCCATGATCAGAACGACCGTGACAAATGCCGTCCAGGTGAAAACCGGCATCTGCATCCAGCCCATACCGGGCGCACGCATCTTCACGATTGTAACGAAAAAGTTCACGCCTGTCAGCAGGGTACCCACACCAGCCAGCTGAACTGCCCAGATATAGTAATCCACACCGACACCGGGGCTGAACTGCTGCTCCGACAGAGGCGGATAGACCAGCCAGCCGCACTGCGCGAATTCACCGATGAACAGTGAAACGTTGATCAGCACAGCACTGATCGTGGTCATCCAGAAGCTCAGAGAGTTCAGGAACGGAAAGGCCACGTCACGGGCGCCGATCTGAAGCGGCACGATGACATTGAGCAGACCCGTCATGAACGCCATGGCCATGAAGAAGATCATGATGGTGCCATGAGCCGAGAAGATCTGGTCATAATGGTGCGGCGGCAGATAGCCGGGGTTACCATTATAGGCCAGGGCGAGCTGACTGCGCATCATGATGGCATCCGCAAATCCGCGGAACAGCATGACGAGAGCAAGCACGATATACATGATGCCCAGACGCTTGTGATCGACCGAAGTCAGCCACTCACGCCACAGATAACCCCATTTGCCGAAATAGGTGATGGCACCCAGAACGGCGAGCGCAACGATGACGACGCCGGAGAATGTGCCGACCAGAATGGGCACATCCAGCGGTATCGCTGAAAGTGTTAACTTACCTAGCATGTGTCCTTATTCCTTCATCTGCATGTCGGACATGGCGGACTGCATGTGCATTACCTGACCCGTCGATTTATCAATGACCATACCATTATTGTATTTGGCCACGATGCTGTCGAAGAGATTAGGCTGAACATGCGCGAAATACTTGACCGGGGCAGCTTCCTGCGGCGCCGCAACCTGCGGATAATCGGCAGAGTCGAGCGAGTCAGATGCGCCCTTTACCTTGTCGACCCACTGGTTGAAATCGTCATCATTCATCGCCAGCGTACGGAACTTCATGTCCGAAAAGCCGCGGCCGGTATAATGCGCGGCTTCACCGAGGTAATCGCCAGGCGCACTGGCCAGAAGATGAAGCTGCGTCTGCATTCCGGCCATCGCATAGACCTGTGAGCCCAGACGAGGAATGAAGAACGACGTCATGACCGCGTCAGAGGTGATGCGGAAATTGATCGGCGTGTTCACCGGAACAGCAAGCTGATTGATCGTTGCGATACCCTGGTCCGGATAAATGAACAGCCACTTCCAGTCCAGCGCCACGACCTCGACATTCAGCGGCTTGCGGCCGGCTGCTTCTGCCGAATGAAGGGGACGATACGGGTCAAGCGTGTAGCTCGTCCAGATTGCAATGGAGCCAAGAATGATGATCACAATCGCCGGAACGCCCCACACAAAGAATTCGATCTTCGTGGAGTGATCCCAGTTCGGCAGATATTCCGCCGACTGATTGCTCTCGCGATATTTCCAGGCAAAAAACAGCGTCATCAGGATCACCGGGATGACAATGCAAAGCATTACACCCAGCTCAAGCAGAATGACGTTTCGGTTCTGAAGTCCCACCGGTCCACGCGGATCAAGCAGATCGAGCGTGCATCCGGAGAGAAGAAGTGCCGGCGCCAGCGGCAGGAGCCGCCGCAATTTCGGCAAGAGTCTATTGTTCATTGTCTGCCCCGCTCGTTGATCCGACCGTCAAGCTCTGTGGCTGCGCTACGCTGCCGCTCAACCCGACCTCGGATTGGCCGAACATGGCGACAACACCTTCAGGGGATGTCATCCATCTCTCCTATTCCAGTTGAAGACGCGCATCACTCCGCAAGATGACACCAGCGTGCGACCTCTGCCGCCCGAAGATGTCACATTACGTTTGCCGGAACTGGTTTTCTGCCCGACCGCAAGCCGCGCCATCGTTGCCTCGCCTTTCTTCGGCAGATGCGTTTTCATTCAGAAACGCGTCTGCCTGGACGCTGGACATGGTTGCCCAGCTCTGTTGTGTTGTTTCCGCCCGATTGGCGCGCAAAGCAAGCACTCATCATGACATTTCGCAGAAGCGTTCACAATTTGAACACAAGAGAAAGTCTTCATTATCAGCGCTCTAGCAAAGAAAAACCTTTTTCTGCCTCAATTCATTGCAGATTTTTTAGGTTCGGCTGAGACATAAAAAGCAAGTTAATTAGACTGAATTAGTCTGGATAAACAAAAACGGGATGCGTCTGAGACGCATCCCGTCAAGTAACGGATAATCAAGAAATGATATTTATCCGTTGTTATTACTGCGAACACCCATGAACTGGAGCAGAAATGTGAAGAGATTGATAAAATTGAGATAAAGGGAAAGGGCGTCGTAAACACTCCGCTTGCCCATTTCCTCCGGTCCCACATAGCTCAGATAATACTGATAGGTTGCGCGAATGCGTTGCGTATCGAAGGCGGTCAACACCGTAAACAGACCTACCCCTACGATGCTGATCAGGAACGACATCGCCGGGCTATGCATGAAAACATTGACCACGCTGGCAATGATTAGGCCGATCAGCCCCATGAACAGAAACGAACCGAGCGAGCTCAGGTCACGCTTTGTCGTGTAGCCCCACAAGGACATCGCGGCGAAAGTAGCCGAAGTAATGAAGAATGTGCTCGCTACCGAAGTATGAGTGTAGACCAGCAGAATGTTTGACAGGCTTGCACCCATCACTGCACAGAATGCCCAGAACAGGCCCTGTGCTGCCTGACGGGAGAGACGGTTCACGCCAAACGACATCACAAGCACAAAAACCAGCGGCGCGAATATGGTCAGCATTCCGAGCCCTGTCGGGCGCGTGATCATGCCACCTGGTGTGAGGATCTGATGATAGAAGAGACTACGTAATGAAGTCTCCGCGACCGCATAGGCCACAACGCCTGTGAGGACCAGACCGGCCGTCATCCAGTTATACACGCTGAGCATGTAGGCGCGCAGACCGGCATCGACCGTATCGAAACTGGCAGTCCCTGCATTGCGTGAGGGACCACTAGACCGAAAATTGGGAACGAAAGCCATGACACCCTTTCCTGAAACCTGGCCGGAATGGCCTTATCTTGTCCTTAGATGTGGCGCATCAGATACAATGGTCAAGTCAGACCCTGCGCGGGACATTCTAAGATAC
The DNA here is from genome assembly GCF_000613885.1 of Asaia prunellae JCM 25354. Classification (GTDB taxonomy): domain Bacteria; phylum Pseudomonadota; class Alphaproteobacteria; order Acetobacterales; family Acetobacteraceae; genus Asaia; species Asaia prunellae. Next base: position 21,252 of record NZ_BAJV01000009.1, on the reverse strand, counting down.
ATTAGCCATGCGACTGAAACCGGGATGTTTCGCCGCGTTAAACAAGGTCATGCTAGAATGAATCGACCCCATAACGCCACAGATTTAAACTCGGACACCAGATTATGCATCGCATAGCGTTCTCCTCTTCGCCGCCCTTGCATGCTTCCTGATCTGCACCACAAACCATAATTTCCACCGATGCAGGATCGCCCTATGCGTCTTTTCGTTGCCCTCGACCTTGCCAGCGAACACAAACGCCTTCTTTCCTCCCTGCGTCGCTCCATAACAGGTGTGACCTGGTATCCACCCGAAAGCTATCACCTTACCTTGCGCTTTATAGGAGATGTGCAGGCGCTCCATCTCCTCGAAGAGATAGACCATGCTCTTGCTGCCATCAGGGGAGACAAGATCACGATACAGCTCGGCGAGGTGGGTCTTTTCACTCATGCTGCGCGGTCAAAGCTCTGGGCCGGCGTAGTACCGTCACATGCGCTTACGGCACTGCAAGCCAGGATCGAAGCCGCGGTCAGACGCATTGGTTTTCAGCCGGAGAAACGCCGCTTTCATCCTCACGTTTCGCTTGGCACTTTCCGGGGCGATCCAACACCAGACATGATCCGTTGGGTTCAGGGTCACAACCTGCTCAAAAGCAGCGATATACAAACAGAGCATTTCACTCTTTTCCGGTCTTACAGGACCAGTGACGTACCGCATTACGAATCTTGCGCGGATTATTCCTTTGCCACTCAAGCCTGTTCTGCGATCGCGTTCAGATGATGCCCTTGGCTGACACCTCGTTTTCCAAGAGTCATACCGAGACTCTCGAATCACTGGTCAGACGTGTCCGTCACTGCACGATCTGCGCTGCTTCTTTACCGCTTGGTCCGAAACCTCTCATCCACGTATCGACAGAGTCCCGTATACTGATCGCAAGCCAGGCCCCGGGCACTATCGCTCATGAGAGCGGGAAATCATTTTACGACCCTTCAGGCAGACGCCTGCGGAACTGGATGAACCTGTCGGAAGACGAGTTCTACGATACACGCAAGGTCGCCATTCTTCCAATGGGGCTCTGCTATCCAGGGCGCCTGCCCAATGGTGGCGACAAACCTCCACGACCTGAATGTGCTCCGGCATGGCGGAACGAAATCCTGTCCCACATGCATTCGCTCAGGCTAATCCTGTTGGTAGGCAGCTACAGTCAGAACTATACGCTAGGACGAGGCTCGGTAACAGATCGTGTACGCAATTTCAGGAGCTACCTGCCCCGGTTTTTCCCCCTGCCCCATCCATCCTGGCGTACAGGTGTGTGGGAAAAACGCGCGCCCTGGTTTCAGGGCGAGGTCATTCCGGCTCTGCGGGACAAAATTCGTGAAGCTCTCTCGTAACGCAATCGATCCTGTTCAGCCCATCTGTCTGACATGCTGTATCATTGACAAAACAAAGCCCTCGAGCCCTGCGAACAGAATCTGGATACCAATGCAAAGCAGAATGAGCGCTGCCAGACGACTGACGATGCGTGCGCCTGTTCGACCCAGCGAACTGACGATACGCTCTGCGTAGGAATAAAGCAGCACCACAGTAAGCGCGACGGCAAGCACTGCAAGAGAAAGCCCTACAATATAACTCGCCGGGGAAGCGCCAAGTGTTCGCCCACTACTCAGGGCGATCGCAACCGCAATACTTCCGGGCCCTACGGTAAAAGGCATAGCCAGTGGGAAAAAGGCACGGTCACCCAGATCACTGTCCTGCCCCCCGTTGTCATGATCATAGACCTGACGTTCCTTGCGCGCCTCGTTTTCCTCTGGCGCCAGAAGCAGGGTCCAGGCACGAGAAGCAACCACAAGGCCACCTGCAACACGCAGCGCATCGATACTGATCCGGAAAAAACTCAGTATCCAGCCGCCAAGCCAGACAGAAACCATCAATATGACAAAGGAATAAAACCCGACTACCCGGCAAGAGCCGTGACATCCCGCTTGGAACGACCCAGTGTCATCTGGGCAAAAATGAGCGAGGCACCGAGCGGATTGACGATGGAGAAAAGCGCTGAATAGGCCATGAGCCAGATCGCGGTTACATCGCTAAAACTGACAGGCTGAGCCAGAATATGAGGCAGGTGCATCATCCGGCCCGATCTATACGCGCCTTGACCGACAGAAACCCTTTGGCGTGAAGCAGACGCTTCAGGCGTTTATGTTCGCTTCCAAGCACTGCCTTGACTGCATGAAGATCCTGCGCAAGGCAGCACAACATACCCGTTTCTCCCGGCCCGTTCGGGCAAACGGTCATACCAATATCGTGATAAACACCAATCAGGGCCTGGCCCACCTTGATGAAAACCGGATGCCGGCCTTCCTCAAGCGCCAGATCGCGCAAACGCCAGATTGCGGCGATACAATCGTTTTCTGCACCTGCTGGATCACCCACACCGATAATGAACTGGCCGGTTCTGAAAAACGGAATTCCTGCCCGACCGTTATCATTCAGAATAAGACCACTCGGGCGACGGGGACCCAGTTCGTCAAGGGCATGAGCCAGACTTTTATAGAGTGTTTCGCTTTCCCTGTCCCATGGACGAACCAGCACATGACTGCGACGCAGCATCTGGATGACGGCGATAATGCCCAGGACAGCCGAAATCGCGAGTGCCCATCGCACCATGGAAGTATGAGCATCATAGATAAGAGAACGCCACCAGGCATGACCCAGATGCTGACGCAGCGCAAAGAGGCCAACGCTGGCGAGGCTAATGATCCAGAGCGTAACGGGTGTGATCAATGTCGGATTGAGAGGTTCGGAAAACAGCCTTGCCTTGCGATAATAGCAGGCACGAAATGGTGCGATCAGAAACATGACCAGCATCAGACCAAGGGCAATCCCCAGAGGTCCCTGCCTCAGAATGACAAGCGGAATTGCCAGACCAAGCAGGGTCAGGGCAGCCCGCCAGGCCGCAGTCACCCTTTGCGCCAGGCCCGCTGCGACCCCTACCAGCATGACCCCCGTGAGACAGATCAGGAATTCAGCGATCTGCAACAACAGATGGGCCAAAGGCGTTCCCACCAGGGGAGCAGGCACGGCTACGGCGTAGAACACGAGAAGAATACCGGTACCAGCGACAACTCCCGTCGCAACAGTCACCGAGAAATCGGCTTCGGATTCACGCACTACCTGGCTGGGTCGCCTCATGAGCGCAATTGCTGGTACGGCACCGCGGCGGCGAGCAAGTGCGGCATCGCCCCGCAGGAAAAGCTCATGCACCGCGAACATGATTCCTGCCAGCACCAGCGGAACAATGTAGTAGAACAACCGGAAAGTGAGAATTACACCCAGTATTTGCGGCGTTGGCATATAGGGATTGAGTGCAAGAAGCATCGCGCCGTCGAAAACGCCCAGCCCACCGGGCACACTTGCGACCAGCCCGGCTGTATAGGAGGCAATATAGATTGCCAGAAAAGCCGGGAAGCCGATCATCGCCTGGGGAGGAAGCAGCACATAGGCAATAAGGGCCGTCGCCGCCATATCAGCTGCGCTGACCACCACCTGAGCCAGTGCCACACGAAAGCTCGGCACTTCGAGCGTATAGCGCCAGATGCGCATCTGGCGATAGCGTATCGAAACAAGAAGATAGGCGACTACGGCAAGCCAGGCCGCGGCACCCCCCGCCTGCAACAGAAAATGAGGCAGATGGTCGATCAGCGGAATATGAGAGGGCTCGAAAATCAGCACCCCGCCGATAAGAGTCATCGCCCCCAGCAGATAGGTCGTCGAGCAGAACGCAATAATCTGGGCAATGCCACCGGGTGAAACTCCCCAGTTGCGATAAAGCCGGAAGCGTACCGCAGCACCGGAAATCGCAGAGCAACCGAGATTATGCGACAGAACATAAGAGCAGAAAGCCGCGAAAGCCGTCCGAAGGAAAGACTGCCTCGCTCCGATATGATAGCAGGCAAGCCAGTCATAGAAAGACAGAATGAAATAGGAAAGAACCGTACACCCGACACCTGCCGCCAAGGTTCGATCGGGATTGCCTGAAAGGCTTGCCGGATTTCAGACAGAGAAAGTGATTTCAGTTCTTTCTGAATGACATAAATAGCGGCAACCAGCAGGACAAGCCCGATCAGTGCCGGGAGACGATACGCTACACGTCGCCAGGCACCGGGCGTTGAAGCCTCGCCTTCGTCACAGCAGGGAGCAGTTTGTTCCTTAACGGTCATGAACCCTCATTCAAGGCTGACGATCGTCTTTTTGCTTTCACTGAACGGCTTCTTTGCCAGATGGATCTCGGGCTAGAGCCCCCTCGATCAGGGCTACGGTCTCGGGCAGGCCAAAAAGCGAGGCGAAGATACCGAAACGCGGCCCCTCCGTCTGTCCGAGCAGAACTTCGTAGAGACAACCGAACCAGGCCCGCAGCGGCTGGATCTGATGCTTCTTGCCGATTTCAAAGACGATATCCTGAACCTGCACCGGAGATAGGCTTGGTTCAGCCAGTTTCAAGGCATCAGCAAGATCCTGCAGCGCTACGCGCTCCAGATCTGTCGGCGCCCGGAAGACCTTGGCCGGACGGACAAATTCCTTGAAGTAGACAAGAGCATGACCAACAAGCCGATCCACATAGGGATGCGTCTCAGGGGATAGCGAAGAATCGTAGCGCTGCAGGAACTTCCAGAGAATATCGCTCGACTCAGCATTGGCTACAGAAGCGAGATTGAGCAGGGCGGTAAACGAGACAGGGCTGGAAAGGCCTGTATCGAGGGTACCGCCATGGATGAACCAGGCAGGATTTGCGTGCAGAACATTCTGGTCCTGCGTTTCTGTCGCCTTGTCCAGATTGGCAAGATATTCATCCATTGCACGCGGAATAACGTCGAAGAACAGGCGCTTGGCCCGCGTCGGCTGATTGAACATGTATTGGGCAAGGCTTTCTGGCGGCGCATAATGCAGCCATTCCTCAATCGAAAGCCCGTTACCCTTGGATTTGCTGATTTTCTGGGCATTCTGGTCAAGAAAAAGCTCGTAGGTAAGCCCGGCAGGTGGAGCCTTGCCAAGAATACGACAGATCTTGCTTGAAAGCTTGACGCTGTCGATCAGATCCTTGCCCGACATTTCGTAATCAACACCGAGCGCATACCAGCGCATGGCCCAGTCGGCCTTCCACTGCATCTTGGCGTGTCCCCCGAGAACCGAGGTTTCGAAAGTCTCGCCTGTCTCGGGATCTTTCCACTGTACCGTCGCAGCGTCAGGGTCGACCCTGAGAACAGGGACCTGCATTACCTGACCAGTACGCGGGTGGATGGGAAGAACCGGCGAATAGGTAGCCCGGCGTTCAGCTCCCAGTGTCGGGACAATCGTCGCTACGACTTCATCATGCACTTCAAGCATACGGCGCAGGGCCGCATCGAACACGCCGGATGTGTAATACTTTGTCGCAGAAGCAAATTCATACTCAAAACCGAAACGGTCGAGGAATTCGCACAGCATGGCGTTGTTATGGGCAGAAAAACTCTCGAACTTGCCGAATGGATCAGGAATCCGGCTCAGTGGCAGACCGAGATGCTGTGCCAGCATTTCCTGATTCGGGACATTGCCCGGCACCTTGCGGAGGGCATCCATGTCATCAGAAAAAGCCAGCAGACGGGTCTTGCGCCCTGTCAGCTGCTCATAGGCCTGCCGGACCCAGGTCGTCCGGACAACTTCACCAAATGTCCCGATATGGGGCAAGCCCGAAGGACCATACCCTGTCTCAAGAAGAGCCGGAGCGTCCCCCCCACGGGCCTCGACATGAGCCGCGATTTTTCGCGCCTCTTCGAACGGCCAGGCTTTGGGCAGCTCGGAAGCATCGGGAGGGATCGGGGCGTTGTTTTGATTGCTCTTGGACATGATTGTTCGAAAACTAGGAATAGTTCCGCTTCCGGTCAAGCAACATGGCGTTATACCCCCTGTGCTCTGGCATTCACGCCCTGCCTGCCGTCCATCAACACAAAGCCCGGAATCGTAAAAACCCTGCCGCGCCGTCATTTGCTGGCGGCTTGCTCATCTAGCGTCTAGACTGGATATGATGCCCACGCTCTCTCGCGCCTCGCCTTATGATGCCCCTGCCCTGATCACGACGCGTGCCCACGCCTCACTCCTGACGCCTGATGGTGAGCTCCTGTCGCTTGACGCGCAGGGCGCGGCCTCTCTTCTTGCAACCCTGCCCGCCCCCCTGTTGATCCACGGTCCGGCCACGATCCGGCGCCTCGACCTGACCCCTCCGGGACAGGTCGTGCCATGGTTTGATCTGCTCGAGCTTTTTCTGTTCCTCTTCCCGACGCGTACGGTTGTTCCCACACCTCGTGGCATGGGCATCGCCCTTGGCCTGAGACCTCCGGAACATTGCGAAGCGGATTTCCTGTTTCTGCTGCTCGACAAGCTAAAGAACGCGCTTGAGGGAATGGCCGTCACGAAAGAGGCCGAAACCTTGCGTTCGCTCTTGCCCTTGCTGTCCCGGGCAGGATGGAGCTGGGCCGGCTTTGCAGAGGACGCTCTGGCGGCACAACCCAGCCAGCACCGTCACCCCTACGAGGCCCTGCGGGTCTGGAGACGTCTGCCACGATGGGAGGAAATGGCGCAGCGCCCGCCGCCGGGCAGCCGTCCGGTAACTCCAGCCGAAGCCCGTGCACGCCTTACCCGCATTCTTGGTACCGGCGCTGAAACACGGTCCGGTCAGGCCGATTACGCTTCGGCGATCACTCAGGCACTTGCTCCCCGGGAGGCGCGGGAATTCCCGAGATCGTTCTCGCAGAAGCGGGCACCGGCACGGGCAAAACCCTGGGGTATATCGCCCCGGCCAGTGTATGGGCCGAACAGAATGATGGTCCTGTCTGGATCTCAACCTACACACGCCATCTGCAACGCCAGATCGAGCAGGAACTGCGTCGTCTCTACCCTGATGATGCTGAAAGACGCGAGACCGTCGTCCTGCGCAAGGGCCGCGAAAACTATCTTTGCCTGCTGAATATGGAAGACGCAGTCAACACGCTTGCGTCACGCCCATCCACCTCACCTGCAGCGTTGATCGGTCTTTCGATGCTCGCGCGCTGGGCTGAGGCAACTGAAGACGGCGATCTGATGGGAGGGGACCTGCCAGGCTGGTTCGGTGATATTTTCGGCAGTGGTGTCCTTTTCGGCATGGCCGATCGTCGCGGCGAATGCATCCATGGTGCCTGCCCTCATTACCAGACCTGTTTCGTCGAACATTCCATCAGACGCGCTCGGGGAGCAAGGCTCGTAATTGCCAATCACGCCCTGGTCCTTTCACAGGCGAGCTGGTCAAGCATTGCCCGTGATGATGTGCCGGATGAAGATCAGCTTCCCACCAGGTATTTTTTCGATGAAGGGCATCATTTGCCCGAAGCTGCCGACAGCGCTTTCTCGCTTGCGCTTTCCGGACTTGAGGCTGCAGAGCTGCGTCGCTGGCTGCTCGGCGCCGAAGGCGGTCGTTCACGTGCCCGAGGATTACGTCGTCGACTTGAAGATCTTGTGGCTGCATCACCTGCTCTCGACAGCCCGCTGGAAGCCATTCTTGGTGCGTCCCATGCCTTGCCCGCACCCGGATGGCTGGGTCGGCTGAACGGCGAGGATACCGCTCCCCAGCCAAGCGTTCCTGACCTTGTAACCAATCCATCAGAGCAGTTTTTTCAGGCGCTCAAGGCGCAGCTTGAGGCAAGACGCATCGGCACACGCGGGCAGGACTCTTCCGAATGTGGCCTGCACCCGGCAGGCGAGGCACTGCGTGAGGCAACCGCTCCGCTGGATACCGCATTACGGCGCCTGCTTGCTCCCCTCAAGACACTGGTCGAACGCCTAAAATCCTTACTCAGCGACCCAGACGACGCCCTGGAAGCTGCGCAGCGCTTGCGCATAGAGGCCATGATCCGTTCTCTGAGACGACGCGCCATCGCCCGCGTCGAAGGCTGGATCGCGATACTCGATACCGTGCTGGGAGAGGATAACCCATCCGACAGTTCGTTTATCGATCTGATACGCACGGAGTATGTCCCGGGCAGACAGGGCGAAACCGATATAGGGTTGCATCGTCACTGGCGTGACCCCACCATTCCCTTTGCTTCGGTCATGCAGGGCCCCGCCCATGGTATACTTATTACCTCCGCCACCTTGCGCGACCAGACACCGGCTTCAGGAGAAAACGGCCCCGACCCGCGTCTGGTCGAACAAAGCTGGCACGCTGCCGAAACACGACTTGGCACACAGCATTTCATCAAGCCCCCTGTCCGTGCCTCGTTGCTTAGCCCGTTCGACTATGCCCATCAGACACGCGCCCTGATCGTGACCGACGTACCGCCCAATGATCTTGATGCGCTGGCGGGCGCCTACCGGCTGTTGTTCGTGGCCTCGCAGGGAGGCGCGCTCGGTCTGTTTACAGCCATCTCACGGCTACGGGCTGTGCATCAGCGCATCGCCATACCTCTGGAAGAAGCCGGGTTGCCACTCTATGCCCAGCACGTCGATACTATGGATAATGCCACTCTTGTGGATATTTTTCGCACCGAGCTCCATTCCTGCCTCCTTGGCACCGATGCCATGCGTGATGGAGTAGATGTACCCGGCCAGGCTCTGCGTCTGGTAGTATTCGAACGTACACCCTGGCCAAGGCCGGATATCCTGCACCGTGAGCGTCGCAAGACCCTCTCTCCCGACGATCCACGCGATTACGATGACCGCCTGACCCGCATGAGGCTCCGTCAGGCTTTCGGTCGCCTGATCCGCAAGGGTGACGACCGTGGTGTGTTCGTTATCCTGGATCGTCGCATGCCATCCCGCCTTCTCTCGGCATTTCCCGATGGCGTTGCGGTCGAGCGCGTGAGTCTTGCCGACGCAGTGCGACAGATTGGCACATTCCTGCCCGCCGAACCTGCTGTTCCATTCCTCGACGCAGACGAATGACAGGAAGATCGTAATGACTGAAACCGCCCTGATCACAATGTTCGGTGATGCTCTCATCGCGCCTGATGACAGCTCTGACCGTGAAGCGGTCAGAGGTATTGTGCTGGATCGCAATACTCCCGGGCTGCTCGGTCTGTCCGGGAACCACCTTGTCTATGCTCCTCCCTCTTTCGGCATCGTTACCTTGCGGCCCGGCGTCTACCAGCTGCGCGACCAGGAGGGGGCCGTCTACTCACATGCGCCAGACGGTACGCGCGACCAGGACATGGAGCGCGAAAGCTGGAGTGAACTTTCCTGCCTCATTCTGCGACGATTCCCTGAAATCGCTCCCTCTTCCGATGATGCCGTCCCCATCCCGAGGCACCTGCACTTCATCTGCAACGATATCCCTGCCCTCGACCCGGCTTTCAGTGAGAATATTACCCGCACAGCCTCTCTCAATCCCGGATGGCGTGTGCATATCTGGGATGAAGCCACACGTTTCCAGTTCATTTCGGATCATTATGGCTGGGATGTGCTGAAGATCTATCTGATGATTGGCAATGAGTATGGCGCGGCGAAAGCTGATTTTTTTCGCTATCTGCTGATCTACAAACTCGGCGGCGTTTATCTCGACCTGAAATCGTCCATGTCGCAACCACTGGATGCCATCATCCATCCCAGAGACGAATATCTGATTTCACAATGGAACATGTCAGGTTCAGGGCGTCATGCAGGCTGGGGACTTGGCGCCTCGATCGCCTATGTCACGGGAGGTGAGTACCAGCAATGGTTCCTGATCGCGCGACCGGGACATCCTTATCTGCGTCGGGTGATTCTGCTGGTTATGACCAAAATCCTCACATACCGTCCGGACGTGCATGGCGTGGGGGCCGTGACCACATTCAATATCACTGGTCCCCACGCCTATACCAAGGCAATCCACGCAGTACGTGAAGACTTTACGCACCGCGTCTTCGATGCGGAGAGCGCTGGCTTGATCTATTCGACCATAGAAAATCATCGCGAACGCAGCAGCAGCACCTACCGACAGGCTCGTACGCCGCTGGTGACGGGAAACGACTCCTACCTGCTCTGAACTGCAGAAAAGGAGCCGCTCCCCCACGATAGGAGCGATTGTTCCCGATGCTTTCAGACACCGGGAAGGCATAATCAGAAGTTCACGCCAGCCTGTAGGAAGACATAGCGGCCCATATAGAGATCGCCATAGAGCCCTGCGGCACTGTTCGTTGAGGCATCGGCCACGAAAGGCGGTTGCTTATCGAACAGATTGTTCACACCGGCGGTGAAATTCCAGCGGTTGAGACGGTAGTTGACCGTCAGATCATGCGAGAAAATACCCGGCGTCTTGTAGCGGCCATAGCCGAGCGCCGTGCTGAGATCCTGCGATCCGTTGTTCCACACCATACCACCCGTGTATTTGAGCATGTAGGTGACGCCCCAGTTACCGTGCTGCCAGTTGAGCGTGGCATAGTCACGCACACGCGGCTGGCCCGTACCTGACTGATACATCAGACGACCGGCATAATTGTACCACTGCCCGCCTGGCTCGTTCTGCTGCAGATAGCTTATGAGCTGCTGGAAGTTGTTCCCCAGTGTTACCACATCCTTGCGCGTGACACGGATACGATAATCAAGGTCGAAATCGATGCCGCTCGTACGCAGACCACCAATATTGGCATAATAATCTGTTACGGAGTTCAGCTGATTCGTGCCGGAAACGCGCGTGATGTTGTTGCAGTAGCTCGAACTTGCCCCGGTATAGCATTGATCAAGAATATACTGCGAACTCAGATAAGAGATCATGTTCTTGATGGTATAGTGCCAGTATTCGACCGAGGCAGACAAACCAGGCACCCAGCGCGGAGTAATCACCGTGCCGATCGTATAGGTACGGCCGGTTTCAGGCTTGAGTGATGCGTTACCGCCATAGAGTGTCGGCACCTGACCGGAATTGGCCGCCACAAAGGTCGAGCTGTTGATTCCCTGTTTGGCACAGTTCGCAACAACATTGGCCGAGAGCGAGCCATAGGAGCCTGCCTGGGCACAGGGATCGGTTGCCGAGGCATAACCGAGGCTGCCACCGGAATAGAGCTCATAGACATTCGGCTGGCGATAGGAGCTGCCAATCGTGGCACGGAAGCGGATATCCTGGATCGGCGCCCAGTTGATCGAGGCTTTCCAGTTCTTGGTGCCCCCGAACGTGCTGTAGGACGAATAACGCCCCTGTGCGTCAATGGTCAGGTCCTTTGCAAGAAAGACGTCACGCAGCAGCGTGGCCTTGCCTTCAAGATATCCTTCCGTAACGTTGAACCCGCCGCCCGTATAGGAGGCTGAATTGGTCAGCGTATCACCGGAGGCTACAACGGCGTCGGGGTGATAAGCCAGCTGCTCACCGCGATGTTCCATACCAAGAGCGAAGCCCAGATCACCACCGCCCTTCCAGGGCATGGTCGCGACATGGTTGTTATGCATGCGCAGATTCAGGTCACGCAGCTGATAATAGTAATGGTCATGGCTGGTGTAGTTCGAATAGGCAGCCGCCGCGGATGAAAGAGGCTTGAACGGATCAGACAGCACGCAGCCGGCAGAGGCCTGACAGACCGAAGGATTATAGACCAGCGCAGAGCTGGAATCCGTCGGGTCAACCTGCTGCAGACCGTATTCCTGCAGGAGCTTGGCATAATTGCCTACACCCGACATCTGCGAGGTGACCTGGTTCCAGCCGTAGGTATAGGACAGATCATACATCCAGCCATGGGTGATCTCGCCCTTGGCACCGGCGATCGCCGTATAGGTATCGGTAGCGGTTTCTGTACGACGGTTGCCCCATTCGCTGTACCGTTTGTACATCAGCACGTCTTCACCAAACGTGTTGTAGGGTGCATTGGCAGGGATCACGAGGCTTGAAGGCAGCGTCGAGGGATAGATGCTGCCTGTCATCGGCTCGGAGGCCAGCATGGTACTGGATGTGCGATGGCTGTACTGGAAATTCGCGTAAGGCGTGAAATGCTTGTTCACGTCGTAATGCGCGTCGAAAGACAGTGTCGAGTTCTGCAAAGAGTTGGTCAGAGACTGCTGCGAGCCGTAATTATAGCGGTCAGCAGAGGTGGCGGTGTGATATCCCGAACCACTTGCATTCGGAATATAGGTACCGGAATCAGTAAAATATTTGCCTGTCGTCGGAATGGATGAGCCGAACAACAGGTCAGAAGAGTCGACCGGATCATTCGTTTGCACATTGCGTGACCAGGCACGGTTACGCTGCATGATGCCGCTCGACGTCATGTAGGAGCCGAACAGCGTGACGTTGCCCTTGCCATGGTCGAAATTCCAGCCCTTGTAGCCGGAAATCTGACCGGTCTGGCCGTCGCCCACATCGGAGATACCACCCTTGACGGTGATATTTGCATCGTTGAGGTCGTGGCGCATCTTGATGTTGATGACGCCCGCCACGGCATCGGCGCCGTAAAGCTCCGAACCACCATCCTTCAGGATTTCGATGCTCGCAACCTGAAAGACGTTGATTGTATTCAGATCGACGCAGCTGTTGTTGCCATTGAGCGTCGTGCGCTTGCCATCGATCAGCACCAGCGTGCGGTTCTGGCCGAGGTTACGCAGATCGACGCAGGACGAACCGCCCGTGCCGTTGGTCTGAGAGTTATAGGTGCCCGAAGAACCGACCGAAGGCAGACGTTGCAGATAGTCACCCACCGTGCTCGCGCCGGTCTGCATGATCTGCTTGGCCGTAATGATCTGAACCGGGTTAGCATTGGCGTTATTTGACGTGCTGAGCGCCGAGCCCGTCACCACGATATTTTCGCTGCCGCCGCGCCTTGCTCCATCGGCCACAGGCGCAAAGGCGTTGCGCTGGGCCGAAACGCTACGCGTGGTCGCTGGCATGGCGACCGGTGCCGCAGGGGAAACCGTCGCTGTGCTGCGAGCCGCCACAGGCACTGTGCCGCGTTTCGCTTTCTTGACTGCCTTGTGCGCGTGGGGAGCCTGTGTCGTGGCAGTCTGGGCGAATGCACCCTGACCGAGAGCCAGGCCGGCACCCAAAGCAGATGCCAGCAGCAGCTTTCGTTTCATTCCGATTGTCTTCATGTGTCCTTACCGTTCATCAGACGTTCTGATGTCAGAAAGATTTCACAATCGAAAATACGTCTAGGTCTTTATTGTTAGTTCGAAACGGGAGACAGGTCTGGTTGCGGAAAAGTCACATCGTTACTTACATATGACAGATTACGACTTGAAAGAAGACGATACGTGTCCAATAGATACATTTTGATATTCTTAGATCCAGTAAGGAAACAAATCTTACATTCGGCCATACAGGCTGATCGTTAAATTTACGGTAGCGCCTCTGCCCTCTCGAATCGCGTTGATATTACACGTAATTTGTCACGCCGCGCCCTGCTCCAACCCGATGATGACGTCCTACGGGTCAGAACTTGACGTTTGTTTCCGAGGGAGAAGCGCCAGTGAAATATTCAGTAAATATAGCGCATCCCATGTGTCGAAAAATATCAATCGCCTCAGAGCGACTGACCTCCGGACACTTCGATACGCTGCGCGTTCACCCAGCGATTATCCTCTGACAGCAGAGAGGCGATCATCGGACCGATATCATCGGGCAGGCCGACGCGACCGAGAGCGGTATTCTGGGCGATATGTCGGGCAATCTCGGGGTTGTCACGTACCATTCCACCGGAGAAATCGGTCTGAATGGCACCCGGCGCGACAGTGTTGACCGTAATTCCCCTCGGTCCGAGTTCCTTGGCCATATAGCGCGTCATGGTCTCCACAGCCGCTTTCATCGACCCGTAGACGATCCGCCCCGGATAGATGATCCGTGTCAGCCCTGAGGAAATGTTCACGATGCGCCCGCCATCGCGCAGAAGGGGCAGAAGTGCCTGGGTGAGAAAGAACGGCCCTTTCAGATGCTCTGCATAGATACGATCAAACTCTGCCTCGCTCGTGTCAGCCAACGTGCCTGTGTGAGACGATCCGGCCATGTTCACCAGATAATCGACCTGCGTTGAGCCCCATCCGGCAAGCGTCTCACCGAGTGTCTGCGCAAAAGCTGGAAAAGAGGAGGTGTCGGCGACATCGAGTTCGAGCGCCTGACCCGGCAGGCCTGCAGCTTGCAGAATAGCGAGAACCTCCTCAGCCGCCTTGCGATTGCTTTTGTAGGTGAAAATCGCCCCAACGCCCCGCTGGGCAAGCGCCTCGACACTCGCCCGACCGAGGCCACGACTGCCACCCGTGATCACTGCAATTTTGCTTGTACTGATCATATCCAACTCCTGTTTTTCAGATGGGCACAGATCATCACGCGGGACCACTTGCGATAAGACGCTGTTTCCTGCCAAGATTGTTCAGCTGAACGGAATAATACTGATGGACAGACTGGCTTCGCTCACCCTTTTCATGCGCGTGGTCGAGCGCGGCAGCTTCACTGCGGCCGCTCATGATTGCGGGGTGTCACGCCCTGCAGCGACCGCCGCCATTCAGGCGCTGGAGCAACGCCTCGGCACGAGATTGCTGCACCGTTCGACGCGCCATGTTCAGCCAACGGAAGAAGGACGTCTCTACTACCAACGCTGCCAGAACATTGTCACTGCGCTGGAAGAGGCGGACAGCATGATTAGCGGCGCGCTATCTGGCACGATACGCGTCGATACGGTCGGCCATCTGGCGCGAACAATCCTTCTGCCCGCCCTCCCCGATTTTCTGTCACGCCACCCGGGACTGAACGTGCATCTGGGCGAAGGCGAAAGGCTGGTCGATCTGCTGCGCGAAGGCGTGGATTGCGTCATACGGGGCGGCCCGCTGCCGGACAGCGACATGATCGCAAGACCGCTTGGCTTACTGCATGAAGCTACGGTGGCAAGCCCTGACTATCTGCAAAAACACGGCACGCCTCGTACGCCCGACGATCTGGAAGGCCATCAGATGATCGGCTTCGTCTCTTCCCGAACGAAAGAGATCCTGCCGCTCGAATTCTCGACCAGAGAGGGGCTTGTCGAACGCCTCATTCCGGCACGACTGCTCGTTTCGGGGGCCGAAACCTCTGCGGAAGCAGCACGACTTGGCCTCGGTCTGGCTCAGGCGCCACGCTATCGCTTCGAAGCCGATCTCGCCGCAGGCACATTGATCGAGGTTCTGGCCGAATATCCCCCAGCCCCTACGCCACTCACACTGCTTTATCCCAGCAATAGGCAACTTGCCCCACGCGTGCGGGTGTTCATGACGTGGGCACAGGAGTTGTTCTCGGGCTTCTTCAGGCAACAAGTCCATCCCTTCATGAACGGTTCAAAGCGCTGAAGCGGCCTTTCTGAGCAGCGCTTCGAAACGCTGCACCGGGAGTGAGACCGGAGCATCGATCATCGCAATCGCAAGCGCTGCTTTGGGCGCCGATCCGATGATCCGGTGATAACTGACGCCATCGGCATGTATCTGGCTCAGGCATTTCGGCACGATGGAAACGCCCAGACCTGCTGCGACGAGCGACACCGTTGCAATAATCTGGGGGGCTGACTGGCCGATATGGGGTACAAAGCCCGCCTGACCGCAGGCCATTATGATCGCGTCGTAGAATCCCGGCCCGAGTTCGCGCTCGAAAAGGATCATGGGTTCGTCACGCAAGGCCTCAAGACGAACACCCTGCCTTGAGGCGCTGACATGCCCTTTAGGCAGCGCGATAACCGTAGCTTCTTCGAGGAGGGGCCGCACGACAAGGTTCTGAACCGGTGCAGGCGGACGCACGATCGCGATGTCGATCCGGCGATCGTGCAGGGCATCGCATAGAGCGGGCGTGTTGCTTTCTTCGAGCGTGATGATGATGTCGGGCCAGCGCTCCCGGAAAGCACGGATGACGCCTGGCACCAGAGGCAGCAGAGAGACAGCACCGGCGAGACCGATACGCAGCCTGCCCTGTTCACCGCGAGAGAGACCGCGAGCCAGAGACGTCATTTCGCGTTCGAGCCCAATCAGGACGCGTGCCCGCTCGACGAGGGCGGCACCGGCTTCGGTCGGCACCGCACCGGAGCGCGACCGCACGAACAGCAAGAGACCAAGCTCACGCTCCATCGCCTTGATCTGCTGACTCAGCGGAGGCTGCTCCATATGCAGCAATTCGGCGGCCCGGGTGAAACTGCCCGCCTCTGCAATCGTCACGAGATAACGCCAGCGTCGAAGGTCGATGATCCATATCTCCAACATATGCAAGAAGGCTCAAACATATATTGGACGAGTGGAAGGTCCAAGGACAAACTACGACATAATCGACACGCAGTTGAAGGATCCTAGGTCTCCATGAGCACGACTATCGGTGGCTATCTCGCAAAACGGCTGACGCAGATCGGCGTCTCTCATCATTTCGCTGTGGCGGGTGATTATAACCTCGTTCTTCTCGACCAGCTTCTCGCTCAGGACGGACTCGAACAGATCTATTGCTGTAACGAGCTGAATTGCGGCTTTGCCGCAGAGGGCTATGCACGGGCCAGAGGGATAGCCTGTGCCGTCGTGACCTTCAGTGTCGGGGCACTTTCCGCCATCAATGCACTCGGCGGCGCCCATGCCGAGAACCTGCCGGTGATCCTCGTTTCCGGTGCGCCGAACACGAACGACCATGGCACCGGGCGCATCCTGCATCACACGCTTGGCACGTCCGATTACGGCTACCAGTATGAGATGGTGCGTCATGTCACTGTCGCCGCCGAGCGCGTCTTTTCGGCGGAAGACGCCCCGGCGAAAATCGATCGCGTGATCGAGCGCGCGCTGGCCCTGAGCAAACCGGTCTATCTCGAAATCCCCTGTAATGTGGCTGATCTGGAATGCCCCGAGCCCGGGCCAGTCGAAGCGCTGCTCTCTCGCAGACCCTCGGCGGGCAAGACGCTTGATCGGGCGATTGCAACAACGCTCGACTTCCTGAGCGAGCGCGAACAGGTCGTCATTCTGATCGGAAGCAAGCTTCGGGCCGCACACGGGCTCGATGCTGCGGTGAAACTTGCTGATCGCATGGGCTGCGCTGTCACGATAATGGCGGCAGCGAAGGGGTTTTTCCCGGAAGATCACCCTGCATATCGCGGCGTCTATTGGGGCAATGTCAGCTCTCCCGGCACTGAGGCACTGATCGACAACGCCGACGCCATTCTCTGCCTCGGCCCGGTTTTCAACGATTATTCGACAGTTGGCTGGCAGGCATTGCCCGAAGGCTACAGGATGGTGAGGGTCGACCCGGAAGAAGTGGTCGTCGCGGGCCAGAGTTTCGGTGGTGTCAGCCTGCTCGATTTCGTCACGGCTCTGGGCGAGCAGGCGCCACGCCGCACAGGAAGCGCCGAGACATCCTCCTGGCCCTGTCGGAAATTGCGCCTCTCCCTGCCAACTCCCGCCTGACGAATGACGAGATGATGCGCCAGATCGGTGCCCTGATGACCGCCGACACAACCCTGACGGCAGAAACCGGCGATAGCTGGTTCAATGCAGTACGCCTCACCCTGCCTGCCCAGGCCCGTGTTGAACTCGAAATGCAATGGGGCCACATCGGCTGGTCTGTGCCCTCGGCGTTCGGCAACGCCACCGGCTCACCCGAGAGGCAGCATATCGTGATGGTTGGCGATGGCTCGTTTCAGCTGACGGCACAGGAGGTGGCGCAGATGATCCGCTACGAACTGCCCGTCATCATTTTCCTGATCAATAACCGGGGCTATGTCATCGAGATCAAGATCCATGACGGGCCTTACAACTATATCAAGAACTGGGACTATGCCGGGCTGATTGATGTGTTCAATGCAGGCGAAGGCCATGGCCTCGGGCTGAAAGCCGGGACGGCTGACGAACTTGCTGAAGCCATCACGAAGGCCCGGCATAACAGACGTGGCCCGACCCTGATCGAATGCAGCCTGGACCGTGAGGACTGCACTGATGATCTGGTCAATTGGGGGCGTGAAGTGGGCAAGACAAATGCGCGGCCGCCGGTCACGAACTGAGTTTTGGAGGGGCATCCGGAGACGGACCATGATAGCAGCCCAACACAAGATCTGAATACATGGCGAGGGATTTGATGCAGCATCGGAGATGAAACGCCTGATTTCCGGCGCTGCGATTTTTCGCCCGGTGCTAGGAAAGTATCATGCTGTTCTCTCCCCCCTCCCACGATACGCTCTACAAGGCCCTGATCGCACGTGACCCGGCGCATGACGGCAAGATTTTCGTCTGTGTCGGCACGACAGGCATCTTCTGTCGCCTCACCTGCCCGGCCCGCAAGCCGCTTTCTGAAAACTGCGTTTTCAGGTCAAGCGTCCGGGAATGTCTTGAGGCAGGGTTTCGTCCCTGCAAGCGCTGCTATCCGCTGCACAATGCTGCAGAATCGGACCCGATCGTCAGCAAGCTGCTCGGCTTGCTTGACGCCGAGCCGGGACGGCGTTGGCGCGAGAGCGACATCGCTGCTCTTGGCTTCGACCTCTCCACGGTACGACGGAGCTTCAGGCGTCATTTCGATATGACTTTTCTCGATATGGCACGGCAATACCGACTGCGAGAGGGCTTTCTGACCCTCTCCGGCGGCGAGCGGGTGATCGAGGCCCAGCTCGATTCAGGCTTCACCTCCCCCAGCGCGTTCAGGGAAGCCTTTGCGCGACTTCTCGGCTGTGCCCCCGGCACGCTGAAGCCAGGCGGCATGCTGCAGGCAAGCTGGATTCCAACCCCACTGGGAGACATGATTGCCGTAGCAAGCACGACCTATCTGCACCTGCTCGAATTCGTCGATCGGAAGGCCCTCCCTGCCGAGCTGGGGGCATTGCAAAAGGCGCTCAAGGCGCCTCTGGGCCTCGGCTCGACCGCCCCCGTCGCGCAGGCCCGGGACGAACTCGCGGCCTTTTCCTCAGGAAAATCCACTGTTTTCCGGACCCCGCTTGCCGCGCAAGGAACAGACTTCACCCGCAATATGCATCGCGCCTTATGCAGCATCCCGGCAGGGGAGACGCGCAGCTATGCCGACATTGCCGTGCAGATCGGTCAGCCTGGCGCTGTACGCGCTGTCGCAAGGGCCAACGGCGCCAACAGGATCGCCCTGTTGATCCCGTGCCATCGAGTGATCGGTGCCGATGGCAGCCTGACAGGCTATGGCGGCGGGCTATGGCGCAAACAGCGCCTGATCGAAACTGAAAGACAGTTTTCGAATGCGTCCTAATTGGACAAGTCGACGCTGGATACTTGCGCTTGGCTCGCCTCTATATCGTGTATGTGATCCGAAGTTACGCCGATATACTTGCCCATTCTTTGACACTCCGAGCCAGTTTCCATCATAGTGACAGATACGGCAGCGTATCGTCCTGCTGAACAGGCAAATGGATCGTGCTCACGATGTGGAATAATAACGTTACAGGATTTCCAAAGCCCCCGTCGACTATTTCGCCCAGACTACTCAAATATGGCGGGCTCGTTCTCGGTGCCGTTCTGGTGGTTGCCATACTCAATCCGTTCTATCAGATCACGTCGGGATATTGCGGCATTCTGACGAATTTCGGCTCAGTCCAGCCCGCGGCCCTGGAACCGGGTCTGCATATCGCGCTACCCGTCTATCAGAAGATCGTTCTGGTCTCGACTCAGCCCCAGACGATCACGTCACATGAGCAGGCAGCGACCCATGATCTTCAGGATGTACGCACCTCCGTCTCTGTGACATTCCATATCGCGCCTGCCGATGCACCCGGTTTCTACCGCGACTTTCGTACCCTCGATACGCTGGCCCATCGCATTATCGAACCCACGGTCTCGAACGACGTGAAGGCGATCACAGCCAATTACAATGCCGAAGAACTGATTACAAAACGTGATCTGGTAGACGGTCAGATCAAGGATCTGATTATCCGCTCGCTTCAGCCCTATCATCTGACCATTCATTCTGTGAACACGGCAAACTTCGCTTTCTCGACCGCTTATGCGCAGGCGATCGAGTCCAAGCAGGTTGCGCAACAACAGGCACTTCAGGCTCAGTACACCCTGCAACAGACACAGATCTCGGCGCAGGCTCAGGTCGTTCAGGCCAAGGCCCAGGCCGATGCCGCCATCGCGACCGCACAGGGACAGGCGCAGGCACTGCTCGTCACATCCCAGGCTCAGGCAAAAGCCAACGCGCTGGTTTCCCAGTCTCTGACTCCGTCCCTCCTGCAACAAAAGGCGCTCGATCGCTGGTCAGGCACAATGCCCGTCTATCTCAGCGCCGGAGCCCCCCTACCCTTTATCGGCACGATGGGCGCCGTCGAGAAGTGAAATACGAACGAATCTTGCGCTCAATAATAGCTATCAAATTATAATAATAATAACCAGAAAACAGGATACGACCGGGCATTCATCTTGGCTCGTGGCAACGCGTCGCCGGTATTTGCGCTGGTCGTATTTCGACAGCTTGAGGCTGGATTTATAGCCCAGAACCCAAGATCTGCTTCGTGTCGCTTTCAGTCCGCTCCTGAACCACTCAACGTCATAACCGCCTTCACCCAAAAACTGCAGGCCGGGCTCACTTCATGGATCGCGCATTACAACGGGAAGCGGCCGCATTCGACATTGGCTGAACGAACGCCCGACGAAGCGTATTATGACGCGCCGACGCCACTGGGTTCGGGGTTAACCCCGAACCCAGTGGCCAACAGCACCGCCGTCAAGGCGGCGGCATGACAACAACCGTCTATAGCTTATCAGGGTCCCAAAACTATCCGAACGAATGGGACAACCTCTATAGGCAACAATCAATTGGCCTGTCACTTTCATCTGAACGGGAACCTTGGGCCCGCCCAACCTGGGGTAATCGCCTATTTCTCAATGCATGCGTAGGTTCCGCACACAAGCTGTCCTTGGCGGGGCACATAAGTGCTATGTCAAGTAGAATGCGATCTATGTCCGGTTCCGGCGTTAGGCTGAACAGGGCGCGTGGATGCCCTGCTGCAAACTCTAGTAAATCTGAGGCAGACGGGTAACTGGCAGCATATGCTCGACAGAACCGTGATTCATACTCATTTAAAGGCCGCAGAGGCAAAAACAGGGTTTATCCGGAGGCTTTGGGTTACTCGTGCGGCATCTTTACGAGCAAGGCCCCACGTATGATGCGACAGCTAGGGATATCCTCCCGGCTTTGTCCTGACCGGAGGCCAAGTCTCAGATTACAAACTCACAGACGCCCGGATGACATTGTTGGTTCCAAATCAAGGCAATGCTGACTGATCGGACTATGACTGCTACTATTTCCGTCAAATAGTTCTGACCCGCTGAAGCCTGCCGGTTACTCCATCACAAAAAGACCGTAACGCTCCTCGGCAAACA
>NZ_BAJV01000010.1 GCF_000613885.1 Asaia prunellae JCM 25354 | reverse complement strand
AAGCCCTGTCGCATCATCAGTCTCGACGAATACGCCGCAAACCGTCGCCTCACCCTCTGCTGGTTGCAAACGCTCACCGGGCAGCTTGCGGACGAAGCGATAAAGGGAGGCTTCCTTCCCCATACCAATCACACTGTCATAGTCACCGCACATACCGGCATCAGTCTGATAGGCTGTTCCCTTGGAAAGGATCCGGTAATCAGCCGTCGGCACATGGGTATGGGTGCCGACGACAAAGGATACCTTGCCATCAAGATAATGTCCGAACGCCATTTTCTCGCTGCCGGTCTCGGCATGAATATCCACGATGATCGCGTGGGCTGTCATGCCCAGCTTATGGCGTGACAGATACTCGCTCACAGAACGGAACGGATCATCAAGTGGATCCATGAAAAGACGCCCCATGACATTGATCACCAGCACCTTGCGCCCGTTAGGCAGCACCACGACATACCCCCCTTGGCCCGGTGTACCCGGCGGGAAGTTCAGGGGGCGAATGATACGTGGCTCGGAACTGATGTCGCGCAGCAACTCCTTCTTGTCCCAGGCATGATTGCCGAGTGTGATGACATCCACCCCGGCCTTGAAGAGATCCGTAGCGATTGCTGTAGAAAGACCGAACCCGTGTGAGGCATTCTCACCGTTGACCACGACCACATCGAGCTTCAGCGCCTCACGCCATTCCGGCAGGCGGGCCATGACGGCTTCACGGCCCGAACGACCAACGATATCCCCAAGAAAAAGTAGTCTCACTCTGCTCCGCCTTCTCCACCCTCTCTCTCAAGGGCTTCCTTTTCAGTCACAATCCAGTCCAGAGGCTGGTCATAGGCCCCAAGGGGCACCCGAGCCACCTCCTGCCATGCAAATGCAAACCCGATCGATCGGCAGGATATCTGCGAAAGGGTTCGGTCATAATATCCACCACCATAGCCCAGACGATTGCCTCGCCTGTCAAAAGCCAGAAGAGGGACAAGGATCAGATCGGGCCGGTCAGTCACGCCATCAGGATGCATTGTACCGAAGCGGCCTGCCAGCATCACGCAATCCGGAGACCAGCGTCTGAAAACAAGGGGCGTGCCCTTCGGCGTCGTCTCGGGCAGCAGGATCTCATGCCCGAGATCCGTCAGAGCTGCATAAAGCGGACGCAGATCGCTTCGCCCGGCAGAGGCCAGACACATCCGACTTTTTTTACATCGGCCATAGGCGTGATGATGGAGAAAATATTGCGGATCAAGGCTGCGAGCGCATCCGGCGAGGCCGGATTTTCAAGCCTGCGTTTGCGCATCATCTGGCGCAAAACCTGTTTCTGCTGATCGCTGTTCATGTGTGGAACCACCCTGGCCGTCGGTCTTTCAGCCCTCCCGGACCTGCTCATGCAGGTGGGCGCCAGATATCATGACCACGATCACGACAGAGCCAGCTCCCTAAGGAAGTGCTTATCGGCCCAGGGGTTGAGTTGCCTGACGTACCGGGCAGTTCCACCCGACATTAACTAGGCATTCTCCAGCTCTGCTGCAATGCCTTCGGCACGCTCAGCCAGCAAATTAAGTTTCTGTTCGCGCGTTTCGTTCTCGGCAATCAGCTTTTCTGCAAGCTGGACGCGTTCATTCGTCGTGCTGGGCAGGATTTCCTTGGCCAGATCATGCAACTCATCCGCCATAAGAAGAGAAGCCATGACCAATGTCCACGCTTCCCCTCCCTGGGTCCCCAGGCTGCGCACACGCGCTATGCGCCGTTCAACCTGCTGTGCCAGCTCCTGCAGATAGCGTTCCTCGCCATCCTTGCAGCCGATCGTATAGGAATACCCGTTGAGGCGAAGGGATATCTGGGCCATGTCTATGCCTCCTCGTCACCAAGACGATCGATCAGATCGCTAACACGCAGGCGCAGGGCTTCAATATTGGCAGCAACAGGTTGCCAGTCAGCTGACGCGGGGCGTTCCATGCGGGATTGATGCAGGGCATAGGCTATCCGGTCCAGCGCCTCTTCGATCCGATCTTCAGGTCTTGCAGAACTGCTTGCTCTTTCGATCTGATCCGTCAAAACACCCTCATCAATCACATGCGATTACCGCCGCTCTATGGAACCCGTATCGCCTCGCGAGGTCAAGTATGAAGCCCAAGGAGACTCTCCCGCACAAGATCGTCGCTCTGTATGACGCCTCTCTTCTTCCCTGCCTGCCCGGACCGGGCGAATCGACTGACTACGCTGTCATTCCAGCACCGGGACTTGGGCGAATCATGGGGTTCCCCTGGTGGCAAACCCTTACGGCCTCTCTTGAGATACCTTCTATTTTTGACGCAGATGATGCGCCGGCCCTGGCTGCGTCGGCCATTCGCAACAGTGCACAATGGGTCGTCTGCACACAAAACGGCGCCTGTCTGGAAACGCTGCAGGTGCTCGCGCTGCTGCACGGTGCACATCTTTTGACAAGCCGCCCTGCTGCTCTCACTCTTGGCAGACCGCCTTATAACGCCTACCGCATTGAGCAGCTTTCACAGTATCTGGCGCAAGAGCCTGAGCGCCCCATCTGACGGACCATATCCATGCTGCCCTGCGAACTTTATCTGGTCACCCTGCCGGATTTCGACCCGTCACGTGAACTGAACGATCTCGCAAAAGTGCTTGAGCGCTGGACGCCATCAGCCCTGCGACTGAGTACAACCGACGAAAGCCAGGCCAGACACTGCGTCAACGCCATAAGATCGACAGTTCAGGCTCATGGCACCGCACTGATCTTGACCGACCTCCCTGCCCTGGCCCAGGAACTCGGGTGCGACGGGGTTCACCTGTCAGGTCATCCGTCGCGGTGTCTGACAGCCAGAGAAGAACTGGGAAAAGACCTTCAACTGGGGGTCTACTGTGATACGAGCCGTGACGACGCCATGAATGCCGGAGAGCTGGGCGCCGATTATATCTCGATCGCCCCCAACGCTCCTGATCTGGTCGCCTGGTGGTCGCAAATGATGGAACTGCCCGTCATTGCGGAAAATATTGAAACAGCCGAGCAGGCACTGGTCATGATCAAGGCCAATGCTGATTTTCTGGCCATACCCTTGAGTTTTGTAGACGCGGACGAAGCCGGAGCGCGGCTTGCCGCCATCGTCAGCCGCGCGGCGGAAGAATATCCTGGGTGATATAAAGGGTACCGTTGGATTGCGGAGCGCCGTTCAGCCAGAGTTTCACGACATGACCCGTTGCGTTCACCAGGACGAACTGGCCATTCGCACCATCTCGCTGGATGCTCAGAACATCGCCTGAGAGAGTCTTCAATCCGATTCTGTCCGATCTCAGTCTGGTCATAGCCTTGTTCAGCGCTGCGGGAGACCAGTTGCCCCTCACGATCGTGAATCCAAGAAGCTGCTTGAGTTGTACCGCATTCTGCGGGTTCATCAGTCCCCCCGGGACCTGGGCAGCAAACCGTTCAAAAGGCTCGTTGGGCAGGGCAAATACTGTATAGGGTCCATTACGTCCCAGTCGCGCGAAAAGACCCGTCTGACGCAAGGCCTGACGATAATCGGCCAGCTCCAGCGACGTCGAGATATTCTCCATCAGCGGGCGATCTGCCAGGGAGAATGTCGGTGGCTCGGTATAAGCCACCGGAGTCGACGTTTCAGTCTTTGTCGATTCATGGAACATATGCGCACTGCTAATTGCAGGCATCTGCACCGCCGTCACGGAGTTCGGATGGAGAAAGGGGTCCTGACGAGCCCCACTCTCACAGCCTGCAAGCGCGATAGCAGCGACAGCACATCCGAGAAACGTTGTTTTTCTTGCTTTTGACAAAGTCGGGGTCATGACGATCAGCATCCGTCTCCGCGCATGGTCCACCCTACGACGCGGCTGTTGGTCAGCTCGAAAGTAGTCTGGCACGTTGTATTGTAATAGCTGGGCGGGAAACCGCCAAAACCCCCACCCCAGCCGCCATAGCCGCCCCAACCGCCATAGCCACCATATCCGCCCCACGGACCGCCACCCCAGCCCCAACCCCAGCCTCCTGTGCCGGGAGAGTAGTTGGTCTCATTATCGATATAGGCGAGGAAGTCGTGACCACTGGCCTGATAGGTTCGTGACGGAACACCAAACGTACGCAGGACATCCACATCCGTTTTGCCGATCATTGAATTCAGCACCTCGCGTTGCTGTACCGTCGGAACATCGCACGCTGACAGGGTCAGCAGAGCAGCACATGAGAGGAAAACTGTTTTTTTCATCATCCTAAAACCCTTTCCGAAGCTGAAGCCGCCCGCCGGATCAGTTCGAAGCTGGCGCCACTCTGGCAATGGAAACGATCTTGCCCCCAGAATGGGTTCATGGCTATCCGAAGGTTTAAGAAAACCACATAATGTCACACAGACGTGGTGCGCCAACTGCCAGCATGACAAGCCGGTCAAAGCCAAGCGCAATACCACTGCACGATGGTAATGCGCTGAGATCAGCCAGAAAAGCCTCATCAAGCGGCCAGTCCTGATCCGGGGCCAGAGCAACACGTCGCGCGCGATCAGCCTCGAAACGCATGCGTTGCTCTTCGGGGTCGGTCAGCTCCTCAAAGGCATTCGCCAGTTCTATCCCGGCCGCATAGAGTTCAAAGCGCAAGGCGACACGCGGATCCGAGGGTCACGACGTGACAGAGCCGCCTGAGCAGTGGGCCAGTGGGTCAGAAAGGTTGGACGTTTCCGTCCGATTTCGGGCTCAACCCGTTCCAGAAGAAGACGAAAGAACAGATCCTCCCATTCTTCTCCCGCCCGCAGATCTGTACCAGCCTCCCGGGCCAGACGCTTGGCATCATCGCCAATCGCCAGCAAGTCCACCCCTACATAACGGGAGAAGGCTTCCACCATCGTCAGACGCTCGAAAGGCAAGGACAGATCAAGTGAGGTGGCGCCGAGCGTCACACGAGGCGGAAGAAGCGCACGCAGCAGAGCTTCGGTCTCATCCATCAGGGAATCCAGCCCGGCACCCGGACGATACCATTCGAGCATGGTGAACTCGGGCGCATGAAGGGCGCTCTGCTCACCATTACGCCAGACACGCGCAAGCTGATAGACCGGCAACCCTGACGCCGCCACGATACGCTTCATGGCAAATTCCGGACTTGTATGCAGAAAACGCGTTTCACGCGTGCCATCAGGACGCTCGATTTCGGTACGGAAACAGCGCAGATGCACCTCTTCACCCGGGGTCGGAACAGCGTAAGGCGTTTCAACCTCCAGATAGCCCCGCCCTTCAAAAAAAGCCCTCACCCCCCGTTGCAGCAGCGCCCGACGTTGCAGCAAAGGCACCTTGTCGGAAATAGCCGTACGACGATTCATGATAAGCGCTCTCCGGTTGCGAAAACTCAGCGGATTGCAGTACAGCCGCCTGATGGCAGAAAAGGTCAATCCCCCCACATTGCGCAGCGTGGCACAGCTCGTCGCTCATGGTCTCGTATCTCCGGAGCAGAGCAACGCACTCGAGGACGTGGCCAAGACCTTTTCGACAGCTATCCCTGCCGAGTTTCTCGCGCTCATTAACCATCCCGACGATCCGATAGGCCGTCAGGTGGTCCCGAGCCCGGCCGAACTCACTACAGCACCATGGGAAATGCAGGACCCGATAGGCGATGACGCTCTCTCGCCCGTTCCAGGTATCGTACATCGCTATCAGGACCGTGCGCTGCTCAAACCGCTCCTGATTTGCCCGCTCTATTGCCGCTTCTGTTTCCGCCGTGAGCATGTCGGCCCGGATGGCGGGCTGTTGTCAGATAAGGCTCTGGCCACGGCCCTCGGCTGGATTACCGATCACCCGGATATCAGTGAGATCATCCTGACTGGCGGTGACCCCCTGATGCTGAGCCCAAGACGGCTCAAACACATCATCAGTGCATTATCGGCCATACCACATATCCAGACCATCCGGATCCATAGCCGAGTACCGGTCGCCGACCCCAGCCGGATCACCCCCGCACTGCTTGATGCCCTTGAAACCGACCGCGCCATGTGGGTCGTACTTCACGCCAATCACGCAAGTGAACTTACCCCCAACGCCCGTATGGCACTGCGTCAGATCCAGAGCCGAGCCATTCCTGTGCTGAGTCAGTCAGTTCTTCTGCGTGGTGTGAACGATACAGAACAAGCGCTGGAAGCCTTGCTTCGTGCGTTTGTTACAGCACGAATCAAGCCCTATTACCTGCATCAGCTCGACCCGGCTCCCGGCACGTCACATTTCCATGTGCCTATCGACGAAGGCCGCGCCCTTCTGGCCAAACTGCGTGGAAGAGTAACAGGCCTGGCTTGGCCGACCTATGTGCTGGACATACCGGGCGGTGCCGGCAAAGTACCCCTCGGACCGGATTACTATCGCCCGGACACCCATCCCGGCCAGGTTCGCGACCCCTCTGGCATTCCCCATAGGCTCGATCACCCGCAACCGGAGCTCACCTGCTCAGAGAGGTGAATTGCCTGACATCATCTCACGCAGAAAGCGTTTCATGACCTGCATGGTCAAACGGCGGAACTTGGGGGAGACATGGTATGGCTGAGCCTGTGGGTCAGGCAATTTCGTTATTGTTCCGTACATTGACGCAGCAAGAGAAGGAAAAGGATTGACCCCGGTTACTCGCATCAGGGCCGCTACCGGCACCTGGGTGCAGCTCGGGGTGAGGCTGTTCTTGCAGACATAAACCGAGAGTGCCTTGCGTCCCGGCAGATAGACCGCTTTCCAGACAGAACTCGGAACAGGCAGGGCATTGGCACCGATTACAGCCGGAGAAGCCAGATGATAGGCAGGCCCCGTCACTACATAGGCTTCGCCCTCCGACAAAACGAGTTCACGAACCTGCTTTTCGATACCCGCCCAAAGCCCGCGGTTCAGATCGGGCGATTGAGGCACCATGTTGGCAAGAGAAAAGCTTTCCTGCTGCGAAACCCGGGTTGGTGCATCGCCACTCGGCGCCATATGCCCACGATCGAAACCTGAACGCTGGTAATCTGCAAGCCGCGCCCGATCCGCAGCGGGCTGACGGGTCTCTTCATGGAATACGCCCTGACGTAATTCATGCTGCGCCGAGCGTATCGCATCGCGTGTCAGATGCTCTGCAGCCCAGACCGGTTCGTGCGTCATGCCGGAGACCATGACTGCAAAATCACGGTTACACAGAAGGGTATCGCGTTCCATTGGCGCCGGAGCTGCAAGACTCGGGGCCACGCCATCCAGAAAAAGCCGGGAACATTCTGTCGCCAGTGCCGGTCGACAAAACAGGATCAGACAACAGAGAACGGACATGCGCATAATCATTCATGCGCTCCTAGCTTTCAGGCCCTAGACAGACAACCTTTCCCTTTCGCTCAGGATGTTCCCGAACCGTGACCCGATAGAACGACCCTCTTCTGACCAGCCCCATGATAAAGCGGACAGTCTCTCGTCCTTTACTGCTCCCAGCTCCATCTCGCTTGCTCTCGAGCGCCTGCTTCGTTAGAAACCCGCCTTTCACGGCGGCACAGACCCGTCGTATTCACCTCACGATTCCCGGGATCTTTCTTCCATGAAGCAGCAGGCAAACCTGATTCGCGCCGGACAGGTTATTGAGCATGACGGTCGTCGCTGGACGGTTCTCAAGCAGCAGATCATCACGCCGGGCAAGGGCGGTGCGTTCATTCAGGTTGAAATGCGCGACCTCAACACGGGCAACAAGACCAACGAACGCTGGCGTACGGCTGACACCGTCGAACGCCTGATGACGGAAGACAAGGACTACAACTATTCCTACACGGACGGCGACAACATCGTCCTGATGGATCCGGAAACCTTCGAGCAGGTCATGCTGCACAAGGATATCTTCGGTGATCAGCTGCCCTTCCTGCAGGACAATATGGCCCTGAGCGTGAAGCTGGTGGAAAGCGACCCTGTCGGTGTTTCGCTGCCGCCGCACGTGACGCTAGAAATCACCGAAGCCGACCCGGTGGTCAAGGGCCAGACGGCAAGCTCGTCCTACAAGCCCGCCATGCTGTCCAATGGCGTCAAGACCATGGTGCCGCCCTTCATTGAGGCTGGCGAGCGCGTCGTTGTCCGCACGGATGACGCTTCCTATGTCGAGCGCGCCAAGTAATCTTGCCTATCGGGGCGCATGAGGTTGACCCTCGCGCCCCTTCACGGAACCGGCGCAACCCGGTTCCGTTTCGACCGACTACCCCTGCTCTTTCAAAATCTTTCATCAGGATTATCGCCATGCGCCTCTCGCCGCATATGACCGTCATGCAGAATGCTGCGCAAAAGGCAGCCAAACGCCTCCTGCGCGATTTCGCGGAAGTCGAGCAGCTTCAGGTCAGCATCAAGGGGCCGGGCGACTTCGTCTCGCAGGCCGATCTGCGTGCCGAACAGACAATCCGTGATGAACTGGCACGCGCACGCCCCGGCTATGCCTTCCTGATGGAAGAAAGCGGTAGTTCGGGTGGCGATAACTGGACCTGGCGCTGGATCGTCGATCCGCTCGACGGCACCTCGAACTTCCTGCACGGCATTCCGCAATGGGCCATTTCGATCGCGCTCCAGCGCCGTCACCCCGACGGCTCGACCGAAATTGCCGCAGCGATGGTCTATAATCCGGCTGCAAACGAGATGTTCTGGGCCGAGAAGGGCGTCGGTGCCTTCCTCAACGAGCGTCGCATCCGCGTTTCCGCCCGTCGTGACCTCTCCGAATCCCTTATCGCCACCGGTATTCCCTTTGCCAAAACACCGACGGATCACCGCTTACCCTTCGGTCGCACACTGGCTGCACTCATGCCATACGTGGCAGGCTTCCGGCGCTTTGGCGCAGCAGCACTCGACCTCGCCTGGGTGGCAGCAGGCCGTTACGAAGCGTTCTGGGAAATCGGCCTCAAACCGTGGGATTGCGCTGCCGGCCTTCTGATCGTGCGAGAAGCTGGCGGCTATGTGACTGACCCGGAAGGACTGGAAATCACCGACCTCGACAATGACGTCACGCTCATTGCAGGAAACGGCAATCTGCACGGGCAGATCCGCAAGATCGTCCTCGACGCCCTGACCCGCAAAGCCTGAAATACCCTTTCTCCTGAACGACAGGCCTTGCGCCCGGCACGGCCTGTTGCAAAAAAAACTGCACATCCAGGGAACCAGAAGCCGCAGCGCGTCATTCCCCATTGCCGGAGCAGGGCCAGCACGATTAGGATCGCCCGGTCATGAAACGGCCGATCCTTCTCTCCCTCCTGTGCTCGGCCGGTCTTCCGGCCGTCCTGCTGACCTCCCTGCCCGCAGCGGCACAGGTCACCTCAAACGACGATGCGCTGCCTGCCGCAACGCCGCACAAGCCTGAATCCGTAAAGAAAACGCCAGCCGGTAAAACTCACGCCGAGAAGGCAGCCCATGCCCAATCGCATGAATCTGCCAAGAAACAGGCAGTGAGCGACAAGCCTTCGGCAACGTCCGGCGACAGGAAAGCATCCCCTCCCTCAGCTCGCGCCCCGGCAGCACAGCGCGTCGGCCTCCCGCCCGATGTGCCGGCGCAGCCGCCGCGCCCCGTCGTCATTCCGCCTCCCGGCGTAAAAGTGCCGACCCATCCCCCGGTTCCCCCTGAAGATATCAAGCCCGACCCTGCAGCCAAGGGCGAAATCGAGCAACGCCCCAATGGATTGCGCATCGTTTTTGCCGCCAATAGCAGCGGCATGACGCAATCCATGATCGATGCGATCAGGGAAGAAGCCAGAAAACTCGCACAACAGCCGACACTTCGTGTCACACTCTGGGCCTCGGCCAGCGGCTCGACCGAAGATCTGTCCACTCCACGGCGCATTGCTCTGGCGCGCGCTCTTGCCGTGCGCTCACTTCTGATACGCGAGGGCATTGCCACGACGCGCATCTATCCGCGCGCTACCGGCCTTGCCGCCGCAGATGCCAACCCGCCTGATCGTCTCGACATCATCGCCGAAGCAGCATTGCTGCACCGACTTCGGAAGCCCAGTTCGGAACTGTCCCGAGGACCTCCACACCATGACCCGCCCGACGCTTTATCTTCTGCGCATGGGAATCTTTCTGATTCTCGTGGCAGCTGTCGCCGCTCTGCTGAGCAAGACGCTCTATGCCGCCTTCTTTGCGAACCCGGCACTCGACGGACTGATTCTGGGCGTGCTGGTCATTGGCATTCTCTGGAATCTGCGTACCGTCCTGCGCCTGATGCCCGAGGTGAAATGGGTTGATCAGTTACGGGTCAACCGCACTGGCCTCGCCCAGCCTGCGCCACCACGCCTGCTTGGTGCACTGGCGCGCAATCTGGCAGCGCGCACCTCGACGGGGCGGCTGAGCTTGTCGCATCAATCGGCTCAGGCCACGCTCGACAGCCTGTCAGGCCGCCTGGACGAATCGCGTGACATCTCGCGCTATATGACCAGTCTGCTGATCTATCTCGGCCTGCTCGGCACATTCTACGGCCTTCTTCTGACAGTCAGTTCCATTGCAGGCGTCATCGGAGGCATGAGCGTCGGCGACGGCAATCTCGATGCCATGTTCGGCCAGCTCAAAACAGGTCTCGCCGAACCACTCAAGGGCATGTCCACGGCTTTCTCCGGCTCCATGTTCGGTCTTGCGGGCGCGCTGATCCTCGGCTTTCTCGATCTCAATGCCGGTCAGGCACAGAACCGCTTCTTTAACGAAGTCGAGGAATGGCTGGTCGGTATTACCAAGCAGGGCGGCGCGCTGATTGAAGGAGGCGACGCCTCTGTCCCTGCCTATGTTCAGGCCCTGCTGGAACAGACGGCTGAAAATCTTGAAACGCTGCAGAATGTCGTCTCGCGCAGCGAAGAAAGCCGGATGCAGCAGCTTCAGGTCATGGACGGCCTGCAGGAGCGTCTCAAGGCCATGACGGATCTGCTCCAGTCCAACCAGAAAATGATGAACCGCGTTGCCGAAGGTCAGGCCCTGCTCGGCCCGTTCCTCAAACATGTCGGCGAGGCCGCAACTCCCGGAACAGCCGCTTTCAATGATGCGAAAGACAGCCGTGAGCAGTTCAGCCGGATTGAAGGACATATCGTTCGTCTGATCGACGAGCTTCACAGCGGCCGCGCCAGATGGCTGGTGAGATTCGCAACGATCTGCGTGTTCTGGCACGAACCATTGCCGCAACCAGTCCCAATGGCGCTGCTGCCGTTCCTCCGGCAGCACAGTAAGGCAAGGCGGCTTTCATGGCACGACGCTCCCGACGCAGTTCCCATGGTGGGGAACTCAATGCCTGGCCCGGTTATGTGGATGCGCTCTCCACCCTGCTGATGGTGGTGACCTTCGTGTTGCTGGTCTTTGTTCTCGGCCAGCAATTCCTGTCCGTGGCGCTCAGCAAGCGTACCCATTCGCTGGACGAGCTGCGTCAGCAACTGGCTGCGTTGCAGCACACGCTCTCAATGACAGAAGACAAGAACACCCAGCTCAACGCGATGGTAGCAAGCCTGACCACCGATCGTGACAGCGCCAGACGTCAGTCCGATGTCCTGACCCAGCAACTCGCCACACTGAACGGCACCATTGCTGAAAAGGAACAGGCTCTGGCCGCAGCCGGTCAGGCCACACAATCCGATCAGGCCAGCATCGCCCAGCTGAAGTCGCAGCTCGAACAGCTCAATCAGCAGCTTCTCGCCATCGGTCAGGCGCTGGACATCGCCAAAAAGGATGTCACTGCGCGGGATCAGCAGATCACCGATCTGGGTAACAAGCTCAACGTGGCGCTCGCCGACAGGGTCAACCAGCTCAAGCGGTATCGCTCGGAGTTCTTCGGCCGTCTGCAGGATGTGCTGAAGAACCAGAAAGGCGTGGAAATCGTCGGCGACCGATTCGTCTTCCAGAGTTCCATTCTCTTTCCGCAAGGCAGCGCCGACCTGACACCGGAAGGTGAGAAGGAGATCGCCGCTCTGGCCCATACCTTCAAGCAGGTCTCAAACCAGATTCCGAAGGATATCCCCTGGATCCTGCGTATTGACGGCCATGCCGACAGGCAGCCGATCCATACCGCCTTTCCGAGCAACTGGGAGCTGTCAAGCGCGCGCGCCATCACTGTGGTCAAGGTGCTGGTCAAGGAGGGTATCGACCCGCATCACCTCGCAGCAACCGGCTTCTCCGACTACCAGCCTCTCGATCAGGGCAATACGGCAGCAGCCTTCGCCCGCAACCGACGCATCGAATTTCGCCTGACCGACCGCTGATCAGCCACGTAGACGCAACAGCAGAATGACGGGGAGAAATCGCATCCTGCCGGTTTCTCCCCAATGACAAGAACGGCGCAATCGCTTATGTATCGCGCCATGACCGGCACGCCCCTCTCCCAGATCCGCAATTTCTCGATCATCGCGCATATCGACCATGGAAAGTCCACGCTGGCTGACCGGTTGATCCAGGCCTGCGGTGCGCTCACAGCCCGTGAGATGAAAGAGCAGGTTCTGGACAATATGGAGCTGGAGCAGGAGCGCGGCATCACCATCAAGGCGCAGACCGTGCGCCTGACCTACCCGGCCAAGGATGGCAAAACCTATATCCTGAACCTCATGGACACGCCGGGCCATGTCGATTTTGCCTATGAAGTCAGCCGCAGCCTTGCCGCCTGCGAAGGGTCGATTCTGGTCGTCGATGCCTCACAGGGCGTCGAGGCGCAGACACTCGCCAATGTCTATCAGGCCATCGACGCCAATCACGAGATCGTTCCGGTTCTCAACAAGGTCGATCTCCCTGCCGCCGATGTCGAGCGCGTGCGCGCCCAGATCGAGGAAGTGGTTGGCATCCCGGCCGATGATGCCGTTGAGGTTTCGGCCAAGACCGGACTCAATATCGAAGGCGTGCTCGAAGCCCTCGTGACACGCCTGCCCCCGCCGAAAGGGGATCCCAACAAGCCCCTTCAGGCTCTGCTCGTCGACAGCTGGTACGACCCCTATCTTGGCGTCATCATTCTCGTGCGCATCATGGAAGGCACGCTCAAACGCGGCGACAAGATACGCATGATGCAGGCAGGTTCAACCTATCATGTCGATCAGGTTGGTGTGTTCCTGCCCAAGATGACGGCGGTAGAGACCCTTGGCCCGGGCGAGATGGGCTATATCAACGCCGCGATCAAAACCGTCGCGGATGTGGCTGTTGGTGACACCGTCACTCTTGATCGTACACCCGCCGACAAGCCTCTGGCCGGGTTCAAACCCTCCATTCCCGTGGTGTGGTGCGGTCTCTTTCCCATCGACGCCGATGATTTCGAAAAGTTGCGCGATTCGCTCGCCAAGCTACGCCTGAACGACGCCTCGTTCCATTTCGAGGCAGAAACCTCGGCGGCTCTGGGCTTCGGCTTTCGCTGTGGCTTCCTCGGCCTGCTGCATCTGGAGATTATCCAGGAGCGTCTGTCGCGCGAGTTCAATCTCGATCTGATCGCGACCGCCCCGTCCGTCGTCTACAAGATGCACCTGACCAACGGCACGCAGGAAGATCTGCATAATCCTGCCGACATGCCCGACCCCGGCAAGATCGAGAAGATCGAGGAGCCGTGGATCAAGGCGACCATTCTGGTTCAGGACGAATATCTCGGGAGCGTGCTGACCCTCTGCAGCGAACGTCGCGGTATCCAGATGGATCTGACCTATGTCGGCAACCGCGCCATGGCTGTCTATCGCCTGCCCCTCAATGAGGTTGTATTCGATTTCTATGACCGCCTCAAATCACTGACACGCGGCTATGCCAGCTTCGACTACCAGATCGACGGTTATGAAGAGAGCGACCTCGTACGCATCTCCATTCTGGTCAATCAGGAACCCGTCGATGCACTCGCCTTCGTGGCCCATCGTACCGTGGCAGAAACACGCGGCCGTGCCATTTGCGGCAAGCTCAAGGATCTGATTCCCCGCCAGCTTTTCAAGATCGCCATTCAGGCTTCGATAGGCTCACGCATCATTGCGCGAGAAACACTGGGTGCCCTCTCGAAAGATGTCACAGCCAAATGCTATGGTGGTGACATCTCACGCAAACGCAAGCTTCTGGAAAAACAGAAGGAAGGCAAAAAGCGCATGCGTCAGTTCGGTAAGGTTGAAATTCCCCAGAGTGCCTTCCTCGCCGCTCTCAAGATGGACTAATCCGGCACCTGACTCTCTGGTAATGATCCCTGGCGAAAGCAAAAACAAAAAGGAATTGCCCGATATGGCCTCTGCCGCCGCCGTACTCTTCGTCCAGAATGATGCAGACGACATCGGTTGGTGGATAGCCTATCACATCGCTCTCGGCTTCGACGCCTCATCATTATCGACGATCATTCGACCGATGGCACCTGGGAAATCATTCACTGCGCCGCAGGACTCTACCCGATTGAAGTTCAACGCGCCTCAGCTGATGAAGGCCGTAGTTTTGCTGAGCGTCGCTCAGAGGCCTTCGGTCAGGCCATTGAGGCCAGTCGCTCGCGTTTCGACTGGATTATTTGTCTCGAAAGTGACGAATATGTCTATCTCGAGCATGAGAACTCCGTTGGCGCCTATCTCGAACGCTTTGCAAACGCCGATGCCATTACACTGCACTGGTCCATTTTCGGTTCAAACAATCACGTCGTCCCCAGTGCTTGGCGCCCATTGCTGCCTATACGCGTCGCGCGCCGCTTGATTTCCCCGATCACGTCATGGGCAAGCTGTTCATCCGTCCCGGTATAGTCCGGGACCACAAGCTTGACGGCAGCAATTTTGCTCTCGGGGAGTCTCGCCATGTCGCAGCATCAGGGATTTCTTTCGATGAGACTTCCGCCCCAAGCTGGGAAGGCGCACGAATTCTGCACTATGTAGCACGCAACAGGGTACATTACACACGTCGTCTTGCGCGCCTCCCCTCCGGAGTTGTTGCGCCTGATCTCTGGACACACTTCAATCGTAATGATGAAGAGGACTTCTCGGCACTCCGTTTCCTGCCCGCAACAAGACATCATGCGGCACGTATCGCACGTGCCGGTTTTGAGAGGCTTTTCTGGCGCCTGCGTCAGGATATCGACACGCTGAGCGTCAGCTTTCTTCCTGATAGCATTTTTGCCATTCGAGAACGCAGAAGCATCACGACAGCCCTCCGCCTTGATCACACCCTGATCGAGAATGCCAAAGGGGAAATCCTGAGCCAGAACCCTCAGACCGGGCGTCTGTATTTCGCCCCCTCCGGTTCGATGGAGCCAGACCACCTCCCCGTCTTTCTGGTTACCGAAAATGCGGAACTTCAGGATCACGCTCCGGATCATCCTCAAACCGGATTTCTGATACTGCCTGCCGGTGACAATCCCCCGCCTGAAACCATGATCCTGACTCGCTGGTTACCGGTAAGGATCACCACCGATTCCTCAGCACTCTGCCATCTGGTCACCTCCGAGAATGGGACTGGAATCGGACAGCAGGAAGACGGTACACTCAGCCTGCATTCCGGACAGACACTCCCTGTAAAACTCAAAGAGATCGAACCGGATCACAGAAATACTGAAGCCCTGCGCTCCTATCTTGCCCTGCGCAGCAAAGGTCACAGTCTGCGTGATTTCGTGCTCGGCCTCGATCTGATGCATTCCCCACAGGTCGATGCGCTTGCCTGCGCCATCGCGCAACTTGACCCTGAAGCGCGCAGCGCGCTTGGGACATGCTATGCCGGACTTGTTCCCCTCTGGCTTGCGGCGCCCTGACGGAACTCCTTTCGCAGAATCTCGTATTCAAGGAACAGTGACCTTCAGGAAGGCGCTCGAAAACCTGTCCTCTGTCGGAGCTGGCGGGATCGGGTGAAATCCGCCTACCTCCCAGAGCAGACCCCAGCAGAAAGGCAGCGAACGTGGCAGAAAACGGAACTTTACCGAAAGCGCCGCCCAGGCGTCCCGTGCGCCGCGTCCTGACTGCTGTCGCAGGCGGTATAGCGCTTTTTCTGGTACTGCTGATTCTGCTCTGGAACTGGGACTGGTTCGTTCCTCTGGTTGATCGACGGGCAAGCGCTGCCTTGCATCGTCCCGTTAGCATTGCGCATCTGCACGTACGCCTCGGCTTCACGACAACTGTCTCGGTGGACGATCTTCAGATCCGCCAGCCGGAAGGTTTTGAAAAAGAAAAGGAACTGTTCGCAAGCGCAAAGAAAGCGACGGTCTCGGTCAATGTCTGGCGCTATATCACGCATAAGGGGCTGGAAGTCCCGCTGATTGCCCTTGATACCCCCAAAGGGGACATCGTCGCGCTGGCCAATGGCAAAAACAATTACACCTTCACAGACCCCGATGCGAAGCCTGCACCACAATCCAGCACACAGCCCATCGCACTCCCCAGGATCGGTGATGTAGTCATTACGAATGGCGACATCCGTATTGCGATGGCGAAGCTTAAAACCGACATGCATGTCCTGATGCACACCACCCCACCCAAGGGCGAACAGGATGGCAGCATCGTGATCGACCTCAAGGGTCGTTATGCCCAGGCACCAATCAGCGGACATATTGTCGGCGGCTCGTTACTGACCCTTACCAACTCCACGCGCCCTTATCCGATCGATGCCCGCCTGGAAAATGGTCCGACCTATGTCACATTGCGGGGTGCGATCGACGATCCCCTGCATTTCAAGGGTACGAAGCTGGTCCTGCATTTCGCTGGACCGGATATGTCACTCCTCTATGCCCTGACAGGAATTCCCATTCCGCAGACGCCGTCCTACAGCGTGTCAGGCAAGCTCGACTATACAAGCGCCCATATCCGTTTCAGCAATTTCTCAGGCAAAATGGGTTCGTCTGATATTGGCGGCACGATCGCCGTTGATCCGCAGACAAAACCGATCACGGTAGACGCCAATCTGTATTCCCATCATGTCGACCTGAAGGATCTCGGCGGCTTTATCGGCGCCAAACCCGGCCATGAAGAAAGCAAGAAGACCGCCACAAGCGATCGTATCCTTCCCTCCCAGCCGATCAATGTGCCGAAACTCAATGCTGTCAATGCCCATCTCGTTTACAAGGGCGACCGCATCGAAAACAAGGATATGCCGCTAGATAACATCCTTGCAGATATCACGGTTCAGGATGGTGCCATTGCCATCAACAAGCTCAATTTCGCTGTCGGCAACGGCACACTGGGCTTGTCCGGAGCACTCGACCCGGCACAGAACGGTCAGTTCAAGACCCATTTCAAGGTCGACGTGTCACGCCTGTCGATCCAGCGCCTGATGAAGGCAACAGAGACCTTCAAGGGCAGTGGCACTCTGGGTGGCCATATTACGCTTGCCGCAACAGGCAATTCCATTGCCTCCCTGCTTGGGAACGGTAATGGTGGTGTCACGCTGGTGGTCGATCACGGGGGAGATGTTTCGGCACTGCTGCCTGATCTCATCGGGCTCAAGATTGGCAGTGCCATTCTCTCGGCGCTGGGTATTCCGGATCGCTCGGATCTGAAATGCTTCATTGCCGACATGCCTCTGCGTCAGGGCATTCTCAGCACGAACTCTCTGCTGCTCATGACCAATAATACCCGCACCCTCGGCGGCGGCAGCGTCAACCTGAAAAACGAGACACTCGACTATCATGTCACGACGCGTTCGACCTCGTTCAACGTGCTTTCACTGCCCGGTCGCGTAAATATCACTGGTCCGCTTAAGAGCCCGACCATCATGCCAGGTGCAGAAATCATAGGCCGCGCCGCAGCAACTGCCGGGCTTGCCATCGCCTTTCCACCAGCGGTTCTGCTTCCAACCATCCAGTTCGGTGTTGGCAAGGGCAGCGCCTGTGAAGATGCTCTTGCCCAGGCCAATAACGCTCCCGCCGCAGGCATCAAGCCCGGCAGCACAACTGGCAGTGGAGCTGCAACTGCACAGCCCGCGCACCATGGCAAGACAGTTTCGCAGAAACCTCTCAGTCGCAAGGAAGTCCATTCTGTCTGGCAACAGCGTCTGAAGCACAACTGATCTTACAAAACCGAAGCGTATCAAGACGATTGATCCCGGAGCGCCATCCTGCCAGTCTGCACGGATGGCGCGCTTTTCCTCCCTTCTGATCCTGATCCTGTGTCTGACCGGTTGCGAAACTGCACCCGTCACCCCCAGAGCCGAAACGGCCTCGGGCCTTCCCCCTGTCATCATGATCTCTATTGATGGCTTCAGGCCGGACTCCCTGCATCGTGGGGATACGCCAACTCTGGACGCACTGGCCGAACAGGGCATTTCTGCACCAATGCGCCCCTCCTTCCCGTCCATCACTTTCCCCAACCATTACACGCTGGTCACCGGATTAAGGCCAGACCATCATGGCGTGATCGGCAACACGATGATCGACCCCGATATTGCGGGCGAAGTCTTCAGTGTAAGCAGGAAAACCGGCCTTGATGACCCTCGTTGGTGGGATAACGGAACGCCAGCATGGGTGACGGCCCAGATGCACGGTCTCATGACTGCAGTCATGTTCTGGCCTGGTTCCGACGTACCTATCCTGAATACACGACCCGAAATCTGGTATCATTTCGACCCCAAACGCACACCGACCCAGCGCGTCGACACGGTTCTTTCCTGGTTTGAACATCCTCCAGAAAAACGGCCCGCCCTTTCTCTGCTTTATTTCGACGGAGTCGATCATGCCGGCCATAAATATGGCCCTTTTGCTCCTGAGACACGAGCAGCAGCCCGCGAGATCGATACTGCTCTGGCAAGGCTGATAAACGGGCTCTCCCTGCACCATATCGCCGCCAATATCCTCGTTGTCTCCGATCATGGCATGACGACACTCAGCCCTCAGCGCATTATCCCGCTCACCAGCCTTGCACCCGCCAAGTCGATGGAAGTCGTGACGTCAGGTCCTTATGCCGGCATCAATCCTGTTCCGGGTCATGAGCGCGACCTTGCCCGCGCGCTCTCGATCCCGCATGATCATGTGACCTGCTGGCCCAAAGCCCGTATCCCCGAAAGATTGCATTACGGCAGCAATCCTCGTGTCCCGGCGTGGCTCTGCCTTGCTGAAACCGGCTGGACTCTTGCACGCGATCCCCATGAGCATATTTCAGCCGGCGGTCATGGATACGATATGGCTGCGCCTGATATGATGGCCACTTTCATTGCATCCGGACCAGCCTTTCTGTCCCACAAAACCCTGCAACCCATCGATAATGTCGATGTCTATCCCTTGCTCATGATGCTTCTTGGCTTGCTGCCCGAAAATAATGACGGTTCATTGACCCCCCTTCAGGGCGGACTGCGCGACACCTACCGCGCAATCCAGTAACGCTACAGGGCTTCAAAGGCCTTGTGGGCCCAGCCCGTCCACTCCTAGAAGGACGCCACGCCCCTTTCCTGCCCGGAGCCCGCAAATAGTGACTTCTCCTCTTCTCTCCTCCTGGCTGGATCGCCGTTTCAAGATTGGTCAGAGAGGCTCAACGGTCCAGCGCGAAGTTCTGGCTGGTCTCACTACCTTCGGGGCAATGGCCTATATCATGGCAGTCAATCCGGCCATCATGGCCAAAGCAGGTCTGGCCTCGCATGACATGATCATGACGACGATTGCTGCCGCCATCTGCGGTACCCTGCTTATGGCGCTTTTTGCCAATATGCCCATCGCTTTGGCTCCAGCCATGAGCAGCAATGCAATCTTTGCTCAGGTTGTCGTCAACGAAATGCATGTTGATGTGCGTACGGCATTCACTATCGTCCTGTTGGGCGGCGTTGCCTTTACCGCTCTCTCAGTCACGAAACTGCGACACAAGATCATTCAGGCTTTTCCTGAGCCAATCGTTCTTGGCATTCAGGTGGCAATCGGCATTTTCATCGCACGGCTTGGCATGGTCACAGGGGGTCTTGCCGTTGCCTCGCCTGACGGCTTCCATTTCGGCAGTCTCAATGATCCTTCCGTGCTTCTTACCCTGTTCGGTCTGTTCCTGGCAGGTGTGCTGATCGTGCTGCGCATTCCGGCCGGCATGTTGATCGCCATTCTTGCCGTCACACTGGCCAGCCTTTTTGTTCACAAGAACGGTCATCCGGTGGCCAGCCTCCCGGAACATCTTCTTGAATGGCCGCACTACCCTACCCATCTTCTCTTTCCGTTCAATTTCGGAGATTTCTTCTCTCATCTTGAAGTGCTGCTGCCGATTACACTCTATTTCCTGATCAGCGATTTCTTTGACGCTACCGGCACGATGTACAGCGTCGCCAATCGCGCTCGCCTTACCAGACCGGACGGTAGCACCCTGCTGGGACGTGCTGCCTTTGCTGCTGATGGTTCAGCCAGCATTATCGGTTCGGCTCTGGGAACAAGCACGGTCTCGGCCTATGTTGAAAGTCTGGTCGGTGTGGAAGCCGGAGGTCGCACAGGCCTGACCGCCCTGATCGTAGCCCTGCTTTTCGCAGCATCATCTGTGTTATGGCCGCTCATTGTGATGATTCCATCGGAAGCGACAGCGCCCGTACTGATTCTGGTCGGGCTATCGATGCTTACCGCACTGGGTCAGGCCGCCAATGGCTCACAGGAAGCCCTCCTGACGCCGGCCTTCATGCTGCTTATTGCTGTGCTGACTGGCAATTTCATGATCAGTCTCGCGCTCGGTCTGCTTTTCTATTCTCTCATGCTGCTGGTCACGCGTCAGTTTGTAAGGCTCACACCCATGGTT
Organism: Asaia prunellae JCM 25354; assembly: GCF_000613885.1. GTDB lineage: Bacteria > Pseudomonadota > Alphaproteobacteria > Acetobacterales > Acetobacteraceae > Asaia > Asaia prunellae. The sequence continues at coordinate 127,644 of NZ_BAJV01000010.1, read as the reverse complement.
CTCGGGCTTGATGCCGTATTCCTGTTCTACCTCTTCCTTGTAAGTCACACAGGTCTCGGCCAGGGATAATATATAGAAGTATCTATCTTGATCTTCTTGTTGTGAAAGGCCTTGAGCGTAACGGAGTAACAGTTCAGATCGTTGATACAGGCAAGCAAGGGTTTCCGGGCAGGATCCCTTCATGAACAGAATAAAGGCTTGCCATTATGTCATCGCTTCTCGACGATCTCGCCCCGCTAAAAGACGAGTTCATAGCCTTTCGCCATGATCTGCATATGCATCCTGAACTCGGTTTTACCGAAAAACGGACCAGCGATCTGATAGCGTCCAAACTGGAGGAATGGGGATACACAGTCGAACGGGGCTTCGGCGGTACCGGCCTCGTCGCCACGCTGCATAATGGTACAAGCCAGAAGGTTATTGGCCTGCGGGCAGAGATGGACGCACTTCCTATTGTCGAAACAACAGGCCTCCCCTGGCAGAGCGGGCAAAAAGGCATTTCTCATATGTGTGGTCATGACGGCCATACCACGATGCTGGTTTGCGCCGCCAAATATCTCGCTACCAAGCGCCCGTTCGATGGCACATTGCATCTGATCTTCCAGCCCGCAGAAGAGCTCCTCTGCGGTGGCAGCCGCATGATCGATGATGGTCTGTTCGACAAATATCCCTGCGACATCCTTTTTGCACAGCACAATATGCCAGGTCTTGCTGCCGGAAATTTCTACTTCCACAAAGACGCCGCCATGGCGTCATCCGATACGGTAAAGATTACCGTGACAGGGAAAGGCGGACATGGTGCCATGCCCCAGAAGGCCAAAGATCCGGTCGTGGCCTGTGCGCAGCTTGTCATGGCACTGCAAAGCATCGTTTCACGCAATGTAGACCCTTTTGCCCAGGCCGTCGTCACAATCGGTGCCCTGAATGTCGGGCGAGCTGCCAATGTCATCCCTGATCAGGGTGAATTATTGCTGACTATCAGAACAATGGCCGATGATGTACGCAAGCTCGTCCTCGTTCGTATCAACGAAATTGCAACCAGTACGGCGTCAGCTTCGGATGCCAGACAACCATTGATCACCAAAATGGCAGTCCCGTTCTGATCAACGGAGCTAAGGCAATCGATTTTGCGCGTCAGACAGCAGCTGAAATTGTCGGTGCCGATCATTGCCATGATAGCCCGCTCTTTATGGCCAGCGAGGATTTTGCTTCATGCTTCATGCCCATCCCAATGGCTGCTACTGGTTCATTGGCAATGGCACCGAAGGATGTAACGGAAATCCCCTGCATAATGGTGGATTCGATTTTAACGATGAGAATATCCTACCGGGCGCAGCACTTTTTGTCGGACTGGTCGAGAAATATCTGAAATCTGCCAGCTGAAATTCGCAGCCCTCTTCAGCTTCTTCGGGAAGCAGGATTCAAGGTCTCTTGAGCTATGACAATTTTACAGGAACCAATAAAAAAAGGCATTTACTAGGAAAATAATTTTCAGAAATGAGTGAAATTGATAAATAGTAGCATAAAAAAATTTCTGCCTATTTTTTGACACAGTATTGTAGATTATTGTACATGTGATACCGGGAGCGTGATGCAAAACTTCCCCGGTATCACACAGATTTTTCATTTACGAAAATTTAATTATATGTTGTGCCCCAGCTATTACCGGTTATTTGCAGCACGGCTACATTATATCTAATTTTCTGGGAAAGTATTTGTCAGCACACGTTACGTTTCCGTAATTCAATGTATTGGCCAGCGCAGGAATATCAGTAGAGCTGTCTTAGGAATTCAGCCATTTTGTCCCGCGCTGTCCTGGCATCCCGTCCCAACGCCATCAGATCGCCAATCTGGCCAGGCTGCTGCACCAGACTACGCAAGAGTCTGAAAGGTGAAATATGTCCTTCAGCCAAAACATCACATGCCGCAGGGGGCAGATCACGTTTCGAATCATCACATACAACCCTGAGAACAGCAAAAGGCAGACCCGCTCTTGCGACGAAGCCACTTTCCATATCCAGGGCTAGACAGCCGGTCTGGGTATGAAGGCTATTCTTTTCAACGGCTGTCGTGACAAGTCCATCGCTATGCAGCATGCCACCATGCAAGACCCCAGGCTGCCCAACTCCGAACTTTCTGGATAGTGCCGAGTCGCTTTTGATCCGTGCGCCATGGACCATCACCCATTGAGGAATGATAATGCTGCCTGGTGCCAGATCAGGAGCCAGGCCAGCAGCACATCCGAACGAGAGCAGACTGGTCGCACCGGCTGCCAGCAACCGGTCGACCCCTGCCTGTGCTCCTGATGACGTAGCGCCGCTGATCGCCACCGGAAGTCCGGGGCAGCACGGCCTTATCAGGCGTGCTTCAGCTTTCAATCCGACGAGAATACCCAGCATATCAGAAACCGCGCTCGACCCGCCCCGAATTACTCAGCCCCAGATTGCGGAAACGCGAAAGCGCCATGAGCGGGAAAAACTGCTTGTAGCCATGATAGCGCAAGTAGAAGACCTTGGGAAAACCAACAGCATTATAGGGTTTTTCCTGCCACTCGCCGTTTTCATCCTGCTGCGACACGAGATAGGAAATTCCACGCTGGACAGCCTTGCTGTCGCGACGGCCTACGGCCATCAGACCCAGAACAGCCCATGCCGTCTGGGTTGGCAGGCTCTTGTCATATTCGCCAGGGGTAGCACCTTCATAGGACGCACAATCCTCACCCCAGCCGCCATCCTCGCGCTGTTTTTCCTCAAGCCAGGCTACTGCCCGCATCACCGCCGGATCATCATGCGGCACACCTGCGATGTTGAAGGCACAAAGCGCCGACCATGTACCATAGATATAATTTGTACCCCAGCGCCCGAACCAGCATCCTTCAGGCTCCTGCTCACGACGCAGATAGGCAAGCCCACGTTCTATGACTGGCCTGTCTTCAGAAAAGCCAAGCTCACAAAGAAAAGACACGCAGCGCGCAGACACATCGGCAGTAGGAGGATCAAGCAAAGCTCCATGGTCGGCAAAGGGAATATGATTCAACGCTTCGAGATCGTTGTCGATATCGAAGGCTCCCCAGCCGCCATTGCTGCTCTGCATGCCCACAATCCATTCCCGGGCACGGGAAATGGCTTCACGATTACCCTCAGGATCTTCGCGATTGAGCAGCATGCCTACAACTGCTGTATCATCCACATCAGGATAATAATCGTTTTCGTACTGGAAAGCCCATCCACCCGGCCGGACATCGGGACAATTGATCGCCCAATCTCCCTTTACATTGAGAATCTGACGCTCACGGAGCCATTCCATACTACGCTTCAGGCGTTCATGTGTTTCCTTCGGCCGTGTGGCATCAGGGCCTGACGCAGCCTCCGCCATAGCAAGGCCGGAAAGACCTGTATCCCAGACCGGCGAAACGCAGGGCTGGCAATAGGTTTCGTCTTCCTTCTGGACGAGCAGCTCCTGAATGCCCTTCCAGGCAAGCTCCACACGGGGATCGTTATCAGGCACACCCAGCTCGCGATACATCATCACGACATTCGCCATGGCCGGATAGATGGCGCCAAGCCCGCCTTCGCCCAGACGCGGCTCAATGAAATCGATCGCCGCCTTGATTGCCTTCTTGCGCAAGGTCGAAGGAAAATGCGGCTCAATCGGACGCAGCACGGTATCGACCTGTTTGAAGACACGCCCCCAGAAGGAGCGATAAGGCCCACGGATCCAGTCCTTCACCTCCTCGGGGGGAGTCACGAACAATTCCTGGATATGGATATTCCGGGGATTGATAGCACGTGGTTCAAGCGTACGCAGCACGAGCAACGGTGCCACCACACAACGGGACCAGTAGGACATGTTCCACATCGAGAACACAGCCGCCTTGGGCATCAGCATCAGTTCGACAGGCATGACAGGTGTGGCACGCCAGGGGACTTCTCCGAAAAGCGCCATCTGGATACGGGTAAAAACATTAACCCGTGCCGCGCCGCCGCGATCAAGGATGGCTTCTCTCGCCCGCTTCATATGCGGCGCGTCAATATCATCGCCAATCGCCTTGAGTGCGAAATAGGCCTTCACTGAGGCAGAGAGATCGAACCCGCCATCATGATAGAGCGGCCAGCCGCCATGATCACCTTGGATGCGGCGCAGATAGACGCCGATACGGGCCTGCTTCTCATCATCAATCCGGTCGAGATAATGACCAAGCAGCACAAACTCGGCCGGAATGGTGGCATCGGCCTCAAGCTCGAACACCCAGTGACCATCGTCATTCTGCCGGTTGGCAAGTGCAGCATGGGCGGAATCAATAGCCTGACGCACCTGGCCGATATCCGCTTCGGCCGGAATCCCGGTCTCATGGCGCTCCAGAACGTCGGAATAGATCAACATTACCCGCACCTGTCCTTTTTCTGACTCGGTTTCATTATAACAGACCCAGAACCCTGATGGCCTCTGAGCCTGAACGGATTGCCCCTTCAATGGTCGAGGGGAAGCCTGTCTGGGTCCAGTCTCCGGCAAGCGCCAGATTATCCAGTCCCGTTCTGGCCTGTGGCCTGAGACGATCCTGCGCCGGTGTGGCGGCGAAAGTCGCACGCTTTTCGCAAACCAGACGCACAGGCGGTACCGCCTTGGGCAAGGTCTCGATCAGCACCGGCCCCACAGCCTGACGGATCTCCGACCAGATCGTGGCAATCAGCTCATCATTATCGCGTGCAGCATAACGATTGGCAGCACTCACAGTCACGGAAAGAATCGCACCCTTGAGATAGACCCATTCAGCAACGCCACCGACGAGACCCACAAACCCGACCTTTGCCAGCATACCCCGTGCATGAACCGGCGAAGGCAGACGATAATGCACGTTGATAATGCTCTCATAAGCATCCGGCGCAGAGAATCCCGGCAGATGCGGTTCGAGAAGTGTCCGTGCAACAGGTGAAGGCGCCGCAAACACGACCCTGTCTTCCGGCCCGACGGCAATGATCTCATTCCCGCTTTTCAAGCCGGTCACGCGCCCGTCCTGGACATCAAGTCCTGAAATACGGGTCCCGCAATGCACTTCGCCCTGCAGACGCCTCAGATGTGCAACCGCCGGATCGACAAAGCTCTCGGACAACCCTTCAGATGGATACCATGGGCAGCAGGCAGCTCCTCCAAGGGCAAGGGTTTCCCGGATAATTGTCGCCAGAAGTGCAGCACTACCCGTTTCAAGCGGCGTGTTGAGCGCGGAAATGGTGAAGGGCTCCAGAAGTCTGCGGGTCAGCATACCCTTACCCAGAAACTCGCTGACCGTCTGATCAGGGCCGGCCTTGAGCAACCGGGCAAGAACGGCAAGCTCGGATAATTTCATCCCCGGAACACGACGACGCCCAGAGAACGCCCAGAAAGGAAAACGTCCTCGTGAAAGCTGAAGGGTCCAGCCCAGATTGGTCGAAAGATCAAACCAGGGAAACAGAGGCGCTCCGGGACCTTTCAGGGTCTTTTCAGCCCCGATCAACCCGAGATAGCGAAAACTTGCCTTGTTGGCGGAAAGAAGAAGATGATTGCCATTATCGATGCGCGCATCAAGGGCCTTGTCGTAATAGGATCGCGCCCGCCCGCCACAGGCAGGGCCGGCCTCATAAACAGAAACGCGCGCCCGCCCGATGACATCCACCGCAGCGGAGAGACCGGCAAGACCACCACCAATGATATGAACATGAGTCATGGATCAGCGATAATAGGCCAGGAGTGATCGCAGGATCCGGACAGCCTTGCTGACTTTCACCGGCACATCAGGATGACGCCATCCACGACGTAGCAAGGCTGTCAGAATCGGACGATAGGAAGCCGCCATGATCCGCGCCGGGCGCATGGCAATCCGGTCACATTGCCGCATGGCACGATACGCCTCACGGAAATGATCTGCCGCGCGAACGGCCATGATCCGCGCCAGCGGATCGAGCCCAAGCGCATAAAGCGCTTCCTGAGGATCAATCGGGACATCATGACGCAACAGCAATTCGCGCGGGAGATAGAGACGGCCCCGATCCGCATCTTCCTGTACATCGCGCAGAATATTGGTCAATTGAAGCGCACGGCCCAGATGATGCGCGACACGATCAGCCTCCGGTGATGAATCGCCGAAGACCCGCACCGAAAGACGCCCCACAGCAGAGGCTACCCGGTCACAATACAGATCAAGCGTCGCTTCGTCCGGTGCAACAACAGGTCCGGCGGCGTCCATGGCCATGCCATCGATCACCGCGGTGAAATCTTCCTTGCGAAGACCGAAACGGGTGATTGCCGCTACAAGCACACGGTCAAGACCATCTCTGGTCTCACCTTCATAAAGACGCTCCATGCGCTTGTGCCAGTCCTGGAGCGCCTCCATACGATCTGGCACCAGGACATCACCATCGGCAATGTCATCCACTTCGCGACAGAAGGCATAGACTGCAAACATGCCATAACGCCGCTCTGGAGGCAGGATCTTCATGCCCTTGCCAAAAGACGTGCCGGCGCGAGTCACAATAGCATGAACATGCTCAAGATCGGCTGAGGCACAGCCCAGCACAGCTTCCTGTCGAAACCCGCTCACCGCTTCATCCCTGTATCAGTCAAGAGCTGCGCCTTTTACCTTCAAAAAATCAAACAGCAAAATCCGGTTCGAACCACAGACGTTTCAAGGATACCTCCTCTTCTCCGATGAAGGACCATATTCATGAAATTCGCCCGTTCTCTTGTCCTTTGGGCTCTTGCCTGCAGCCTGTCCGTTATCGCTCCCACTCAGGGTCATGCACAGGAAACCGCATCGGCCCATGCCGATCATCTGCTCAAGGCTGATCGATCATGGAATGGCAAACCCTATACACATTACCCTTCCGGGCAACCGACACTCATGATGATCAAACTCACCATTCCCCCCCATACGGCACTTCCATGGCATACCCATCCTGTCCCGAATGCCGGTTATGTGCTTCAGGGCCAGCTGACGATTCAGGACAAGGCCAGCGGGGCCAGCCATGTCTTTCATCAGGCGAGGCCTTTGCCGAAAGCATGGATGACGCTCATCGTGGTGTATCCGGAGACAGGGAAACGATATTACTTCTCACCTATGCAGGGGGCAATAATCTTCCAACATCCATCCCTCTCAAGGGTGAAAAGAACGAATACTGACAGGCGAAGACAAATCCGTTTCGAAAATGATTTGACATTCGAAACGAATCCCCGTCTCTTTGCCGGCATCTGACCCATCGGAGATATGCTCATGACTGCGCCACTCACCCAGGAAGCCAGAGAAGATCTGCTGGCACGTGGATACTCACGTCGCCATTTCGGCCGCCTGACGAGCCTGCTCGGCATGAGCGCCGCCCTGACCCAGTTCAGCTCTTCCGCCTTCGCTGCGATCAAGGCACCGGGCGACGATCCGTTCGTCGGCCATCTCGACATGATCCGTATTGGCAGCAACGAATGCTGGACCGGTCCCTTTCCTTCCGCCGTGACCGCTGGTCAGGCCCAGGTTCCGTTTGGAAATCGATACGAACCTGACCATCTGCGCTCCACGCTGCTCAGAACTGCCTCCTCGGTTGAAAACATTTCCGAGGAACATATCCTTCCCTGGCCCGGTTCCAGCGATCCGCTCTGTCGCTCTGTCGTAACCTTCTGTTCACCCGAGCGCGGACTGGTGACAGCCAATCCTACCTACGAAGCCGCCTGGCGTACCGCCGACTGGATGAAAATCAAGCTTACCCGTGTGCCGCTCTCTGCCCATAACGGCTATGCTACCGATGTACGCGCCATGCTCAAGGCCGACCCTAATGCGGGCGCCTATTATATCTGCAGTCCGAACAACCCGACCGGTACAGTTACCCCGCTTGAGGACATCGCCTGGCTCGCGGACAACAAGCCGGCCGGATCTGTCATCATCGTGGATGAAGCCTATATTCACTTCTCAGGCGCACCAAGTGCCATCTCTCTGGTCAAGCAGGGCAAAGATGTCATCGTCCTGCGCACATTCTCGAAAATGTTCGCCATGGCTGGTCTGCGTCTGGGCCTCTCCTTCGCCCGCCCTGATCTGCACAAGAGCATGATGCGCTATGACGGGCCCAACATGATTTCGATGCTGAACATTGTGGCTCTCGCCGCAGGCGCCGTCAGCCTGACACAGGCCGATGCTATCAAGGCCAGACGCAACGAGATGATCGCTGCACGCAGCATGACATTCGATCATCTGGCCAAACGCAATATCCGCATCGTACCGGGCAGCCAGGCCAATATGTTTCTTGTCGACTGGAAAAACCCGCCGCCCAGATGAAAACAGCTTTTGCCGCCAGAAAGGTGGAAATTGGCCGCAACTGGGATATCTGGCCGACCATGTCTCGTGTCAGCGTTGGCTCAATGAAGGAAATGGAAGGATTTTGTGCCGCCCTGGACCAGATTCTGACCTGATAACACATTTTCCGGACCCTGAATCCTGCCTGGTACCGCTGAAAGGATAGCAACCCTCTTTCAGAGTGATACCTTGTCCGGCTTCAGGCTCCCGGAACCTGCAGAAATGCCTGTCCTCCGGCCGCCACAATCTCAACACCCGGCTTTTACGCGATAAGAGCCCTTGCTCCTTTTACGAGAGCAACAATCCCGTCCCGGCGGCCGAGTTTGACCCGCCCTGCAACAGGGTCTTCGCGACGCAATCTTGCAGCAAGACGCTGTGACAGCGCGACCACAACAGCACAATAGGCGCGCATCCGACGATCTCGCACCAGACCGGGCAAGCCTGACGCCTGGCGATTGAGGTAATCGACTTCGTCGAGAAGATGATCGAACACACGACGCAGGCCAGGCTTGCTGCGTGCAAGAAGCACCTCTTCAACCTTTGCTCCCTCCGCCTTCAGCATTTCCTGAGGCAGATAGGATCGGTTCAGAACCCTGAGATCGGATGTCACATCCTGAAGATGATTGAGAACCTGCAACGCGCTGCAAAGTGCGTCAGAAAGCGGTAATGTCTCGGCCTTCTCGCCATGTAACAGCAGCAGAAAACGCCCGACAGGGTTTGCCGAAAAGCGGCAATACCCCAGAAGCTCATCCCAGCTGTCATACCGGGTCTTGACCGCATCCTGCAGAAGGCCGTGATCAGATCGGTCGCCGTCTCGACTGGCACACCGGTCTGAAGCAGGTGCCGGCGCAATATCACAGCACTCTGAGCATCAGCGCGCTGAGGCGCTTCACGTTCACCGCGAACCACTTCTTCCATCCCCCGGAGCCGCGCAATCTTGGCCTCAGAAGAAAGGGTCGCGTTATCGACCATATCATCGATAACACGGGCAAAGTTGTAATAGGCGATTACATGCGCCCTGTTCTCCTTTGCAAAAAGGAATGAACCAACGGGAAAATTCTCATCATCGGCACCTTTGCGCGAAGTCACGTCTGATGCGCCCCAGACCGGATCGACTGTCTTTCCGATGGCATTCATCAGGCATGTGTCTCCTCGGTGTAATACCGGCTTTTCCATTGTACACCACGTCCACGGTGGTGATCGATCGCAGATCCGATTGTCGCCGCCATGTAGAACGCTGCCACAACAGGCAAGGCGAGTGCCCGCAAAGGTGACAGTCTGAACCGCAGAAGCGTCGGCAGAAACGAAATAACGGCCAGAGACAGCGATGCGCTCCCCATGATCCGCTCGCGACCACGACCAAAGAACGCAAAATAGACAGGGGCCAGCCACACCAGCCCCATGCCGACTATCGTACAGAGCAGAATGACCGGCGAGTAACGCAGTTGCACATAAGCCGTGCGTGCAATCATGCGCCAGATATCACCTGCACCACGATAAGGCCGGATCGACCAGGCAAGGGTGCTATGACCAAGATAGAGTCTGCCGCCTGCCTGTTTGATATCCGAGGCCAGGGAGCAGTCATCGATCAGCGCGCCACGAACGGTTTCTACACCACCAATCCGTTCGAGCATCGCACGGCGTACCAGAATGGTTCCGCCTGCCGCACCAGCCACTTCGGAGGCCGGATCATTTACCTTCTCGAACGGGTAGAGCATCGCGAAGAAATAAACGAAAGCCGGCACAAGCAGGCGTTCGGCAGCACTTTCACAATTCAGCACCACCATTTCCGACACCATGTCGAGCCGGTCCCGCTGAGCCTTCTCAACCAGCGTTTCCAGATGCAGGGCCGAGTGAAGGATATCGGCATCTGTCAGCAGGATGAAGCCCTCGGAATCGATCTTCTCGCGCGCGATCATCTCTCCCTGATGAACGGCCCAGAGCTTTCCACTCCAGCCTTCCGGTCGCTCGCGCCCCGTCACCACGGTCAGACGTTCATGCGGATCAGGCACCTTGCGAGCCAGATCACCCGTGCCATCCGTACTGCCATCATCGACGATGATGACGCTCAGCCTGCCCTTGTAGTCCTGCTGGAGCAGCGTCGCGAGACAGGTCTGTATTGATTCAGCCTCGTCCCTGGCTGGCACAACAATTGCGACATCAGGCCAGATCGTCGCAGAAACCGTATTGAAAGGCATAAGCTGATCACCGGTTCGCCAGAAGCGTCCATGAGCAAAGAGCAGCTTACCCCAGGCGGCCAGCGCGGAGGCGGCCATCAGTTTTCTGATCATTTCGTGGAGACCCGCCCATGTTCACGAAACCAGGTTATCGCATCGGCCACAGCCTCTCGCGCCGGACGCGGCGCATAACCAAGCTGCTCCTGTGCCTTCAGCGATGTGAAGAACATTTTCTTCTTCGACATCGCAAGCGTCTCTCGCGTTACCCGCGGCTCGATACCAAAACCACGTGCCATCCACTCGGATACGACTGCAACCGGCTGCAACCAGGACTGCCTGAGCCTGATACGCGGCGGCTTGACGCAGGCCACTTCACTGATCAGCGAGAAAAAATCGCCGAGCATGTAGTTCTCACCACCGAGAATGTATTTTTCGCCAATTACGCCCTTCTCGAGCGCCAGCGCATGACCTTCGGCCACATCATCAACATGAACAATATTGAGACCGCTATCGACATAGGCAGGCATGTTGCCCGAAGCCACGTCCACAATCATCTGACCGGTTGGTGTGGGCTTGATATCTCGCGGACCAACCGGCGTGGAGGGATTGACGATCACAGCAGGCAGACCATGCTCCCGCACCAGTTTCAGCACTTCCTGCTCAGCACGATATTTCGACAGCTTATAGACCCCGATGACATCATGTTCAGTCACAGGGGTCACTTCACTGGCAGGAGTACCGTCCTTGGTCAGACCCAGAGCGGCAACAGAAGAGCAATAGACGACACGCTCCACCCCTGCATCGAGAGCCGCCATCATGAGGCGCCGCGTTCCTTCCACATTGGCACGCATCATGACTGCCGGATCCGGCACCCAGAGACGATAATCGGCAGCGACATGGAACAGATAACGACAATCGGCGAGAGCCGGCCCAAAGCTTTCGGGGGCAGTCAGATCGCCAATCACCAGATCGGCATCAAGCCCTTCGAGATTTGAGAGATCTGCACCGGCACGAACCAGCAGTCTGATCCTGTGCCCTCGCTGCTTGAGAATACGTGCGACAGCTGAGCCCACAAAACCGGTTGCCCCGGTAATCAGCGTGTATTCGCTCATGATAGGCTCTGATGCTTTCGTCTATTATAAATTGATTTTGCACCATACCGCCCGCACACATTCAAGCAACCTGCAAGGGGATGGCTTTTTCGTCATATTCAGCCTTGGAGTAGCGAAAGCTGACTGTCTGGTGTAGACAGCCGCGAACACGAGACAGCGCGACATACTCTGGAAGGTGCCGCAGAAACCTCCCCCGTTTACGGATTGCGCGAAGCTTTCACGCAACCCTGCATCGTTCGGACAAGACCAACCTTGAAAACACTGACTCTCATCCTTTCCCTGCTCGGCCTCGCTCTGCTTACGGGCATCATGGCCTGGCTCGGCATAGGTCATGTGTTCAGTGCCATGCAACGCATAGGGGTTGGAGGGTTTCTGGCCATTGTCGGCGGGCAGGTTCTCATAGATGTCGGGCTTGGCATCTCCTGGTATTCTGCCTGCCCTGAAATCGGACTTTTCCGCGCGATCGCCTCCCGAGCCGTTCGCGACGCCGCAGGCAATTGCCTGCCCTTTTCCCAGCTTGGCGGCATGGTGATCGGCATTCGCGCCACCTGCAGCATGCCCACACTCAGCCGCAAACTCGGCCCTCTGCAATGGCCTGCTGCTGTCGCAACCAATATCGTTGATATTACTACCGAAGTTCTTGGCCAGATCGTTTTCGTGATCATCGCTCTGGTATGTCTGTTCGACCATACCGGCACCAACAAATTCACCTGGCCAGTACTCGGCGGCATGGGTCTTCTGGCATTGGGTATTGCCGGTTTTATCTGGACACAGCAACGCGGCGGTGTGGCCATTCATCACGCAGCACGTTTTCTCGGCCGTCATATTGCCGAAGGCTGGCGTACGACACTCATCGACAACATGGATACATTTCAGGCCCAGCTTGATCTGCTTTGGGCCCGCCCCGCCCGCATCGCCAGCGGCGCACTCATTCATCTTTTCTGCTGGCTTGGTGGAGCTGCCGTCACCTGGCTCTCTCTGGAGCTACTCGGCGCCCATATTGGCTTTCTCGGCGCTGTTGCTATCGAGGGTGTTGTTTGCGGCATAATGTCTGCCTCTTTCCTCGTACCCGCTGCGCTCGGTGTCCAGGAAGCCGCTTATGTCGCGCTTGGTTATTTTTTCGGGGTTGAAGCCGAAATCTCCCTTGGTCTCTCCCTCCTGCGTCGCGGTCGCGACATTGCCATCGGCATTCCGGTCATGGCGCTGTGGCAGATCTCGGAGATGCACCGCCTGCGCAAGGGGAAGACCGAAACCAAACCTTCAGACACCCTCGATTATGCTGACCCTGTCACCAGGAGCAAAGCGTCGTGACGATACCTCTTTTCAGGACGTTCTGCGTCATCGGACCCGGACTGATCGGCTCTTCGGTATTGCGGCGTCTGCGCACCGATCCTGGCCTGGTTGACAGGATCATCGTGGCCGACCGTGATCCGGCAGTTCTTGAACGGATACGCTGCCTCGATCTGGGCGATATCATCACCGATGATATACCCAAAGCCGTGGCAGAGGCCGACTGCGTCATGCTCTGCGTCCCGGTCGGGGCCATCGCTCCTGTTGCCGGCACGATCCTGCCTTATATGAAGCCAGGTGCAATTCTGACCGATGTGGGATCAACGCGACGAAGCGTTGTCGATGCCCTGATGCCACACCTGCGCGACGATATCCCCTATGTTCCGGCACACCCGATGGCCGGCACGGAGCATTCGGGCCCTGATGCTGGTTTCGCCACGCTTTTTGAAGATCGCTGGTGCCTTCTGACGCCTGCCGCCAAGGCCCCCCAGGAAGCCATTGACCGCATTGCTGCTTTCTGGCGGGCGATGGGCGCACGCATCCGTATCATGGATGTCGATCATCACGATACGATCTGTGCCATGGTGAGTCACCTGCCACACCTCATTGCCTTTACCATCTGCGGCACCGCCGACACTCTGGCTGAAGACATGCGCGCCGAGGTCCTTGATTTTGCAGCTTCAGGCTTTCGGGATTTCACCCGTATTGCCGCTTCGGATCCGACAATGTGGCGCGATATCTTCCTGAACAACAGCGACGCTCTGCTCGGCGTTCTGGATCGTTTCAGCCAGGATGCCGCGGCCATGGCCAAAGCCATACGCGAAGGCGACGAGAAAACAATCGTCGAAACGATCTCCCGCGGTCGTCGCATTCGACGCAGCCTCCTGGAAAACCGCCAGGCCTGATTTCAGAGAATGTCACCAAAGGGATTTTTCCATTCCCTGTGAAAGGCTCCACATCAGGAAAGCCTTTCACGAAGGAATGGAGATAGCCGATATGTCGGCGGGGTCATGCCCCGCCCCGGGCTGTTTCAGATAGTAACCACGCGCAGCGTGTTGGTCGAACCCTGCTGACCGAAAGGAAGACCGACAAGCAGAACCAGCTTGTCACCCTTTTCGGCATAGCCTTCAGATACGGCCAGACCAACAGCCTGATCAACCACACCTTCAACACCATAGACCGGTGTTTCCTGACCAACCGACATGGCGCGTACACCCCAGACCATATTCAGACGACGTGCTGTCTCGTCATCCGGGGTCAGGGCCAGCACCGGGCATTCAGGACGCTCACGAGCAATCTGCAATGCACCACGGCCACTCTGGGTATAGACCACGATTACCGCTGCCGAAACGGATTGGGCAACATGCCAGGCCGCCTCGGCGATAGCCCCACCCGTCGTGCCGTCACTATCGGGACGCAGAGCTTCTTCCTGCATGCGCCATTCGAGATCATTCTCGACGCGACGGGTCACGCGAGCCATCACTTCCACGGCTTCACGCGGATATTTGCCGGCTGCACTCTCGGCAGACAACATCACAGCGTCAGTGCCATCGAACACGGCATTGGACACGTCGGATACTTCTGCACGGGTCGGCGTCGGCGACGTGATCATGCTTTCAAGCATCTGCGTGGCCACGATGACCGGCTTGCCCTGAAAGCGCGCCTCGCGGATCGCACGCTTCTGTTCGATCGGAACTTCTTCGGCCGGAAGCTCCACACCCAGATCGCCACGCGCCACCATGACGGCATCGGAAAGAGCAATGATGTCGCTCAGACGCTCCATCGCCTGCGGCTTTTCAAGCTTGGTCATGATCCAGGCACGACCCTTGGCGATGTCTTTCGCTTCCTGCACGTCTTCAGGACGCTGCACGAAGGAAAGCGCTACATATTCAACACCAAGATCCAGTGCGAAGGTGAAATCCTTATGGTCCTTTTCGGTCAGGGCCGGAATGGGCAGTACCACATCAGGTACGTTCACACCCTTGCGCTCGGAAAGCCAGCCACCGATCTCGACTTCGGTCTCCATATGCGTCTCATCGCAGGAGATGACACGCAAACGCATCTTGCCGTCATCAAGCAGCAGACGGCTACCGGGTTCTGCTGCCCGCATGATCTCGGGATGCGGCAGACAAGCGCGACGTGCGTCACCCGGTGTCCGATCCAGATCAAGGCGGAAACGCGCGCCTTCGACCAGCTCCACCTTGCCTTCGGCAAAAGTGCCTACACGCAGCTTCGGCCCCTGCATATCAGCCAGAACGGCCAAGGGACGGCCCAGCTCGGCCTCAACATCACGAATGGTGGCGTGACGCTTGGCATGATCCTCATGAGAGCCATGCGAGAAATTCAGACGGAACACGTCCGCTCCGGCCAGAGCCAGTGTACGGATCATCTCATGTGTAGAGGAAGCCGGCCCCAGGGTCGCGACGATCTTCGTGCGGCGCTGTTCGGCCTCTTTTTTCAATCCCATACCCTGAGCCGAAGCTGCCTGAGGCGAGAATGTCATACTGATCTCCGATACGATTGCTGCACGTTGCATATCATAGCCTCAGCTAGGCTGAAGCGTCTCTCCTGGCAACAGCCCCCAGAACACGCGCCTGGGGAGCCATCCCGTATAGCCCTTGACCACCACCTTGCACCATGTCGACCCCTGCGGGCACAGCTTGAGCGTACCAACGGTTCCCGGCTGCAACACGGCAATGACCGCACTGTTTTCATCGGCCTGGCCGTAAAGCAGCGTATCGCCCTGACGCTGACGGGCTTCGCTGTCACCAGGCACATAGCCAAGAACCCGTGCATCGGCCTTGCCGATGACATCACCCGATTTGGCAGAAGCCTCACCGACAGCCGCTGCATGCCCCTCGGGAGGCTGACCGGGAATGACGAAAGTGCGCTGGCCAACAAGTGTTGCCTGATGCACCCAGCCTTTCATACCGTCCGAATCCTCGATAAGGCGCCAGACATCGAATTCACGCTCGACTTCCACAGGCAGGCCACGACGGTGATAGACCCATTCAATAGGATAACGCTGACCAGGTCCCTTGCGCATGAATACCTTGTCAGCGCGCATCGCTGCAAAGCGCGGCAGAGGGAGGCCTGTATTGGTTCCCTTGTCCTGAGGAGGCGCATCCGGCGCAGCCGCTGCAGCAGCAGCGTCATCGGCCGCGGGAGGTACCGGTTGCGCAGCGACTGCAGCAGCACCCGCCGCAACCCCTGCTGCCGCGACAGCAGTACGGGTATGATGACGGCCCGCAGCATGAGACCTGGTCTGCCGTGCCTCCCTGGAGGTATGGGCGCTTTGTGTTTCTTGCCTGCACTCTTTTTATGATGCGCTGCAGTCTCATGGGCAGCGGTTTTCGCGCTGGCTGAAGATGCAGCTTCATGCTTGTGATGATGTGCAGGGTGTTTTGCCGTCTGTGGCGCGGCAACTGCCATAGTGCCGAATGGCAGCAGAATCGTCAGCCCGATGCCATAGACGATGCGAAATGTCTTCATGGGTGCATGGGTGCCAAGTTGTGACGCTTCGGGCAAGAGGGCGACTGCCCTACAAGCTTAAAATCTGAGCTTCAGCTGTTCTTTGCAAAAAACTCGTAACCCCGCAGACACGAACTCCGGCACATAGATCCTCTTCGCCAAGTCCCGCCACTTTCATGCCGGCTTCGCAGGCCAGCATCTCGCCACCCAGCTCGAAAAAGGCTGCTCGAAGGGTCTCAAAACCTGCCACACCGCTTTCCTGAAACCGGTGATCCAGCGCGGCGCCCTCAAGACCTGACCAATCCTGACGCAAAGCCTCCACCGCAAGACCCCCTGCAAACAGAACAACCTCACGCCCCAGAGCTAGAGAACCGGCAGCAAGCACAAAAGCGTGATGAGCGCGCTCGAAAGAGCGATCAGCCAGGAGAATCCCCATCATGCGCGTCATACTTTCCCCCGGCTGCAACAGCTGCATTCAGGATCAACCGGCAGATCGAAACTGCGGAATACGGCGTCCAGCGCATTCCAGACCAGCACACGTCCACTGAGTCCCCTGCCGAGAGACAGTATTTCCTTGAGGGCCTCGGTTGCCATGAGCGTACCGATCACCCCGGTAACAGCACCAAAAATACCCGCCTGACCACAGCTCAGGGCCTCATTCTCATCAGCATCGGAATACAGACACCGGTAACATGGCCCTCCTGTCGCAGGGGCGAATGTCGAGACTGTTCCTTCAAAGCGCTGCACCGCGCCGGAAACTAGGGTCTTTCCGGAAGCCCAGCATGAATCGGCCACGGCATAGCGGGTAGCGAAATTATCACTGCCATCACACACAAGATCATAGGTGCTGACGAGAGAAGGAAGATTTTCAGAACCAACACGCAGACTATGGGTCACAATCTCTATTTCGGGATTGAGTACGGCAAGCCGCGATCCGGCACGCTCGGCCTTGCCATGCCCCACATCATTCGTGCCAAAAATGATCTGACGCTGCAGATTGCTCAGCTCGACATTATCGTTATCCACAATGCCTATACGTCCGATTCCGGCAGCGGCCAGATAAAGTGCGACGGGGCTACCGAGCCCTCCTGCCCCGATAATCAGTACCGACGAGTCGCGCAGGGTAGCCTGCCCCGAAGCTCCGACTTCCGGCAACAGGATATGCCGCGAATAACGGTGAAGGGCGTCGTCGGAAAAAGCCAGATCAAGGGAATTAAACGACATGATGATAAAGGAAATCCGGGTTCAGGAGAAAACTTCACGGGCTCTCAGGATTTAGATGACAAAAGCCGGTACCATCCAATAGAATAGTCTTGTTCATCAAAGAAAACAGAGTCCCTGCCATCTGGAACGACATTTATTGCCGGCCTGATCGATAAGAGCGCACGATGGTCGTGCGTGTATGTCCTTTCTGCCAGTATCTTAGAGAAACGCCATGAGAGACCCCGCCGAACTGCCCTTCGACGTCGCAGCCTTTCAGACGAGACTGACATGGCCTTCGCGCAAGCGTGTACCCCATATCTTCGGGGCTCTTTTTGTTGCAACAGCCTGCATCTACGCGCTTTCGCCTTATCTCGCGCTTTGGTCCCTCTCTTCAGCTCTGCGCAATCATGATACCGTCACACTCTCCCAGCATATCGACTGGAGCGCCCTGACCAGCAATCTCAAAACCGAGGCCGTTGATGAGCTGATCGGGCCTCCCCCTGCTGCTGATGACCTGCCCGATTTCGGTTCTTCCTTCGCTACAAGCGCCGTCTCTCACGCCATTGATACGCGGCTGACGCCTGAAACGCTGATGACCATGGCGTCCCAGATGATCAGTACGACTGCAACTCCCCCCACATTCGGTCTGAGGGAACTGTACAATCGCCTCTCGGCGCATTTCGTCTCACCGCAGTGCTTCGATGCCAGTCTCGCCACTACTCCCGGTCATAAACCGACAATCGTTCACATGAAATTCGAACAGTGGCGCTGGAAAATTACCGGCTTCGATCTACCCAAAACCATCTGATCTCCGGCATCGGGCGCGCCGTCCTAACGCTGACGACGCGTAAATCCCAAACCGAATTTGCGGAGCACCCGGGCAATTGCATAAGGCACGACCAGCAGTTTCCGCGATCTGGGGCGCAAGCAGAACCGGAACAGCCGTAGGCGGGCGCGATCTTCTATACGCAGACGTGTATTAGCCGCCATAAGCCCTGCAAATTCGTCAAGCATGTCGACCAGTTCGTCACGATGCCGCGCCATTCTGATTTCATGGTCGTAGCGCGCGAAATAGATCGACTTGAAAGCCTCTCCTGCGATCAGATTACAGAATCTGGGAAAAACTAGATCGCGTATATAGACACTACGGCGTTCCGGATCCGAGGCAAAAAGCGCACAGAGCTTGCGGATATAAAGCATCCGACTACGGCTCATCCTGATGCTGTAAGACGTACTGTTCTTGTTGATACACCAGACCGTCACAGCGTCCGGGAAGAAATAGTTGGTATATCCGGCACGAAAAATCCTGAGGAAAAGATCATCATCCTCGTAACCCATGAACTGGGAATCAAAGCCACCAACGGCTTCGAAAGCTAAACGGCTGATAATCGAGGCTGAAGGCAGAATATGCATATCCCGCTCCAGGAGATCTTCAATCGAGGATTTCGGATGTTTGCTATAGCGTGAGGCGATCGAAGTCGCGACGATATGGCCGTCCTCATCGGCCTCCATTAACTCACCATAGACCCAGCCGAAATGCGGGTCCCGTTCGGGAATCTGCCCCACAAGCAGTTCGACATGATTTCTGAGAAAGAAATCGTCCTGGTCAAGAAAACAGATATAAGCAGACTTGGTCAGAGAAACGCCAAGATTGCGCGCACTTCCCTGCCCACCATTCTCCTTACGATGCACCTGCACATCATATTGGGCAGCAATTGCACGCAGTGAAGCTGCTTCAGCCTCAGTCGAGCCATCATCGACAATGACAAATTCATCCACCTTGACGGTCTGCGTCTGCACACTGCGTATAGTGCGCTCGATATAGCGAGCACCGTTATAGAACGGAATGATGACCGCTACCGTCCTGCGCTCGGCTTTGGGGGCTGATCTGACCGTCGTCCGGGCCATACTGGTTTTTGGGGTAGCCGTTTTTGTTCCGGGCGTTCGTGTCGTCGCAGCCTTGGCCATTATGGCGCCTTTCTGTTCAGGCCGGTTATCATCCGGCACATGCAGAGCGCCCGGAGTCATAATGGCCCTGACGGCGCTTCATTCTTTTACCTGCTTCCGGACAAAAGCAGGATTTCGGGTACGAAGAGCACTCAGGCCCTTATGGCACCACATCGCCTCCGGGCTTTCGCCCCAGCAGAAACGACGTGATACCGGGTTCCCCATATCAGGCGGGGGGAAGATCTTCCTCAAGCACAGTGATGTGGATGGCATAAGAGACCTCGCCCTCATCATCATCACGATGAACGGTGCCGATGACCTCGTCATTGACCGCAAGTTCAACCGTATGACCGGCACGCGCCGGCGGGTTGATGGTCAGTTTGGGCGAACCGAGCAGACGACGAAGCGTCGTTTGCAGACGGGTCAGCTCCGAAGCAGGGATAACAGGCATTGATCACTCCTGGGATTTGACAGCTGAAGCGATCTGTAGAGCATCCTGCCTGTGTGTGAAACCTTCTTTGAACACCCCCCGGCGCAGGAATTCCGGCCATGCTGCTGCCATGTTTCCTTTGCAGCTTCCTCGTTTCCTGAAATCTGTCAGTAGGAGAATCATGCTTCGCTTTTTCCTGGCCCTTGCAGTTCTCATCGCTGCACCAGTCGAGGCTGCGTTTGCAACGGCAGCTCCGTCACATTTCGGCACGGCCCTTTCTCGCGAAATAACCAGTGACGGTCCCCGCGCAGTCGCCTGGCGGCTGACACTGAAACACAACTGGTCACGCGTCATCGGCGATATAGCGACCAATAATCCCGCCCTCAGCTCGGCAACGCTGAGAGCCTTGCTGGACTATGCCCCCAAACACGAAAAAGCAGCCATCCAGCAAGCGCTCAGGACACGGCTTGAACAGGATACCCGTGCAGGGTTGGCCGCCTTGTCACCTGTCGTCAGAAGCCCCTATTCGGGTCACGTCATCTGCGGCGCCGGTGAGGCCCGCTGGAAGCATCATGTGCAACCAGCCCTTCTTGCCACACATGACATTGTCTATGCCCTGCAACGCGAGGATTGCCTGAAGGCGCTGCGGCTACATTCCTGACGCTGAAACGATCTTTTACAACTGACACAAAGAACTTCTTTCGTCTCAGACAGTTTTTGTCATAATTCAAAATCACGAATCCGTGACAACATTCATGTCGAGGAAAATCTTTGGTTCCCACCCTGCGTATCGCTCAGGGCGCAATAGCGCTTCTGAGCCTCTCCGGCTGCGGCTATTTTGACTCTCGAGAAGCGCACAGGGCTCAGCTCGCGATGATCGGTATGACATCGAACGATCTGCAGGCCTGTGCAGGCGTTCCGAACACCACAAAGGTTCTGAACGATACAACGCAGATCTATCAGTATACTGCGACCATGAATTTGCCGACGGCAAGTGACTCGACAATCATTCCCGTTCAACAGCTCCTGAACATGACGCAGGTGACACTGGGTGGCGCAGGAACAACCTGCAAGGCCATTATCCGGCTCGATCATGACCGGGTATCGGAAGTACATTATGCCGGTGACGACGACGAGATCATCGGATCTGATGGTATCTGTTCTATTATAACCCGAGGTTGCGCACGCCAGCCCGAAGCCAGCATGCACAAGGTCAGCGGCGGACCTTTCGGCCCTGTGTCAGCCTTCCATTCACCCCGTGGGCCCAATCAGAGCACAACGGCTACCTACAACAAGCAATCGGGCGAGACAGTCCCCAATTACACAGACCAGACCAAACCGGTCATTGTCCAAAGGCCTTAAACAGGGCACCCGTTGCGATTTCCTGTTTCATACGGGAAATCGCTACCGGCAGACCCAGAAAAATTGCCTCACCAATCAGAAAATGGCCAATATTGAGTTCACGGAGTCCCGGTAACCCGGCCACTCGCCCTACATTGGTGTAGGTCAGACCATGACCCGCATGAAGCTCTAGCCCGAACACTTCCGTCGCACGCGCTGCAGCATGGAGACGAGCCAGTTCCTTTTCGTCCGGATCATGGGCATAGGCACCGGTATGCAACTCAACTACCTGCCCCCCGATACGGGCGGAAGCCTCGATCTGGGCAGGCTCAGGATCCACAAACAGAGAAACACGAATGCCGGCCTCTTTCAGCCGTGCAACCTTCTCCCGCAGATCTGCCTGCTGCCCAAGCACATCCAGTCCTCCTTCGGTTGTCACCTCCTCGCGCCGTTCCGGAACCAGACAACAGGCATGAGGTCGTAACGCGCAGGCCATCGTTACCATTTCATCGGTTGCGGCCATCTCGAAATTCAGTGGTACACTGAGCTCCTGACGCAGACGCTTCATATCCTCATCGCGAATATGACGCCGATCTTCGCGCAGATGGGCCGTAATGCCATCAGCACCGTGACGCGCTGCGAGAAGCGCCGCAGCAACGGGGTCGGGATGAATACCACCGCGGGCATTACGGACGGTGGCAACATGATCGATATTCACACCCAGTCTGATCATGGCGTGTTTCCCTTGTTCTTAAGGCGTTGTTCGCCAAGCTCACACGCCATACGCAATGCGGCAAGCAGGCTAGCCGGGTCGGCCACACCTTTGCCCGCAATCGAAAAAGCCGTGCCATGATCGGGAGAGGTACGAATAATAGGCAGACCAAGCGTCACATTCACCCCCGTCGCCATATCCAGTGTCTTCAGCGGAATCAGGGCCTGGTCATGATACATGCACAAGGCCGCATCGTAGAGTGGTCGCGCCAGATCCGTGAACAGGGTATCAGGCGGGTAAGGACCCGTCGCCTCGATCCCCTCTTCACGGAGGCGATCGATCGCAGGCTGGATAATATCGCGTTCTTCCAGCCCCATCACGCCACCCTCCCCCGCATGGGGATTTAATCCGGCTACGGCAATGCGAGGTGAGTCCAAGCCGAAGTCGCGTCGCAAAGCCCGGGCAAGTGTGCGGCCCACCTGAACGATCCGCTCTGTTGAGAGCATCCCGAGCGCCTCTCGCAGACTGACATGCACCGTGACTGGCACCACACGCAGTCTTGGCGAGGCAAGCATCATGATTTCCTCGCCCGGCACAGCACAGAGTGATGCCAGAAACTCCGTATGACCGGGAAAACCGAAACCGGCCTCTTTGAGAACAATCTTGCTGATGGGGTTGGTCACGACAGCCGACACGGATCCGGCAAGCGCCAGACGCGTTGCCGTCGCGATCGATTCAACAATCGCTCCCGCCAGTTTCCCGTCCGACTGTCCCGGCACCACCGAAACCGGTAAAGCAACAGGCACAACAGGCAACGCCTGACCAAATACAGCTTGTGCCTCTGCTGCATTCTGTACCACCCGCACCGGCACATGCGGTACCAGCAGGGCTGGATCCCCCACCCACAGGAAAGCGTCACCCTGCTCGCGCAGGGCTTTCCAGGCCAGAACCGTCAGTTCAGGACCAATCCCGGCAGGATCGCCCATAGTCAATGCAGGCAGCATGACGCCTCCCAGGTTCTCTGAAACAGATCTTACGGGCGGGAAAACGCGTCCAGTATGCGCACCCAAGACCGGATACCCTTGTGAAAAGACTCCACACCATATTGCTCGTTGGGAGAATGGATACGGTCGTCATCCTGTGCAAATCCGACCAGAAGCGAGTCCATGTCCAGCGCCTCCTTCACTTCGGCCACAACCGGAATTGATCCACCGCAGCCAATTGCGACAGCAGACACACCCCATTCCGCACCCAGCGCCTCAAGGGCGGTCCCAAGCAATCTGCCTCCTTCCGGTACGGCAAATCCGGTCGATGCCCCGTGTTCGGTAAAGTGCAACGTTGCATCCGAAGGCAGAACCGAACGGATATGCGCGCGGAAAGCAGCCCGGACTGCCTCCGGGTCCTGTCCGGGGACAAGACGAAACGAAACCTTGGCCATTGCCTTTGCGGGAAGGACAGTCTTGAAGCCGTCGCCTTCATAACCGCCGGAGATGCCGTTGATCTCGTAGCTCGGTCTTGCCCAGATCTGTTCGATTGCGGTGAACCCGGCCTCACCGGCGGGCTGGGACAAACCGACAGGTGCCAGCGTTACCGAATCATCCGGAAAAATGGCGCGCCACTGCGCCCGTACAGTATCTGAAGGCACGACGATATTATCGTAGAATCCGGGCAGTGTTACACGTCCGGCCTCATCGCGTACGCTCCAAGCGCCTTGCAAAGCAGCTCTATGGGATTACGGGCGGCATTGCCAAACATGCCGGAATGCAGATCATGCGTGGCACAGACAATCTCGACTTCTTCCCCCACCAGTCCACGCAGGCTTGTGGTAATGGCAGGGGTCTTGCGATCAGGCATACCTGTATCGCAGATCAGAGCAACATCGGCCTTGAGTTCCGACGCATTGGCCTTGAGGAAAGGCATCAGATTGGCGCCACCGCTCTCTTCTTCACCCTCGATCAGGATCGAGACCCTGACCGGCAAAGTACCATGAACGGCTTTCCAAGCACGACAGGCCTCGATGAAGGTCAGCAGCTGGCCTTTATCATCGGAGGCGCCACGGGCAACAATAATCCTGCGTCCGTCCGGTTCAGTGGCGATCGAAGGCTCGAATGGATCGCTTTTCCAGAGTGACAGCGGATCGGTCGGCTGTACGTCATAATGACCATAAAACAGTACATGCAGTCCGTCTGACGCATCCTCATCATGACCGACAACCATCGGGTGACCCGGTGTCTCGCGAAGACTTGCAACAAAACCGAGTGCAGCCAGTTCTTTACACAACCACTCGGCAGCCTTGCGGCAATCTTCGGCATGTCCAGGCTGCGCCGAAATGCTGGGAATACGCAGGAGGGCGAAAAGACGTTCAAGACTTCGTCAAGATCCTGATCGACCCGTGCCAGTACTGTTTTCGTGCTCTCAGTCACCTGTATCTTCCTTTACCGCGTCCTGTCCAACGAGACGGGCCAAAGTTCTCTGATAGACAGCTCGCATCTCAGTGGCCTGACTTGATGCCGTCTCGGAAGCACGACGCCATGTCTCCTCATCCTGATAGAGAGTGACGATCGCCTCTGCAAACTGGGCCGGATCAGGCGACACCTCAAGAGGAACTGTGATCGCACTCCCCTCCCCGACACAGGGAAGACCGCATGATGCGGCCTGGAGACGCTGAAGCGCGATCTGCCCGGTGGGTTCATCAGGCGCAATCAGAACACGACAGGTAGAGGCCAGATCGGTAAAAGCCGCACTTCCGAGGGTCAGCGGCGCAACCTGATGGTAATGAGTAATCATGGAGAGTTCGAGCGACTGGAAGGTTTCATTTGCCAGCACAAGCCTGACCGAGCCGGACAACCGGTCCTCGAGACGCACAAGCACTTCGCGCACAAACCATTTCAGAAATTTCTGCGTATAGCCCGGAACAGTAGCAGGCTGCGCAGCAAACAGGAGATTATGTCTGTCGGCAAAACCTCTGCTTTTCTGCATGGGATCGCCAGACACAAAAGGATCCTCACCCAGAATGGTCACACCTGTCAGTCCCGCTTCACGCAGGAGGCTCTCCTGATGGACATTCTGGACCACAACATTCTGACAAAACCAGGCATGCATCACTTCTGTGTCGAGAAGCTGTTTCTCGAGAACAGGATCGTCAGCTGCAATGTACCGGCCTGGCGTGTGCCGGTCACTCTCATATTCGAATGCTTCGATCGCGCGCAGATCGAGCGTCACACGTTCTTCGGGCACAAGACCCGCCTTGTCGTTCAGAAGTGGAAAAACGTCATTGAGAACGAGGCCACCACAGACCCAGATCTGATCGAATCCGCGCGCACGTTGTTCGATCAGTTGCCCGAGAGCATCAACCGAACCACATCGAAATTCCACTCTCTCCGGCAAATCCTGCCGCAGGCATGTCCGAGCCGTTGCTGTATTGGTCAGAACAAAGAGCGTGACCTGCAGCCCCAGTTCGATGAAGTTTTCGCTCAGTGCCCTGAGGCGAAGCCTGTGCGATATCTGATCAGAAGTACCATCCCGCGTCAGAAGCAGCAGGCGAGCGCCCCAGCGCGGTGAACGGTGAAGTATGTCGGAATTCTGCGGTGCCTGAGGCAGATTACCACGCAAAAGCTCCGCGAAATATCGACGCAGAACGCGTGCCTCTCTGGAGCGGGCAGCGTCAGACGCCATCTCGTTTTTCGGCAGACGCAGAACGAAAGCAGGATCGTAGATAATACAACCAGAGGGGTGGATCTGTCTCAGGCTTAATCCCAGTGCTGCCCAGACATATTCCCGGACACGCAATGTCTCCAGTTCAGGCCTGTCCTGAGGCAAAGACCGAAGCATCTCAACATGACACAGGAACGCCCCGCCACCAATCGAGTCGCAAGGTCGAACAAAATCAACCTCTGAAGCAAAGGCTTCCTTGCCTGTGCCGTAAGCCGAACAGCTGCCGTCACGTGCGACGGAAAGTCCCGCCTCTGCCACATGCAAATCCAGGCCGAGCCTCTGGGGTGCTACCGCAATTACCCCGTCCTGATCCAGACGCGACAAGGCTGCATCAAGCGCACCGTAAAACAGATGGCAGCCTGATTCGA
The DNA here is from genome assembly GCF_000613885.1 of Asaia prunellae JCM 25354. Classification (GTDB taxonomy): domain Bacteria; phylum Pseudomonadota; class Alphaproteobacteria; order Acetobacterales; family Acetobacteraceae; genus Asaia; species Asaia prunellae. Next base: position 101,571 of record NZ_BAJV01000010.1, on the reverse strand, counting down.
TCAGCAGTACATGATCAGCGGAAAGACGAGGAACAGCACGCTGCCACCCTGCCTGCATATCCGTCGATGTTACAGCGACAGGCTCAATACCATAGGCGTAACGCCCGATCTCCAGTGTCTCGTCCTTCACACCTGCATCGAGCAGAACAACCTGCATGTCACCGCGATGGCTCTCATGCAGAGAGGCCAGAGTCTGCATGAGTTCCGGAAAACTGGTCGAGGAGGAAATGATAACACTCACCGCCGGTTTGCCGACATAACGGAAATCGAGTGGCGTACGAGCCAGCAAGGGTATGAGAGATTCAGCACGCAAGGCATGGAGATAGGCAAGCTGACGCGGCGCAGGGACTTCCGGTGAAGGGGCCATGGCAGGTAATGACCCGTTTTTTGCCAGATCAACAAAAGCGTTATTCGAAAAGTCAATCCAGCCGGGCATACGCCCCTCAAGATCATAACGTGGCAGGGTAATGCCATCAGCAGGATTACGCCCCTCGAACAATCCATACTGAATGAAGTGATCGTATCCGTTGCGCAGAAGACGGGCACGCACACGCTCGGTCACATCGGGGTAATAATCGAGATAATATTGCTCATCAAAAGCGGCATTAGGACAGTAATGCGTCGGTCTGTCATTGGACATGTAATGATGGAGGGGTGAGAAATACTCCCCTCTCTCGATCTGTACGGCTACGTCTTCATACTGTGACAGATACCAGACCGGGTCGAAATACCAGGAACATTGCAGTCTGTTGAGATCCTGTGACAGAATCAGCCGTGCGAACTCGCCTTGTGCCGGATCAAAATCCAGGCGCTCCCGGAACAGTCCGGCACGGACAATATCCGGCATGAAAAAAGGCGTACTGACACGGTGCTCGCGCTGCCCCTCGGCCAGATAGTGATCATATCCATTGCTGTAACCCATTTCCCGCAACAGGGCCGGCGTGAGATCAGGGTTGAAAGAAAAATAACCGACCTCAGAGAAGAGCCAGTGGCAGGAACGCCCTCGATACCCTGTCTCGCAATAATGCTGAAACCCGGAATCAAAAACTCCCATTCTTATGCCGTTTTCGACATCAACAAAGGAGCGACGATACCACATCTCGTCAAAATAACGGTTGGGAGAGTGGGCGTGACGCGCACCTTCGTGCAACCAGAACTCATACAGACTGCAATCGTCGAGTAAACTACCCGTCATGTCACTGACAGCCTGTCCGTAATGGGTACGATACCATTCCGGGTCAAAGACAGCCCAGAGTGGTGTGTGGGTATCACGCGCTTCACCTGGCCCGAGGGCGCGCGGCATCTCTGATATCAGGGTCATCTTAACGGTCCGGTACAGTCAGGACTGCGCCCGTCTGCTTTGCAGGAGAGCATTGAAATCAACCGGCTGGATATTGGCGACCGGGAAGCCGGCTTCGCGGATCAGATTCAGAAGCAGATGCCGGGCGGACGGAAAAAGCTGGCGTGGAGCTTCAACCAGCAGGAGTGTTTCTATCATGTCCTGCTTCGCGTTCTGCAAGGCAAAAAGCCCCGAATAGATCAGCTCGATATTGTAAAGTGTCTCAGGCTCGGGTGTTTCAGGCGTGGGAGACGTACGGTAGCCCACGCCTTGAATCATAAGGCTGACCTCAAAATTTGGCAGATCATCACCAAGCTGGCGAGCATTCACATCGATACGCAATCCGACATGAGGGCGGGGAGGAAGGCTGTAGAAGACCTCAGGCGCACCGATCGAGGCAATACTGGAGGATTTCAGATATTGTGTTCCGGAAACGAGTAATGTTTCCAGTGCTACTCGTCCTGTACGGTTGCTCGTATCCGTGCTTTCCTGTTCTGACATGGCGTCTGGATCCCTCGTTTTTTCTTCATCAAAATGCTTGCCAGCTGGAAGCATTCATACTCAATGCTTGTGTCATGACTTGCCAGACAAGACCAGACATCACGACAGAAACGCGAGCAGACTAATCATTTAACACGGGACTGTCATCGGCTGTTCAGAAACCCTGACCGCGCAAAAAACCCAGTGCCGGCAGAGGCGACCAGCTCTTGGGCAGGTCAACACGTGCAATCTGACGCAATTCGTAACGCAAAGGTGCCTTTTGCTCGGCCATCAGGAACTGGCGATATTCATATACCTGCTGACTGCGCCAGACGCAGTCAGCTTCAGCTGCATCATGGCTGGCATGAACATTGGCAATGCGACTACGTCGCCCTTGCCAGGCAACGACCGCCCAGAGGCGGTCGGCTTTGGGCAAGGGCACTCTGAACGTCAGAAGCTGGGTCACGAGAACCTCCCTGATCGTGGGCTCTGCAATGATGGTGAGCGGATCACGTTCCGCGACCCAGCGTCAAGAAAAAGCAACAAACCTTGCTGCCTGTCGGAACCCGGGGTAAGGCGATGCGATCAGTCTCCGGCCAGAAATTCTTGCGCCGATAACCCGTTGAAGTGAGGTCTTTCCGATGGTGCGCTTACTCGTTATCGTCGTTTTTCTTGTCATTCTTATCACTTTTGCTTTGAGCAACCCTGATCCCCAGTCGCTCTGGATCGTTTCCTACGGCTGGCAGTTTTCTGTGGGCATGCTGGTTATGGGCGTAGGTGCTGCGAGCTTTCTGCTTGGGGGCTTCGTCATGCTTATCGGTGAATTCAAACAACGCTCACGTGCGCGAAAAGCCGAGCAACAGGTTCGCGCCCTCGAAAGTCAGGTGCTCGATCTGCATCAGCGCCTTGATCGCCTGACCCTTGCGAACGAAACCAGCCGCCCCCCTCATGAAAATCCTGCCACTGCGCCGGTCATTTCCTGATTATCCCTTCTTAACGTCACCCCCACTGAGTATGTAGTAGACATGAAACGCACACGTCTGATCGCCGCCCTCGATACACAGGATCTCGACCAGGCGCGCGACTGGGCGGAAAAACTTGATAATGTAGTCGATGCCATCAAACTGGGCATGGAATTCACTTACGCCCAAGGTCTTTCTGCCGTTCGTGATGTAGCTGGCAAGCGCACGCTGTTTCTTGATCTCAAGCTGCACGATATCCCGAATACGGTTGCCAAAGGACTGACCAGCCTCGCTCCCATCGGGGCATCGCTTCTTACGATTCATGCCAGCGGGGGCTCAGCCATGATCCGTGCGGCAAGACAGGCGATCGATGCTGCTTACCCCCCGCTACATCGACCCGTCCTCCTTGCAGTGACCGTACTGACAAGCCTCGATGAACCAGCACTTCGTGAAACCGGGATCCACAATACACCACGAGAACAGGTGATACGTCTTGGAAAACTAGCCATGACGGCCGGCGCTGACGGACTGGTCTGCTCGGCAGAAGAAATCAGTCCGCTTCGTGATGCTCTGGGTGAAGCTCCGGTTCTGGTCGTGCCAGGCATACGACCCGCAGGTTCCAGCACCGATGATCAGAAACGTATCATGACACCACGTCAGGCGGCGCAGGCTGGTGCCGACTGGATTGTTGTTGGGCGCCCTATTACCCAGGCTAATGATCCGGCCGCAGTAGCTGCCGCAATCCAGAGCGAACTCGCCTCTGCATGAGAACTGGTGTCAAGATTTGCGGCCTCACTGAAGCCAAAAGCCTTCGGGCCGCCTGCGAAGCAGGAGCAGACTGGGTCGGCTTTGTTTTCTTTGCCCGATCACCACGCTACATAACACCTCAGATCGCCGCCTCATTGCTCTCAGCGCATCAGGGTACACTCCCCCAAACAGTCGGCTTGTTCGTCGAGGCCAGTGACGAGCAGATTGCGGAAACACTTGCAACGGTAAAGCTCGACATACTCCAGCTATATGACGCACCTGAGCGTGCACTTGCCATCAGGAAACGATTCAATCTGCCTGTCTGGCTTTCATGTGCCGTAGAGAGCCGCGATGACCTCCCCACCGATCACCGCTTCGATGGCTTTGTCATCGAGCCACGCCCTCCCGGCAGCGCCTCACGCCCTGGCGGCAATGGCGCAAAACTGGACTGGGCTCTCCTGCTTGACTGGCAGGCACCGGCACCCTGGATGCTGGCGGGTGGCCTCACCCCCCAGAATATTGCCCTTGCACTCTCTGCCAGCGGCGCCCCTGCCGTCGATGTTTCCTCCGGCGTTGAAATACAGACAGGCCACAAATCCCCTGATCTGATTCGAAATTTTATCAAAAATGCCAGAGGCACTTGCGCGCCTGACAGAACCTGATATGTTCCGCCCGCGCTGGAGAGATGGCCGAGCGGCTTAAGGCGCACGCTTGGAAAGCGTGTGTACGTTAATAGCGTACCGTGGGTTCGAATCCCACTCTCTCCGCCACCCCCCTTCAAGAGAAAAAATCTACGCCGATTCCAGGCTTGTCATTCATAGCCTCCCAGAACAGGCGTGTTCTGGAGAAGTGTGTGTATTGATTTTTCAACCTTGACGAGCCTGTCTTTATCAATCATCGCACCTTCTCACAGATAAATTGAAACAACTCGTTTGTGATATGCGGGCGAAAAGACAAACAGAATTCGTGATCAAAAGCTGTCTGAAAAACAAGAGCGCAAAAAAACTATATTGTATTATCAGATTGTCTATGAAATAAAGATACAGGGGTAGAAATACAGAAAATAATGCCCGAAATCTTGCTAAAACGCGCTTATGAGACACCCGATGCCAATGACGGCACCAGAATACTGGTAGATCGCCTATGGCCAAGAGGAATACGAAAAGCAGATCTGAAAGCATCCATATGGCTGAAAGATGTCGCACCCAGCACGGATCTGCGCAAGTGGTTCGACCATGATTCCGGCAAATGGATTCTGTTTCGGGAGAAGTATGTAGCGGAGTTACGCTCAGGTAGTGACGAATTGAATATCCTGCTTAGCCTTGCCCGCTCGCAGAAAATAACACTTCTCTATGCAGCCCATGATGAGATCCACAATCATGCACTGATCCTGCGTGATTTTCTCAATAGCGAAACAGCATCTATTTACTGACACAGGACAATTATGAGCATAAGCCGCTTTACATGTGAGAGTCCCTGCAGACAGAGACAACTTCTGCAATTCGCAATCTTTTTTTTGAATTAAACAAAAATCAGGCTTCTGCTTTAGCCAACAGCGCTTGCAGAGAACATCAACCCTCAAATGTTCCTTGCAAGCCTGTCAACAGCAAATGAAAGCAGGTAAATTCTGAGTAATTAGTTACGCGCAACAGAGGGCTGCCCGATCTTCACACATTCCTCTGGCTGATACATTCAGCTGATCGAGAAGTCAGACACCTTGAGATCGGTAACTCCCAGGAATGTAACTTTAGCCGAACCGTCAATCATAACCGAGGTATTGCCTCCGGATACTGTAGCTGTATTGAGAATACTCTGAGCAACGCCCGAAGCATCTGTAGGCTTGTAGTTATAGAGGAAAAACTTGTTATCAGCAGCAGCCCTGAAATCCGTAATTGTAAAGCTACCCGCTGTATGATTGGCAAGCAGACCGAAGAGATTTCCTGCACCAGATCCGCCCGTCACAGTCGCTGCCACATCCGTGGTTGACGTCCCTGTAAAGGCCGTTCCCAGATAGAATATATCGGATGCCGTACCGCCAATGATGGTTTGCTGGCCAGCTCCGGTCCAGGCAGAAAGCCCACCAGCCACTGCACGTCCATCAATATTCTGGTTTCCCGTAGTGTAAGGCTGATTGGCTGTGAAAAGAAGCCGTGAAGAAGAACTCAACGTGGCCGTTAGGCCGTCAGCACCGTAAATCGTACCACTACCCGCCGAGATTGCGGTCTTGCCGGTGCCTGAAATGAAACTGAGGGAGCCGGAGACGCTGATATTCTGATTGCTGCCATGCACGACCTGCAGGTTACCAGCCGCTGATATGGTGTCTCCTTGCGTACCTGTGACCGTAGCAGAACCCGAGCTGACATTAACGACAGAAGAAGTACCGCCGTAAACGCTGCTGTTATCACCAACCGTGATATTATTTCCCGTCGAAAAATCCATGACTGCAGCGTTTGTTTTCAGATACGCTGTTGAACTTCCCCCCTGAATGGAAACCGTATCGATCGCACCGGCAGCCCCGTAAATCGTATCCTTGCCAAGTGACGTAACAAAGTTATTCGAGCCACCGAGATAGATGAGATTGTTACCGGTACCACCCGTAATGGTATTTGTACCGCTCGCACCATAAATAGTATCGTTGCCCGAGCTTGTTGCAATATTCCAGTTGCCTGTAGCACCAGAGGCATTGAAAACATTGTTGCCCTGGGTTGCTGCAAAACTGCCAGATCCGTTTCCGACCTTGATATTGGAACCATATTGGTCTGTAGCAATGATATTGAGATAATTGGCAGAATTCTGGGTTGTATCCAGAGTGACAGCACCAGCCAATGTGTTGCTGCTAGTCGAAGCTATTACAATATTAGAATAGTTACCGGAAACTCCGTAAGTACCCGCAGCATCGATAATAGCTTGTGACGCTTTCTGGGAGGAAACAAAGTTATTTCCACCCGGAGACAGGATGGAGTTATCAAGCGTACCAGCTGTGACAAGAGACTGAAGGCTTGAAGCATAGCTCTTAGCCATCACCCCAGCAGTATCTGTTGAAGTATATGGAATGTAAACTGTGTTATTGACACCTTTGACGATAAGATTAGGCATTGTTACCTCTGATTTATTATCGTTTACTACATTTGTCGAGCTATTTTCAGCTGACATACTCACAATTGGAGCAGTCGTCGAAGCATTGCTATATGACACTGTCTTTGTTGTATCGTAGGAAATCGTTGGATCTTCTACATTGTAGTTGCCTGTTACGTCTGAAGAAGAGCCGGTTCCTATCGTCTCGACACCAATGTATACACCGCTCAAATACCAGTTATTTAAGTTCTCTATCTCACTAGCAAGTTCTGGGTGCGCATATTCTATCCTTTTGATAGCCGCCATCAAACCCTGATTGAGATCAATGGTAGTCTGATACATCACACCATTATTCGACGCCTTAGTCGGATCAATATAAGCAACCTGAGATCCGGTTACATTGTAGATCGATCCACCAAGAGATGAGGATATATATGCATACGGCTCAGGAGTACCAGTATAGTCGACAGTCTCGAATTGCAAAAACAGACCAAAACTCATCGTTGCACTGTGGAAATTGACTGTAAAATTTATTCCGGCCTGATAAGTACCTGTCGTCCCCTTGTAATCGCTGATTCCCTGAATAAAAGAAGCTGTCAGCTGATGATTGAAGGAATAGTTCCCGTCAATTTCTTTTATCGCGGAAAGCTGCACATCGAGCAGCCTTCCTCCTTGCGCTGCCAGCTGATAAATATAATGCCCGTTATCCGGGTCACGAAAAACGTTATAGCTCGTTTTACCAGCACTTGATGTTGCCGAGCCCTGCGTCCAGTGCGCAACCGAATAACCAAAATTGTTGTCCCAGACTTGACTGTTAAGACCAGCCTTCGGATCAAATGCTGATGCAGCATTCCACTGAATAATGGCCCAGTCAGAAGAACTTCCACCGTCAATCTGCGAGGATTCATCATTATAGACGATGTGACCATCAACAACCTGTTGTGTATTCATGGGAAAGTTAGGGCCATCCACACTTGGATCCGTGTAGATGTCGATCAAATCCTGCTGGTCGTTATTACTCATCGTCATCTAACTTTCCATCATCTGTGTGACATACACGCGCCGAACTGCCGCTAGTTTGCTATTTGCGCCTTTAAAATCACTTAATTTGGTAATTAAATTATCACCTAACTGTGATCATGATTTACATTTCATTATAATAATGAAAACAAGCGTAATTTTTAGAGGCATTTCGTCGATGTCTCTTTCTCTAAAGAATTAATTTTATAAGGCATAGAACAGTCAAAGAGAAATCTATGGTTAATCCGCCATATATATAATATTTTGTGTTAATTTATGTCAAAAATTGATGTCTATATTGTTATTTCTTGCAAAAAGTTTTTGTATCAAAAACTTATACCGTTATTATTCATTATATTAATTCTAAGATTTAAAAATTTCTATATAACGAAAAGTTAACAGTCTGTAGTTTCTAAAATATTTTTATTTCTTGAATTTTTTTAAGCTCTACAAATCCGCCTTAACCGATCCGATAGGTAACTTTGCCTGCTACATTTTTGCCACAATCTCCCAGTTCGCCTCACCGCCATTTATTCCTTTTTCTGGTTGTGATGGATGATGACGAATAGTCAGGAGGTTCAACGAACAGACAACGCGTGATCTGTTATGAGAATAGCTTACCTCAGAATACACAGGGCTCCTGCCTATCGAGGATAAGGCCACTCCTAATTTCGATATCCTGATTCCATGGCTTGGGACCATCACCTCGTCCGGCCTTGAGCTCAAAAAAAACCCGGCAAAGCCGGGTTTTCTGCAGTGATCAGGCTACAACGTCGGTCAGCGAGGCGCCAGCACCATAATCATCTGACGGTTTTCAAGCTTGGGCATTTGCTCAACCTTGGCTTTCTCTTCCATCTCAACCCGGATACGCTCCAGCATCTTGATACCAAGCTCCTGATGGGCCATCTCTCGGCCCTTGAAGCGCAACGACACCTTTACCTTGTCGCCTTCGGCAAGGAATGAATTCATTGCTCGCAGCTTAACCTGGTAGTCATTTTCATTGGTGCTGGGGCGCACCTTGACTTCCTTGATCTCGATGACCTTCTGTTTCTTGCGCGCTTCGTTCTTCTTTTTCTGTTGTTCGTATTTGAACTTGCCGTAGTCGAGGATCTTGACGACCGGCGGCTCAGCTGTCGGGCTGATCTCCAGAAGGTCGAGCCCGACCGAATAAGCGCGCGCAAGAGCATCGCGCGTTGTCATGACACCGGCCATTTCGCCGTCGGCGTCAATCAGTCGCACCTGAGGAACACGTATTTCCTCGTTGACTCGGGGCCCTTCACGGGTAGGTGCGGCCTGCATCGGTGGTCTAGCTATGGTCGTCTCCTGTCGACGTTTTCAAACAAACTTGCGGTCGGACTTCATTACGCGCCAAACGAACGAAAATTTCATCACCTTCACGTGAAATTATTAACGTCCTATTAGCGTGAGGTCCGGTGCACCGACATAGGCTCGAAACACCGGAATTGCAAGATTTACTGTCAGGACATTACGTCCCGGTTCAAATGACGCTGCATATCTGGCGGCGTCGCCTCATTTGTCAACCTTGCTACTGCCTCATCGAGTGGCAGCACTTCCTGAGCGACACCACCGAGACGGCGCAAGGCAACCTTGCCTTCTTCTGCCTCACGACGCCCCACCACCAGAATAACCGGAACACGGGCTACTGAATGCTCTCGTATCTTGGCATTGATCTTTTCGTTGCGGCCATCAACGTCAACCTGAAGTCCTGCCCGGCGCAGCTTCTTAGCCACTTCCTGCGCATAAGGCTCGGCATCCGTCACGATGCTGGCAACAACCACCTGCGTCGGAGCCAGCCAAAGCGGGAACTTGCCCGCAAACTGCTCGATCAGAATACCGATGAAGCGCTCGAAGCTCCCCAGAATGGCGCGATGCAGCATGACCGGACGATGCCGGGCGCTGTCTTCACCGATATAGGAGGCATCAAGACGCTCGGGCAGAATATAATCTACCTGAAGTGTGCCGCACTGCCAGTCACGACCGATCGCATCCGTCAGGACAAATTCGAGCTTCGGCCCGTAGAAAGCACCTTCACCCGGATTGGTCTCGAATGAAACACCTGCCAGACCGCAGGCCTCCTTGAGCGCTGTCTCAGCCTTGTCCCAGGTCGCATCGTCACCGGCACGCGCTTCAGGCCGGTCAGAGAATTTCACACGAAAATTCTCGAAACCCAGATCGCGATAGACCTCATCAAGCATGGCAACGAAAGACGCCGTCTCGCTCGCAATCTGCTCTTCAGTGCAGAATACATGCGCATCATCCTGCGTGAAGCCGCGTACGCGCATGATGCCATGCAACGCACCTGAGGGTTCGTAGCGATGGCAGGCGCCAAACTCGGCCATACGCAGCGGCAATTCGCGATAGGAGCGCAACCCGTGGCGGAAGATCTGCACGTGACACGGGCAGTTCATCGGCTTGAGAGCGAGAGTCTTGTCCTCGTCCTCAACGGTTGCGATGAACATATGCTCACGATATTTGTCCCAGTGGCCTGAGGCTTCCCAGAGGGCACGATCCACGAGCTGCGGTGTCCGTACTTCCTGATAGCCATGACGGGTCTGGATACGGCGCATGTAGTCCTGCAGCACCGTGTAAAGACGCCAGCCCTTGGCGTGCCAGAAGATCTGACCCACCGCCTCTTCCTGAATGTGGAAAAGATCCATTTCACGCCCGATACGGCGATGATCGCGCTTTTCGGCTTCCTCAAGCTGATGCAGATAGGCATCAAGCTCTTTCTGGTCGCGCCAAGCCGTGCCGTAGATACGTGTCAACATGGGGTTGCGGTGGTCGCCGCGCCAATAGGCGCCTGCCACCTTCATCAGCTTGAACGCCGTGCCGATATCACCCGTACCACGCATATGCGGGCCACGGCACAGATCAAGCCAGGCGCCCTGACGATAGATCGAAATCGTCTCGCTCTCGGGCAGGTCGCGAATCAATTCAGCCTTGAAACGCTCGCCCTTCTCTTCAAAGAACGCAATGGCCGCCTCACGGTCCCATTCCTCACGCTCAAATGGCGCATTGGCTGCGATGATCTCGCGCATCTTGCCTTCAATCGCCTCGAAATCCTCAGGCGTGAATGGCTGATTGCGGAAGAAATCGTAATAGAAACCATCTTTGATTGACGGCCCGATCGTTACCTGCGTACCCGGCCAGAGCGCCTGAACAGCCTCAGCCAACACATGCGCAGTATCATGGCGGATCATCTCGAGAACGATATCGTCCTTGCGCGTGATGAAGCGGATAGAGGCATCTTCGGCAATTGCGGTCGAGAGATCGACCAGCTTGCATCAAGGCTCATCGCAACAGCAGCACGCGCCAGACCGGGCCCGATCGAAGCCGCGACTGCCGTGCCAGTCGTGGCACCGTCGAACGTGCGAACGGAACCATCGGGCAGGGTAATGGCAGGCATGGACTTGCGCTCCTGGCGTAAGAAATGAATCGAGCTGTTCTAATGGCCCCAGTTCAGGCAGGCCGCAACCCTGGAAACATCGAGATGACGCAGATCGTTGACCGCCAGAATACGTATCTGCCCAGGTCTTACCCCGTTGGGGGCCGTCAGCCTGGGGTTACTTTCGGCAGAAAACAACACCAGAGACGGACATCCGGTCAGGGCGGCAAGATGCATAGGCCCCGTATCATTCCCCACGGCAAGGGCCGCACGTGCGAACACGCCACCCAGTGCCAGAAGATCGGTTTTCCCTGTCAGATCGAGCGCATCGGGTACCTGCATCACGATCTCGGCAGCAAGAGGCTGTTCTACCTTTGTGCCCGCCACCACAATAGTCAGTCCCTGTGCTCGCAAATATCGGCCGAGCTCAGCATAATGCCGGACAGGCCAGCGTTTGGCCGGACGATGCGGAGCGGCACCAGGCACCAGAACGGCGTAAGGACCGTCAATTTCCAGCTTCGTCTTTTTCAGCCAGTCAAGATCAAGAATCCCAGACTCAGGCACGCCAAGACGTGCAAGCTGATCGCGTTGTCGAGCGATACTATGCATGGCGTCGCGATAAGGATTATCGTGACGATACAGACCATTTCTTGCGATACCGCTCCAGCATTTCTGCCCGGCAAGATGAAAGTACCCTGTACTGCGTCCTGAAGTCTGCAGATCAATCACCAGATCATAACCAAGCAGCTGTTTCCTGAGCGCAAGAACACCCCTCAGATTGCTCCAGCGCGGACGCTTATCAATCTGTACATGATCGAAATAGGGGCTGGCCTGTGCCAGATCCTTGAACGGTGCAGTGGTGAGCAGCGTAATTTCAGCCCCGGGCCAATGAGCCTTATGGCGGCGAATGGGCCGAAAGCCTGAATGAAATCACCCAGAGCACCAAGCTTGATCACAAGAATTCGACGCATGGGTTGATCCTAGCCGAGACCGCGCTGCGGTGATACGCCGGGTGTTTCTTTGCAAGTCCGGAAAGCAGCCATGTCCGACAGGCCTCCTCATATTCTCTCTTTTGGCAGCGTCAACATTGATATTACGGCCCGTGCCGAGCGCATTCCTCATCCGGGCGAGACGGTTCACGCCGCAAGCTATGCCACCGGTCTGGGCGGCAAGGGAGCAAACCAGGCCGCCGCTGCCGCACGTCTGGGTCAGGGCTGTGGCCTGAAGGTTTTCATGGCCGGCCGAACAGGTGCCGACCAGTTTGGCACGCTGGCACGTTCCCTGCTGACCCCTTTCGGAGTCGATCTCTCTGCGCTGAAAGAAGATCCCGCCCATCCGACAGGTGTGGCGCTGATCACGGTCGATGCTAAGGCAGAAAACATCATCACCGTGGCAGGCGGCGCCAATATGGCACTCGATCTGAGCGATGTGGAGGCCCATCGTCCGCTTATCCACTCAGCCTCAGCCCTGCTTCTGCAACTCGAAATCCCGATGGCCATCACCATCGCCGTAGCGGAGGAAGCGCGCCGCGCGGGCACACTGGTGGTTCTCGACCCAGCTCCCGCTCCCGGAGACGGCCTGCCCCAGGCGCTCTGGCAGGCCCTGGATGTGGTGACCCCCAATGAAACCGAAACCCGACTCCTGACTGGTATCTATCCCGAAACGGAAAAGGAGGCAGCTCAGGCGGCCCTGAAACTGCATCAGCTTGGAGCAACCCATGCCCTCGTAAAAATGGGAGCACGTGGCGTCTATTACCGTAGCGGTACAGAAGAAGGGTTCGTACCACCGTACACGGTCAAGGCCATCGATACAGTGGCCGCAGGTGATTGCTTCAATGGCGGGCTGACAACCGCACTTACACTCGGCAAGCCTTTCGCTGAAGCCGTTCGCTATGCCGCAGCAAGCGGGGCCTTGGCTACCACACGTCTTGGCGCTGCTGAATCGGCTCCCGACTGGCAGGATGTTGTCACGCTCGTCGAGACAGGCACCATAATCGACAGAAACTGACCAGAAACATCCCGGCTTCAGTCCTGGTCCGGATCGGAGTCCAGTACTGCCTCATCCTGACGGGCAAGATAGGCCGCATGACCATCGGGCGACAGGGCAATGACCCTGTCCCAGTCATGCCTTGCCTCGGCATAATGAGCGAGCCGCGTCTCAAGGATACCGCGTTCAAGAAGCGCCTCGACATTATCACTTTCGAGCGCAAGCGCCCGGTTCACATCGGCCAGACCTTTCGCATTCTGGCCAAGCTGACGATAGGCCGTCGCCCGTGATATCAGGGCCCGCACGAGGAACGGATCGGAATTTCCCCCTGAGGGACCTGACTCATCAAGGCTGCCAAGCGCCACGATGCTACCTGCGAAATCACTCTGCATTGACAGACTACGCGCCAGAAGAAGACGCAGACCAAGCCGTGCAGGATCATGCTTCAGAGCCAGTCTGGCGGCCTGTTCTGCTGCCTTGCCGTCACCTGCCAGCAACCAGGCACCAGCTTCCTGCTCTGTAAACGGACTGTCTTTTTGTGAATGGGTCGGTCCACCCGACAGGGTCTGATACTCCAGTGCCGCTTCCCGATACGCACCAAGCGCGAGATCAGCCTGGGCCAGACAGTCACGGGCATCACGACCGCCGCCATGACGTAGCCAGTCCTGCGCTGTTTCCTGCACAAGATCAGGCGCGTCAGACAAAGACGCAATACAACCGGCGAGTGTCTGTGCCTGTGTGTGGGCAGACGCCACACCCATCCACAAGCCGCTTCCTATCGCCAGCGCACCAAAAGCATGTTTCATACGTTGTGATTGGCGCCTCAGCGCCTCAGCGGTCAAGCGGGAATGGAGCTTTCATGCCACCTCACCTCGTCATTCTGGGACAGGGCTATTCAGCCAGTGCTGTCGCGTCTCTGGCGCGAGCCAGAGACTGGCAGGTCACCGGCACACAACGCACTCCCGCAACGGGTTCCGGACTAAGGCCTTTCGACTCGGTTGAAACTGAACTACGCGAGGCGACCCATGTTCTCGTAAGCGTTCCACCCGGTGAAACCGGTGATCCGGCTCTCCTCCGTTACGAGACCATTCTCACCGTTGCACCCCGGCTCACCTGGATAGGCTATTATTCGACTACCGGTGTTTACGGCGACCGGCAGGGAAGGGCTGTAGACGAGACCACTCCAGTAGCCCCTGCCCAGACACGCAGCCAGGCCAGAGTCAAGGCCGAGCAGGACTGGCAAGCCCTCGCCCGTTCCCGCAACATCGCCTGTGACATCATGCGTCTAGGCGGAATTTATGGTCCCGGCCGCTCGGCCTTTGATACGTTGCGCTCTGGCAAAGCCCGTCTGATCGATGCTCCCGATCATCTCTTCAGCCGTATTCATCGCGATGATATCGCCGGTGCGACATTGACCGCTATCGACACGGCTGGGACCTGCCGCATTCTGAATTTTGTTGATGACACACCCAGCCCTCAATCTGCCGTATTAGAGGAGGCTGCGCGTATCAGCGGGATGCCTCTTCCTCCCCGTCTTTCCCTTGAAGACGCATGGGAAGGGCTGAGCCCGATGGCCCGCAGCTTCTGGTCTGAACGACGCGTGGTAGAAAGTCGCCTGACAAGGCAGTGCCTGGGAAGGAACTGGCTCTATCCAAGCTATCGGGAAGGGCTGACCGCAATTTTTGAAAACGAAACTGTCTGACGATCCGGAAAACGAAGAGACAGGATTTTCATTGCTCCTGCGTGAAGAAACACTCCTTCCGGGCTGGTCGCCCTGATCCCGGATACGCTAAGGCTTGAAAGGTTATGTCAAGTCTCGGGGGCCCATGATTATTCCACAGCTTTTCCGCTCGCCCCTTCATGGATTGCCGCTGCGCGCGCTGATTGTAATGCTTCTGCCCTTTATGGTTTCGGGCTGCATTACCATCGGACCGACGCGACTTTCCCATGATCAGCTTGATTATTCCCGCGCCCTTGGCGAAGCAGAAAAACATGCAATGCTGCTCAACATCATCCGCATCCGCTATGCCGACCCGCCGACATTTCTTGATACCACACAGGTCATTGCGGGTTACCAGTTCAACCGCTCGGTCAATGGCGGATTCAACGCCTTTCCCTCAGGTGTGGGCAGCTATCTCTTTGGAGGCAGTACAGCTACCCTGCAGGAAAGCCCGACCTTCACCTATCAGCCCGAAACCGGCCAGCAATACGCCGAAAATGTCATTCGGCCGATTTCACCTGTGGTCATCATGCCGCTCAGTCTGGGCGGGCTACCCATCGATACACTGCTACGTCTGACCGCACAGTCCATCGACGGTCTGTCGAATGTACGTGCGCTTGGTGCCGGTCCGACTGGCGGAGGCTCGGTACGTTTCTATCTGCTACTGCACGATCTGCGCCAGCTGCAGATCGCAGGCGCCATGACAATCCGTATCTCGACCGATGCCCCCAAACCCACAGGTGATCAACCCCCATCAGGCTCGGCCAACAAACCCTCCGGCACGCAGCCCGAACATGCCTATCTGGTTCTCACAGCCACATCTGATCCAGCCCTGACAACCATACAAATGGAAGTGCGCCGCCTTCTGCATCTCGACGCCCATGCCGAAGAAGCCGAGATTGTTTATGGCCCCTATCCCAAGACGCCGGGACAGATCGCCATTCTGACACGCTCCATGTTCGCCATGCTTTCCCAGATCGCGTATGAAATGGAAGTACCTGAAGACGACGTGAAAGCAGGGCGGACTCTGGCCACGATCAGCCCGGTTGGAATCGAAACGCGTCCCGATGTTGTCATCCATTCCGGCAAATCGGCACCCGAGCACAGCTACGATTCCGTGCGTTACCGAAATCGCTGGTACTGGATCAACGATGACGATTTCCGCAGCAAGCTCAGCTTTACCATGATGCAGATTCTCGCAGCCCTTGCTGCAACAAGTCACTCCCCCGGAGCCGTCATCACCATTCCGGCTGGCTGATCAGGGTCAAGGCGCTACGGAAACGCAGCCTCCATCGCTTCATCTGTGCGTTCAGAGCTGGGTCCAGCCGCCGCCCAGCGCACGATAGAGCCGCGCCATCGAGGCCGATACTTCGGCCCTGGCATTGGAGAGCGCGCTGCGACTGTCGAGCAGGCCATTCTGCGTCGTCAATACGTTGAGAAAATCGCCGGCCCCTTGTGCATATTGAAGCTGCGCCACTTTCACGGCTGTTTCGTTTTCGGTCACGGCCTCTGCAAGACGATCATGACGCTCCTGGGCAGTGCCGAGATCCGCCATCGCATCATCAACCTCTTCCCAGGCATGAAGAACCGTCCGCTGGAGTGCAATAGCCGCCTCTTTCTGCTGCAGACGACGCAATGCCAGCTGTCCGGCCAGTTTCCCCCCCTCAAAGAGCGGAATGGTCATGGTCGGCCCGAAACCGTACTGGCGCGACGCCCATGATCCGAGACCACTGAACTGGAGCGCCTGCACGTCAAGACTGCCCGAGAGCGTGATACGTGGAAAGAAGTCGGCCATTGCCACTCCGATCGTGGCCGTAGCCGCATGCAGACGTTCCTGAGCCGCACGTATGTCGGGGCGCCTCTCAGCAAGCTGCGAGGGCAGCCCGACCGGGATCGATGCAGGCAAAGGCGGAATACCACCCTTGCCTGCAAGACGCTGCGACAGCGCGCCCGGTTCACGCGCCATCAGGAAAGCAAGAGCATTGAGAAGATGTACCTCCTCACGGTGCAGTTGCGGCAGACGGGCCTCAAAACCATGCAGCTGCCCACGCGCATAAGCGAGATCGAGTTTCGTCGCTGTACCCTGGGTCACACGCAGAAGCGTCAGATCCACGCTATGATGCGCGATATCGAGACTCTGCCGGGTAATCTCGGCCTGCGCCTGAACGTTACGCAGGGCAATATAATCCTGTGCTGTTTCAGCCATGAGCGAAACCAGCGTATCCCGCTGCATTTCCCGCATCGCTTTCATCGACGCCGTTGCCGCCTCAACCTGTCTGCGCACATGCCCCCACAGATCGACCTCCCATGAAGCGCTCAATCCGTATTGCGGCAAGTTGAATGCAGGGTTTCCCTTCGGTCCCGCCCCCGCCGCAGGCCCGAAACCCTGAGTGCCATCGGCAATCCGGGCCGGGTCAAGATCGGCCTCTGTGCCCAGCAGGCTCAGAATACCATTCGTGCTGGCACGCTCGCGGGCGTAGGAAGCTGCGCCCTCCGCATGGGGCATACGGGCCGCAGCCGCAATCCTGCGTTCGGCACGACTCTGTTCAAAATGAAGAGCTGCAGCCTTGAGATCCAGATTGGCGGTCAGTACATCCTGTTCGAGCGCAGTCAGGACGGGATCCTGATAGAGTTTCCACCATTGCGCCTCGACCGGTGCGGTCTCGTCCGGGTGGCTTTTCTGGGGCGTACTACTTTCATGCCAGTGCTCTGCCGCGACCGGATCGCGTTTCTGGTAATCCGGCCCGACTGAACACCCGCCCAGAAACGCAACAAAGACCAGTCCTGCTGTACGGAATAGAGGGATCATGCCCATCACTCCCACACAAAGCGCGCATCAGTGGCATGAGTACCACCTGGATGCGAACCGGTATCGATCATGGCTTCAACCGACATACCGACACGCACACGCCGCGCCAGAGGCTGCCCTGCATCGAAGACCAGCTTGACTGGCACGCGCTGCACCACCTTGGTAAAATTGCCGGTCGCGTTATCAGGTTGAATGACCGCAAAAGCGACATTCGTCGCTGGCGCAACGCTATCGACATGGGCATGAAGAACCTGACCGGGAAAGCTATCGACCTGGACCTCGGCCTTCTGGCCAGTCTGCACGCGAGTCAGCTGCGTTTCCTGGAAATTGGCAATAACATAAGCCTGACGCACAGGCACAACCGCCAGAAGTTCGGTTCCGGGGTGAACATACATTCCTACACGCACGTCACGCGCACCAATCACCCCGTCAACCGGCGCCAGAATGGTGCAATAGGACAGATCAAGCTCCGCCTGACGGGCAAGACTCCTTGTCTGTATCAGAACACCTTCTGCCCTCTCGCTCTCCGCAACGAGTACGGCAAGCTGAGCCCGATCGGCATTGACAGAGGCCTTGTCCCGCGCCAGCCGGGCAATAGCTTCTCGCTGACGATCATCGGCGGCCTGCTGCTGTTCGATCGTGCTTGCCCCTCCAGCTGACAGGGCGCGATAACGGACCGCATTCTGCCGTGCGAACTGCAAGGCCGCCTCATCCGCTTCAACGGTGGAAAGAGCGGCTTCGATCATAGCTGCCTGACGCTGCTGAGCCGCCTTCAGATTGGCAATATCAGCTTCGGCAGCGCGTATCTTCCCCCGTGCGGCTTCCAGCGCGGTACGATAATCATCATCCTCTATATGAGCGATAATCTCTCCCGCACTTACTCGCTGGTTATCTGCAACGGGTACCCGGTCAATGCGCCCAGCGACTTTGGGCGCCACACGCGTAAAGTCCGCAGTGATATAGGCATCGTTGGTGGTCTGATGACGACCGTCTCCGACGAAAAACCGATCCGCACTCCAGGCAAGACCAGTCAGAACAAGCACGGTGCATCCCGCAAACAGAAGCGGTTTCTTGTAAGCCATGATGGTGATTCCGTTAAAATACTGCGGCAGGTGCAGAGGCGGGTTGCAAGACTGGGGAGGGCGCAGGACCACGAGGTTCTTTCCCAGGGGGATAGACACGTCCGGGCAGAATGGCCGTCAGCACCACGAAAACAGCACAGATCACAATCACAACGACCAGAACATCGACCAGAGCCAGCACCGTAGCCTGTGCCGACAGGGTTTCATGCAGGCTGGCAGCCGCAGCCATCCCATGAGATCGGTGGATCATGCCGGGATGATCAAGCAGCATGGTCGAATGATAATGTTCGCGACGACGCAACAGGATCGAAAACAGGGCGAAAGCAAGCGCGTTGGCCATGCCCTTGAGCATATTGACCATCCCCGAAATGAAGGGACCATCACTTGGTCCAAGCGACAAGGTCGCCAGCATCAACACGGGAATAATCACCATGGGTTGACCGAAAATCTGCAGCGCCTGGATAATATAGAAATTGTCGCGTACCCATTCCGACGTCAGCCAGAGACCAAGCCAGGCAGACAGGCCGAGCAGAATCATGCCGATACCCAGTACCCATCGGCAGTCAACGCGACGCATGTTGCACAGAGCGGCGACCAGAGGCAGCACGACAAGCTGGGGAAGCGCCACGGTCAAAGCGACAGGTGCAGCCTGGACCGGACGATATCCTTTGATTTCCTCCAGAAAGGTCGTTGTGACCTCATTCATCAGGGCACAGATAATCAGGACGGCCACAAGCGCCAGCAGGGACATCGTGATATCGCGGCTCTTCCAGTATTGCAGGCGGAAGAACGGGCTGTGGTGGTGCCATTCGTGAATCAGAAACCCCACAAAAAATGCACCACCCCAGAAAGTCAGATGCGTGATCAGGGGCGACCTGAACCAGTCGAGCCTGTCCCCCTGATAAAGAACTGTCACAACACACAGAATGGAGGGGACACCCACCAGAAAACCTCGCCAGTTGAAGCCGCGAAAGCGGGAAAGCTGAATCGGGTCCTGCGGCAGACCATACGCAATCATGACCAAGGCGATCAAAGCAAGCGGCAATACCTCCCAGTAAAGCCAGTGCCAGCCAAAATGCTCGAACAGAAGCGCCTCAAAGGGCATGCCCAGATTGGGGCCGAAAGTCGCGCTCATGGCGTAGCCACCTATGCCGAATACCTTGAGCGGTGGGGGTAGATATTTGAGCATGACTGTCATGAGGATAGGTGGCAGACAGCCTGCACTCAGCCCCTGCATGGCACGAAGGATGACGATCGGCACCATATCGGTCATGAACGGCAATGGCAGGGAGAGCAGCGCCATCGTGGTCGTCATGAACAGAGCAAAACGATAGATTGAGAACGTCATGTAGAACCATGGCGTGAACGCCATCGCCGCAATATTGAAGGCCTCGTAAACCGAGATGAACCATGTTCCTTCATCATGGCCCAGATGCATGGCCCCACGCAGGTCGGAAAGACCGAGTTCAGTGACATGTTCGTTGAATCCGGCGACATGCACGGCCAGCAACATGCCCAGACATCCGATAACAGTCCGAAGCCCGAAGGGAGGAATGGCGGCAGGAGAGAGCGGAACGCTTGCAGCGGTCGCCATGGGTGGATTCATGCGAAGGCATCCTTTCGGCACCGTCTCTATCCTCGCCCTCCGACCTCAATAACCCGCAATCAGGGTAAAAAACCCTTCCAGTTTGCGTAAGGATACCGCAGATATCTTACTTTACGTGCAACCTCCTCATCGTTCGGCCTCATGACCAGAAATCTGCCTGCCAAGCGTGGCTATTCGCTCGATCACCTTCGATGGCTTCAGGTTCTGCTTGAGGAAGAAAGCGTTACACGAGCAGCAAAAAGACTCAGAGTGAGTGAAGCCGCTACCAGTCGCCACCTCGCTTCACTGCGTACATTGTTCGGTGATCCACTGCTGGTGCTCTCAGGCAGGCAGCTGGTTGCAACCCCTTTTGCCAGCGATCTTCTCGGCAGGGTACAGACTGTCCTGGCCGAAGCTGAAGCGCTCATCAGCGAACGCGCCCAGCTGGATCTTTCGCAGATCGCTCCGCATTTCACGATCAGGGCGCGCGATCTGTTCATTGGCGCATTCGGCAGTGCCATCGCTGAAAAACTCAGGGAATCCTGCCCCCGGTGTCAGCTGGTTTTTTCGCCCGAAACTGAAGACTCAATCGGTGATGCGCTGCGGCGTGGTACGATCGATCTCTATATCGGCGCCACCGAGGACCTCCTTCCCGAGATCAAGAAACAGACCCTGTTCCAGACGCGATTTGAAGCCGTGGTGCGCGCAGGACATCCGATCCTGGGTCAGGAGATCACACCACAGACGCTGGTCGCCTATGATCATATCAGCACCTCGCGCAGAGGGCGTGCCTTTGGACCGATTGATGCCATACTGGCCGAAAAATATGGTCTTGAAAGACGTATCGCTCTGGTAGTGCCCAGCGATTACGCCATGATCGAGACCATGCGCGAAACAGATATGATCCTGCCATTACCAGAGATCATCATCCGCCGCCTTCCACTTGAGGCAATTGGGGCCAGAACCTTTGCCTTCCCGTTCCCGCTTCCCGATCTCGTCAGTTTTCAGGCCTGGCATCCACGACTCGATAGTGATCCGGTTCATCGATGGTTGCGGGAGACCATTTTTTCGACAGTCCAGTCGGTAGTCAAAGCCTTACGAGAGCGAAAAGAGGCCTGATATGCATGGGTAACAGCTTCTGTTCTGGTTCTTGCTGTTCGAAAACCTCGTGCAAAGACGTGACACACGATATCCTGTGATCGGAAAACTGCGCATCCCATCAAACGTATCAGAGTTTTCACCGATATGTGTTGCTCTGTTCTGTTCGCGTTCAGGATAGGTTACGCAACATGTCTCAAGGAGGATTCATGACGTCTCGTTCCAGACCCAGACGCGTCGGCGACTGGGCAACCCTGGGCCTTGCCATACTGATCGTGCTATTCGGTCTCATCTTCGTCGGTGGTGGCGGCTATCTCCTGAGCTTGGCGGTTCAGCTATTATCTGCTGTGCGGCATTGTCCTGCTGGCATCGGGCGGGCTTATGGCCATGGGACGCCTGCTTGGCGCCTATCTTTTCCTTCTCGCCTGGGCCGGCACACTCGTCTGGACCATCTATGAGAGCGGATTTGATTTCTGGGGCTGGCTCCCCCGTCTTTTCGGCCCAACCCTCATCGCCGTTCTGGTCGTGCTCAGCCTGCCGGTTCTGCGTCGCCAGGATACGGTTCGTCCAGTTTCCCGCGGAGCCGTCTGATGCGTAGACCAGCCCTTCTCACCGCCACTTTTCTTGGAGGCATGATTTCTGCCTCGGTGGCCTTTGCACAGATCCCCCCTTCAGATAGTTCCCCAGGCGAAGAAACGACGACCGCTGCCATGGCGCATAATGCCGGCGCAGGTCGCTTCGGGGGGCCTTTGCCCTCCGCACCTCAGGCTCCTGGCGTCAATGCAGCAAATCTGCCTGATATTTCCGAGATCGGAATCAACGAAGTTCCGGCCGCCGCACCACAGATCGATGCAACACCTGCCCGTGAAGACTGGCCGGCTTACGGGCGCGATTCCAGCCAGAACCGCTATTCGCCGCTCGACCAGCTGACACCGGAGAACGTCGGCCGGCTCAAGCGCGCTTTTGTCTATCATACAGGCAGCAAACCGGGTCCGGGCCAGGCCAATAAATGGGCCGCCGAGACCACGCCAATCAAGGTAGGCAATTCGCTCTACATGTGTTCGGCCATGAATGACATGATGCGCATCGACGCTGCCACCGGCAAGGAAATCTGGCGTCACGATGCCGGAGTGAAATACCACTCCATTCCCTATACAGCCGCCTGCAAGGGCGTAACCTATTACACGTCCTCAACCGTTCCCGAGGGCCAGCCCTGCCATAATCGCATCATGGAAGCCACGCTTGATATGCGGCTCATCCAGGTCGATGCCGAGACAGGCAAGCTCTGCGAAGGCTTCGGCTTTGGTGGTCAGGTAAATCTGATGCAGGGCATGGGTGAATCCGTGCCGGGCTTCGTATCCATGACGACCCCACCTCCGGTCATCAATGGTATTGTCGTGGTCAATCATGAGGTGCTTGACGGCCAGCGTCGCTGGGCCCCTTCTGGTGTCATCCGTGGCTACGATGCCGAAAGCGGCAAGTTCGTCTGGGCGTGGGACGTCAACAATCCCGACAATCATCACCAGCCGAGCCCGGCAAGTTCTACAGCCGAGGCACACCCAATTCCTGGGCTGCCATGACCGGTGATAACGAACTTGGTCTGGTCTATGTGCCAACAGGCAATTCGGCAGCCGATTATTACAGCGCCATGCGCACCGACAAGGAGAACGCCGTCTCCTCCGCCATTGTCGCTCTGGACGTCAAGACGGGTGAACCACGCTGGGTGTTCCAGACCGCGCACAAGGATGTCTGGGACTACGATATCGGTTCACAGGCTACCAAATTCGACTATCATCATGAGGATGGTACGGTAACACCGGCCCTGCTGGTACCCACCAAGCGTGGACAGACCTTCGTGCTTGACCGCGCCACAGGCAAACCGCTGCCGGAATTCCCGGTAGTCGAGAAACCGGCGCCCGCCAGCACGATGTCCGACGATCCGCGCAGTCCGACCCAGCCTTGGTCGACCGCCTTCCCGCGTCTTGCCTTCCCCGATCTGAAGGAAAGCGACATGTGGGGCATGTCGCCCATCGACCAGCTTTACTGCCGCATAAAATTCCGCAAGGCACGCTATGTAGGCGAGTTCACCCCGCCCGCCCTCGACAAGCCGAATATCGAATATCCCGGCTATAACGGCGGCAGCGACTGGGGCAGTATGGCCTATGATCCGGAATCCGGCATTGTCATCGCCAACTGGAACTCTACGCCGATGTATGATCAGCTCATCACCCGCAAAAAGGCTGATGCGCTGGGTCTGAAGCCCATCGACAACCCCAGCTATAATCCTTCCGGCGGCGGTGCCGAAGGCAATGGTGCCCAGGCCGATACACCTTACGGCATTGTCGTAACGCCGTTCTGGAACCAGTACACGGGCATGATGTGCAACAAGCCGCCCTATGGCATGATCGAAGCCATCGACATCAAGACCAAGAAGGTTCTGTGGTCACGTCCGCTCGGTACAGCTCGTGCCAACGGCCCGTGGAACATGCCTACAGGCCTGCCGCTCAATATCGGTACCCCCAATAATGGCGGTTCGGTCATCACCAAAGGTGGTCTTGTTTTCGTTGCAGCAGCAACCGACAACCAGATCCGCGCGATCGACATCAAAACCGGAAAGGATGTCTGGTCGGATGTTCTGCCCGGTGGCGGACAGGCCAACCCGATGACCTATGAGGTTAATGGCAAGCAGTACGTCGCCATCATGGCCGGCGGTCACCATTTCATGATGACACCGGTTACCGATCAGCTTGTTGTCTATGCTCTGCCGGAAACTGCAGATCAGAAACACTGAGAAAACATACCTCTCAGGTTGCATCGACAAGGGTCGGGGAGCATCCCCGACCCTTTTTTCGTGACAATAGCCGCTTTCCTCTCCCTGAGGATCGTACTTCATGCTACCGGCAAGGCATGTCGCGCTTCAGCCCTCATATCCTTCAGGTTCTTCCGGCCCTCGGCACGGGAGGGATCGAACAGGGTACGGTTGAAATGGCAGAAGCAATCATCGCTGCCGGTGGGCGCGCTCTCGTGGCAGGCGCCATGGGCCCTCTGGTGCCAAAGCTGCTCGCTATCGGTGCACACCACATCGATCTGCCTCTCGGTCAGAAATCGCCATTTGCCATTCGCCGCAATGCGAAAGCCCTTATCCAGCTTATTCGCGATCAACGTGTCGATCTGGTTCATGCCCGTTCCCGCGCCCCGGCATGGGCTGCATGGCACGCCACGAGGCACACGGATACGCCTTTCGTGACCACATGGCATGGAGTCCACAAGGCCGGTTTTCCAGGCAAGAAACGCTATAATTCCGTTCTGGCACGCGGTGCACGGGTCATTGCGATCAGTACCTATATCGCCACCCGACTGAGGGATGAATATCATGTGGGAGACGACCGCCTTCGCCTGATCCCGCGCGGTGCCGATATGAACCGTTTCGATCCGTCTCTGGTCAATGGTGCCCGCATCCAGGCCCTGGCCGAGAAATGGCAGGTGCCTCCCGGAACTCCGGTCGTCATGCTTCCCGGTCGGCTGACACGCTGGAAAGGACAGCTTCTGCTTCTGAAGGCCATGGTGCATCTCCAGACCGTATTGCCTGATCCATGGCTCTGCGTTCTGGTCGGACCGGCCGATCCCAAGGATCGTTACGTGCAGGAAATCGACGCTATGGCCACCCGTCTGGGACTGCGTGAACGCCTGCGCTTTGCAGGTCGATGCCAGGATATGCCCGCTGCCTATGCACTGGCCGATGTTGTGGCCGTTCCCTCTTTACGCCCTGAACCGTTCGGG
Organism: Asaia prunellae JCM 25354; assembly: GCF_000613885.1. Classification (GTDB taxonomy): domain Bacteria; phylum Pseudomonadota; class Alphaproteobacteria; order Acetobacterales; family Acetobacteraceae; genus Asaia; species Asaia prunellae. The sequence continues at coordinate 76,482 of NZ_BAJV01000010.1, read as the reverse complement.
CGTGTCGTGATCGAAGCGCAGGCCATGGGGCGCCCTGTCATTGTATCCGCGCAGGGAGGAGCCATGGAAACCGTCATCCCCTATCGAACCGGCCTCCTTATCCCGCCGGATGATGAAACTGCACTGGCCGATGGACTATATCAGCTTCTGACCCTGCCCGAGGGTGCACGTTCCCTCCTTGCTGAAACCGCTCGCCATCACATTGCTGAAACCTACACCACCCGGCAGATGCAATCCGCCACTCTTGCCGTCTATGATGAACTGCTTGGTGGCTGCCTGTCAGACCGCTTTCTGGAATTTGTTTCATGACCACGCCACCACGACCAAACCTGACTGAAAAGGCGCAGGCCGACCTGGAAAAACGCCAGGCCCGTGAAGCCGCAGCCTTGCGCGCCAATCTGCTGCGTCGCAAGGCTCAGGTGCGTAACCGTGCGGTCAAGGCACCAGAAGACCAGGAACCCCAGACGCCATCCGGCCTTTCTTCACGCTGACCCGCTTTATCCCCCGAAAGGAACTTGATCATGTCCAAGGCTCTCTATGCGACCATGCGCGCCCTGCCCGGCAAACGCGAGGAAATCGCCCGCCTGCTGACCGCCCTCGCCAATGATGTGCGCAACGAGCCCGGCAATGAGCGTTTTGTTGTCTATACCCTTGAGGAAGATCCCGATTTCTTCCATGTGGAAGAAACATATCGAGATGAAGAGGCCTTCAAGGCCCATATGGGTATGGAGCACGGCAAGGTCTTCAACAACGCCATCAAGACCCTTGTAGAAGGCGGCGGCTCGAAAGTCGTGTTTCTCACACATATCGCCTGAACTGATCCTGGTGGTTTGCAGAGCCCTGATACTGACGCTAGATCTGCAGACCCCATAGCTTTCACAGACTGGAAATCGCGCCATGCCCATCATGCCAGACAGCTGGATCCGTCAAATGGCCCAGGAAAAAGGCATGATTGAGCCTTTTGTCGAAGCGCAGAAGCGTGAGGGTGTCATTTCCTATGGCCTGTCTTCCTATGGCTATGACGCCCGCGTTGGTGAAGACTTCAAGATATTCACAGATGTCGACAATGCTGTTGTCGATCCCAAAAGCTTCGCGGCCAACAGCTTTGTGACGCGCACAGGCGACATCACCATTCCGCCCAACAGTTTTGCTCTGGCCCATACTGTTGAGTATTTCCGTATTCCGCGTGACGTGCTCGTCGTCTGTCTCGGCAAATCCACCTATGCCCGCTGCGGTATCATCGTAAATGTCACCCCGCTTGAACCCGAGTGGGAAGGTCAGGTTACGATCGAAATCAGTAACACCACCAAGCTTCCCGCGCGCATCTATGCCAATGAGGGAATCTGCCAGTTCCTGTTTTTCCAGGGAGCCTCTCCCTGTGAAACAAGCTACGCCGATCGCGCCGGCAAATACATGAAGCAGCTTGGCGTCACGACACCCCGCCTCTGACACCAGTCAGCCGCGATGAGCCACCCATAAAACATTCCGCACTTTAGTTATCTCAAGATCACCGGGCTCCGCCCCAGACCCTGCCAGAAGGCCGCCCTCTGGAAACCCGTTCAGGGTCACAGGAGCTTGCCACTTTCCGGAGAGTGACAGGCTCCACATAGCCGCCACAAGCCAGATCCTGATCCATAATGATTTTGAGAAGCATTCTCAATGACTTGCGTATGGTGAGGCATTGGCAACTTTACCCGGTGCGGGCATGTTAGAGGCGTCATCACGGTTTTGGGAACGCGCCATGAGCCAGACTTCACTGCCCCCTGCTATCGACCAGGATTATCTGGCATTGCTGGATTCCGATCGTATTTCGGGGCGCACCCGTCAGGTCATGGAAGAGCGTGCCCAGACCAGCGATGCAGGTTACACCCCACGTCAGCTCTCACAGAGCGCCTATGACGTTCTTGGTGCGCTGGCAGCACGTGTTTTGCCCCAAACAGCAATTCTCCCCGATGCCACCATCAATATTGCGGCCCGGATTGATGCAAGGCTGGGTACTCCGGGGGATGGCTGGCGGTTTGCCACCCTGCCGCCAGATACTGAGGCTTATGAACAGGCGCTGAACGGCCTCGATAGCCAGGCCAGGCAGCGCTACGGCACCAGATTCTCTGCACTTGATGCCGGGCTTCAGGACAGCCTTGTTCATGCGATGGCTGAAGGTGCTCTTGAAACGGACAGGCTCGATGGGACGCAGATGCGCTCCTGGTTTGCAGATCTGCGCGCCGACTGCGTTCAGATTTTCATCAGCCATCCGGCAGTACAGGCACAACTGGGCATTGATGCTGTTTTCAACGGGGGCGATGGCGTCTTTCAGGGCTTTTCAGCATGGGAGAAGGCGTGAGCGAAGCCTGGGAACCACGCGTGAAGGAACATGGCCGATGAAGAGCCGTCGCTTTGACGACCACGAGATCGTGGATGTTGTTGTTGTAGGCACGGGGGCCGGTGGGGCTCCGCTTCTGGCCGAGCTGGCCCGATCGGGCATGAAGGTAGTCGCACTTGAGGCTGGGCCGCGCTTTGACCCGCGCCAGCATACACCGGATGAAGCAACAGCGTCGGAAATCTACTGGCTGGAAGAGCGTCTTTCAGGCGGTGCCAACCCGATGGCATTTGGCGGCAACAACAGCGGCACCGGTGTCGGGGGCTCGATGCTGCATTTCGGCGCGTTCATGCCACGGATTGATGCGCGCGACATGCGTCTGCATTCCGAAACGGGCAAAGGCGTGGACTGGCCTTTCGGTTACGATACGCTTCTGCCCTATATCGAGCGGGTAGAACGCGAGATTGGTGTTTCAGGTCCTGAGAATTATCCCTGGGACCCTGAACGCCGGTATGCCTACCCGCCACCGCAACGCAACGGTGCGGCGCAGGCCATGATACGCGGCTGCGACGCTCTGGGCATTCGCAATGCCGATGGTCCTACTGCGCTGATCACACGTGACTGGGGTGATCGCAAGGCATGCGTCGGTTGTGGTGCCTGTCATCAGGGCTGCCGCAACGGGGCCAAGTCGGGCACGGATGTCACCTACCTGCCAGTCGCCGTCTCGGCTGGGGCTGAAATTCGCCCGAACTGCTTTGTCCATGGTATCGAGCGCGACAGCACAGGCCGGGTGACGGCCATCGTCTATCGCGAGAATGGCGAAGATCGCAAACAGCGTTGTGCCGCTCTTGTCCTTGCTGCTGGCGCCGTCGAGACGGCACGGCTACTGCTCCATACCGGACTGGCCAACCGCAGTGGTCAGGTCGGGCGCAATTACATGGCGCATATCTCGACCCAGGTCTGGGGTCGCTTCGACGAGATTATCCGCCCGAACAAAGGGTATCCGTCACTGACGATCACCGAAGACATGATGCGCCCCGAAGATGCTGATTTTGTGGGGGGATACCTGATTCAGTCCCTCGGTATGATGCCGCTGACATGGGCTACAGGCGTAGCGAGAGGACGTGGTTTGTGGGGCGAAGCCCTGACAAATTACCTGCGCGGCTATAACTATATGGCCGGGCTGGGCGCGCATGGCGATTGCCTGCCCAATGACGACAATCTCGTCACGCTCTCCGATGAGATTGGCCGGGCGGGCGTTCCGAAGCCGAAAATCACCTTCAGCTACGGCCCTAACGAACAGGCAATGCATGAACATATGGCCCGCACCATGACCGGCATCTGGGAAGCAGCCGGAGCCAAGGACATCTGGTCCATGGATCGCGCGGCCCATATGATCGGCACCTGCCGTATGGGGACCGATCCCGATGACTCCGTCGTCAATCCGTTCGGTCGCAGCCACGATATCGACAATCTCTGGATTTGCGATCACTCGGTCTTCCCGAGCGCTACAGCAGCCAATCCGGCTCTGGCTATTATGGCGCTGAGCCTGCGCACCGCAGAGGCCATCAGAGCAAGGTAGAGGCTTTCCAGAGGGCGACGGCCCTTCTGGAAGGAATGGGGCAGAGCCTCATACAGCTATGCGACTGTTACGGAGTGGGGTGAGGCCTTCTGGAAAAAGACCCTGCCTCTCCCCTATGCCTGACTGTACCCCACCCGAACCGGTGTATTGGCAGATTACTCGTGAATGCGCTCGATATCTGCACCAACGGCAGAAAGCTTGCGATCGACCGCTTCGTAGCCACGATCGAGATGATAGATACGGCTCAGCGTCGTTTCACCCTGAGCGCCAAGACCCGCGATGATCAAAGAGAATGAGGCACGTAGATCAGTCGCCATTACGGGTGCACCAGAAAGCCTCTCTACCCCGCGGATAATTGCTGAAGACCCGTGTACGTTGATCCGTGCACCCATACGATTAAGCTCGGGCACATGCATGAAGCGATTTTCAAAGATCGTTTCCGTCACCATCGAAGCCCCTTCCGCAACGGCAAGCATGGCCATGAACTGGGCCTGCATATCCGTCGGAAAACCGGGATAAGGCTCGGTCATGATATCCACACCCTTGAGTGGACCGGCACGCCGTACACGAATGGCGTTTTCTTCCTCGATCACCTCGACGCCTGCTTCTTCCAGCGTACGAACGACAGCGCCAAGATCACGCACCCGTCCACCGACAAGACGCAGATCACCACCGGTAATACCTGCTGCACAGGCATAGGTGCCGCATTCGATACGATCGGCCATAATGGCATGTTCGGCGCCGGTCAGGGCCTCAACGCCATCAATGACAAGCGTGCCAGTACCAGCCCCTGAAATACGCGCGCCCATACGGTTGAGGCATTCCACCAGATCACTGATTTCAGGCTCACGTGCCGCATTGACGATTTCGGTACGCCCCTTTGCCAGCGTTGCAGCCATGAGCAGGTTTTCGGTCGCGCCAACCGATGCAAAAGGCAGAAGAATGCGATCACCGACCAACCCACCAGGCGCACTCGCATTGATATAGCCGTTTTCAAGCCGGATCTTGGCTCCGAGCGTTTCCAGTCCCTTGAGGTGAAGATCGACCGGTCGTGTGCCAATGGCGCAGCCACCAGGCAGTGAGACCCGGGCCTCATGCGCGCGAGCCAGAAGCGGGCCCAGAACCAGAATCGAGGCGCGCATTTTCGACACGATATCGTACGGCGCTTCGACCGAGGTGATCGGCCCGCCAATCGAAAGTGTGCGACCTTCTGCGTCCACAGGATCAACAGCAATGCCATGCTGGCGCAGCAGCGTCTGCATGGTCTCGATATCAGCAATTTTCGGGACGTTGGAAAGGATAAGACGTCCGGATGTAAGAAGTCCCGCGACCATGAGCTTGAGACCGGCATTCTTGGCGCCGCCAATCACGATCTCGCCTTCAAGACGCCTGCCGCCACGTATGATGAAACGGTCCATGATCTGTCGCTCCTGAAGGATAAGGCTCTCGCGGGAAAGTGTCTTCTCTCCCCCTTCATCATGGCGACGTCAAGGCATCAATTGGGCAGTTTTCTCCAGGTGAAAAGTTTAGCCACCGCGAGCCAGATTTTCGAGCGCGGGCAGATTGAGCAGGACGATCTGCGTGACCTGCGTGATCGTTATCAGTTTTTCCCGCTGCAGGGCATTCAGCGTGCGGCTCACCGTCTCTATGGTCAGGCCCAGATAATCGGCAATCCCGGTACGACTCATCGGTAGACGAAGAGTAATCTCGCGGGCAGGCAAGAGATGATGCTGCTCAAGAAGAAAGCTGGCAAGACGCTCGCGCGCGGTTTTGCGCCCCAGCAGCAACATTCTCTTCTGGGCCTGAACCAGTTCACGCGAGGCTTCCTCCATCAGGCGGTTTTCAAGCTCAGGGAATTCGCGCCTCAGCAAGGTGAGACCTGAACGCGAAAAACGGCAGAGAGAAAGCGCTCCAAGCGCCTCGGCACTGAAAGCATAGGTCGCACCGCTCGCCAGCCCGAGAAAATCACCTGTCTGGGCAAAACCCGTAATCTGGCGTCGCCCGTCCGGCATAAGAGCAAAAAGCTTTACGTGGCCTGACGTCACGATGAAGAAATCACTTGCAGTTTCGCCTTCCTGAATGAAGGTCCTTCCCGCTGCAACAGCAAGGCGATGAGAGTATTGAGCGAGTCGCGCCATATGTTCAGCGTCGATAACAGAACAAATGCTGCGTGACCGTGCCTCGCAGTGCAGGCACTGCCCACAACTTCCACAAGGCCCGAGTGTGCTGATACTGTCCCCCGTCTGGGCGCTCATGATCAAACCAGCCCTTCAAGCATAGTCTTGTTCTTAGATTATTAACATAAAGTCACATACTGTGTCCTATTTCCCACGGTCATCATTACTATTCAAGCAGGTTTGACATGGATCAAGGCAACACATCATAGCGCATGGTGTGAGAACGTCACTGCTTAATCACGGATGACGTCGATGAAGACCCCTTTCAAACTCTCTGCTGCGCTCCTTACCGGTTTTGTCGCGGCTGCCATCGCTACCCCCGGCGCCCAGGCCCAGTCTGCGCCCGTCGTCAATGCGCCGGTCTCGACGAACATGGTTCTCGCGCCGCAGGCGCAGGCCATGGCCGCCCCGCGTTCTTCCTCGAACGATGAATGTGGCCTGTTCAAAACCTGCTCCAGCACCAAGATCGGTCTCGGCAAGGGTGATTTCATCATCCGTCTGTCGGCTCTTGGCATCATCCCCGAAGACCGCGACAGCAAGGTATGGCTCAATGGTGCTGCCATTCCCGGTCATATCAAGACCACCAACCAGGTCATGCCCGAACTGACGTTCGAATATTTCTTTACCGATAATATCTCGATCGACCTGATTGCTGCCAGCACCCGTCATGAAGTTGCTGCCAAAGGCACGCCTCTTGGTAACATCGACATCGGTAGCGCATGGGTTCTGCCTCCGACCATCACCCTCGCCTGGCATTTCCGTCCGCATAAGCGTTTCAATCCCTATGTGGGCGTAGGCGCAACCCTGGCCTGGTTCCACAACGTCTCTCCGGCAGGTGGCCTGGTACAGAAGCTCAATGTAGGCGTTACAGGCGGTCCTTCCGTCAATGTCGGCTTCGATTACCAGCTGGTCGGCAACTGGTTCTTCAACATGGATGCCAAGCAGATGTTCATGCGTATGCACGCCTGGGCCAATGACCGTGGGTCGGGCGCTTTCATCAAGGCTCATGACTCCCTCGATCCGACAGTTGTGGGTGCCGGTATCGAATACCGCTTCTGACCTTCGCTGCCTGATAAAACACGTCGAAGAGAGACTGTCTGGAATTCAGACAGTCTCTTTTTTTTATTCATCAATCTGTAATGGGCAAATCACCGAACCTTCACACACCGTAACGAACTCTCCGCATAGGGTGCGCCGCAATCCGGCCATCGTTAAGGGAAAGTTTACTAATGAAGCTATGCAAACAGCGCCTTGGTCTCACGCTGTCTCTTTTCTGCTCACCCCTCGCCCTCATCAGCGGGGCAGCCAGTGCAGCAGATGCCACGCTTCATCCCGTGTCGTCCCACCATACGAGCGCCTCATCCGGCAAGGCCAAGGCTCTTGTCTCGACCGCCCCGGCCGAGGAAGTGATCGCCACAGCCCGCCGCACACGTTCCGAGCAGAGCGTGGGTCACACGCAGCTCCAGCGTATCCTGCCAGGTGTCAGCCCGCTCAAGGCACTGCAGATCCTGCCAGGTGTGGTGTTCAACAATGCCGATCCCTGGGGCAACAACGAGCAGAATTCCTCACTGTTTATCCATGGCTTCAACCAGAACCAGCTTGGTTACACGCTCGACGGCATTCCGTTGGGTGATCAGGCTTATGGCAATTACAACGGCCTCTCACCCCAGCGTGCTGTGATCAGCGAGAACGTAGGCAATGCAACGGTGGCCACGGGTTCCGGCGCGCTTGGCACAGCCTCCACTTCCAATCTCGGCGGCACATTGCTGTTCTCATCGCAGGACCCCAAGCAGAAGATGGGTGGCCAGCTCGACCAGACCTTCGGCAGCTTCTCGACATTCCGCACCTTTGCCCGTTTCGATACGGGCAATTTCGGCAATGGCAACTCGGCCTATATTTCATGGGCACGTCAGGATGCCCGCGCCTGGGATTTTGCCGGTCATCAGGGTGGCAATCAGGTCAACGCCAAATTCGTGCACAAGGGCAGCAAGGACAAGATCACCTATTTCTTCGACTGGTCCGACAAGGTCGAGCCGAATGAAGACGGCATTGTGCTGCCCAATGGCTATGGCACCTACGTGCGCCCCTTCACCTACCCTGATTTCACTTACGCCAAATCCTATCTGAATTCGGCAGCCTACAAGAATGCAGGGCTGAATTACCGCAATTACTATTCTGCGGCACAGCGTCAGGATTTTCTGACTTATCTGGCCTGGCAGCATGATTTCAACAGCAACCTGCACTGGGACAACAAGCTGTACTATCACCACAATCTCGGTGAAGGTGTGGTAGCTGGTCCGATCACGGCAGCCGGTCTGCCAACGCTGTTCGGCGCCTATTTCCCCAACCAGAGCTCCAGCCAGCTGAGCAACGTATTCGGTGGTTCGGGCTATGCCACACGCACGACCGAATACTGGGATAATCGCGGCGGTCTGCTCACGACGCTGCGCTACAAGCTGGGCCATCACGACCTCGAAGTCGGGGGCTGGTACGAGCGCAACAACAACACGCAGGCCCGTCGCTGGTATCCGCTCGATGCCAACAACCCGACCACACCGTATGACCGTCAGCAGGATGCGCTGATCAAGCAGTACACGAACTATTTCTATACCAATACCTTCACCACCCATCTTCAGGACAGCTGGCGGGTTACGAAAAACTTCACCCTCTCGGCAGGGTTCAAATCCGAACTGGTCTATACCAACGGCACCCTGCCTGTGGCTGGCAAGAAAGGGTCGCTTTCGCCTGCAACTGCTGTGACCGTACCAGGCGGCACCATCGACGCCGTCAAGCCGTTCCTGCCTTCGTTCGGTGCATTGTGGAATATCACGCCCAACGAGCAGTGGTTCGCCAATATTCAGGAGAACATGCGTTCCTACCAGGATGCAGGTTATGGCAATGCCACCCCATGGGGTGCCACGAGCCAGGCGGCCTTCGAGGATTTCAAGAAGAACGGCAAGGTCGAGACGTCATGGACCTATGAAACCGGTCTGCGTACCCATCACCATGTCAATCTGGGCCCGCTCACCGACATCTCGGCGCAGGCCGAATATTATCACGTACATTTCTCGAACCGTCTGGTGGCCATTGCCACAACGCAGTCGCTGTCTTCGATCATCGGCTCCGCTACGACGCTGGCCAATGTGGGCTCGGTCACGACAGACGGTATGGATTTCTCCTTCACCGCACAGTTTGGCCCGCATTTCTCGATCTATAACGGGCTGAGCTATAACAAGTCGGTCTATAACGACAACTACAGCTCTGGCACATCGACCATCCGCATTGCAGGCCGTAATGTGGCCGGTCAGCCGGACTGGACAGAGAAATTCGTCGCCACAACCAACTGGGGCAATTTCTATGGCCAGTTCATCGGCGATGTCATGGGCAAGCGCTACACAACCTATACCAATGATCTCTGGGCCTCGCCGACCGCACAGTTCAGCATAAATGCGGGTTACACCATCCATGGCATCCCCCATATCCCCGCCTTGCGCGTTCAGGGAAACATTACCAACCTGACCAATACACGTGGCTGGTCCACGGTCAGCACCACACAGACTTCGGGTCAGTTCACCGCTTACCCGATCGCCCCGCGCATGTTTTTCCTGACATTGAGTGCCAACTGGTAACGCCTCACGTCATTCACCGGATAATCGCCCTGTCCAGGCCGGATCTGGGCGATTGTCCTGACGCCCAAACAAGAACGATCTCGTCCGGACAGACGATCTGCCTCTCCGGATCATAATTCAGGAGAGCCGATTTGCTGTCACGTCGTCACACCCTGTTTCTCGGCCTGGCCGGGATCTGCGCCCCAACCTTTTCCACAAAAGCTTCGCCGCGCCCTCTCTTGCACCAAGACCGCTTGTTTTTGCTCATCGTGGTGCATCAGCTGCGGCCCGAACACACGCTCGCCTCTTATGCAAAAGCCATGGAAGACGGCGCCGATTACATCGAGCCGGATCTCGTCATGACGAAAGACGGCGTTCTGATCGTACGCCATGAGAGCAATATCGCGGATACCACCGATGTCGCCTCACGTCCGGAATTTGCGGGACGAAAGCGCAGCCTGACTATTGATGGCCAGAAGGAAACGGGCTGGTTCACGACAGATTTCACACTTGCTGAACTCAAGACCCTGCGAGCCAAAGAGCGTCTGCCTCAGCTTCGTCCGCATAACACCCGCTATGACGGTCATTTCGATGTCCCGACCTTCGAGGAGGTAATCGATTTTGTGGCTGGTGAGTCCGCCGCACGCGGCAAGGTTTTCGGGCTGATCCCTGAAATCAAGAACTCCACCCATTTCCACAGTCTTGGTCTGGACCCTGAAACGACTTCCTGCGAACCATCGCAGTGCATGAATATACCCGTCAGGCGCCGTTGGAACTCCAGTCTTTCGAGACAACCAATCTCAAGGCGATAGGAGAGAAGACACGTGCCATCAATCCGCAGGCGCGCGTGATGTTCCTGATGGGTGAACCTGGTCAGACCCCGCCAGATCTTCTGGGTAAAAGCGCTACAAAAACCTTTGGCGATTTCATGAAGCCTGAAGGTCTGAGAGAAATACGTCAGTTTGCAGATGTGATTGGCCCGTCCAATACCGATCTGATTCCGCGCAAGCCCGATGGCTCATGGGGAACACCCACCACACTGATCACCGATGCGCATGAAGCAGGTCTTCTGGTCCATTCCTATACGGCGCGCCCTGAAAACTACTGTCTGCCGAAAGAACTCCGCGAGGGCGGAGCACTGAATGCCCGTAACCCCAAAGGCATGATCGCCGAGGTCAAACGCTATCTTGATATGGGTCTGGACGGGTTTTTCACCGATGATCCGGCACTCGGACGCCTGGCGGTCGACACGGCGGGTTGATCCGGCACGCGCTTGCCTGCGTTGAACAGGTCATGCAGGGTCTCGCACCTCGCATGACCTGTATTCCTGACGGAGATCTCTCTTGGCCGAGCACGACCTGTTCCCCGGTAAAGCTTTCGATGCCTTCCTGTTTGACATGGATGGCACGATTCTGACCTCCATCATCGCAGCGGAGCGTGTCTGGACTCTCTGGGCGCAAAAGCATGGCCTGGATGTCGAAAAATTCCTTCCCACCATTCACGGCGTGCAGACCATTGAGACCATTCGCCGCCAGAAACTGCCGGGCGTCGACCCGGCAGCAGAAGCACACTGGATCACCAGCCGCGAGATGGAAGACACGCATGGCATTGATCCCATTCCCGGCGCCAGGGCCTTTTTGACCAGCCTGCCTCAGGATCGCTGGGCCATTGTCACCTCGGCCTCGCGTGAACTCGCCCTCAAGCGCATCCGGATTGCCGGTCTGCCCTTGCCAGAAGTCGTCATCACGGCAGAAGACGTCCCGAATGGCAAACCCGCTCCGGACTGCTTTCTGCTCGGTGCGCAGCGTCTGGGCTTCAAGGCAGAAAACTGTGTTGTGTTCGAGGATGCCCCGGCAGGAATCAAGGCAGGTGAAGCCGCTAATGCCAGTGTGGTCGTAATCACAGCCACCCATAAACATGAAATGGATGTCCCGCATCCGACCGTTCCGGGCTATGAGGCACTCAGGTCCATCAGAACGATGACGACCGTCTGAACATTCTTGCCGAGACGATCTGAAGCCTTCATGCGCATCATTCATATCGCTGCCGCCCTGCTCCATGACGGGGCCGGGCGCATTCTTCTGGTGCGCAAACGAGGCACAGAAATGTTCATGCAGCCCGGCGGCAAGATCGAGCCGAACGAAAAGCCGTGTGACACGCTCATTCGCGAGCTCGGCGAGGAGCTCAACCTGCATGCCAGACCGGAAGCCTGTCTTTTTCAGAGACAGATTGAAGCTCCGGCAGCCAATGAGCCAGGGTATATCGTGCGCGCCGAGCTCTTCACCCTGCTCTGGAATGGTACGGTCAGCACTGCCGCCGAAATTGCCGAAGCGCGCTGGCTGACTCCGCATGACGCGCGCGCATTGCCTCTGGCTCCCCTGACGCGCGATTGCGTCCTGCCCTTATATGCGGGCATCTCTTGAAAAAAGAAAAATGCATTTCTACTTTCCCCTGCAAATCGGTGCCGTTACGGCACCATCACAGTCTTGAGGGATCTCCATGACCGAAAACACCGAAAAAGATCAGGTTCAGGGTGCCGAGAAACACGAGTTCAGCGCAGAAGTCGGACGCCTGCTCGACCTCGTGGTGCATGCCCTTTATTCCGAGCGCGAGATCTTCCTGCGCGAGCTGGTCGCCAATGCCGCCGATGCTTCTGACAAGCGCCGTTTCGAAGCGCTGACCGACGCCGCCAAGGCCCTGCCCGCCGATGCCTCCATTCGCATCAACCCTGACAAGGACGCCCGCCTGCTGACCATCAGCGATAACGGCGCAGGCATGAGCCGTGAGGAACTGGCCAGCAATCTCGGCACGATCGCCCGCTCAGGAACGCGCGCCTTCGGCGAGAAGCTGAACAGCGCCAAGCCCGAAGACCGCCCGAGCCTGATCGGACAGTTCGGGGTCGGCTTCTATGCAGCCTTCATGGTGGCCGACAAGGTGGACGTGATTTCACGCGAGCCCGGTTCCGATCAGGCATGGCAGTGGTCGTCTGACGGCAAGGGTGCCTATACAATTGCCCCTGCTACACGCGAACTCCCCGGCACAGACATCATCCTTCATGTCAAAACCGATGCCGATGAGTTCCTTGATGCCTGGCGTCTGCGTTCCATCATCCGCAAATGGGCCGACCATATCTCCTGGCCGATCACGTTGCGCGAAGGTGAGGAAGACAAATCGGCCAATGAGGGCACAGCTCTGTGGCGGAAGTCGAAATCCGACATCACGCCCGAGCAGTACACCGAATTCTATCGCCACGTTGCCCATCAGTTCGACGAACCCTATGCGACCCTGCACTGGAGCGCGGAAGGCACGACTGAATTCACGGCACTGCTGTTCATCCCCGGTGCGCGTCCGTTCGACTTCATGGAGCAGTCGCGTGAGAGCAAGGTGCATCTCCATGTGCGCCGCATGTTCATCACCGATGAAGCCGAGCTCCTGCCGGCTTGGCTGCGCTTTGTGAAAGGGGTTGTCGACACTGAAGACCTGCCGCTGAACGTCTCGCGTGAAATGCTGCAATCGACCCCTGTACTGCAGCGCATCCGCAAGGCCGTGACCAAGCGCGTGATGACCGAGATCAGGAACCGCGCCAAGGATACGGAAAATGCCGAAGCCTTTGGCACGTTCTGGGAGAATTTCGGACCGATCATCAAGGAAGGGATCTGGGAGGATTCCGAGCACCGTCAGGAACTCGCAGCTCTCTCCCGCTTCCGCTCAACAGCATCTGATGACCCCACCACGCTCGACGCCTATCTGTCGCGCATGAAGCCGGGTCAGGACGCAATTTATTACCTTACGGGCGAAAACGCAGAAGCACTTGCAGCCTCGCCTCAGCTCGAAGGCTTCCGTGCCCGTGGTATCGAAGTACTTCTGCTCTCCGACCAGGTCGATGGCTTCTGGCCCGATCGTCTTTCTTCCTATGAAGACAAGACGCTGAAATCCATCAATCAGGCTCATGGCGATCTTGAAAAGTTCGAAGCCCCCACACCAGAGGGTGAGGCTGCGGATCTCGACAAGCTGATCCCGGCTTTGAAGGAAGCCCTTGGTGAGGATGTGAAGGATGTACGCGGCACGGTCCGTCTGGTTGGCAGCGCCGTGGTGATTACGAGCGAGGGTGGTCCGGACCTCATGATGCAGCGTCTGATGCGTCGTTCGGGTCAGGGCATGCCCCCTGCTGCTCCAATCATGGAAATCAACCCGCATCATCCGCTGATCCGCGATCTGGCAGCACGTGTGGAAAAAGGCGAGAGCGTGGCCGATTTCGCCCGTGTTCTGCTTGACGTCGCCCGTATTCAGGATGGCGAAACCCTGCCTGATGCCGCAGGTTTCGCACAGCGCCTGACAGCCATGCTGACCAGTGCCGCTACGGCCTGAAAACCAGAAGTAATCCCCGGCAGGCAGTAATGCCCCGGGGATTGCCTTCAGACATTTCGTTTGACTGAAAACCTCATACGTCGTCTGAAGCCTTCAGTATCGATCCTGCCCCTCAACAACGATTCAATGCGCTGATGAGGGGACAGAGCGCAGTCTCATCTTGCGCCACAGGCTGTATCCGACAGAAACTCCCAATACGAGTGCCACAAGCGCTACGCCAAGAGATGTCTCGCTATCTGTTCCAAAATGGCGCAACGCACCCGCGACTACGGCCAGATTGAGTATTGATGCCACAAGAAAGAACCAGAAGCCGTCCAGTATTCCAAGGCAGGCCAGCCCCATAAATAGCCAGAACACGCCCTGATATAGCCAGAAGGGCGAAAGACGGACGTTCAGACCAGGCTGAAACATCGCGACAAGCAGGATAATGGCAATACCTGCCATGCACCCGGCACAACACCCGACTGTCAGACGCCATAATATCCGCGTACCGCGAGTATCACTCTCCAGACCCGAAGCCTTTTCCTTGCGTCGGCGAACGGCAATCCAGAGTCTGTTACCCGTGTAAAACAGAAACGCTCCGGCAAAACCAAGCACCAGATAGGCCCAGCGAACCGGCGCACCGCCATAACTGCCAAAATGCAGGGAAAAGAAACTTGTCAGGGCAGCAAAGCTGCGCGACTGATATCCCGGGAGATAATCGCGCCAGAGCAGACGCCCGGTGAAAGGATCCATGGTGGTGAAACCACTGTTCGGCCCTCGCATGATATGACCGGGGTCGTGACCCGCTATACGCAGCATTGGAACACTCCCGGGGCGGGTGGAATAATCCAGTGTATCAGGCGTAAAGCCGGGAACCTCACGTGAGAGAATGGAGACGACCTCTGCCGGTGTCAGGGCCGTCGTCTCATGAGCAGGATGCATCCCCTGTTGTGAAAGGGCCGCCATGGCTCGCATGCCATGCCCGCCCTGACGGACCTCACCCTGTTCATGGGACAGAAATTCGGCCTGCACAGTGAAAATCACATCGTGAAAAGCAAAGACAACAGAGGTTAGTGCCATAACGATATGAAACGGCAGCGAGCAGAAACCCAGAAGATTATGCAGGTCGAGCCATTTCCGACGGACACTGCCTTTCAGTCGGACTGCGAAAATCGCTCTCGCGAGGGCCGGAAGAAAGATCAACGTGCCGGAAACAAGCGCCAGTGCATAACCGAGTGTGATGAAACCCATCACAATCATTGCTGGCTCATGAGGTAAAGGGAGCCCCATCTGCTGATGCAATGTATCGATGACTTGTGCCACTGAAGACGGTCTGCGCTGCGCTGTAACCAGTCTCCCCCGGGAATCAAGCGCCGCCATCATGAGAGTTTGGGAACCGTGTCCATGCCGTGCGGGATGTGGAGACCAGACCATACGCGCAGGATGATCGGGATCAGTTGATACCACGATAGTGTAGCTTCTGCGGCTTTCGGGAAATGCCGCAAAAACCTTCCCCATCAATTCGGGCGCGCGCTCCAGAGGAACCGCCTCGGGCAGAGATATGCGCGGTGTAAGCCAGGTTTCAAGCGCAGGCTCGAACATGCTGATGGCACCCGCATAAAAGGCAATAAACAGGAATAATCCTGCTACAACACCTACCCAGCTATGGAGCTCACGATAGACGTTTGCGATATCGGCACGCAGTTTCATGACCCCCCCGACACATCAGAACCCGAGATCAGCGTATTGATCAGCCATACGAGGCAAGCCATCCAGCCAAAGCCGAGCCATGCCCCCAGACCGGTACGGAACAGGAAGCAGGCACAGATGCAGATGATCCAGAGAAACGCCGCGAGCCACATGAGCCACTGCGCCGACATTGTCATCGGATTACCCGTACTGCCGCAGAGATGCCCCACCAGCACCATCACACCCAGAGACAGAACTGCCCCGGGAATGAGTCCCGCGAGAGCCTTGGCCAGCCAGCGCCGGTTATCGAGTGGTTTCTTTTTCATGGGCGCCCTTTCCCGACAACGAGCGCAATCGCAATCGGACTCAGGCTGAGCACCAGCATCAGGGCAACGAAAGCCATGAACACCCCGACCAGAGGACTGGTCGCTGAAGAGAACGCGAGACAGGAGAGGATACTCGCCAGAAACCCGCCGATCATGCAGGGTCGAAAAGCGAGGCGCTGCCGCAGAATCTGCTGTTGATGCGCGGCCAGATAGAAAAGAGCCGAGGCGCCCAGAATCAGACCCATGCCCAGCAAGACGAATAGCGGCGCTGCCATTACCAGCGATACTCCAGACGCATGGTCAGGCTGCGGCCCTGGCCATAATAACAGGCAGAAACCGCCGTGCAGGTGGCCACAAAACGCTTGTTCGCAATATTGCGCATATTTAGTGAGAAGGAGAGCCCGTCATAGCGCGGGCGCGCCACACCGAAATCGTAACGCAGGAACATGTCGAAAAGCGTATAGCCCGGGATCGAAAGCGTATTGGCCGTATCGCCATAGGAATGACCCGTGTAACGCACACCGCCACCAAACCCGGCCCCGCGCATCGGGCCATGCAACAGACGCTGATCCACGAAAAGAGAGGCCATCCATTTCGGAGCGGCATTCATATAATTGCCGATCTGGGACAGCGTGTTGGACTTTGTAATCGTCGCGTCGCTACGCGTTCCCGTAAAGATAACGGCCATATCCCAGGGCAACGTCGCGCGGCCTTCCAGCTCCAGGCCGCGTGCACGCATCTCGCCGGTCTGAACAAGACAGGTTGTTGTACCGCACAGAACGCCGCCCGGATCAGGCGTGGTCACATTACGCTGCTTGATCTGATAGGCGCCAAAAGTGACATAGATATTCTTGCCATACTGATAGCGCAGACCGGCTTCATACTGATCCCCTGTTGTCGGCTTGAATGGCTTGTTGTCGAGCGCCGTGGAGGGGTCTGACACTTGCGGCTGAAAAGACGTCGCATAGCTGAAATAGGGTGCCAGACCGATTTTGGTGCGATAAACAGCGCCAGCCCGCCACGTAAACTTGTCATTATTGTTCAGATACCGCTTCTGGGTTAGAATATTGAGCGTGTTGTCCCTGGCCCAATCCTCCCGGCCACCCACGGTAATATAGAGATTCTGAATCTTTATCTGATCCTGAAAATAAATACCGTTCTGCTGTGACTCGGTCGCGCCATAAACCTGAGGCGCAAGCCCTGCCGAATACCCCTTTGTTCCACGTGCAACCGGATCAAAAATATTGAGCATTGGCAGCACGAGCGCCGAATTGACCAGGTCGCGCGAGCTTTCCCAGTTCGTGTAGAAATAATCCGTGCCAACAAGGAATGTATGACGGACGATGCCCGTTCTTGCCTTTACTTCAAGCTGGGTATCGGTTGCCACACCCTGCGACCGTCCGCGTCCTTCGACCGCTCGGCGATTGACTGTCTCATAGGGTACGCAGCCTTTGACACTGGCCGCACACTTGGTCAGCGTATCACCGGACAGAACGGTCGAACGATAGAGATTGTCGAGATAGGTATAACGCGTGTTATTCCGCAGTGTGACGATACGGCTGAAACGATGTTCAAGGAATGACCCCGCCAGTGCTTGGGTACGGTCGAAATTGTTCCAGTCGGGCTCGCCAATATTCGCATCATTGGCAATATAACGCCCCCTGGATGAGACAAGCGTGCCGGTCTTAGGCAGAAACTGGAACGTCGAGCCCCCTGCGTCGCGCTGATATTGCGCCAGAAGAGTCCATGTGGACCCTGGTGCATAAGCCCAGGTCAGACTTGGCGAGACGTAATAACGCCCGCTATTGACATCATTGACCTGCGTGCCACCGTAACGCGCTACGGCAACGATACGACCACGAACCGTTCCTGACTTATTAAGCTTTCCCGAGACGTCGCCGGAAGCCTGCCCTTGCCAGTTGCCAAGCTTCGTATAACCGATGGTCTGAAGAAAAAACTCACCATGCGATTTCTCGGTCGGGCGCTTGGTCGTCAGATTGACAATGCCACCGGGTGCCGTCTGTCCGTAGAGCGCACCCGACGGGCCCTTGAGCACTTCAATCTGCTGCAAGGCAAAAGGATCAAAAGACGTGCGCGTCCACTGCCCACCTGATGGAAGACGCAGCCCATCAACAAAATTATTGTTTGATGAAAACCCGCCTGCACCAAAACCACGTACCGACACTTCGTCTACACGGTTATCGATACCGGACGGCTCAGCCTGTACGCCCGCCATGTAGGACAGGGCATCCGCAATTGTCGGAGAGGCGCGCAACTCGATTTCCTCGCGCGTCACGATCGAGATTGTCTGCGGGGACTCGATGATCGGTGTACGGGTTTTCGTGGTAGCACCGGCTTGGGAAAGGCCGGTAGCAGAAACGACTATAACCTCGTCGATCTTGTCCTTATGCGCTTGTCACGCCTCGCCTCTGCCTGCTTCTGCTGATCCGTTTTTTCATGCGCAGGTTTTTTTCGTACAATCGAGTCCGGCTGGCTGTCTTCTGCCAGAGCAGCCGTCAGAGAGGAGGCACTTGCCGCGGCAAGGGCGACGAGACCGATTATCCTGCGCATCGTTTTAAAATTCACATCAAGCTGTTCAAAACCCGAGCAGCACTTGTTTTAAATGCGAGTCATTGTCAATTGCATACTGTTCGAGGAGTCAGCTTTCATTCAGTCAGTGAAGCGGCAAAGCCACACATGCTTCTTCACCCGGCAAGGTGAAGTGACAGGCCGCTCCAGCACTCCTAGCCTGAAGGTTTCAAAGATCCCGAAAAGGGTGCCTATGAATGAGGAAGACAGGCCATGGAAGACAGGATCGAGGCTGTTCGACGTTTCAACCGGTTTTACATGCACCAGATCGGTGTCATTGACGCTCGATTTCCCGGTTGCGATATGAGTTCATCCGAGGCCGGACTGCTCTTCGAAATTGCGCAGCGTACACCAGTACACGTAGCGACCTTGCAAGACGTCATGCATATGGATCGCGACTGTCTCTGCCGCCTGATCACCCAATTCGAGCGTGAAAACCTTATCTCGACAGATCAGTCAGAACAGGACCGTTATGCCTGTCTGATCCGGCTAACAGAGCAGGGTCGCGTCAGGCTCGCCAGAATTGATGCACAAATCAGGAAGGCTGTCAGGGACAGTCTTGCTGGCATCTCCCCGAGCGAGCAACAGGATCTCGTACGCGCATTGTCCCATGCGCGGCGACTTCTGGCCCCTCAGAGCGAGGCCAGTTTCACACTTCGCGCAGCACGCCCCGGTGAGCCCAGCCTGATCGCCGCCCGGCAATCTGCGCTTTATGCAGAAAGCCATGGATGGGGACATGATCTCGAATGCCTGATTGCCGATAGTGTCGCGACGTTTCTGCGTCATTTCAAACCGGAACGCGAGGGATGCTGGATTGCCGAACTGGACGGTGTGATGGCCGGTGGGGTATTTCTGACCGATGAAGGCAATGGCGCTGCCCGGCTACGCCTTCTGCATGTCGAGCCCTTTGCCCGCAGGCGTGGCATCGGCGATGCGCTGGTACAGCATTGTCTTTCTTTCGCGCGTGCGCATCACTATGAACGCGCGGTTCTCTGGACCAGCGCCATCCTTGAGCCTGCGCGCCGTCTTTATGCCCGAAACGGCTTCACCTGCATTGCAAGTGCCGTGCATACCCGTTTTGGTACGCCGGTTCTCGGAGAAGACTGGGAATGCCCCCTCTCCTCCCAGTCCACGGCAGCCGCGGCAAAAAACCGTACCCCGGAATGAAAACCGCTCAGCCTGCCTCAACCATACGCAGCACAAGAAAACCCGGTTTGCCCGCAAGATAGGCGGACAGCGGTGTATCAACCACCTTCATATTGGCTTTCAGGGATGATGCGTTGCGGAAATACAGAATTCCGTTTTTCCAGATCGCCAGACCGGTATGGGTCACATCAAGACCCTCAAGCCTGGTGTAAATGCCAATCACATCACCCGTATGGATTTTTGCTGCGACAGCGGGAGTCAGAAACTCGGGTGAAAGATGGGCGATATTGCGCGAACGTACAGGAAGCCCCTTGATATAGACACCGCCATCAGCCCGGCGATTGAGCGCCTTGGGTGTCACCTCGACATGAGATGACAGGCTGCGTGTAATATCACGGGCGTTCTGCGGCGTTATCTCCGCCCAGTCTGTCAGAAAATGGCGACGCTCCAGATAGGTGACCTGGCCATTGTGATAGCGCGTTGCCGCCAGCGTGCTGATCAGGGTTTTCTCGTTCCCTGACAAAGCCAGGGCGCGAACCAGATCAACGAACGTATAGCAGTCCACGCCATCAAACCGGATCACAAGCACCTCCGGAACATCTGCCCCGCCAATCAGCGTATTGGCTATATACGGCGTCCCCAGGAAACCGGCTGAGACAGCAGCGACACGTGCGGCAAAATCGCTGATGGATGCCGTTTGCTGCTCGATCTGCGCGGCATGGACACGGTCATCAGGCATAAAACGGATTTCTGCGGCCTGTGCCGCAAAAGGCGCAAGACCAATCAGCAGAAAACCCAAAGCGTAACGATACAAAAATCCCAGCATGGCTTTCTCCCCCAGCGTCGAACAATATGGGAGCAGAGTTGCAAGAAACAGTCGCCAGATAAAGGACGACCGGCCCGGCACCGGTCGCCTGCGCCCGCTTTATGCCAGACGGGGACTATCAGCTCATCCAGTTACCACCATCGATATTATAGGTCTGGGAAACAATATAATCAGCATCCTTCGACGCCAGGAATACGGCCAGACCGCCTATTTCCTCGGGTTTTGCCATACGTCCGAACGGAACCGAAGCGCCAACGATACGCTTTTTCTCACCGAGCGGCAGATTCTCATATTGTGCAAAGCGACGATCAACATCATCCCAGTGCTCATTATCGACCACACCCGGCGCAATCGCATTGACATTGATGCCGTATTTGATGAGGTCGAGCCCCGTGCTTTGCGTCAGCGAAATAACCGCCGCTTTCGAAGCACAATAAATACCGACTAGCGGTTCGCCCCGTCGCCCCGCCTGGGAGGCGAAATTGATAATCTTGCCGCCCTCTCCCTGTGCGATCATCTGACGGGCCACAGCCTGGAGTGTAAAAAGCAGGCCTTCGACATTAACCGCAAAAACGCGGTGATAGCTCTCGCGCGTGATTTCGACCGTCGGGGCAAGATCGAATAATCCGGCGTTATTGACGAGAATATCAATACGACCATAACGCGCGATAATGGCAGCAAGAGCTGCGTCAATCGACTCCTGCTGTGTCACATCCAGCCTTACGCCAAGATGCCCCTCGCCCAGAGCCGCGGCTGCATTGACTGCGCCTGCCTCATTCAGATCCCCGATCACCACTTTCGCACCTTCCTGCGCGTAGCGTTCGGCAAGAGCGCGGCCAATGCCGCGCGCAGCGCCGGTGATAAAAGCAACACGATCCTGCAACGTCTTGTTGGTGCTCATGTCTTTGGTTCCTGTCGCTGTGCCAGTCACAGCGTTTCGTAGCGATCCAGAACATCCCGGACCGATTGAAGCTGAAGTTTCTCGGGCTCGGCAGGCAGCGCGCCGGCTTTCACACGATCGAAAAAGCGCGGCAGATACTGGCTGATCAACGTCTCCGGCACGGCACTTCCGCCCAGTGACTGCATCAGATCCTGAACAGCCTTTGCGGCCTCGGGTACCGGCCAGTAATAGCGAATACGGTCACTATAGCTGAAATGCCGCAGGACGCGCTGCATGCTGCGTCGCCATGATAATGACTCTGCCAGTTTGCAGGTGATGCCAGCATCACCTGCTCCATGACCGAAACAAGCGATATTGTTTGCGGCTCCCTGAAGTTTCTTATGGCATCAAGACCATAAAGCGCCTCGCGCAAGGCAAAGCTTAATTCAGGCCCCACCTTGAGAATGCTGAAACCATCACGCTTGAGCTGCGCCAGAGAGGTGCCGCTGATAATCGGTAGAATGTGCCTCGAAAACCAGCCCCGGCAAGTCGGCAAGGCTCGTAACCAGCGCGCGCGCCGCATCAGGCTGATAAATGGCAACATCCTCATGACCAAACTCCACGCCCGGCTGCACCACAATGCCGATGACACGGGGCCAGGCCGCAGGAAGCGCATCACGAAAAGCCGCCTCATGCACATGATATGTGGCCCGCACAGCATCCGGCGTCGTGGGGACGACATGATCGAACGCCTCTGTTGCACCACCCGGTGTCGGAATTTCGGTACCGATCACATAGACAGCCTGTCCGGGCGCAACGCTTTCGGCCCGGCTGGCCAGCATGACGGCACGTTCGGCTACAACAGCGTCCGGCAGATGCTCCTTCTCGCCCTTGCACCCCATGCTGGCATCAAGATGCAGCTTGGTAAACCCGGCCTGTGCATAAGCCGCGATCATGTCGGAGGCTTTCTGCAACGCCTCGCCTGGAGGCAGGCTTTTCCATGGATTCGGGCCCAGATGATCACCGCCCAGAATGATCTGATCACGCGGAAAGCTGATGCGATCTGCAATGCCAAAAACAAAATCCCGAAAACCGGCAGGGGTCATGCCCGTATAACCACCCTCCTGATTGACCTGATTGCAGGTCGCCTCGATCAGAGCGGGCTGTTTGCGCGACGCTGCATGAAGCAGGGCGGCCTCGATAACGACAGGATGCGCCGAACAGACCGAAATGAGGGCCCGCGTTTCTCCTTTGTCGTAAGCAATACGCAGCCCCCTGAGCAGAGAATTACTCATGATGCGACGCCTTTCATAGCTGCTCCGGCAATCACTTGATC
Source organism: Asaia prunellae JCM 25354 (assembly GCF_000613885.1). Classification (GTDB taxonomy): domain Bacteria; phylum Pseudomonadota; class Alphaproteobacteria; order Acetobacterales; family Acetobacteraceae; genus Asaia; species Asaia prunellae. The sequence continues at coordinate 53,656 of NZ_BAJV01000010.1, read as the reverse complement.
AAGTTCCGCAAAACCCGAAGTACCCTCCATCGGCCCGAAAACCGAAACAGCACGAGAGCCCGATGCACAGGCGTAGCGCAGGGAATCCTCACGTGTCTTTCCCGAGAGGCGGCAGGTCACATAGGTCGCACCGAAACAGTCACCTGCCCCGGTCGGGTCGATCTCCTGCACGGCAAAACCGGGATTGTGAATCGTTTTATCAGCGCTGAAACAGGTTGCGCCTTCATGACCCTGTTTCAGTACGATTTCCGACACACCCATATCGAGGATTTCGCTGATAGCCTCTTCCTGCGTCGTACCCTGGCAGAACAACAGCAACTCTGGCCCACTGGCAGAAAGATATCGCATTCCTGCAACATCAGTTCGAGAGCGGCACGCATATCGGGAATATCGAGCATTTCCTTGCGGATGTTCGGATCAAAGGAGATCGTGCCGCCCTGCGCCTTGACCTGATGAACTGCCGTGGTCACCGCATCGATAATCGGGAAAGAGAAAAGGGACGAACCCATGACATGAAAATGCGTGGCGCGTTTGAGCAGAGTACGTGCTGCTTCATGCAAGCCGATCTGGGCGCAGGCAGAATGCCGGATATTATACACGAAATCACGGCTGCCATCAGGACGATATCGTACGAAAGCACTCCCGGTAGAATAGGAATCAGCCCGCAGGATTGCCGAAACATCCACCCCGTCACGCTTGAGGCGCTCGATATTGAGCGTACCGAAATCATCATGGCCGACGGCAGAAATCATTCCACAATCACCACCGAGTTTGGCTACCTGATCAATGAAGATCGCAGGTGCTCCGGAGGGGTAAGGCCCTCTGAGGGCAAGCGGTTCCAGAAAACCGACCCCCTGGGTTTCAGCCATGATCTCCACCACGATCTCGCCAATTGTAACGATACAACGGGGTGTGTCGGCGGTCTGATCCATCAGAAAACTGGATGCCATGCTTGGATATCCGTCAAATGAGAAAAGAAAAACAGCAAAACCCGGCCCCGCCCTTATTCGGAGCCTGTTGTATCCCCGCCAAAAGCGCTCCAGTCCTCGCACAGCACCGCACCATCAGGTGGCTGCCACCATGAAGAACAGACATGGTATTGCGCCATTCCAGCAAGGGTGCATCCGCCTCTGTCCGGTCCAGACGATCAGTCAGCAAAAAGACCTGCCTGGCACGCTCTATGGCCGCCTCAAGACAATTGCCCGTCTGGTCCAGAAGGGAAAAACCGGCCTTGCTAATCTGGGAGACTGAAATCACTGCCAGATCGAGATCATAGAAAGAAAGTGCATGACTGGCTGCGGGGCTGACCAGCGGATAGCCGAGCCGGTCATATTCGCCACCCAGAAGCGATACGGCTCCATCACAGCAGCGACTGGCGAGATGATAGGTCTCGAAACTGTTCACGACGAAGCGCAGATTGGCCACTGTCGCATGAACAGGCACGAAAGAGGCGGCCAGGGAATTATCGAGAAAGACGCACTGCCCCGGTTGCAATCTGAACGCCACCGCTCGGGCAAGAGCCCGCGCCTCGGAAAGGGTGGGACTCTCGTCCAGTGGCGCATTGACTGCATAACCATAGGCAGGCTGTGCGCCGCCATTCGTCCTGATGACAAGATTCTGACTTTGAAGGTAGGCAAGATCGGATCTTATTGTGACCATCGAAACGGAGAACTGATCAGCCAGAGCTTCCGTGCGCACAAATCCGGCCCGCCTGACGGCATCAACAATGCCGAGACGACGCTTTAACGTCGCACTGTTAACCCCCATCGACATTCTGGAACTATCTTTCGAAACGAAAACCTTACTTTCGAAAGATAAGACATTTTCAGTTTTCTGTAAGCTTCATCAGTCAGGTCTCACACCATTGTGTTGTGAGACCTGTTTCCGGTGCCGTCTCCGGCGTCAGGGGCCAGCCGCTTACACGGAAGGTAAAAATGTACAGAGCCCTTTCAGGGCGACCTGTTGCAGCAGAATGATCGTCTTGGCATCAGCAATGCGACCATCAGGAATCATGCTCATGGCTTCCGGAAAAGGCAGTTCGAGCACGGTGATTTCCTCACCTTCCTGAGCCAGGCCGCCTCCAGCGCCAATGCGCATGGCACCCGTATAGGCACCGATGAAGAGATGCAGACGTTCCGTCACCGCACCAGGGCTCATATAAACCGCGGCAACCTCCTCGATATCTTTGACAGCGATGCCTGTTTCTTCCTCTGCTTCGCGTCTGATCGCCACTTCCGGATCTTCACCGTCCAGCATGCCGGCACAGCATTCGATCAGATCACCCTGGCCATCCCTGAGAAAAACGGGGAACCGCATTTGCCGCGTCAGAATGACCGTGTTCTGCGTCTTGTTATACAGCAGAATTGCCGCACCATCGCCGCGATCATAAACCTCGCGTGTCAGATGCTGAAGCGTGCCGTCCCTTCGACTATACTCAAAACTGTAACGTGAAAGCGTTCCCCAATGATCTGACAGGACCTCTTTTTTTCCCAGTGTTATGCGTCTGGCATCCATTTCCGCATCCTTCCGACTCATGACACCTCCTGACTGAAAGTCCTGTACGACGCTAGCGCGGAAAGACCTTCAGGGATTGCAGATCTGTCTTTTGCGTCCGAACTCTGACATCACGTTTGAAACAGCTCCTTGCCAAAGTCCCCCCGGGCGGAGGAAACCACTCCCCATGCGCAAACTAGACCCGTTTCTTCTGAGCCTGATCGCCGCCATTATCCTCGCGACCTTTATTCCCTGTTACGGGATGGGTGCAGAGCTGCTTACCCACCTGACGACACTTTGCATTGCCGTCATGTTCTTTCTGCAGGGCGCCCGGCTCGAACCCAGAGCCGTGCTGGAAAGCGTACGCGACTGGCGGTTACAGGGAAGCGTACTGGGCTGCACCTTTCTGCTTTTTCCCGTTCTTGGCATCCTGTTGCATGCGCTCATACCAGGCCTGCTCAAACCGGATATGTGGCGCGGCGTACTGTTTCTGTGCTGCCTGCCTTCAACGGTTCAGAGCTCGATCGCCCTGACCTCGATTGCTCGCGGCAATGTTCCCGCCTCGATCTGCGCGGCGACGCTTTCCAATCTGGCCGGCATCGTAGCCACGCCCGTTCTGGTTGCCCTCATCGTCCAGCGTGGCAATGTCTGGTCGGGTCAGGCGATCATTGATATCGCAACCCAGCTTCTTCTTCCTTTCGGGCTGGGTCAGCTTCTGCATACCCGTCTGGGCGAATGGGCCAGACGTAACAAGAAACTGCTATCCCTCAGCGATCGTGGTTCGATCATTCTTGTTGTCTATACGGCCTTCAGCCACGCTGTCATTGAAGGGATCTGGCATCGCGTTTCTCTTCGGGATCTGCTGATTACTGCGCTGTTCGACACCCTGTTGCTGGCTCTGGTCCTGTTTCTCTCCCGTGGTCTGGGGCGTGTTGCGAGGTTCAGTGACGCGAGCAGTATCTCACTCATGTTCTGCGGGTCGAAAAAATCCCTCGCAACCGGTGTGCCGATGGCCAATATCCTTTTTCCGGCGGCCACGGTTGGTACGATCGTACTGCCCTTGATGATGTATCATCAGATACAGCTCTTCCTTTGCACCTTGCTCGCTCGTCGCTTTGCGGCACGGCATTCTGCCGGGGCAGAGGACTGAAGCCTCTTTCCTTACATCTCTTTTAGGGGAAACGCCTGACAGGTGAGTGGTTAACACCACGAAGCGGAGCGTCAGAGACAGCACGATGATATGATACCCTGACGCTCTCCCCATCAGATGTCAGGAGAGCCTGTGATCAAGCAAGACTATGTACACTCCATGTCGAGAATTCTCGTCTGGTTCGACTGGCTGCCGCCTTCACTCGCCTCGACCCTGCTTCTCTGCGCTGCCGCCCTGTTTGCGCTGCTTTTCAGTCGCCTGATTACAGAAGCTCTGCCTCGTCTCCCTGGATTACGGCGCATTGCTTCATTCACGAGACCATAGGCCGTCTGCAGAACCATGTCCGACTGCTGCTGATGATCGTGGCTGCCAGCGCAGCCCTGCCAGCCACAACCGGCTTCGCGCCGACCACCATCCAGTTTCTGGCGCATTTCTTCGCGTTTGCATTTATCATCACGATCGGATTTGGCCTTATCAAGGCATTCCGTTTCGGCACGGATAAATATCTAGACCGTATCGCCAATCGTGCCCAGGTCGATGATATTACTGTACGCGCTCATCAGACCCAGATCCGTATTCTGCGCCGCCTGATTGAAATCACCTGTGGTGTCATCACTGTAGGAGCAGCGCTGATGGTCTTTGAGTCCGTCCGCCAGTATGGCGTCTCCTTATTCGCTTCCGCAGGTGCTGCCTCCCTTGTAGTCGGTCTTTCCGCCAGGCCTGCACTGTCGAATCTGATTGCCGGTATCCAGATCGCCATCACCCAGCCCATCCGTATGGAAGATATGCTGATCCTCAATGGCGACTGGGCCTATGTGGAAGAAATCAACGCCACCTATGTCGTGCTGCGTACCTGGGATCGCAGACGCTATATTGTGCCGATTGCCTATTTCCTCGAGAACCCGTTCCAGAACTGGACACATAGTTCCCCTTCGCTCATCGGCTCTGTCTTTCTCTGGCTCGACTACCAGACGCCTGTGGATGACGTGCGTCGCCTCTTCCATGAGGAGCTCAAAGCTTGCCCGAACTGGGACCATGATATGAGTTCTGTCGGCTGTCAGATCGCAGACAGCAATGCCCAGGTTATCTCGATCCGCCTCATCGCTGGCGCCAGCGATGCCAATGGCATGTGGAATCTCTGCTGTGATCTGCGCGAACGCATGCTGAAACGCCTGCGCGAAGAACTTCCGCAATCACTCCCACGGGGACGTACCGCCATCGTGCCGGGTGCTGCCAATGAACCCGCCTGGCCAGACACACTGGTTTCTCCTCCCGTCAATCGCCCGATGAGCGGTGGTCAGTATAACGGTCCGGATATGCGCCCGGCAGCCCGCTGATACCGGACTTCGGCCATTGCACCCTGGGCAGGCAGGCGGGAGAGACCAGTGCCGGAACAACCATGCAAAGCCATTACTGATGGCTTTAGATCAACTTTGCACATAACAGCGCATGGCTGACGCTCTAGACATTGAAAAGACCGGACCGGGTCAAGGAATTCTGGTCCGGAATGACCTCTGTCAAAGGGAATTACCCGGTGAAACTGGTTCTCGACCCCTATATGCAACGCCATCTTTCCTTGCCCGAGATTGCCAGAACGGTATCGGGCTATGGTTTTGATGGCATCGAACTGTCACCCCGCGCCGATTTTCTGGACTGGTGGGTCATGCCGCGCGCGACATCACAACGCATACGCGACTTCAAGGCGGCCCTGCGTGACAACGGTACCGAGCTTTCCACCCTGCAGCCCATGTATCGCTGGTCGAGCCCGATCGAGGAGGAACGTCAGGTCGCGATACGCTACTGGAAACGGGCCATCGAGATCGCATCGGAAATGGAATGCCCCCTGATGGTTTCGGAGTTCGGACGTGGCACCTCGCCCGAGCGCTCATCGGGTCTGCCACCCGGTGTCGCCACTCCCGAAACCTGCGAGGCGGCCTTCTGGCGATCGATGGATGATCTGGTGCCCGTTCTGGAGCGTTCAGGCATCACCCTCTCTCTCGAGCCCCATCCGGAAGACTGGGTGGAAACCTTCCATCCTGCTGTTGATATCATCCGCAATATCGGCTCTGACGCGGTCAGAATGTCCTACATCGTGCCTCACACCTTTTTCTATGGCGAGGACATGGCGTCGATGCTGCGCGAGGCAGCCGATATTCTCGTGCATATTCGTGTGGCCGATACGTTCGATCACCGCAAATCATCGGAGCTGCGCTACATCGTCAACCCGCCGGGCTCGAAAGTGCGCGTGCATCAGCATCTCGATATCGGTCAGGGCGAAATCGACTGGACGGCGTTTTTCGATACACTCGCCGAAATCCGCTTTGATGGCGTTCTCTCTTCCTGCGTCTTTGCCTGGGAAGAACGTGCAGAGGGCTCCTCACGCTTCATGCTCGACACCATGCGACGCGAGCTCAGCAAACGCAGCATGATCTGAATGATCGAGCCACGCTCCGGCGTGGCTCATATATCTTTCGGAAGGCGCAGGACACGTGATCGAAGGAGCTGCTCCTCAAAATCCAGCTCCTTCTGCAATTCCCACTCCGTCTGATCATTGATGGCACGCTCGACGAAAAGCCGGTGCAGGGTCTGCCTCTGGGCGCGCAACACCAGAAGACGAATAGCCAGTTCCAGTCTCTCACGGCGCAGAGCGCGCTGACGATCCATCAATGATGCCTGATGAGACTCATCAATCTGACTCAGGCGATTTTCATAACTTCTCTCCAGACGATCAATCACATCCTGTTTCAGCTCCTGATCCTGCACCGTACTCTCTGGCAGATCGGCACTGTGCGTCTCTCGGTCACGGAGCTTCTCAATAGCGCTGCGCAGTAGGCTCTGGCGCGCCATTGTTTCTTCGACAGCATGCCGGTCCATCCCTGAAGCTGGCAGGAAGCGGATACAGAGTGGCATGAAAATACCAGCGCCAATCAGCGAGACGACGATCACACCGGCAGCTATTGTGATCAGCAGGTCACGGGAGGGAAATGCGCCAAGCGCGCTACCCGCAACAGGCAGCGACAGGACGGCAGCCAGCGTCACCGCACCACGCGCACCGGCAAAAGTCAGCAGGAGTGAAGCGAGAAAACCTGGCCAGGCAAAAGGTTTTTTAGTCCACCGCGCTACCCCCCATCGGCGCAGTATCGAGAACCAGATGCCTATGAAACGAAGGCCGGTCATAATGAGATAAACAGCGCAAACCAGAGCTACGAGCTGCAGAAGGGAAACCTGTCGTTCATGCGCCATGTCGATGCCGCTATGCAGCAGATCGGGAAGCTGCAGGCCAAGAAGCAGGAAGATCAGCGCATTGAAGATATAATTCACCATGCCCCAGACCGTCGTCGCCTGCAGTCTGGTTGCCGTATTCGTCTCTTCGATCATCCCCATCATCTTGATGACCATGCAGGCCGCAACGGAAGCCAGAATACCTGAGCAATGCGCCGCCTCGGCCACGATATAGGTCACGAAGGGCAGCAGAATCATCAGCGTGATCTGCAAGGGCGGATCATCGTAACCGCGGCGCAGCAGAAACCGGTTGAGACGTGCCGAGATATACGCAATGACCGACCCAATCGCCATACCGCCAAACGCCACAAGCAGGAAAGCATCAAAGGCCTGACGGTACGAAAACTCACCGGTCAGTGCGGCTGCCATCGCAAAGCGAAAACAGACAAGCCCTGACGCGTCGTTGAACAGGGCCTCGCCGGACAGTACGTGAATCATGCGCTCTGGCACATGACGCCCGGCCAGAAGGCTTGAAACGGCAACCGTGTCAGTGGGTGACAGGGCCGCGGCCAGTGCAAAACAGCAAGGGAGCGCCAAAGTCGGGATCAGCCAGTGAATGGCATAGCCACAGAAAATCGTACTGAACAACACCAGCCCGAAAGCCAGAAAGAAAATCGTCCCCCGTAATTCGTGAAACTCACGCAGTGGCATGCGAAAGGCATCGGCAAACAGCAATGGTGGCAGGAAAACCAGCATAAAGAGATCGGGACGCAGCCCGATCCTGACACCGACCAATGCCGCACAGATCCCCAGAACGATCTGGATAAGAGGCAGTGGTATACGGCTTTTGAGCAGGCGCGTAAGCAGGCTGCTCAGTGCTGCAAGTACGAGAAGGAGAAGGATATTATCTGCTGGTATCATGACTCTCTGGCCATTTTTTAGCGCGAGATGACAATGGGAGGATCCTCCGGTTTTCGTCGGCGCATAATGACGCAGAATACTATAGAAAGGCGCGTATGAGCTCCTTTCGCTTTCTGCACGCGGCCGATCTTCATCTTGATAGCCCACTCAAAGGGCTGGAGCGGCATGACGATTTGTCTATCGACCGCATTCGCTCTGCATCGCGTCGTGCACTCGACAATATGGTTCGCGTCGCTATCGAGCATGAAGTCGCGTTCGTTATTATTGCAGGCGATCTCTATGATGGCAGCTGGAAAACGATCAGTACCGGCCACTACATGGCCAGCGCGCTTGGTCGCCTGATCGCCCATGGCATCAGGGTCTTCCTGCTACAAGGTAATCATGATGCCGCATCGGTTCTGACGCGTGATCTGCCACTGCCTGCGGGTATCGACCGGTTCCCGTCATCAAACCCCGGAAGTTTCCTGATCGATCATCTTGGCGTGGCCCTGCATGGCCAGAGTTTTGCGAACAGGCACATTCCCCATGACATGACGCCCGCCTATCCGACATCCGTTCAGGACTATTTCAATATCGGTGTACTGCATACCTCTCTGTCCGGCCATGGCCAGCACGAAACCTATGCTCCCTGCACCCCTGAAGCCCTTCGCGCCAAGAACTATGATTACTGGGCTCTTGGCCATGTGCATGAACGGATGATCCTGACAGATGGCACGCCGATCGTCTTTCCGGGCGTTCTGCAGGGCCGCCATATCCGCGAAACAGGTGAAAAGGGTGTTGTGCTCGTGACGGTGACGGATCACCGCATCGAGTCCATTACCCCCATCACCTGCGATGTCGTGAGATGGCATGTCGCCCATTTCGATTGCACCGGGCTGGAGAGCATGGCGTCTCTTGAAGAGCGTCTGGGAGATTTTCTTCGTGATATGGCCCGGGATCATGCAAGCCATCTCACTGTGGTGCGTCTGATCGTGGAAGGGACAACACAGCTTCATGACGCGCTGAGGCGTCAGGGTCCTGCCCTGCGTGAAACCGCCCAGCATCTGGCCGCAATGAGTGGTGGAGAAATCGAACTCGAAAAGCTGGTTCTCAAAACCTCACCTCTCGTTACCCAGAGCCTGACCAGACCAACTGAAGACGAGATTTTTGCTCTTTCCGGTCTCATCCATGACGCGGCCGGTGACGAGGCGCTTCTGAAATCGCTTGGCGATGAACTCGACCCGTTTCTCAACACGCTCAATCTCGGCGATATTGCCCCGGACTCCCTTCTGGCCCGCATCAGGCAGCACGACTGGGGCTCAATCCTCCCCGAGCTGAACGAGGCTCTGTGCGACAGTCTCTCCGGCATGGGAGATGCGCCGTGAGAATTGTCCGTCTCGACCTCATCCGCTACGGCAATTTTGCTGACCGGCATTACGATTTCCCGGCCAGCCCTGCAGATTTTCAGGTTTTGTATGGCGCCAATGAAGCAGGCAAGTCGACAACACTTTCTGCCATAAGCGACCTGCTTTTCGGCTTTCCCAATCTCAAATCGCAGGACTGGCTTTTCGACGCGTCCCTGCTGCGCGTGGGGGCCACGCTTGAGCAGGACAACACACGGCTTGCGATCATTCGCAAGCGAGGCCGTGCACAGACGCTACTGGCACCTGACGACACCACACCGCTCGATGAAAACGCTCTGATAAGCTGGCTGGGCAGCGTGGATCGGGCAGCGTTCGAACGCATGTGGAGCCTCGATCATCAGCGCCTGCGCGCCGGTGGCGATGCCATGGCACGCTTTGAGGGCGATCTCGGCCAGCAGCTTCTGGCAGCAGGTTTCGGGCTCGAAAACGTGCAAAGCGTGCTTGATGCGCTCGATACCAAAGCCGGTGCCATCTGGAAGAAAGGCGGCCGCGGCACGAAGCTCGGCGAATTGAAAAAAGCTTTTGATACTGCACGCTCCGACCTCCTCGCCGCAGAACGAGCCCGCGACACCTGGACCGCCCTGAATAATGAAGCCCGCGCGATCGAGGCCAGCCGAAAGGATCTGGAAGAGGCCATTACGGCTCTGCGGCATGAACGCGCCCGTCTCGAAAGACTGAAACGCCTTCGGACAGAGTTGATAGAGCTCGACGGGCTCAACGCCTTTCTTCAGGCTGCCCCTGCACCACTTTTTACTCCGCAGGAACACGAGCAGTTTGATCACCTTCTGCATCGCTGGACTGACGCGGTGCAAAAAAGAAACGACCTTCAGCAAAAGCTTGATGGTCTGACTGAAACCCGTGCCGGCTATCAGCCGGATCTCGACCTTCTGTCTCATGAGACCGAAATCCGGGCCTTCAGAACCAGATTCGAAGCACTTGGCCATCGCCAGACCGATCATGAGGAAGAAACACAACTGAACGGGATGGAAGCTGCGCTTCAGGCCGGAGGCTATACCGGCACGGCGGAAGAAATCCTGTCTCACCTTCCCGGTGAAGAATTGCTTGCCCAGCTCCGCCCTCTGGCAAGGTCGTATGATGCACTGGGTCTGCGTGAGGAAAACTGGCGTCGGAACTACAATGCCGCACGGGAAAATCTGGCCCGGGCCGAAGCCAGTCTGGGCGCGGACATCCCTCCTGCCCTGCGTCCGTTACAGAACGCATTGGAGCAAGCGGCAGCGGTTCGTGATATCGACACCACCATAAACACGCTCGAACGGACTCTGCGTGAAACCAGAACGCAGATGGATCAGTCTCTGCGTAACCTTCTGCCATGGCAAGACGATCCGCAGATGCTGGATACAATGGCCGTTCCCGAGCCCGGCTTTCTGGAAACGCAACGCGATAACTGGCGTGAGAGAGAAAAAACCATTGCCTTGCTCAGAGAGGCAATACGCACGCTGGATGATGAGAGGGAGCGCCATCTGCTCGAAAAGGCCCAGATTGAACAGCGTGATATTGTCTCGCTTGCCACACTCAATCAGGAGCGCGCCCAACGGAACGGGCTTTTCGACGCTCTGATGACAGCGCCCTACGATACGCAAAAACGCGATGCCTATCTGGCCTCACGCCTCCTAGCCGATCAGTCTGCCGATCGCCGCTTTGATAATGCCGAAATACTGGCCAGACTGAGCCAGACTGACCATGCTGTCGAACGCTGCATTCTGGAACGCAAGCAGCAGGCTTCACGGCTCGACGCCCTGATTGAGGCGCATGATGAGGCTGAACGCGAATGGCGGGAAGTGCTCACAGAGCGGGGCCTTCCCCTCCTGCCACCGGATCATCTGCCGGGCTGGCTGGCATTGAGACAGAAGGCCCTCGAGACACGCACACGTTTTGAGACCCTCAAGACAGAGCATGAAGCCGCGACCCGGACCCGAAAGACCATACTGTCGACTTTACGCGCGCTTCTGCCCGATCTGGCGCCTTATGACACGCTGTCAGACACGCTGATTGACGCCAGAAAGCAAAGTCTCGATCGCGAGAAAGAGGCTGCCCGTTTCTCGGAACGCGAGAAGGAGCATGATATTGCCAGGGCCACCTTGCAGGCTAGGCAGTACGAGGGAGAGGCTATTGCCCAGGACCGAAAAAATCTGGAGACACGCTGGCACGAAGTCCTGCCGGACACCCCCGTCTGGTCCCTCGATGAGGTGCAGAAACTGACTGACCTGCGACAAAAGGCCAATACTCTTGCATACCGACGCGCAGCCCTGACAGCATACAGGACTGAGATTGCTACCCTTGAGGAAGAATTCCGTCTCTTCATGGTCAGTCTCGACCGGGAAAATGATCTTGTTCTGACAACACCCATGGCGCAGTATCAGCCTTATATGAAGCGCTGCTCAGTTCAAGGCAGGACCAGGAACACGCTGACCGTCAGGACGTCCAGATCAGGGAAAAAACCGAAGCCTGCGCCACCGCTGACACGGCTCTGGAAAGGCTACGCGATGAATTCATGCCTTTCCTGCAGCGCCTTGAGACGACCAGTATCGAAATGATCCGCCCGGTTCTTAAAGAAGAAAGCCGCTATTATCGCGCCCAGGATAACAGGAAGCAGCGCGAACACCGGATTTCCGAACAGTCGGACGGGCTTGATCTGGCTCAGCTGCAATCCCAGGCCAGAGAAACCGACCCTGACCTGATTGCTACCCGGCTCGACGCACTCGACAGCGAACAGAATGAGCTCGAGCAGCAGCGCAACGCAGCTTTCTCTCGCAGTGGTGCAATCCGGGAATCCCTGCGCAAAATCGAAAACGACGAAGCCGCCCTCAAGGCGGCCGCCGAAATCGAATCCTGCCGGGCTGAAATGGCCCATGCCGCCGAAGAATGGGCGCAAGCCCGTATCCAGACACTTGTTCTCACCCATGTGGCCAAACGTCAGCGGCTGGAGAGCAGCAATCCTCTTCTCAGGGCGGCAGAGCGCCTCTTCAGCTCCCTTACCTGCGGGCGATATCAGAAGCTCGTCATTGATGACGAAGGCAAGACCCCGAAACTTTCAGGCATGTTGCAAAACGAAAAAATGGTTTGCGCCTCGGCCATGAGTGAAGGCACACGTGATCAGCTTTATCTCAGCCTGCGTCTCGCAGCGCTTGAACAGGCCCGTATGCGTGGTTTCACCCTGCCATTCATTGCCGATGACCTGTTCATCACATTTGATGAGGCCCGCGCAGAAGCTGGTTTTGCAACACTGAACAGCATTGCCCGGCACCAGCAGATCCTGTTCATGACCCATCATACGCATCTGGCCGAAATGGCCGGACAATTTGGTGCTACAAGACACAGCGTGTAAGGCCAGAGGCATGACTTACGGGACGATCTTCATCACAGGTGCGGCTTCCGGAATCGGGCGCGCTCTGGCTGTTGCCCTTTCTGCCCCTGGCCGGCAGCTTCATCTCGCCGACTGTCAACAACGCGGACTCGACGAGACCGCTGCAACCTGCAAGGCGAAAGGCGCCGAAACCCATCTGACCTGTCTGGATGTGACCGATCAGAACGCCATGACACAATGGTGCACTCAGGCAGCAGATCGACCGATCGATCTACTGCTGGTCTGTGCAGGCGTCACGGGTGGGGTCGATGCCTGTGAAAAGGATGGAGCGGCGTTCGAGACTCTTGAACAGATCCGCCGCATGATGGCTGTGAATCTCGACGGCGCTCTCAATGCAATCCTGCCAATGATGACGCGCATGCGCGCCCAGCCCCTGCGCAAAACGGGCCACCTCACACGCCAGCGTGGGCAGATCTGCGCCATTGCCTCGGTTGCTGGACTTGTTTCCTATCCCGGGACTCCCTCCTACTCCGCCTCGAAAGCAGCTCTTGACCGCTTTCTGGTGGCAAGCGGTGCTTATAGCCGCAAGGCAGGAATTCATCTCTCCAGTGTCTGCTGCAGCTTTGTTGACACTCCGATGGTCGCACAAAACTGCTTCCCCATGCCCGGTCTTTCGAGTGTCGAGCGTGCAGTTACGCATATCCTGCGAGGCCTGAAACGACGCAGGAGACGGATCATTTTCCCTGCATGGCTTGTCCTGGGATCACGTTTTATGGACGTTCTGCCGATATGGCTGGCAGAAGCCTATTATATCCACCAGCCAACCGGACGCCCCGGTTCAATGCCGAGACTCGACCAGTAGCGATAAAAGAAATGAGAAAAGAATAAGAAAGAAGCGGCCCGGGCTACGTATTCAGGCCGGAATTTTGCTATGGAGACGAAATGAATTTCTGTCGTCTCTTCATCATGCGTCCCGTGGCGACGATATTGCTCGCTCTTTCGCTCCTTGCAGCAGGCGCCATCTGCTATCCGCTGATGCCTGTGGCGAGCCTGCCTGATATCGGCTCTTCAACAATCAATGTTGAAATCGAGCAGCCTGGCGCAAGCCCCGAACAGATGGTCAGCTCGGTCACAACGCCTCTGGAGCGCTATCTCGCCAGATTGCCGGGGTGAAACTGATCGAATCAGACAGTGAAAACAGCTTTGCCTATATCCGCATCGATTTTGTAGAATCCCGCAATATCGATGGCGCTCTGCGCGATGTTCAGGCCGCCCTCAGGGCAGCACGGGCCGACCTGCCCCAGGGCACACTCGATCGCGATCCCTATGCCTATAAAGATGATCCGACCTCACAGCCGGTCTATCTGCTGTCCCTGACCTCGGACGTCATGACGCTGCCAAAGCTGTTCGACCTTGCCCAGATCAGGGTCAAACCGCTTCTGGCGCAGATCAAGGGCGTAGGTCACGTTCAGGCTGTGGGTTCGTCAGCACCTGCGGTGCGCGTGGATGTGAACCCCTACGCATTGTACAAGTGGGGCATCGGTTTTGAAGACGTACGTCAGGCCCTGGCCTCGGCCAATGCCAACACACCCAAGGGCTTTCTCGATTCAGGCGGCCAGCGCCTCATGCTCGAGACCAACGATCAGGCCGAGAATGCCGCTCAGTATCGCGACCTGATCATCGGGTATCGCAACAACATCAACCCCATCAAACTCTCCTCTGTCGCCGAGGTGAACGACAGCGTTCAGGATCTGTACCAAGCTGGATACTTCAACAACAAACCGGCCATCACCCTGATCGTGCGCGGGCAGCCGAAAGCCAATACGGTCAAGATCGTCGATGCCGTGAAAGAGCGCATGGCTACCCTGCGCGCGGTTCTGCCACCCGGTGTAGAGATGGATACGGCCATTGATCTTTCCTCCAGTATACGCGCCTCACTCGACGATACGCAGCTGACACTCGGCATCTCGATCATTCTCGTGATCGGTGTCATTCTGGTGTTTCTGCGCCGCCTACGCTCGACCATCATTCCTGCCGTCACGGTGCCCATCGCGCTGATCGGCACACTGGCCGTGATGAAATGGCAGCATTTCACCCTCGACATCATGTCGCTCATGGCGCTCACCATTTCGGTGGGTTTCGTAGTCGACGACGCCATCGTGGTTCTGGAAAATATCGCCCGCCACATGGAAGCCGGTATGGACCGCATGAGTGCGAGCCTGAAAGGCTCCTCCGAGATAGGCTTCACAGTGCTTTCGATCACCGCTTCGCTTGTGGCGGTCTTCATTCCCCTTCTGTTCATTCCGGGACAGGTAGGCGCAATCTTCTACGAATTCTCGATGACCATCGTGTCGGCGCTGCTCATCTCGCTTGTCCTGTCCCTCACCCTTACCCCCATGATGTGCGCTTACTGGCTGGATGTGGAACATGAAGAGCCGACCGGGCCGGGGTTGCGCAACCGTGTCCTGCGCACGATTGATTTCCTGCTTGATGGTCTCATTGCCATTTACGGGCGCACCCTGCGTGTTGCGCTGCGCCACCATATCCTGACCGCGCTCACCTTGCCGATCAGCTTTATCGTACTTGTCGGCTCGATTGTACTCATGCCCAAAACCGGCATTCCGGGACAGGATATCTCTCTTGTTGGCGGATCGATCAGCGGTGACGACACGATGTCGTTTTCTGAAATCACCAGGCGCATTCATTATGTCGGCAAGGTAATGAAAGCCGACCCGGACATATTATCAGTCACAAGCTGGAACAACAGCAGCAGCGACGGCCAGCTTTTCGCAAGGTTGTCGGACAAACATACCCGTACACGCACCGATCTTCAGATTGTCGACAGCATTCGCAAGAAACTCGGTGACATGCCGGGATTGCGCACATCGTTCTTTTCTGCCGGCGATCCCAATGGTGGCGGTGGCCAGCATCGTAATGGAGCCTATCGCTATGTGCTGCGCGATCAGGACCCCGTCGAACTCAAGCTCTGGGTACAACGTCTCGCGGCGAGGTTGCGCAAAGACAAGATGATGACTTCGGTCACGACCAATGTCGAAGGCCACGGTGCTTCGGTACATGTCAAATTGCGCCGGGACACCGAGGCACGCTATCTGGTTACACCGCAGCTGGTCGGGAATGTATTGTACGATGCCTACGGCCAGACCGTGGCCTCACGTATTCACACCGATATCACAACCCATTCTGTTGTGATGGAAGTCGCCCGTGCCTACCGTGAATCCCCGGAACAGTTGCGCAGTGCCTGGATCTCGACCGCCTCAGGCACACCGGCAGGCGCTGTACGCTCCAACCAGATCCGCGTCAAAACAACGAGCGACAGCTCGGCTTCGACTGCCACACAGCTCAGTGAGGCGTCACTGCGCAATGCCATTGCCAACCAGATTACAGGCAATAACTCCAACGGTTCAGCTGTTGCGTCTTCGGTCGAAACAATGATTCCGCTCATCAACGTAGCCGATCTGGTCATGGAACCGACCCCGATGGAGATAGACCATCAGCAGGGCATGACCTCGACCGCTGTCAGTTTTGATCTGGTTGCTGACAAGACCTACGAAGACGCGCGCAAACTGATCGAACAGACCTTGCAGGACATGGGTGCACCACCTGGTCTGACAGGGGAGTTTTCCGGTCTTGCAGGCGAGACCAGGGACATGCTGGTCAATGAGCTGCTGGCCTTCGTGGCTGCGCTCTTTGCCATGTATATTGTTCTGGGCGTGCTTTACGAGAGTCTGATCCACCCCTTCACCATTTTGTCTACCCTGCCTTCTGCCGGGATAGGGGCCATTCTCGGTCTGTGGATCGGAGGGGAATCCTTCAGCCTCATCGCGATGATCGGGATGATCCTACTCACCGGAATTGTGAAGAAAAACGCGATCCTGATGATCGATTTCGCGCTCTATGCCGAGAAAGAGCTGGGCCATACGCCCCGTGAGGCAATCTACGAAGCGTGTCTGACCCGCTTCAGGCCTATTCTCATGACCACACTCGCGGCGGCACTCGGCGCCGTGCCGCTTATGGTTGGTCATGGTTATGGTTCTGAAATGCGCCGTCCCCTGGGCATCGCCATCGTTGGTGGCATGCTCATCAGCCAGCTGCTCACACTCTATACGACCCCGGTCATCTATCTTTACATGGATGCCATCGGCCGTTTTGGCACAAGACTGTGGAACCGCCTGTTTCCCAGGCGCACCCCGCCAAATCCACTCGCAGAACCATTTACTTCGAAAAGCTGAAAATCCGTCATGTCTCTCAAAACACTCAGCCCGGCCTTTCTGCTTTGTGCCAGTCTGCTCACGCCGCCCCTGCTTGCGCCGGCTTTGGGAGCGACTGCAACGCCTCTGCATCTGTTCAGCGCACCGGCGCTTTCTCCCGATGGTCGCACCCTTGCGACACTCGACACACTCGAGCAGGCCGACTCAGACGAAACCCCTGTTCCTTCCCTTGTTCTGCGCAGCCTGCCTGACGGCAAGACCATGACCATTCCCATGCCCTGCAGCGACTGCATTCCGTCCAGCCCGAGCTGGAGCCCGGACGGATCCCATCTCGCCTTTATCGTCAGACAAAAAAATACGCAGAACCGTCAGATCCTGCGCGTCGGGAGGGAAGGAAAAAATCCGGAAACCCTGCTGAAATTCACCGGTTCGCTTCAGGATCTCCGCTACGGCCCGAGAGGGGGGCTGGCTGTTCTTGCGATTGCCAATGCGCGGCGTGACCCCGGTGCCCTGCAGGCAGGCGCACCTGAAACAGGCGAGATCGACGCCAAAGAAGACGAACAGCGTATTGCCATGGTCGAGAAGAACGGCCTGCACTGGCAATCACCCGACGGGCTCTATGTCTATGAATATGACTGGCAGAGCGGCCCCGCTCCGGCGTTTATCGGCACGGCCGCAAAAGGAAATGGCGACGCGCATTGGTGGCAGGCCCATCTCTCGCGCTTTGCGGACGGGCAGGAGAAGATACTTTATACCCATGGTCTGTCCCAACAGATCGGCCTGCCTCTTGTGGCCCCTGATGGAAAAACTGTCAGCTTCGTCGCCGGACTGATGAGCGATTTCGGTTTTTTCGGCGGTGATGCCCTGCAACTGGACCTGACCAGACCAGACGCGACACCCATCATACTGACGAAAAACAGCAAAGCCACGGTCACAGGATTGAGCTGGTGCCAGGGTCGTCTTATTGCCTCATCCGTTGCCAGTCCGAAAACAACCATACAGGCGCTTGATGACAAGGCACCGCTGATGGTGAATTCTGATGATCTGCTGTCGGATGGCGGGGGCGAACCCCGGATTATCTGCGCGGGCGACCAGAGCATTGTCATTCGTCAGAATTTCACAAAAGCGCCGGAAGTCTGGGCAGGACGCATTGGTGACTGGCAGCAGGTCACCCATCTCAACCAGGGGCTTTCAGCCCCGGTAAAAGCCGAAAGCATCAGCTGGACGAGTGACGGTTTCTCGGTACAGGGCTGGCATCTCGCCCCGCTCTCGCGCCCGGCCTCCATGACCCGTAATGGCAAGGTGCCGATGATTACCGAGATTCATGGCGGACCCTCTTCAGCCGTGACACCGCGCTTTCTGAGAGCCAACAGCGACGCAGCCGTGCTGCTGAAAGCGGGCTACGACCTGTTCATGCCCAATCCGCGCGGCAGCTACGGTCAGGGTGAGGCCTTTACCATGGCAAACAGACGCGATTTTGGCCATGGCGATCTGCGTGACGTGCAACGCGGCATTGATGCGCTCGAAAAGACAGCCGCTATCGATGAAAACCGCCTTGGCATTACCGGCTATTCCTATGGCGGGTACATGACCATGTGGATCGTGACACAGACAAATCGTTTCAAGGCGGCAGCAGCGGGTGGTGGCATTGCCAACTGGCAGTCCTATTACGGTCAGAACGGAATTGATGCCTGGATGCCGCCTTTCTTCGGGGCCACAGTCTATGATGATCCGGCTATCTATGCCCATTCCTCGCCGATCACATTCATCAAACAGGTCAGAACTCCGACCTTTATCTATGTCGGCGCCAATGATGTCGAATGCCCGCCCGCACAAAGTCTTGAATTCTATCATGCCTTGCGCGCGCTCGGGATTCCGACCAGCCTAGTAATCTATCCCGGTGAAGGACACGGCATGAGAGGGCGTGACCATGCAATCGACGCCCAGAAGCGTATGCTGGTATGGTTCGACCGCTATCTGAATGCCCGAGGCGCAAGCCCCGAACCGGCAAACTGAGCGCGTTCCGAAACGTTTGGCCTGTGGAGCTTTGGAGTCGAGATGAAGAACAAGAATCGGGCATCATTCACAGGCCTGCAAACCCCGGTCAGACTGGTTGTTCCCGGGCTGATTCTCGGCTGTGTACTCTCGGCCTGCGCCAAGGCACAGACGGTCGAAGCGCCCCCGCACCTCCGGTAATCGCCCAGACACAGCCCGCCCCACCCAAGGATCAGCCTGCTCCAGCACCGGTTATCATTCCGCCTTTGCCGGTTTTGTCCGAAGCTGCTGCGCGTGTTGAGGCAAGTCGTCTCACGATACAGATGAAGAAATCAGTCTCACGTTTCACAACCTACACGCCGGAAATACGCCAGCGCTTTATCCGTCTTGCACGGGCCGCCATCGCCAGCTCCAAAACCCCCATCGACCGTCCACAACTCCTGATGGTGGTTGATCGCAACCCCAAGGTGCAACGCCTGTGCTTCGTACTTGCCATGCCAGGCAATGCAGACTGGGAGACCCTGGGTGGTACACCGGTTTCCACCGGTCAGGCCGGACGCAAATTCTATTACATCACGCCTACAGGCGTATTCATCAACACACCTGACCGACTGGGATATCGAGCTCTCGGAACAAAGAACGAGAATGGTATTCGCGGCATTGGTGCAAAGGGAATGCGTGTCTGGGATATGGGCTGGCATAATGCCGTCAAAGGCTGGCGCGCCGATCACGAGACAGGCGATATACGCCTCGAGATTCACGCAACCGACCCCGATTTCCTGGAACAGCGTCTCGGACACACAGCCTCGGAAGGATGTATCCGTATTCCTGCTACCATGAACGTCTTCATGGACAAGAACGGCCTGCTTGATGTCCAGTATGAGCAGGCGGCAAGCTATGATGGACGCTTCCGGGCTCTTCTACCCAAGGATCGGACACCAAGTCCGATTGCAGGCGATGCGCTTGTGGTGGTCGACTCAGCCGAAGCCGTACAGGCCATTTCCTCCGCCACTGTCGGCGCGCAGCCGCTGGCCAGCCATCACGAAGGATGAAAGGTACTCCTCTTACCCTTTAGCAGCCGAGCAATAACCACGAGCCTGGTCGCGAGGACCTGCGTTGCACTGTGCGCTGCTACAGGCGAAGAGAGTACCTGGTCGATACCGAAACAGAATGCGAGCAGCCCTGTTCTCGGTTGGCAAAGGGCACGAATGCCGGAGGAGTGCCTCTGGCCTTCCGCAATATACAGACTGAACTCAGTGTACTGTTTCCAGCCCCGTCTCTGACTGGAGATCTGATTACCTCAGTATGGTCCGACCTGCACATGGGACAGGCTTCCTGACCTGTCTCGATTTAAGTCATGCAGCGCGACAGTCATGAAATCATGCGCAGAACACAAAAAAAGAATGTGAAGAGCACTTCTGCGACTTGTAGCAAAAAGACCTGCGCTGTCAGGGATCAGGGTCTTTTTTCATTTCGCAAAATATACTTTTCTGAAATGCATCTGCAAAGAACACATGGCTCCTACAGTGAAAAGACATAACCTATGGAGCTTACCGGTCTTGCCTCAAACCTTTCAGTAGCTTCCTCTACGGCGAAAGAAAGGGAGCACCTTGAATTATGGTCTCTAGCAGAACCGAGCACGATCTTCTTGGCACTCGTGAAGTCCCGAGCGCTGTCTATTACGGCATTCACACGCTGCGTGCCGTCGAGAATTTTCCCATTACAGGACGCAGGATCAGCGGTTACCCCGAGCTCATCAATGCGCTTGCTGCCATCAAGCAAGCCGCAGCTCTGAGCAATAGGGATCTCGGGCTTCTCGACGCTACAAAGGCAAGCGCCATCATCGCTGCCTGCGAAGATATACGGAGCGGACAACTGCACGACCAGTTCGTCGTGGATGTCATTCAGGGTGGCGCCGGTACCTCGACCAACATGAATGCCAATGAGGTAATCGCCAATCGCGCGCTTGAGCATCTGGGTCGGCAACGCGGCGAATACACTGCGCTCCACCCCATTGATCACGTCAATATGGGGCAGAGCACCAATGACGTGTATCCAACCGCCCTGCGCATTGCAGCCATTCATGGTGTCAACCATCTGACAGATGCCATGAGCGTGCTGCAAAAGGCCTTTGTCGCCAAGCGCGGGAATTTCATGACATCCTGAAAATGGGCCGTACCCAGCTGCAGGATGCCGTCCCCATGACTCTGGGTCAGGAGTTCCAGACCTATGCTGTCATGCTTGACGAGGATCAGAAGCGCCTCAACGAGGCCATTCTTCTGATCAAGGAAATCAATCTGGGCGGTACAGCCATCGGCACACGGATTGCCAGCCACCCTGATTTTGCCAATACGGTCTGTGCACATCTCAACCAGATCACGAATCTGCATCTCCTGACCGCCAGCGATCTCATCGAGGCGACACAGGATTGCGGTGCTTTTGTTCAGATGTCGGGCGTTCTCAAACGCTTTGCTGTCAAACTGTCGAAAATCTGCAATGACCTGCGTCTGCTTTCCTCAGGTCCACGCGCCGGGCTGAACGAGATCAACCTGCCTCCAATGCAATCCGGCTCGTCAATCATGCCGGGCAAGATCAACCCCGTCATTCCCGAAGTCGTCAATCAGGTGGCTTTCGAGGTAATCGGCAATGATCTTACCGTGACCATGGCAGCCGAAGCAGGTCAGCTGCAGCTCAACGCCTTTGAACCGATCATTGCTCACAGCCTGTTCAAGAGCCTGACCCATCTTCACGCAGCTTGCCTTACCCTTGAATCGCGCTGCATTCGTGGCATCACCGCCAACAAGGCCCAGCTGGAAGCCATCGTGACGCACTCGATCGGGCTTGTGACAGTGCTTAACCCGTATATCGGCTACGAGACCGCTACTGCCATCGCTCTGGAGGCGCATCACTCAGGGCGAGGCGTGATCGAGATCGTACGTGAGCGCAAGCTCGTACCGGAAGAGACACTCGTCAAGATTCTTTCTCCCGAAGGGCTTTGCCATCTGCACAAGGCAGAACCGGTCTGACGTCCATCAGAGCATCATCACGCTCCACATCACCCATGAAAGGAATGCGTTTCTTTCATGGGACAGGACAGCATCTTCGCAAAATCTGTCTCAATCGAGCGATTCATCTGATTTCTCGCTCCAGGCAGCCTGGACCCCGGGAAGACGCATCAGGGCCGTGACAACCTCCTCCGGGGCTTTCGTGCCGTGCACATGGACCGTAAACAACAATGCTTCGCTGTCGTTCTGGCGCTCCTGGGAAACATGACCAAGTGTAAAGCCAAGTCTCGTCAGAACAGTACAGGCATGATCAACAAAATTACTTCTGGCATCACCTTTCGCACTGATCTTGAAGCCCTCCCGCGAGGCACGCGGCATGCGTCGCAGCCAGCCAGGAGTAAGAAACATGATGGCGAGATAGCCAAGCGTCGTCAGTAAGGCCACGATGGTCATGCCTGCACCGCATGCCATTCCGATCGCTGCTGTAAGCCACACCGAAGCCGCTGTTGTCAGTCCACGCACGGTATCGCGCCGCATGAAAATAACGCCGCCACCGATAAAACCGAGACCCGACACGATCTGCGCCGCGACGCGAGAAGGATCAACGACGACGCGCCCTGCTGAAAGCACATCATCAAAACCGTATTTCGAAATCAGCATGAACAAGGCCGCTGAAACACCAACCAGCGTATAGGTACGAAACCCGGCAGCCTTCTGTCTGTATTCCCGCTCGAGCCCGACCAGAGCAGAGAGGAAGAAAGCGAGTCCCAGCTCCTGCAGCTGAAGCAACCCCTCACCGGGAATATGTGAGAACAGACCCGCTGTCTGCATGATATGCCACCCCTCCGAAAACAACGTCCTGCAAGAGCATCAGGAGTATTCCCCACTCACACCTGCTGCAACTGCCTCTTGCTTGCTCGAATCGCCCGCGCCCATGATAGAGGACGCTGTGACCATGACCGATATATCCAAATCCTCCGCGGCCGATGATGGCCTGACCGCATTGCTGCGTCGCTCTCCTCCGGCCAATCCTGAAGCCGAACGCGCGCTGCTTGGCGCACTCCTGACTAATAACAAGGCCTACGAACGCGTCTCGGACTTCCTGGTAGCCGCTCATTTTGCCGATCCACTCCATGGGCGCATCTTCGAGGCCATCGCGCGTCGCATCGATCGCGGCATGCTGGCCGACCCCATCACCATGCGCGCGGAATTCGAACATTCGGGTCTGCTGGATGAAGTCGGGGGACCGCAATATTTGGGCCAACTGCTTATGGCCATGGTGGGCATCGTCAATGCCGGGGATTACGGCCGCGCCATTCATGATGCATGGATCAGGCGTCAGCTGATCGAAATCGGTGAGACGGTCGTCAACAATGCCTATGGCGCCCGTGCCGACCTGGAAGGTGGCGACCAGATTGCAGCAGCCGAGGAAACGCTTTTCAAACTGGCTACGGATAAAGGCCAGGATGGCGGTTTCGTCACGTTCGAACGCGCCCTGACCGGTGCCTTGCAAGTGGCAGAGCAGGCATTCCAGCGCACTGGGGATGTCAGCGGTCTGACATCGGGCCTGCGCGACTTCGACAAGAAAACAGGTGGGTTGCATCCGTCAGATCTGCTGATCCTTGCCGGACGCCCAGCCATGGGTAAAACCGCACTTGCCACCAAGATCGCATTCTCTGCGGCTCAGGCACTGATGCGCGAGGCAGAGGACAAGGGCACGAAGCCTCGTGGCGCTGTAGCGATCTTTTCACTCGAAATGTCAGCCGAACAACTCGCCACTCGAATCCTGTCGGAACAATCGGAAGTCTCAGGTGAAAAAATCCGTCGTGGCGATATCGGCCAGCGCGAATTCGACCGTTTCGTCCGTGTATCGCGCGAGTTGTCAGAACTGCCGCTTCATATTGACGACACGCCTGCCATCTCGCTCTCGGCCATGCGTACACGCTGCCGCCGTCTGGCCCGCACCAAGGGACTGAGCCTTGTGGTGGTCGATTACCTTCAGCTCATGCGTCCTGCCATCGGCACCAAGCCGGAAAGTCGCGTGCTGGAAATCTCGATGATTACACAGGGGCTCAAAGCCATCGCCAAGGAACTTTCAGTACCGGTGATCGCGCTCTCCCAGCTCTCCCGTCAGGTGGAATCACGCGAAGACAAACGCCCCATGCTTTCGGATCTGCGTGAATCCGGCTCGATCGAGCAGGACGCCGACGCCGTGATGTTCGTCTATCGTGACGAGTATTACCTGCAACAGCGCATGCCCAAGGACAGCGCCTATGAAAGCATGGACAAATATCAGGTCGCCATGGAGGAGTGGCAACGCAAGATGGCACTCGTACATAACAAGGCCGAGCTGATTCTGGAAAAGCAGCGTCACGGACCAACCGGCACCATCTCGCTTTTCTTCGAAGGCGAATTCACCCGCTTCGGCGATCTGGACACGGTGCACGACGTCTGAGCGTGTTCTTTACCAGCGCCATCTGATGCCACCGGTTACCGCAGCCGATCCAGGAGGAGCACCCAGACGCGTATCCCGATGACCGGCGAAAAAACTGGCAGTGAGATCGAGACCGGGAATGCCTGTCACCGGAAGGGCAAAAACGGTTGTGATGCCGTGTTCCATGGCAACAGGTGAAGACTGGCTCCGCTCAACCGATATTGGGCCCAATCGGCGTAACACGGATTGCATGGAGGGCTCGGCAAACGCCTTGGGCGGGGCCTTGGCGGCGATACTCAGATCGATGCCTTTGCCGCCGGGCAGAAGGGGAGCCGTAGTCAGAGGACGGCTTTTTCCAGTCTCGCCAGCGGGCGATCTGGAGATAGAGGGCCGGGAGTGCAGCAGGAAATACCCTGCTTCGGCAGCAAGACAGGAATGTCTTGCTGCCGGAAAGCACAGCAGAAGACAAAACAATACTTTTCTGTCTATTGTTTTTTCAAGCATAGAAAATACTCTATACCTGAAAAATCATGGAGGGGCGTCAATTTTCATGACGCCCTGTTACCATCAGAAATCAGCGGTATAAGGATCCGGCCCGGTACGTCCGTCTTTACGTTCGAGGGTCGCAATGCGTTTCATGTCGTCGTCATCAAGGTGAAAGTCGAATACACCGAGATTCTCATCAATCCGCTTTGGATTGGCTGATTTCGGAATGACGATATTGCCCTGTTCGAGATGCCAGCGGATAACGATCTGACCCGGTGTCTTGCCATGTTTGTCGGCGATACCGGCAATGATCTCGCCGCCCAGACCACCGCCTTGTCCGAGCGGGCTCCAGGCCTCGGTGCGGATATCGAGAGAGTCGTTGAAGGCGCGCAACTCTCTCTGCTGGAATGCCGGATGCAGCTCGATCTGGTTGAGGACCGGCTTTACCCCGGTTTCCTCAATGAGCTGCGTCAGATGTTCCTGCTGGAAATTACAGACACCGATTGAGCGGATACGACCGTCATTCTTGAGCTTGATCAGAGCTTTCCAGCTTTCCACTGCCAGCCCCGATTTCGGCATGGGCCAGTGGATCAGATACAGATCGATGACTTCACGACGCAGCTTGCGTGCACTTTCGTCAAACGCACGCATGGCCTTGTCATAGCCCATGTCCTGCGTCCAGAGTTTGGTAACGGCGTAGAGGTCGGGAAAATCCTGCAGCGCATCGCCAACGCCACTTTCATTGCCATAAAACGCGGCCGTATCGACCATCTGATAGCCGGCCTTGGCCGCATAGCGCACAATTTCCGCCGTCTCATCGGCAGGCGTCTTGTAAACGCCGAGACCGAGTTGCGGTATCCGCGTGCCGTCGTTCAGCGCAATATGAAGTTGCTGCTCATCTGCGCGTGATGTGGCGGATTCCAGATCTGGTGTGAATGTGCTGCGAGACATGCCTCAGTTCTCCTGTCACCTGCATGGGGCTTGATAATCAATCAAGCGGTCTCACCCGCACCGGGTTGCAATAAAAGACCGAAAACAGCTCTTCACCCTAACGAGACCGACACGTCACGCGGCAGACATTCATGCAAAAACTCTTTGCGCCCATGGTTCTTGGGCGGGAAACTCTGTGTTAGGAACAGAGCGTCATGATCGCTGCAGCCGAATCCCTGTCCCGCTCCCCGTCCGAACCTGTGGACGCGCCCCTTATTCTGGCGCTGCCGAAAGGCCGTATCCTGAAGGCCCTTGGCCCCGTTCTGGAACGTACCGGCCTGTTCGAGGACGGGAGTGCGATCGGCGAAGGCACGCGCAGCCTGCGTTTCCCTACCCTCGACCCTAATATCGATGTGGTGCGCGTCCGCTCTTTCGATGTCGCGACCTTCGTGGCCCATGGCGGCGCACAGATCGGTGTCTGCGGTGCCGATGTGCTCATGGAATTCGATTATCCCGATATCTATGCCCCACTCGATCTGGGCATAGGTGGCTGCCGCATTTCCATCGCCCGACCCGTTGGCGAAGGCACCCATGACACCACGGCTGCGAGCTCGCATATTCGCGTCGCCACCAAATATCCGACAATCACGCGGCGTCATTTTGCTGCCAGGGGGGTCAACGCCGAGATCGTCCATCTGCATGGTGCCATGGAACTGGCACCAACACTTGATATGGCCAGCGTGATTGTGGATCTCGTTGATACCGGCTCGACACTCAAGGCCAATGGCCTGCGCGAGACTGATGTGATCGCCCATGTCACGAGCCGCCTGATTGTCAATCGTGTTGCCCTGAAGACCCGACCTGAGGCCATTCGCGCCCTGATCGAACGCTTCCGCAACGCCCTGCAGGAGAATGCCGCATGAAATGGCTCCAGAGCAGTGACGATGATTTTGAAACCCGCCTCGGCAGCCTGCTTGCCGATCGCAGTGCGGTCGAAACCAGTGTCAGTACACCCGTACGCGACATTATTGCTGCCATACGCAGCCAGGGCGACACCGCGCTTTGTAACTATACATCGCGTTTCGACAGACTGGATCTGACAGCAGACACCCTTCGTATTTCCGAAGCCGAGATTGCCCGTGAAGCCGACAGGGTCGATGCGGACCTCATGGAAGCGCTCACCCTCGCCGCCACACGTATCGAGGCCTTTCACCGGGCACAGCTGCCTTCCAACCTTTCCTATACTGACGATGCCGGGCTGACGCTTGGTATGCGCTGGACATCACTTGATGCTGTCGGACTCTATGTGCCGGGCGGCAAGGCGGCTATCCCTCGTCCGTACTGATGAACGCCCTGCCCGCGCGCGTGGCAGGTGTCGAGCGTATCGCCATGTGCGTGCCCTGCCCCGATGGCGTCCTCAACCCACTGGTTCTTGCGGCCGCACGGGTCTGTGGCGTGAACGAAATCTATCGTGTCGGTGGTGCCCAGGCCGTGGCCGCCCTCGCCTATGGCACGGCAAGCATCCCGCCGGTCGATCGTATTGTCGGGCCGGGCAATGCCTATGTAGCCGAAGCCAAGCGTCAGGTCTTCGGCCATGTCGGCATCGACTCGATTGCAGGCCCATCCGAAGTCGTCGTCGTAGCTGACAATCGCAATGAGCCACGCTTTGTCGCGCTTGATCTTCTGGCTCAGGCCGAGCATGACGAGCTTGCACAGGCCGTACTGATCACGGATGATCCCGCCTTTGCTAGGACTGTGGTCAAGGCGCTCGAAAACGAGCTTCTGACCCTGCCGCGTGCCGCTATCGCGGGCAAATCCTGGGCCGATCATGGCGCAGTCGTGATTGTACGTGACTGGGAGGAAGCCGCGCGGATCGCCAATCGTTTTGCCTCGGAACATCTGGAAGTAATGCTCGACGACCCGGAAACCTTTGCGACGAAGATTCGCCACGCAGGGGCCATGTTCCTCGGGCGCAACTGTCCGGAAGCCGTGGGCGATTATGTTGGCGGGCCGAACCACGTTCTGCCTACCAGCCGCACGGCGCGGTTCGCATCGGGGCTGTCAGTTTTTGACTTCCTCAAACGGACGACCTCGATCGCCACAGATGAAAACGGTTTGCGCGCGGTTGGCCCTGCCGGGGTCGCCCTTGCCCGGGCCGAAGGACTTGGAGCCCACGCGCTCAGCCTTTCGGCCCGACTCGATGCATTGGGGTGGAATCAGGGGTGATCTGGCCCTTTTCACCCCAATAAATCAGCAAGAAACTTGACGTAACGGCCTGCAGCCAGCACATACGCGGCAGAATTTTCTGCCGGGGGCTTGTGTGGCCCCTCCTCCTGCGTGTTTCAGCTTCAATCCCGACAAGGACCCCAATGTCAAAAGAAGACATGATCGAATTCAGTGGCACTGTTACTGAGCTGCTGCCCAATGCCATGTTCCGCGTGACCCTCGACAACGAACACACGATTCTCGCTCATACAAGCGGCAAGATGCGCAAGAACCGTATTCGCGTTCTGGCAGGTGACCGCGTCAACGTTGAAATGACCCCATACGACCTGTCAAAGGGCCGCATTACCTTCCGCTTCAAGTAAGAGCGTTTTCATGACGGACGGCATCAGGCCGGAACTGATCCTCGCTTCGGCATCGCCCCGGCGGATCGATCTCCTGCGCCAGATCGGGCTCGTTCCCGATCGTATCGACGCTGCCGATCTGGATGAATCACCGCGCCAGAATGAAACGCCACGACTTTGCGTGGCGCGTCTGGCCCGGATGAAGGCCAAAGCGATCGCCGCCCGGACAACAGGGTCCGCTCTGGTTCTGGCAGCTGACACACTCGTTGCTGTCGGTAGGCGAATCCTGCCCAAGGCTGAAGACCGCGCAACGGCAGAACGCTGCCTGCGTCTGCTTTCCGGGCGACGCCATACTGTCCTCACTGCGGTCTGCGTTACGCCAAGCCCTGCCTGGGCAGAAGGGCGCCATGTCGAGCGTCTGGTCGAAACCGACGTAACCTTCTCACGTCTGACCGACTGTCAGATTACCGCCCTGCTCGACCAGGGTGACTGGCAAGGCAAGGCAGGCGGCTATGCGCTTCAGGGCGCGGCAGCCTCGGTCATACGGTATGTAGGCGGCAGTCCCTCAGCCGTAATCGGCTTGCCGCTGTTCGAGACCGCCCAGATGCTGCGCGGTCAGTCCTTCCGCTTTCTGGCATGAAAGAGTGCCGTATCGCCTGGTCACCGGGCGAGGCGCGTATTGCTGTCTGCGACGGTGATGATCTGCTCGACTTCGGCCTCTGGCGCCCCGGTATGCCCGATGGCTATGGCGACATTCATCTGGTCAGGGTGCAAAAGGCCGCCCCGGCACTTGGTGGTGCTTTTGTCACACTCTTTGATCATAGCACCGGCTTTCTGACCGGCACACATCAGGAGGGCGCTCTGGTCGCCGCCCGTGTAACGCGCAGTGCACAGAACGGCAAAGGATTACGCCTCAAACCGCTTACCGGCCATTCACCCGAAGGCAATATCCCACAACTTGTCTCGCGTGGTCCTACGCCACTTGAGGAAATTGCAGCACGTTACCCGGATCTTGCCCTGTGCTGTGACGATCCTGCCTCATGGCGCAGATTCCAGCGGCGCTAAGGCCTCGTATCGAGCGTGTCAGCCAGGCTTTCGATACCGTTCTCGAAGCCTTATGCGACGAGCTTTCCACCCCACAGGCCTCTCTGCCGAACGGATTACGCGCCACCATCACACCGACACCGGCCCTGACCGCCATTGACCTGGACGACCCTTCTCCGGACCAGCGTCGCCAGATGGACGGGTTCGCGGCCAATCGCCATGGTTTTGTAGCTCTGTCACGTGAGATCCGTCTGCGTAATCTGAGCGGTGCCATTCTCATAGACCCAGCGGGGGTGCCCCTGCGCAAGCGCCCTGCACTTGGCGCCTTTCTGGCAACGGCCCTGGCCGATGACCCGATGCAGCCAGAATGCTCGGAGCGACGGCCCTGGGTCTGCTGGAAGTCGTCCGCACCAGAGGACGTGCACCTTTGCATGAAGCACTTTCCAGCCCCGGCGGGCGCGGGCTTTCTGCTTTGAGACAGATCCTGCGCGACAAAGGTAGTGTAATGGCAGGCGGAAATCCCGTACTCCGCGCCTCTTTGGCCGTTGTAAGGGCGCTGGAAACTGAGCGCGAGGCACTGTCGCACTTCGCGCTCTGCTGGGGAGCGCCTCTTACTCTGACAATGATGCCTGACTACCCGGATGCCTATTGGAGTTTCACGCCATGAGCCTCTGCCCCATCTGCAAGCGCCCGACAGAGACAGCGTTTCGCCCGTTCTGCAGCAAGCGTTGCGCTGATATCGATCTCGGCCGCTGGTTCAATGAGAGCTACAGCATTCCGGCCTCGACCGGGGATGATGAGGAAAAAATCGTCTTTCCCCCGCTTGATCAGCGTGACGGGTTAGAGTAAACCCCCTCTCACACCGCTTGGTGACGGTGCCCAAGTAGCTCAGTTGGTAGAGCATGCGACTGAAAATCGCAGTGTCACTGGTTCGATCCCGGTCTTGGGCACCACTTTCTCCCTGAAAATCCGTAATCTTGTATTCTGCAAGCTGACGCAGTTCGGCGTCCCAGACCCGATGAGTCTGGAACGCCGGAAAAACCAATCATTTGGTTTGATGCGATATTCTCTGCCTGTATCAGGCCAGCAGACCACCATCGACAGCCAGAGCCGAGCCGGTGATGTAGCTTGAACGCTCATTGACCAGGAACGATACCACGTTGACGATGTCTTCGATCTCGCCATAGGCGCCGGTCGCGACAAAGCTGGCAAGCACCTTCGCTGCATCAGTGTCGGACGGGTTCATGGCGGTATTCACCGGGCCCGGTTCGACAACATTGATCGTGATGCCACGATTGCCAAGATCACGCGCCACACCCTGGGCAAAACCACGCAATGCGGCCTTGGTGCTGGAATAGAGCGACAGACCCGGCAGTGGAGCACGACCTCCGAATGATGAACCCATAAGAATGATACGGCCGCCGCTCTGCATGTGCTTCACGGCACACATGGTTTCGATCATCGGGCCGCGCACATTGAGATTGAGGCCGGCTTCGATAACTTCAGGCGTGATATCGTCGATCGTCCCCTTGGGATACATCCCCGCATTGCAGACCAGCACATCAAGGCGGCCAAAAGCGCGAATTGTTTCCGCGACGATCTTCTCGTTACCTTCAACCGTGCTGCCGTCAGCCTGGACTGCCAGTGCGCGACGCCCGAGAGCCTCGACGGCACGGATCGTGTCCTGCGCACTCGCCGCGTCACGCGGGTAGGAGAAGGCAATATCATAGCCTTCGCTGGCCAGCTGGCGGGCGATACCAGCACCAATACCGCGGCTTGCGCCGGTTACGATGGCAATTTTTGCAGTCATCAATCTGTTTCCCTGTTCTGGAAAATGGCAAAAAAGGCGTTGAGCCCCAGAAATTTGATCGCGTCAGACACGAGCATGAATTCAAGCATCGCTCAGGCCTGCGGCAGGCCGCATGAGCGATCGAGAACCCTGCAGTTATTGCAGAAATCTCTCAGCATCTGACGCCTCTGCGAAACCGTGAAGCGGATCGTCCTGCCTTCGAGCCTTCCGATCTGTTCGCGCCATACACGATACAGAAGTCGGATATCTTTCTTCTGACAGCTATGGAGAACAGGCCCTCTAGTGGGTCTAACGGTAAGGTTCTGCATGGCAGGCTCCTCTTCGAGAGTGAAACTCCTGTGTCTTTCGGACAGGCACACCATGCCTACACAGCATGAAGGAGCGTTATCTCAGGATTCCTGGAAACTTGCCTTTTTTTCTCATTGTGCAATTTTATAGCCATGTTGAAACCGGAAATGACTGCTCAGCTGACAGAGGTCCAGGCGCTCGTACGTCGGCATTGCCCACGCAAAAGCACCAAAACCGCTATCGATTACCTGACGCTCTACCGCTCGGACACGACAACAGATCCTCTTCTTGTCGTGTATCAACCGCGCATTTACCTCATCATCCAGGGTGCAAAGACTATCCGGATTCACAAGCGGAGCTTCGATTACGACCAGAACCATTATCTGGTAGCCACGGTCGACCTGCCGCTTTCCGGTCATATCACCCGCGCCTCGCCGGAAGAGCCATACCTGGCCGCCTGCATTGCATTCGAACCGGCCGAAATTGCGGAAGTCATTGCACAGACCCGTGCAGATCCCGGCTTGCAGGCGCCATTGCGTGCGAGCCTTGGATTGAGCCCGGTTACGCCCGATCTGCTGGACGTGTTGCGCCGCCTGCTCTGCGCACTCGACAGCGAACAGGATCGCAAATTTCTGGCCCCCATGCTCAAGCGGGAGTTGATTTATCGTACCCTTCAGGGCGATCAGCGCCACGTCCTCCATGAAATCGCTGACCAGAAAAGCGATGCCTCACGCATCAATCGGACTCTGGCTTTCCTGCGTGCAAACTTTATGGAGGAAACCGAGATGACCCGGCTCCCGCGTCTTGCCGGGATGGGGCAATCCACTTTCTATCGCAAATTCCAGGAAGTGACCGGAATTTCTCCCGTACAATACCGCAAACGCCTTCGCCTGCAGGAAGCCAGACGCCTGATGCTGAGTGAAGACCGGCTTGCCGCCGATGCCGGTTTTGCCGTGGGCTATGAAAGCCCCTCCCAGTTCACTCGTGAATACAAGACGATTTTCGGGCTTCCCCCCCATCAGGACGTCAAACGTATCCGTACGATCGGGATAGAGCGCTATCGAGAGCTGAACGAGGATGTCTGGATCTGAGCGGTAACAGGCGCGCAGGATGCAATGCGTTACACGATCATGCGGCCCGGCTTCTTGGCCTCACCGCATTTCAGGCGCAGATTTAACGGAAAAGACCGAGGTATCATCATGCGCCTTCTCCCGCTCTGCGGCATTTTCCTGACCCTGACTGCCTGTTCACATCCTCTTCCACACGACGATGAAAGCCGCGCCGGATTGCTTCGGCCTGTTTCCTCGACAGGCAGCTCGCCTTCAAAAGACGTGCCGCCATCAGATCGCAGACCTCACGGTCATATGTATATGGGCTCGGGTATGGGTGCCTCGCATCTCTGAAGCAGCCTTTCCAGAGACGCACAACAGGCGGTCCTTTATCGTGTATTCCTTGCGCAACGCTTCAGACAAGGTACCCGAGACAGGTGATACTGCCTGACAAGGTCCTCCTCATCTGATCGCATCGAGCACGCCCGAAACCGTCAGGATCTGCGGCAGGATCTTCCCGTCCTTGTGAGGCGCATAATAAACGTAAAGCGGCACGCCATCGCGGCCATGCTCGCGCAGGAAGGCACTAATGGTTTCATCCCGGTTGGTCCAGTCGCCCTTCATATAGACGACACCCTGGGCTTTGAAGGCTTTCTGCACAGGTGCCGTTTGCAGTGCGACGCGTTCATTGACCATACAGGTGATGCACCAGGCCGCCGTCATATCCACAAAGACCGGTTTACCTTCTTCACGCAGCCCGGCGAGACGCTCTGGCGAATAGGAGACACTGCCGGCTTCTGCCTTTGTTTCCACCAATCCACCGGATGCGACACCATTATCGATCCGTGCCAGACTGGCTCCCGCGATGACCAGTACAAGCAAAGCCAGTATGCGCCCGATAATGACGCCCGGCGTTGCTCCCTTGATCATGGCCTGACGTTGTGTTGTTCCGAACAGCCAGGCCACCAGACCGAGCCCGACAGCCCCCCCCAATCCTACAGGCAGGATCATGGCACCACGCTGGACGCAGGCAACCCAGAACAGCCAGACCGCTGTCCCAAGCAGAGGAAAAGCCAGGGCCTGTTTAAGCACCGCCATCCAGGCGCCTGGCTTTGGCATATGACGAGCCAGGAATGGAATGGTGGCAATCGCTATATACGGAGATGCCAGTCCAAAACCCATGGCCAGAAACAGTACGAGTCCTGCCCAGGCCGGCCCACTCAGGGCCGCAGCAATGGCAGCGCCCATGAAAGGAGCCGTGCAGGGTGTGGCCACGATCACTGCCAGCAGACCCGTCAGCATATCGCCCCACACACCATGACGCGGCGTAACATCCTGGCCAATACGACCCAGCGTGAACTCAAAAACACCCAGAAGATTGAGTGCCATCATGATCAGTAGCCAGGCCACGCTGATGACGAAAATGGGGGACTGGAACTGGAACCCCCACCCAGCGGCAGACCCGACACTGCGCAGCAAGATCATGGCCACACCCAGCGCAGCGAAACTCCCCATCACCCTGTTGTGTAAGCCAGAGCGCTCGTAATCTGCTCGTGGCGCTTGCCCCCTCCCAGACGAACAAGAGAGAAGGCCTTCATGGCCAGAACCGGAAAGACGCATGGCATCAGATTGAGAATGAGCCCGCCCAGAAACGCAAAAAGCAGCATCTGCCAGAGCGAGGAAGGCGCAGACACCGGCGGTGTCGTGGCCGAGCTCCCGGAAGCAGCACCTGTGGCTTGTACTGTCCTGATCCAGAGCGCCGTCTGCTGGCCCGCCTTATCCTGCACCACAACAACGCCTTCAAGACTCGCGGGCTTGTGTGCGGCATCGACCCAGTTAAGGGCAAGCGTCAACTCACCCTCGCTGACATTCAGCTTCTGCGGCGCTACCTGATCGATCAATCCGGTTTCGGAAGGCATGAACCACGCCCGTTCGACGCTCTCCGGTGAGAGCCCCTTTCCCGTCAGACTGAGTAGCCCATTCGCTGCAAGAGACGCCGCAAAAGGCGACGGTATCGGGCTGGACTGGGCTGCATGGACAAAAAGCGGGGCCTGGGCAGAACTGTTTGCCTTGGCGTTGCCCGCTGGCAGATCAAGCGCGAAATCGCCTTGCTCGGGTACGCAGGTTGCCGCGCAGACAAGCCATTCGGCGTGAGCTTGAGCGTGACCGCTCCCCCCTGCCCTTCAAGCTTCAGCGCCTGTGGTAACAGCACATCGCCCGTATAAGCGTAGGACATCAGGCCGCCTTCGCTGATACGGACAGGAGTCGGAAAATCGATTCTCTCGCTTTGTCCTGTCAGGGCGCCACTCGCGGTTACCTTGAGCGTCGGCGGCTCACCGGCATCACCGGCATTGAGCCAGTAGGTATGCCAGCCGGGCTTGAGTTGCAGACGCAGCCCGACATGAAGCGTCGCTCCTGCCTCGACACTGTCGCGATCAGTGACCAGCGTTGCCGTATCGTGGCTGGAAACAACAGGATCGCTCTCGGCGGCGAAAACAGGCACATGGCCAAAAGAAGACAGGAGCAGAACAAGAAAAAACAGCTTACGCAGCATCAGACCGATCGCATCGTTAGAAGAGAATTGCCGACCGCCCCAGGGACGCGCCATAGAGGTCATTATGACCGGTCCAGTATTACCCGCCAATCTCATTTTGCTTCCCGTTCTTCCTGTCTCGGCCGCCCTGCCTGAATTACAGGACGTACTGGCTTCAGGCCGCAATGCGGTGCTGGTCGCTCCACCCGGCGCAGGGAAGACGACTTTGGTGCCGCTTCATCTTTTACAAGCCCCCTGGCGTAAAGACGACAGGCTGCTGGTGGTGGAGCCGCGTCGCGTGGCTGTGCGAGGTGCCGCCCATCGCATGGCGTCTCTGCTGGGAGAAGAAACCGGTAGAACAGTCGGGTACCGCACACGCACGGACTCTGCCGTCTGCGCCACCACCCGTATCGAGGTCGTGACGGAAGGGCTTTTGTTGCGTCGCCTGCTGACTGACCCGCTTCTTGAAGGCGTGGGCGCCATTCTGTTTGACGAAGTGCATGAGCGCTCTCTCGATCTCGATACGGCACTGGCCTTTGCACTCGATCTGCAACGCACTCTCAGGCCTGAACTGCGCCTTGTCGCCATGTCGGCCACAACAGATGGACGCGCTTTCACGACCCTGCTCGATGGTGCCCTTGTCGAAAGTGAAGGCCGGGCCTTCCCTCTCGATATTCGTCATACCAAGCGCGATCTCACCGCCTTGCGTGAATTGCCAGAGCTCGTGGCCCGGAGCATCCGCGGAATGATGGCTGAAGAAGAAGGCGATCTTCTGGCCTTTCTTCCGGGTGTTGCCGAAATCAGACGTTGTGCCGCAGCCCTTGCCGGGCTGGATGCATTGATTCTCCCGCTCTATGGCGAACTGGATACAAAAGAGCAGGACCTGGCTCTCAAACCGTCCGACAGACGCAAGGTCGTACTGGCAACTTCCATCGCCGAAACTTCACTGACGGTACCAGGCGTCCGTCTGGTTGTTGATGGCGGCTTTCGTCGTGAACCGCGTCTCGATGTCGGCTCAGGACTTTCGCGACTGGAAACAGTGAGAATCTCACGCGCCACGGCCACACAGCGCGCAGGCCGAGCGGGACGCGAGGCACCTGGCATCGCTCTGCGTTTATGGACCGAGGCCACCGGGCGCGCCATGATCCAGCATGATCTGCCGGAAATCCTGAGTAGCGATCTGGCAGGGCATTGTCTTGATACTGCCTCATGGCAGGAAATCATGGGTACACAACCCGATGCTCTTCCTCTGCTCGATGCCCCGCCCTCAGGGGCAAGACAGGCCGCCATCGCCCTATTGCAGACCCTTGGTGGACTGGACAAGGCAGGAAGGGTCACACCACTCGGTACTGCCATGGCTCGTCTGGGTGCTCAGCCGCGTCTGGCTGCCATGATGTGCGCAGCCCGCACACCCGTTGAAAAAGCCACTGCCGCCGCACTTGCTGCCCTGCTCGAAGAACGCGACCCGTTGCGGCCGCGCCCCATACCAGGACAGCGCGCGCCTGCGATCCAAGCCGATATCCAGTCGCGCCTCGCCCTGATAGAAGGAGCCGAGCATCATCCTGCAGCCGACAGGGCGAGTCTTGCGCGCATACGCCAGTCGAGCCAGCGCTATCAAAGACGTCTTGGCCTGTCGCAGCGCCTGCCTCCTGATCCGGACTGTACCGCAGCCCTTCTTGCAGCAGGTTTCCCTGATCGGGTTGCCATGGCCTCGGGTGAAACGGGCCGCTATCGTCTGGCTGGAGGCGGCTCGGCAAGGCTCAGCGCCATCGACCCGCTGGCACGTGAGAAACTGCTCGTCGCGCCATCACTGCATACGCGCACCGCTACAGAAATCTGTCTGGCCGCACCGCTCGACCTCGACACTTTGCCCCCGACCCTGCTCGCAAGAACGGAAGAACAGGTCGAAACGGCCCTCGACACGGCAACAGGTAACGTTATTGCCCGCAGAAGACTGCGCCTTGGTGGGCTGGTGCTGCGCGATCGATCAGCCCCGGCCGATCCGGAAGAAATCCGGTCCCTGCTACTTTCGCGCATCCGTGCCGATCTGTCAGGCAGCCTTAACTGGAGCGAAGCCTGTCAGCAGTTCCGCGCCCGTCTTGCTCTAGCACGCCTCCATCTCGACGAGACCCTGCCTGCGGCCGATGACGAAACCCTCGCAGCCACGCTTGAAGACTGGCTGCTGCCCTATATCGACGGCATGACCAGGATTTCGCAGATCCAGGCACTCGATCTGCTGTCGCTACTGCGCCAGAGGCTCGATTATGCCCAGCTGAAACGCCTTGATCAGGAATTACCGACAAGTCTTGCCCTGCCGGGTGCCGCGCCCTCAATCGATTATCGCGAGCCAATCCCGACCATTTCCGCTCGAGCGCAGGCTTTCTATGGTCTGAAAGAAACGCCACGCATCGCTCATGGCAAGGTAAAGCTGCAATTCGCTCTGCTTTCACCGGCAGGAAGACCACAAGCCATCACCGCCGATATCGCGACGTTCTGGCAGACAGGCTGGCCAGATATGCGACGCGACATGCGCGGCCGCTACCCCCGCCATGACTGGCCGGAAAACCCGGCGCTGGCGAGCCCGCCACCGCCAAGGCGACGCCCGGATCACTGAGCGATACGGCAAAACACACCATTGATACAAAATCACACATAAAAGTGATATTAGATGCTCTCATGATAAAATACTGATGGGACGCTCGTTTCGACGTAGATCGGTCAGACGATATCTTTCAGCACGAAAACTTGTCTTTCGAAATGCAAGACTATCTCCCACTCTTTCCAGAGCCGAACCGTAACCTTTCGACTGGGATGAGAACTCATCATGACTTTGGCCGCCCCCCTGCCTGCCTCACGCAGGACCAGCCCTGCTCTTTCGGCAACAGGACAAAGGAGGGTTTTCATTGCCTCTTGCGTGGCCGGGCTGGCTGGCGTCCTGTTCGGCTATGATCAGGGTATCATCTCGGCCGCACTCCTGACCCTCGGCGACAGTTTTACACTCGATACGTTCGGCAAGCAGGCCATTGCTGCCGGTATGGTTGGTGGGGCTCTTCTGGGCTGTATTGGTGCCGGACCACTCTCCGATCGTCTGGGTCGGCGGCCTCTGGTAGGGTTTGCAGGAGCGCTGTTCCTGCTCGGGTCCGTCGGTTCGGCCATGGCCATGTCACCAGCCGAACTGACCATCATGCGTATTATTCTGGGCCTCGCTGTTGGCGGGGCGAGCCAGATCGTACCGGTCTATATTGCCGAATTGGCTCCCGCTGCCCGACGTGGCAGGCTGGTATTGCTGTTTCAGCTCGCCATTGTCGGCGGTGTTCTGGTGTCATCGCTCATCGGTTGGGCACTCAGCGATAACCCGCTGCTGCTTCGCCTGCTCAGCCGGGGTGGCGACTGGCGCATGATGTTTCTGCTTGGTGCTGTTCCCGCGCTAATGCTTCTCATAGGCCTGATTTTTCTACCGGAAAGCCCACGTTTTCTGGCGTCAAAAGGCCGAAAAGACGAGGCTCTCGCCATTTTACGCAGCCTGCGCGGCCCGGAGGAAAACCCGGAAGCCGAAATGGCTGAAATTCATGATGCGGCCGGGCAGCGTGGAAGCTGGAAACTGCTCTTTTCAAAGCGCCTGCGCCCCGCTCTTATTGCCGGGACAGGGCTTGCGATGTTCAGCCAGGTGACGGGCACGAACGCGGTACTCACCTATGCCCCGACCATTCTGGCTGGCGCCGGGTTCGACCGTAATTCGGCCCTTCTGATTTCCATCGCCATCGGCGTAACCATCACGGTAGCCACGATTTTCGGCTTCTGGGCCGTCGACCACTGGGGGCGCCGTCGCCTCATGTTGCGGGTCCTCCCTGGCTCCGTTCTCGCCCTGATCCTGCTGGCCTTCGTCTTTTTCGGTGGCGATCCGCAAGGCATCGGCAAGAGCCTCGCTGTAGCCGGGCTGCTGCTCTATGTGCTTTGCACACTGGGCAGCATCAATGCCTCGCTCTGGCTTGTCGGCGCTGAGGTCTTTCCGCTCTCCGTACGTGGCAAGGGAATGGGGCTGGTTACGGTCTCACACTGGTCTTTCGACCTGCTGATCTCGATGCTCACGCTGTCAATCATCGAGATCATGGGAGTTTCAGGTACATTCATTCTCTTCGCCGGACTGACAAGCCTTGGCTGGCTTTTCATTCGCCGCTGCATTCCCGAAACGAAAGGCCGCTCGCTCGAGGATATCGAGCGCAGCCTTAATACGGGTGATTTCCTGTCACACTCCTGATTATCCGTCTTGCTTCCCTGTCGCAGCGCCTTACCAGCGCTGTGACAGGGTAACGAATACGGCTCGACCCGGCGCCCATGCGCAGGCAACGTCACGTGTGCACATCGCAACATATCTGCGATTGGCAATATTGGTGCCATTGAACTGGATGCGTGTGCGACCACGGTCAATATGGGCCTGAAGATCCCAGACCAGCTGCGACGGCACGGTAAAGGTCAGGGGAATGGATCCCGCTGTATTGCCCGTATAGCGCATACCCGCCCCAAGCCCAGCCTGCCACAGCGCCGAGAAAGCGATATCGCGCTTCAGAAAGAACGAGGCCATATGCGAGGGAATAGCGACAGGCCGCTGCCCGATCTGGCTTACCGTGTTCGACTTCAGAACACGCGGGTCCTGATAGGTGAAGCTTGCAATGAAATCGATCTTGTAAGGCAGACGACCCACCCCTTCAAACTCGAAACCGCGCGTTCTCTGTCGCCCGGTCTGCACGCTGAAGGACGTATTATTCGGATCGGCGGTCAGGACATTATCCTGCACCAGATTGAAGAAGTCGGCCGTGAGCATGAAATCATCAACACCACGCAACGGAGTGACGGGCTTGTATTTCAAACCGGCCTCGATCTGCTTGCCCGTCGTTGGTACGAAAGCTGCCCCGGCAAATGTCGTGCCGACCTGAGGCTGGAACGAGGTGGCGTAGGAAACATAAGGGTTCAGCCCGATGGCCGACTGGTAAACCAGCCCGACACGCCCTGTGAAGGCATTGTTGTTCTGCGGCGTGTGGACGCTGGTCAGGTTATTCACCGTCATGCTTTCGGTGAAATCACCACGGCCTGACAGGGTAAGATACCAGCGCTGCCAGTTGGCCTGTTCCTGCGCATAGATCCCCGTGTCGGTTTCGGTCTCGTTGGTACTGGTAGTGGTGGCATAGCCGGGCCAGGTAATGGCGCGATAAACCGGCGTGTAGAGATTGAGCGCGGGGGCTGCACGCTGGCCACGACGATTGGCCAGAAAATCACTGCGAAAATCGATACCCGTCAGAATTTCATGGTGGATCGGGCCGGTACGGAACACTACGTCAGAGCGCGTATCAAGCGTGACGTTGTTGTAATTACCCTGCTGGTTCAACGCCGTGCGGTTGATGCTCTTTTGGTCAGCCGAAAGAGACGAGGTAGTGACAAAGCGGTAAAGCACGTCGAGATGCGCGTAACGCATGTTCTGCGTAATCGTCCAGTTCGGCAGGATATGACGCACCAGATTATAACCCACCGCCGCCTGTCGTTTGGAATACACGTCATAATCGGCATCGCTGCTCAGAAAATTACGGGCGATCTGCCCCCATTTCGAAGGCAGGACCGTGCCGCGTGCAGGCAGGAACTGTGCCGTTGAACCGGCATCGAGCTGCTCGAAGCTGGTCAGCAGGGTGGCGATCGTCTTGTCGTCAGGACGCCAACTCAGGGATGGCGCGACGTAGATCTCGTTATTCTTAATATTCCTTGCATAGGTATCGGATTTGCGGATTAACCCGTTGAAACGCCAGAGCAGTGTCTTGCGGCTATTGAGCGCCCCACCGACATCCACCGCTCCCTGAACGCGCCCGTAAGATCCGGTCTGGAAATCGAGTTCGTTCACCTGATCCGGATGAGGACGCTTACTGACAGCATTGATGATGCCCCCCAACTGCCCTGACCCATACAGGGCGGAAGACGCGCCGCGCAGTACGTCCATTTCCTCCAGTCCCCAGGGCTCTATGCTGAAACTCTGCGAGGTACTGGCATCGGGCGCACGCGTGCCATCGAGATAGATATCGGGCGTAAAACCACGGATCGTTCCGAAATAGCCGCGAGGGTCGTCCTTCGATCCGTAATCGGACACGCCAGCCGCATAACGTACCGCCTCGGAAAGGCTGCGCGCATTGAGGACGCTCATACGCTCCTGCGTGATGACCGTGATATTCTGTGGTGTCAGTTCAAGCGGCGTAGAGGTTTTGGTTGCGCTGCTCGCTGCTGCAGGCAGAAAACCACTACGTCTGGCTGAAACGCGGATTGTTTCATGCACATTCGCCGCCTGTTTCGACACGGCCTGTTTTTGCGGGGTCAAGCCCTGAGCAGGTTTTGCAGACGCGTCCGGCCTCTGTTCTGCAGCCCAGACCGGGGCACCCCCGGACAGGGGAAACGAGACAAGCGCAGACAGGTACAGGGTAGCACGATACGTGGCGGACATAGTCTTCCCGGATAATACGACAGATATTTGGTGCAATTGATAATGTTTCTTAATTGCACCAAAGGTCGTTAGGAAATTCGGGCCTGAACTGTCAATCGATCGCTGCAGCCGTGAGGTCTGCCTGAAAATTCTGTGGTGATTATGTCACGTTATTGTCAGGGTTGAAGGCGTTGTCCCTCAGGACTGGAGAGCCTCACCTCGAAGTCTTTCGAGCAATACCACCAGAGGGTGATCAAGCTTCATCCCCCTGAAACGCTTCACCTGACTGCGGCAGGAATAGCCACTGGCCAGAAAACGCTGTCTGCTATCCCGATCGAGATGCATTCCCCAGGATTGCTCGAAAATAACGCGTGAGGTTTCGGCATTACGGGCCTCATGACCGAAGGTGCCGGACATGCCGCAACACCCTGTCTTTTCGAGCCTGAGATTCAGCCCACGCGTGCAAACAGGGCCTGCCAGTCATTGCCCGAGCCGGCGAGCGCGGTCTTTTCCGTGCAGTGGCCGAGAAACACGTGCTGCGTCTCGGAGGCCCTGCCGATATCAGGCGTATTACGCTCCGGCAAAGCCTTGAGCAGGAATTCCTGCGGCAACAATACCGCAGGCAGCGCCTCAATGCCCGCAATCTTGCGGTATTCCTGCCGGTAAATGAGCGTCATGGCCGGATCGAGCCCGACAATCGACACGCCGGATGCGCCGAGCCCACGCAGCCATGATGCATTGCGCCGTGCCTGACTGGCAAACATCCCGAGAAAGCCATGCACATGCAGAGGTTTGCCGCAGGCCAGACTCTCGGCCAGGTAGACCTGATAACCGCATCGCGACACTAGCTCGATCAAGGCGCAGATAAGAGGTGTCTCGAAATGACGCGTGAACAGATCAGGCATCAGTATCACACTGCGCGCTTTTTCTTCTGCCGAAAGCGCTGCCAGCCGTTCGGGACGGGCCGCTTCCACTTCCCAGATACGACAGATCTCAGCCAGCTCTGCCCCCTGCATGGAAGGCATATCCACCAGACCAAACAATCGTTTGCCAAGCGACCGGACAACAGGGAGCCGTGCGCCTGCATTATAGAGCCGTGCGAAACGAGCCATGAGTGGCAGCGTATATTCGATCATACCCACCACATAATCGCGTAACGGTCGCGCATAACGCTGGTGGTAGAGATTGAGAAAGCGTGCCCTGAAATCAGGGACATCTACCTTGACCGGGCATTGGCTCGTGCAGGATTTGCATGCGAGGCAGGTCGCAAGACTATCGTAGAGCTGGTGTGAAAAATCGCGTGGTGCGGCGGCCCGACGATGGAATAAAGCGCCCAGACGCTGTCCCAGAGACGGATGTGACTGCTCCAGCGCTCCAACGTCCTTGCCTGCTTCCGCCTGAAGACGCAGCCATTCACGCAGGAGCGAGGCACGGCCTTTCGGCGAGAACCGCCTGTCGCGTGTGGCCTTCCAGGACGGACACATCGGATCGTCCTGATCGTAATTGAAACAGGCGCCATTGCCGTTGCAATGCATCGCCGTGCCAAAGCCCTTCCATACCGGATCAGGAATCTGCCTGTCCTGCGCGCCGCGCATCGGTACGGAATCAACACGCAGAAGAGGACGGGCGATCGCTTCCGGTGCGGCGATCTTGCCGGGATTGAGCTGATCATGCGGATCGAAAGCCGCCTTGATCTGCTGAAGACACGGGTAAAGAGAGCCAAAAATCTCGGGAACATACTCCGAACGCACCCCTTTGCCGTGTTCTCCCCAAAGAAGCCCACCATAACGACGGGTCAGGGCAAAAACGGCATCACTGAGCGGACGAATACGGGCTGCGTCTTTGGGATGGCGCATATCAAGAAGCGGGCGCACATGCAGCACGCCAGCATCGACATGGCCAAACATGCCGTAATCAAGACCATGGGAGTCGAGCAGGGCGCGGAATTCGGCGATAAAATCAGCCAGCCGTTCCGGTGGGACCGCCGTATCCTCAACAAACGGCTGTGGACGGGCCTCACCCTGGACATTTCCCAGCAAGCCAACAGCCCGTTTGCGCATGGCGTAAACCTGCGACACAGCCTTGCGTCCTTCAGCCAGCGTATGCCCGCGACGCGACACAGTCTGATCACCCCTCAGATGGTCGAGAAAAACCTCCACCTTCTCACGCAAGGCCCTTTCATCATGCCCGGCGAATTCAACCAGATTGACCCCTCTGGCAGGACCGGTTTCATCTTCGGGAAAGTAGCTTTCAACCGAATTCCAGACGAAGTCCTGCATGGCCAGACCCAGCACCCTGGAATCGATCGTTTCGATTGATAAAGGCTTGAAACCGATCAGCGCCCGGGCATCGCGCAGCGCATCCATGAAACTGTCATAGCGGATATTGACCAATATGCTGTGCGGCGGAATGACAAGAAGATTGAGCCTTGCCTCTGCCAGAAAACCCAGTGTTCCTTCCGAACCGCAGATCAGGGAAGTAAGATCGAACCGACCTGTATCGTCACGCAGATGATACAGATCATAACCGGTAAGACACCGATTAAGTTTGGGAAAAACCTGCCCGATTGTCTCTTTTTCCCGCTCGTAAATACCAGCAACGCAGTCATGAA
This sequence comes from Asaia prunellae JCM 25354, assembly GCF_000613885.1. Lineage (GTDB taxonomy): Bacteria > Pseudomonadota > Alphaproteobacteria > Acetobacterales > Acetobacteraceae > Asaia > Asaia prunellae. The sequence continues at coordinate 9,704 of NZ_BAJV01000010.1, read as the reverse complement.
TCTGCGCAACACGGCTGCCCCCCTGCCGCCGGGCTGCGAGTTCGGCATCATCAAGTTTTTCGCTTTGTAGTATTTCACCGCCGAGCAGAACTGTGGAAAGCGCCAGAACATGATCACGCGTCTTGCCGTAGGTGCAACTACCCTGCCCGCTTGCGTCAGTACTGATCATTCCGCCGATCGTGGCGCGATTGGAGGTCGATAATTCAGGGGCAAAGAAAAGACCATGTGGTGCAATGGCAGCGTTGAGCTGATCTTTCACGACGCCCGGTTCAACGCGCACCCATTTTTCTTCAGTATTGATCTCCAGGATACGGTTCATATGCCGGGAGAGATCAACCACAACTCCATCGGTCAGAGACTGACCATTGGTCCCCGTTCCGCCACCGCGTGGCGCCAGCACCACAGATCTCCATTCCATCTGCCCCGCCAAGCGTGCCAGACAGACCAGATCGTCCTGGTGTTTCGGAAACACAACGGCTTCGGGATGACGCTGATAAATTGAGTTGTCAGTAGCATGGACAAGACGTGTATCATGACCGATCTCGATCTCACCCGCAAAGCCAGCGCACCGAAGCGCTTCAAAGAAGGCGGCATGGTGATCCGATATGCCGGGCACCTTGTCGAGAACAGCGATCATCGTCATGGCCGGTCATCCATCGTCAAACACACGCCAGAACTGTCCGGCAATGCTGCATCAAACGCGAGACTGGATTACTCCGAACCACCGGCAAACGATAGTGAGCAGGAGATGTTTTGAATCTTCACGAGCGCATGAGAGCAACCATGGCGCGTCTCTCCTGAGTAATACCCAAGCGCAGGTGACCATGCGCACAAAGCAGCTCGCCTTCACGCTCCAGATAGATAACCTGGCTCACTACAGGAGCCGGTGCCATTACCGACTGTCTCAATCTACGGTGCACCTTGCGTGCGAGGCTTTTGCAATAATCCAGCGTATCGCTGGTAACTGCCATGGGAACAGCTTCAGGTCGGACTGATGTCACTACAGGTGACGCGCTGTTTCCAGCCTTGGCAACACCGGGCAGGCCAAGAATGCATGTCAGGCAGAATAGTGCACAAGCCATTTGGGTCATGCAATCCCTACTATTAAGGTCCATATTGCCTCATCGTGGGCGACGCATGAAACTTGTTTAAGTCGTCAACTATCAGGAGGAAGCGCCTCAGGTGAGGGTATTTTCCTCAACAGGAAGACTGAGCACCACACGTAGTCCACGCTGAAGCGGCTCAAGCACCAGACTGCCTCCATGAAGCTGGGCCACAGCCTGGACAAGCGACAGACCAAGCCCTGCTCCAGGCGTATTACGCGCCTGATCAGCACGAAAGAACCGTTCGGATGCGCGGGCAAGATCTTCCTCCGACATGCCCGGCCCCTCATCCGTCACGCTGATACGCACCAGAGTACCGGATACGCTGGCACGCAAGGTCACCGTTGTTTCAGGGGGCGAAAACTTGATGGCGTTATCAATCATGTTCGCCACAGCCTGCTGGATCAGTCTTGCATCCCCGAAAAACATAAGCCGTTGCGGCAGGTCGAGAGAAACCTGCAATCCGGCTTCTTCTGCCGTTGCGTCGTAAAGCTCAGCAATATCACGAAGAGGCGTAATGAGGTCAGTTGTCTCGAATGCAGCCCGTCTTGCCCCTGCCTCGATCTGGGCAATACGCATAAGCGCGTCAAAAACTGCGGTGACATGATCGAGATCCGCCACCGCACGATAGATTGCCTCATGCATCTCTTCTGTGGTTCTGGCGTGCAGTGCAGCATCTTCCAGACGATTGCGGGCACGCGTGATCGGCGTACGCAGATCATGGGCAATCGAGTTGGAAACCTGCTTCACCCCTTCCATCAACTTGGAAATGCGATCCAGCATCCGGTTGATCGAATGCGCCACCAGATCGACCTCGTTCCCGACGAGTGGCATGCGCTGTCGCATATCACCATTGGCCAGAGCCGTCGTAGTCCGGGCGATTGAAGTGAGAATACGGCTGAAAATACCCCGTACGACCCATGCTCCTCCGATCGCCAGCGCCGTTACCATGAGCCAGGACCAGATAAAGGTTTCTGTCAGGACGCGACGCAGGATATCGCGCCCTCTGATATCGCGCCCTACCAGCAATTGCAGCCCGTCAGGCAGCACGTAAGCGTGCATGGCAGCTGAAGTCGTGTTTCCGGCCCGGCTGATCTTCAGCGTATAGAAGCGATCGGCTCGTTGGACGGCCTCTGGCCATGAGGGCATGTTTCCGGCAAGGCGCTGCCCCCCCGGCGTGATCAGAAGATAGAGATCCTGATCCTCGACATCCTGATCAAGGCGATCCTGAATGGCCCGTTGCAGGCTGGGCAAACCACCCTGCATCCAGCGTTCAGCAAGACCATGGGCGTCGGCATCGACCGCCTGACCGACTTCCCGCTCAAGAGCACCGATTGTATGCCACCACAGGAAAGTCAGAAAAAGCGTGGCCGACAGGGCAAAGACCAGCCCGTAACCAAGCGAGAATCCAAGACCTGCCGAGCGAAAGCGCCAGGCGCGCTTCCACCACATTCGAAGCATGGGAAAGCGCGACAGGCTGAACCTCATGAAAACCGGAGATCCTGTTTAGTTGGCGCGCAGGATATAACCTGCATTACGAATCGTGTGGATCAGTGCGGTCTCGAAAGGCTTGTCAACTTTCTGACGCAGACGCGAGACATGCACGTCAATCACGTTTGTCTGCGGGTCAAAGTGATAATCCCAGACCCGCTCCAGCAGCATGGTACGGGTTACGACCTGACCGGCATGACGCATCAGAAACTCCAGCAGACGAAACTCTCGTGGCTGAAGGTCAATCCTCTCTTCGCCCCGCTTTACTGTGCGGGAGAGCAGATCCATTTCCAGATCAGCGACGACCAGCTTGGTCTGCGGTGCCTGCTCGGCACTGCCACGACGGGCCAGAGCCTCTACACGAGCCAGAAGCTCGGAGAAAGCGAAGGGCTTGGTCATGTAGTCGTCGCCACCAGCCTTGAGACCAGCAACACGCTCGTCAACATCGGCCAGAGCAGAAAGAAGCAGAACGGGGGTAGCATTGTTCTGTGCGCGTAGCGTTTCGAGAATACGCAAACCGTCAATGCCACCGGGCAACATACGGTCGAGAATTACGATATCGAAATTCTCGCTAACGGCAAGAAACAGACCATCCTTTCCATTATCAGCTTCCTCGACAAGGTGTCCCGTCTCCTTCAGTCCCTTCACGATGAAGCTTCTGACGGTTGGATCGTCCTCGACAAGCAGAATACGCATGGTCAATCCTTGGCTTCGAGGGGTGCCGGCAGGTACACATGTCGCCACCCTCACTTTACGGTGACGTCATTATCTTTCAGTTATGCGCGAGAAGAAAGAGCCAAGAGCAGGTTCTCTGCTCATTCATCCGCATCTGCCGGACGTTTTCCGATAGGCAGGGTGACCATAATTGTCTTGCCCTTGCGAACAACCCTGAATGTAACAGCATTATCAGGCTTGCCTGCTGCCACAATCCTCAGCAGGGCGCGTCCGTTCTCGACTGTCGCGTCATTGATGGCCATGATCTTGTCGCCCTTCATCAGCCCGCCTTTCTGCGCCGGACCGTTGCGATCGACATCGACCAAGACAACCGAACCGTCGCCATCATCAAGCGTCACACCAAGCCACCCATGATCGACATGACCCGTACGGCGGATTTCATCAACAATCGGCGCAACGATTTCGGACGGAATACCAAAACCAATTCCCACTGACCCTCCTGCCGGTGAAACCATTGCTGCATTCACCGCAACGACCTGACCACGCATATTGAAAGCGGGTCCCCCGGAATTACCCGGATTGATCGGTGCATCGAGCTGAAGGAAATCATCGAGTGATCCCGCCCCAAGGTCACGTCCACGCGCTGAGACGATACCGGCACTGACAGATGACCCAAATCCAAAGGGGTTACCTGCCACAAGAATCCAGTCCCCCACACTCACCTTGTGGCTGTCACCCCAGGTTACGTAAGGCAACGGCTTGGGTGATTCGACCTTGATGACGGCAATATCGGTCAGGGCATCCACCCCTATCAGCTTCGCTGGCAGCTCCTGCCCGTTCGAAAGCGAGACAGTCACATTATCCGCATCACCCACCACATGATCATTCGTTACAATGATGCCTGAAGGGTCGACGATAAATCCCGACCCGGCTCCCAGGATCTCCTCCTGATGGCGCTGCATTTTCTCGCGATAACGCTTTTCGAGAGGTGTACCCTTGATCTGGGCAGGTACTTTCCCTCCTCCTTCCGAGCTGATCTGAGTGATAGCAATATTCACGACAGCCGGAATCACACGCTGTACCAGCGGAGCAAAAGAAAGCGGCCCTGACTGCACCAGAACCGGAGGCAAGGCTGGCGTACCATCGGGCACGGCAGCCTGAGCAGGAATCTGTACCACACTGGCAGGCGGCACCGCAGGGATTACTGGATGACTGGGCGATGGCGGCGGTCGCGGCAGGAATTTCTCAAGAAAGGACGGCAAGGCATAAGCCTGTGAAACGCCAAACCCGGCAAGAAGTACGAGGGCAAGGACTGCGCGCATCAAGAAACCACAAGCAGGGAGATAAGGGGATTCATGACGGCACGATAGCGCAGAACTGAAATGATTCCAGCTCTCTCTTCATCTCTTCTTTCCCTTTTCGTTCTTGTGAAAGCGAATCCGGCAACCATTTTCGGCTGATCAGGCGAGGATTGTCATTCCGCCCCGGCTTTGGCAGGACTAGGAGGGCAGCTGATATCCGAAGGATTTATCGTGACTGAAACAATATCGGGTAGCAAACGATCTCCCGGGGAAGCCAGATGATTAACGACTTCACTTTTGGCAGGGTCTTGATCATCGGGGATCTGCTTCTCGACTGTTATGTTCACGGTTCTGTCGACCGGATCTCACCCGAAGCGCCCGTACCTGTCCTCCTGCGTGCCAAGCACAGTTCCGTACCGGGTGGCGCAGCCAATGTAGCCATGAATGCTGCTGCACTCGGTTGCGCTGTCAGCCTCGTCGGTCTTGTGGGGCAGGATCTTTCTGCCCGGGAACTCCGACACGCCATAACGCGACAGAGCACGATTTCGCTTGATTATCTGGTCGACGATGAAAACTGGGTAACCATTACCAAAACGCGCGTGCTCAGTGGCCGTCAACAGATCGTACGAATCGATGATGAACCTCTACTGTTGTAGCGCCTGTCATCCAGGAAAAACTGATTGCTTCCGCCTTGCGCGCACTTGAAAACACCGATGTCGTGGTCTGCTCGGACTATGCCAAGGGGGTTCTGAGCGACGAGGTACTTCAGGCGGTTATCCGGGCTGCCAATTTGCGGGGTATTCCCGTGGTGGTTGACCCAAAACGCAAGGATCTCTCTGTCTATAGAGGCGCGCAGCTCATTACCCCGAACCGCAAGGAGCTATCTGCCGCGACCGGACTACCTGTCGGAAGTGATACGGAAATCCATTTCGCAGCTCTCGCCGCTCAGGAGCAATTCGGCGGCGACGTACTGGTGACACGTTCCGAAGAAGGTATGACTCTGCTTGAGCGTAATGGCCGCATGACTCATGCCCACGTGCCAAGATCCGAGGTTTTCGATGTTTCCGGGGCAGGCGATACAGTTGTAGCAACCATAGCTGCCATGATCTCGGCCAAGGCAGATCTGCAGACGGCCATGGTAATAGCAACAAATGCCGCCGCAATCGTCGTCGGCAAGCTAGGCACAGCTACCGTATCACGTGGAGAACTGAATGCGGCGCTGAAACTGAAAATAGACAAGGATGGCGTCATCGCCTCTTTGGCTGAGGCTCAGAACATCATCGAAGCCTGGCGTCACCATGGCGCCAAAATCGTTTTTACCAATGGCTGCTTTGATCTGCTGCACCCTGGCCATATCGCCCTGATTCGAGCCGCAGCAGAGGAAGGTGACAAACTGATTGTCGCTCTTAACAGTGATCAATCGGTGCGCAGGCTCAAGGGCGCAGAAAGGCCGTTACAGGACGAACGCGCCCGCGCCACGGTCATGGGTGCATTGCGCGATGTCGATCTTGTGGTGATCTTTGATGAAGATACGCCTTATGAGACGATCAACGCGCTGAGACCCGATATTCTGGTCAAAGGTGCCGATTACACTGAAGATCAGGTCATAGGAGGCGACATCGTCAAAGCCTATGGTGGTCGCGTCGTGCTGGCCGATCTGGTATCTGGTCGCTCGACTACATCGATCGTCAGAAAGATGAAGGCCGAGAAAGGCCCGGACGAGACGCTCGCCGGACAAGTTTGAAATCTGGGTGATATGACGCGCAGTATCGAAGACACGACTTCCGAAACGCAAATTCGTTGGCGTGACTGGCTTTTCGGTCAGGCCCTCCCCTTGTGGAGCGAAGCGGGCTTCGACCGCAAGCGTGGACTCTATCATGAAAGACTGGACTGGGCGGCACGCCCGATCCCTCTCGAGGCTCTGCGCCTGATGGTGCAGGCCAGACAGATTTCCACCTTCTGTCGTGCTGCACTTGATGGCGTCCATGATGCAGGGACTCAGGCTCTGGATTGTCTGGACGGGGTAGAGCGTCGCTATCACGGCGTCGATGGACAGCCCGGCTGGATTTTCTCAATAGCCGCGACAGATCGTGCAGCACAGACAAAGCGCGACCTCTACGCGCATGCCTTCATTCTCTTCGCCTATGGCTGGGCCATACGCTACGCCAACCGTCCCGAAGACAGGGCCATGGCACGCCAGATTGCGGAAGAAATCGACCAGATCTTTTCGGCCTCCAATGGGGGCTATCTTGACGCTATCCCTGACAACGGAACCATGCGGAGTCAGAACCCGCATATGCATCTGCTCGAAGCCTATCTCGTTGTTTTCGAGGCAACAGGAGACAGTTTCTTTCTCGACCGCGCGACCGCGCTCGTCGATCTCGCCAAAACCAGGCTGATCGACCCGCGCAGCGGCTTGCTGCTTGAATTCTTCGCCCCGGACTGGCGGCCTCTCAAAGACTTCGGAGACAATCAGGTTCAGCCGGGTCACCTCTTTGAGTGGTCGTGGCTTCTGCAGGAATATGCACGTCTGGGCCATTGCAGGAATGAGGACGCCTTGTGGATAGCAGACGCTTCCACCCGGTTGTTCAATGCCGGGTTCAGCCATGGCTGCGACCATGCACGCCATATGGTGCTTGAAAGCATGACCGATCACTGCATCCCGCTCGAACGTTCGGCCAGGATCTGGGCGCAGACCGAACTTCTGCGACTTCTTCATACGAATGGGCTCTTGGGCAATCATTCAGATGCGTCAGCGTCATTCGCAAATGATTTTCTGGAACAGTTTGCTCCCCCCTCCCTGAAAGGGGCTGGATCGATCACATCGATGCAGAAGGTGACAGGCTGGTCGAGTATATGCCTGCAAGCTCGCTTTATCATATTTACGGCGCGGGACGTCAGATCATCCTGACCTGAGACTACAGCGCGCGCCCGGCAGACTGTCACCCTGACAGCAAAGTGTATTGCAACAAAACCACATGGGCTCACCTGATGAACAATCCTCATCGGAGCCCATCACCATGAAAACACCCCAAAAGACCATTATGTTCTGCACCTGCCTGGCCCTGCTGCCTGGCAATGCAGCAAAGGCGGCACCTGCCGTGCAGGGCTTCGACGTCATGTATGAAGGGTTGCCACCTGTTACCGATCCCGTGATCAATCCCGTAGACAAGCCTGGCATCTTCAAGTCAATCGAAGCTGGCGACCGCCCGGGCCTGCTCACTATCCGTGCAGAAATACTGGCTAGATCACCATACTCAGCTATCGATCAATACCTGGTCGATCTGGCAGACGCCGGTCTTGCGCGCATAAACGGCGATTTTCGTGCTTCAGATGCCGCACTTGACCGAGGATTACGCGATGTCGGTCGACATGCGGATACATCTCATGAAATCAATGCGATCCTGCTGCTGGGCGAGTCGATCAGACGCGGGAATTTTCTCCTGCGCGGCGATGTTCCAGGGTGGATCAATCATGGTGCCTGGCTCGAACGGACCTATTTCGCTCCAACACGGGCGTTTTTCAAACTTCCCAATCTGAAATTCCCCAATCTCACGCTGATCACGCCTCTCGTTCCAGCGTCAAAAGTCCCGGAACAATCCATCCTGCCGTCGGATGATGAGCAATTACCGCTGCGCTCTTCGGGGAATCGCGTGGACGGGCAACGTGCGATCGATGTGGAGGTACAGGCAAACCTGTTTGGCACCTCAGAATGGGTCGTCCTTGATACAGGCAGCGCGAACGGGATGATTCCGGCTTCTTACGTCGCACGTTTTCATTTACCCGTTATCGCCAGATCATCACGCATATCAGACGGATTCAGCCAGAATATACAGGCCAATTTCGTGATCGTTCCCGAAATCAAACTTGGAAAAACAATCCTGAGAAACCAGCTTTTTTCAGTCTCCGCCTTCCCGCGGCCGGTACTCGGTCTGGCGCAACTCGGGCAACTCAGACATCTTACCATTGATAGCCAGAGAATCCGGTTCGGCACGCATGCGCCTTTTGACTGTCGCGACCCTCTGCGTGCCAGCTCAGCGATAGCCGGCGTCGAGTTTCGACTTCTTTTCCCTTATCTTCTTGATGGCACAGAGAAGATGGCCGTTCTTGATACAGGGGATAATTCTCCCTCTGTTCTGTCAATACGAACAAAAGCCCTGCCAGCCTCTCTCAATGCGTCGGCACAGAAGAAAACATTAGTAACCGTTGCCGGGCCTGTCGCGTATCGCACGGTGAGTACCACTGCCAATGTACAGTTTACGCATTTTGCAGCTCAGGCATCGATCAAATATATCCAGTCCCCCATGGAGGATATATTGATTCCATCGGGCATTCTCCGTCTGGCGCGGTTCAGCCTAGATATGAATGAACGCGTAGCGTGTCTTATGCCCGTCCAGGTTTCCAGTGCCTTGCACAACTAGGAACCTGAATTCAGCATGTCCCGAGTACAAGCCGGTACAGGAACAGCTTCTGCCTCTTTGCCCTATAGGTTTGTGAGCCACAGGCCCCGGTAAAGATAAAAGGGAATAAGCGCAAAAATCGCCCAGGCAATCAGGAAGACCAAGGGGGCCTGATGGGCGAACATTCTGCCACGCCGGGCACGATGGGTCATCGCTCGTGCATCTTCATCGCTTTTCGCAAGCGTGAATTCGGAGAGATTGGGGCATTGCCGGTGAAGGCTTTGTTCCTTCTCGTCCCATTTACCAATAGCTGCATAGCCCGCTCTGATCCCCGGTAAGGCCATGAGCGTGAGCATGAAGCCGAGGAGAGAAAGCAGTGGAGGAATGAGAATAGCCATATGGTCGCCCCAGCGCGTTGTCGATCCTGTCATGGCTGTCGCATAGGCGATCACCAAAAAGGCCTGCGAACTCAGCAAAGCCTGAACACGGCTATTGACTGTTTCCGTCTCAAACCGGATCTCTGAACGATAATAAGCAAGCAGCTCATTATCTGTCGGCTTGCCGTGAGCAATAACTTCTTCGGCATCCGGTGGGGGGAACGCAGGTATCACCATGATATCTTCTCTTCACGCAGATCGTGAAGAAGGCAGCGCGAAAGCGGCGTACAGGTTCCCGGTCTTCCTGTGCATAAGTCACGACCGGTCTGTTCAATATGTCAGGGCGATCCGGATTTT